>NZ_FNDP01000042.1 GCF_900100545.1 Pseudobutyrivibrio sp. 49
GGGGCTGTCGCACTAAGAAACTAGTGCGAGGCCCCTTTTTGTATGCGAAAATACTGTGTTTAACACAAAAATCGGGCTTCGAAAAGCCCGATTTTTGCTGTAAAATTAGTTTATGCTACTAAACAAAATCTTACAAGGAGATTATACTGTATCTTCCTTGTATCATCAAATCAAACTTCCGCTAGACATAGAAATATCCATTCCATCCGATGATCCGGTACGCCTGGTAAGTGCATTTGTGGAGGAAATGAATCTTTCTGATCTTTATGAGACTTATAACAGAATCAGAAAGAATCAGGCTACACCACGTCAGATGCTTAAGATTGTCATCTATGCAGCAATGAACAGAATCTATTCAAGTCGTGATATTGAGTCTGCCTGCAAGAGAGACATCAATTTCATGTACCTTCTGGACGGAGCGCCTGCTCCTGACCATTCCACCATCGCAAGATTTATATCAATTCATCTCTCACAGTGCGCCAAGCAGATCATGGCACAGGTAGGAACCATACTGCTAGAACTTGGTGAGATTTCAGGCGAAAACATCTTCATTGACGGAACCAAGATAGAGTCAGTAGCCAACAAGTATACCTTTGTATGGAAGAAAGCTGTATCAAAAAACATGATAAAGCTGACTGAAAAGATATGTACTTTCTGTGCCGAGTGTGAAGAACTCTATGGGATAAAAGTAGTATATAACGACCAAATATCATTACACACCATTAAGCGTCTAAGGAAGAAACTGTATAAACTTAAGGATGATGAAGATATCCAGTTCGTACATGGTATTGGAAAAAGAAAGACTCCACTCCAACGTTCAATAGAAAAACTTGAGGAGTACATAGAAAAGCTCAAAGAGTATAACCACAAGCTGTATGTATGCGGCACCAGAAACAGTTATTCAAAGACTGATACAGATGCAACATTCATGAGGATGAAGGAAGATGCCATGCTCAACGGCCAGCTTAAGCCAGCATATAACCTGCAGCATGGAGTGGATTCAGAGTATGTCACATGGCTGGATGTATTCCCGGCTCCAACAGATACCATTACGCTGATCCCCTTCCTTAAAGACATGGAGGAACATCTTACATTCAAGTATAAAAATATCGTTGCTGATGCCGGCTATGAAAGTGAAGAGAATTATATCTTTATCGAATCAAATGAGCAAACTGCATACATCAAGCCTCAGAATTATGAACTTTCAAAAACAAGAAAGTTCCGGCATGACATTAGCAGACGTGAAAACATGGACTATGATCCCGAATCAGACAGTTATATATGTAGAAATGGCAAACAACTCACTGCAGTATCCAAAAGGACACAGAAAACAGCAACGGGATATCAGCGGGAAGTAACTATATATGAGTGTAATAGTTGTGATAGCTGTCCTTACAAGAAAGACTGCATTAAAGGGAATAACTGCAAGACAGCGTTTGAAGATAGAAACAAGAGGCTTTCCGTTTCAAGAAAAATGGAAGAAAAGCGAGCAGAATGTCTTGAACGAATAACCAGCGATTACGGAACTCAGCTGAGAATGAACCGCAGTATTCAAGCGGAAGGATCATTCGCAAACGTGAAAGAAGACATGAACTTCAGAAGATATCTGTATCGTGGAAAAGAAAATGTTCTTGCACAGAGCATACTGCTGGCAATCGGCTATGATATAAATAAGCTACATCATAAGATTGCTGCTGAGCGAACAGGAACACACCTGTTTGAATTGAAAAAAGCCTCATAATTTTTGACACTTCAAAATGAAAAAGGCAACAATGCGCCGATTATCACATCGGCTTGTTAAAGTACTCAATTTTTCACAATAACAATGAAAACCATTTCTCAAATCCACAATTTATGGTAAGAAAAAGGGGCCTCGCTTAGATGATTTAATCATCTAAAGCGACAGCCCC
>NZ_FNDP01000039.1 GCF_900100545.1 Pseudobutyrivibrio sp. 49
AATCAAGGTTTCTTTAGACTTTAGAAGGACTAAAAATGAAAGAACTGGAGTCCGCAGACTCCAGTTCCTCCTTATAAAAAAGAAAAGGTCGCGGCAAAGCCGCGACACTTTGTCTACACTCTGAGAGCTCTTGGTTTATCCAAGAGCTCTTTTTTAGTTTTTAAAATGAGATTAATCAAATGTTTTATCTCATAAAAATCCATAGAAATTGTACATTTTTTAAACATTATATGTTTTTTTTGTGACACCTCTTAACCAATTAAAACGTATGGGTATATAATTTTTTAAACGGAATTATTAGCCATTAATTTAAATGGGGGTGCGCAATGGGAACAGAAGAAAGGCAAGAGAAAATAAAACAGAGGCTTGATAAAAATCTTACAGCTGAGCAAAAGGAAAATCTTAAAGCTGTTGGAAAGGTTGTTGAAAATAATAAAGGCAACTTTTTCCAATCAATTTCTTTTCAAAACATAATTGTAAATGTTGCTATACTTGCGGCATTTATAATATATGCAGTGATTTCCAACTCAGCTATGCAAAGCGTAAAGTCACTGGCTTTAGTAGCAAGTGAAAATGAACTTATTTGCGCACAGGAATCGGCTGCATTACGTCAAGATGTAGTTCATATTTCAGCTGAAATTAATCGTACATTAGGACAACTTGAGGCAGGCAAGGAAATGCCAGCTGAAGAATTTGCGGAGATGGAAGGTTATATGAATGATATTGGCTCTCATCTTGATTATTTGGATGCTAGTATACTGGTTGGAAACCTACCAGATGGGCAGGAGAGAGTTGATAATCTCAGAGCTAGCGCAGAGGCATTAGTTGCTGCAGCTGGTGCTGTGGAAAACTTTATCATATCAGGTGATTTTACGGGAGCAATTGGCTGTGTATCTGGTGATTACGGAACAAGCCTTGTTGCAACAAATGATGCTTTAGATGCTATTGATGAGGGAATTAATTCTCTAAGCGTGGGCTTTAGCGCTTATTTGGATGGGTACATTGCCCAGGTTTCTGTAAAGGGATATATAGTCATGGCAATGGTTGTTGTCTTGATTATACTTAGCTTTGTACTTTCATTTGTTAGAATTAATAAGACTATACTTGGTATTTCATATGAATTGCAAGCTATCATTAATAATATCAATAAGGGCAAGGGCGATTTAACTGCCCGAATAAACACAAAAACAAAAACAGAGCTTGCACTTATATCTGATTGTATCAATCAGTTCTTAGGAACATTGCAGGGTGTAATCAGAGATGTTAAGGATGGAGCAACAGTTCTTACATCATCTGCAGATAGTGTTATTGTAAAGATCCAAAGTGCTAGTGATAATGTAACTAACACATCTGCAGCAATGGAAGAGCTGGCAGCATCTATGGAAAGTGTATCTGCAACAGCAGAGGATTTGAATGATAAGGTTCTTCAGGTTCGAGAGGCAACAGATGCAATTGACGCAGAGGCTAAAGCAGGTGCTGAAAAGGCTAATGAAATCAAAGATGCGGCTGATTCAATTAAGAAGGAAGCCAACAGTAAGAAGGATAATACTGGAAAGAAGATGGAAGAGCTGTCGAAGGTTCTTGAAGTTTCTGTTAAGGAATCTGAACAGGTTAATCAGATTGGCGACCTTACAAATGAAATTCTTGATATTGCCAGCCAGACAAATCTTCTTGCGCTTAATGCTTCAATCGAGGCCGCTCGTGCAGGTGAAGCTGGTAAGGGCTTCGCTGTAGTTGCAGATGAGATTAGTGCTCTTGCAGCAAATTCCCGCGATACAGCTGGTAACATTCAGGAGATTTCTTCTAAGGTTACTTCTGCAGTTAAGTCCCTTTCGGATAACGCTATTCAGGTTATTGACTTCATTAATGAAAATGTATTGGCTGACTACGATGCCTTTGTTGACACTGGTGTTAAGTATGAGAACACTGCTACAATGATAGAGGAGATGCTTGGAACCTTCTCTGAGAAGGCTGATAATCTCAATTTTGTAATGAATGAGATGGCTGACAGAATTGAGAGCATTTCAAGTTCTGTACAGGAAAGCTCAAGTGCGATTGGAATGAGTGCAGCTTCAGCAACTGAGATTGTTGGGGAAATCCAAGGCATTACAGAGGCTATGGATCAAAACAATGAAGTTACAAAGCAACTCAATGCATCAACTCAGAAATTCGAGATAGTATAGGTTTTTGATTTTCCTCAGAAAATCAAGAACCGGACATGGACCAATATTTTCTGAAAGAAAATATTGCTTGGCAAAGCCAAGTTCTTGTGGACTTTTTCCTTAAGTAGCCCACAAGAAGTCATAAATTTACGCCGCAAGTTACACTCTCAATCCTAGGCATTAAGACTCTTGCTACGGCTACAAGCCTTAGGTTTCTCTGTTCGACTACATGTCTCAATGAGAAACCAAAGAGCTTGATACCTACAAGAGGGATTGATAGTTACTTGCGGCTTAGTTTATGGCTACGCTTTGGTGCTAGAGTAAACTTTTAGTCGGAAAAAATAGAATAAATACAAAAAGAACATCCTTCTTGTGATAAGGTTATGGTTTGCGAAAAAAACTTTATCAA
>NZ_FNDP01000036.1 GCF_900100545.1 Pseudobutyrivibrio sp. 49
GAAGGGATCGTGATAAACTGCTTCGTTCGACTTGCATGTGTTAAGCACGCCGCCAGCGTTCATCCTGAGCCAGGATCAAACTCTCATGTTTAAAAGTTTAATTCCGAATCAGTATAAAACTGACTTGTTTACTTGATATGTAAGAATCAGAGATTCTTACTAGGCAATGATTTTCAAAATCAAGTTTTGAAAATCCTCACCCTTTAATAAAGGTTTTTGTTTCGTCTTAGAAACTAAATGAATTTCAAGGATACATGTTTCATTTTGAAAATGTATTAATTCAAGGTTTGTTTCACTGTTCAGTTATCAATCTTCGTTTGTGCTGTGTGACTTGCTGTCCCTCAGCGCTCGATTATAGTATCATCCTAATTGCCTGGTGTCAACGGATTTTTTATATTTTTTTAAAGTAAATCTATTATCCTTGTATCAGGTGTGTTGTTGGAATTATCTACCATTTCAAACAATTCTAATAATACTTCTGCGAATATCAAAAAATAAGCTACCAGCCTTCATATTGGACTGGTAGCTTACAAAACAATAATAGACATTTATTTGATTATATCCACGATCTCTCCGATATACATGTCATGTGGCGCTTCTCTATCATAGAACTGATATGCAATATCCACTAACATATATTTTATTTCTAATGGTTGTCTCATAAGTTTTCTGCAAACAAATGTAACCTCTGCTTCTTCAAATGTTACGCTATCACCACATTCCTTGGCTGTTAATCCAGACTCATGAATCTTATCCATTTCTCTTCCAGACTTAGATCCTAAAACGCTAAGAATCTTCTTATGCTCATCTGGATAAAAGCTGACTGTGAAAAACTCATTATTATCCAAAAACTCATGTGTATAACGAGAGTTTCTGACATAAACTGTTGCCACTGGCTTATTCCATAATGTTCCAAAACCACCCCAGCTTATTGTCATCGTATTAAACTTTTCAATATTTCCTGCTGTTAACAGCGCCCACTTTTTGTCATACTGTGAAAAAACATCTGTTGTAAATTCCATTCGCTCTCTCCTTATAATTCTTAAATCATTGCAATTCTCATACTAACAACCACTACCATCTACCGAACAGGATGATGGCGATTTCTCAATTAAATATCCTTCTTCCTCAAGATATTCTTCCCAATCCAAAGTCACACTTCTATCTTCAAATACCAAAGCCGGAATACCTATTTTCCCTGCTTCTACAATTTCATCGAACACTTCATTTATATCTCTTATCTTAATGAAAACAGCCATATCTTTTAACGACTTGCCTATATCTCTAAAATCGTACTCAAGACCTGCTTCGTCGAAACTAGCTTTACAAGCAACACAATCTGGGCAGTCATCTCTTCCATAAATCTTTAACATAGCGACACCTCCTGATAATATTATTCTTACAGCATTAATATAACACACTTCTTGTGGTGGTAGTTTTTCTTTTACAAAAAAAGAGTCGAAGAAAAAATCTTCAACTCTACAAAATTTAAATAATATATTTTTATACACAAAAAGCGGGTGATGGGAATCGAACCCACGTATTCAGCTTGGAAGGCTGATGTTCTACCATTGAACCACACCCGCATAAATTATTAATTTCTAAGTCGGGGTGACAGGATTCGAACCTGCGACCCCCTGGTCCCAAACCAGGTGCTCTAGCCAAACTGAGCCACACCCCGAAATAAACTCCCCGAGTAGGGCTCGAACCTACAACAACTCGGTTAACAGCCGAGTGCTCTACCATTGAGCTATCGAGGATTATTTACATTTATAAATGGGCTTAAGTGGACTCGAACCACCGACCTCACGCTTATCAGGCGTGCGCTCTAACCAGCTGAGCTATAAGCCCTCAACACTTTTATACGAAATAATTTCGAGTGCTTGATTATGGTATCATCCCAGACACTCGGTGTCAACGGATTTTCCTCATTTTTTTAAAGTGCGTCTATTTGCCAAATTTAACGCTTTAGTTAGAATCTATTGCAATCTGTCAGGCAAATCTATATAGCAACTATATCATATGATAATTATTGAAAAACTACTTTTAACATGTGCTATAATCTAGACATTAATCGCAGAGAGGTAAGGTCTATGATTCAGGATATATCACCAAAAAAGCTTAATAATAGTTACTCTGTTAAATCCGTAAATACGAATAGTCTTGTCGTGCTTTTTAAAGGTGGAAAATTCTTGCTAAAAATCGATAATGATAAAAAGGAAATTTCTTATCCACTGGCAGGTGTTCTTGGACTAGATATACATTATACATACCTTTTCAGTATAGATGATGAAGACTTCTTTTATACTGATTCTGAAGCCGTTAATATCCCTAAGGATTTCTCATTTTATGATATGCGAGATCTTCGTAAAGATTATCTTTTTCCAAAACACTATGTTTTTGCAGCTTTTACTGCATTTCAGCTTATTGAATGGTACGAAGGAACAAGATACTGCGGACGTTGCGGATCACTGAACGAAAATTCGTTGACAGAACGTGCTAGAGTATGTCCAAAATGTGGAAAAACTGTCTATCCTAGAATCAATCCAGCTGTTATAGTCGGTGTTATTAATAATGACAAACTTCTTTTGACAAAATATAGAACCGGATTTGCCCATAATGCTCTTGTTGCAGGCTTTACAGAAATAGGAGAATCTGTAGAGGAAACAGTAACTCGTGAAGTCATGGAAGAAACTGGACTCAAAGTAAAAAATATCCGTTACTATAAATCTCAACCTTGGGGAATTGCCAGTGATATACTGATGGGATTTTTCTGTGAGGTTAATGGTGATGATTCTATCAAAATGGATGAAGAAGAGCTAAAGTATGCTCAGTGGGTTCCAAGAAAAGAAATTGAACTTCAACCGCTGGAATATAGTCTTACAAACGAAATGATGAAAATATTCAAGGAAGGTTTGTTATAAGCTGTTCACTATCATAATTTTTTCATACGTTTCTTCTATAATATATTTGTGGAGTATGTTTGTGACTTAATTGTCAGGAGAACATCGTAATGCATAAGTTTGATAAACCCCTTAGGCAAAGTATTTTCATAGGCTCTATGGCGTTTATACTATTACTATGCATTTTTTTAAATATTCTTACATTCCGTAGTTTCCGTAAATCACTATATAAATCATACGAAGAGCGAATAACAGATATCTTAGTGTACGTTCATAGTCATATTGACTTAGATGATTTATCTAATTGTGTAGATAATCTTGAAGAATCTCCAAAATACAATGAACTCATGCATCTTATGGATGATGTGGTAGAACAATTCAATATTCATTATCTATATATTGTCACACCATTAAATAACAATGAAACTGATAATATGCTAATTGTTCTTTCCGCTACAACGGAGTATGAACGAGAATATCATATTGATGAGGACATTGTTCTTGGATACATATGTCACGATGATTATTCAGCCGAAATGGCTCAGGCTCACCTTGACGCTCTAAATAAAGATGATATTTCTTTCTTGGAGGATAGAAGCTCCTGGGGCGTTGATTATACAGGTATTCTTCCGTTAATTGATTCATCTGGCAAGCACTTTGCAATACTATGTGTTGATATAGATATTGCCGAATTACATGATGCACTTCAAGCATATATCACAGAGAATATTATAATCATAACTACACTTGGTATTATATTCATGTTCTTATTACAGTTTTGGTTAGAAAAAAACGTTATATCGCCTATAGCCAATTTGGAAAGAAATGTTTCAATATTTGCCGAAAATGCCCATGAACAAACTGATCCATCTAAATTGGTATTGGATGTACCTCCAATACATACACATAACGAAGTCGAGAGTCTATATGATGCAATCTCACAGATGTCGGAGGATATGCATTCATATGTAATGAATATAGTTAATATGGAAGAAAAGGTTAGCGATCTTAAGACACAAGTCAATTATATGGATATGCTAGCTTATCAAGATTCCTTAACTAAGGTTAAAAACAAAGCGTGGTATGATAAGACATCTCAACGAGTTAATGAAGAAATTGAACATGGTACTGCTGAATTTGCAATCATTATGGCAGATTTAAATTACCTCAAGAAAATCAATGATACATATGGACATGAGCGTGGAAATGAATACATATTTGGAGCCTGCAGAGAAATGTGTCAAATTTTCAGTCATTCTCCTATATTCAGGATTGGCGGAGATGAATTTGTAATTCTACTTGAGAAAATGGATTATATGAATAGGAATACTCTTTTAGACGAATTAGAATTAATTTTCACAGATACATCCAGCAATACATCAATAGAACCTTGGCAACGTTATTCTGTGGCTTTAGGTATGGCAATATATGATTCTGAAAACGATAAATCTATAGAGGATGTATTTAAACGAGCTGATAAAACAATGTACGATAATAAAATGTTAATGAAAGCCGCGAGGGAATAAACCCCTCGCCTTTCTTTTTATACGAAAAAACCCTTAGGACTTTATCCTAAGGGTCATATTATAAAGCCGATGATCGGACTCGAACCGATAACCTGCTGATTACAAATCAGCTGCTCTGCCAATTGAGCCACATCGGCTTACAGTAAAACTATGTCATCATAGCAACCTCAAAACTTCATACAGTGTTCGAGAACACGCTTACATCTTTTTAGAATAAACCTTCGATCTATTAGTATTCATCAGCTGAATGCGTTACCGCACTTACACCTTGAACCTATCTACCTTATCGTCTTTAAGGGATCTTATCTCCTTGAAGGAGGGGATATCTCATCTTGAGGGGGGCTTCACGCTTAGATGCCTTCAGCGTTTATCCCGTCCAGACTTGGCTACTCAGCTATGCCGTTGGTCGACAGCTGATACACCAGTGGTCCGTCCACCCCGGTCCTCTCGTACTAGGGGCAGCTCCTCTCAAATATCCTCC
>NZ_FNDP01000037.1 GCF_900100545.1 Pseudobutyrivibrio sp. 49
TAAAGACGATAAGGTAGATAGGTTCAAGGTGTAAGTGCGGTAACGCATTCAGCTGATGAATACTAATAGATCGAAGGTTTATTCTAAAAAGATGTTTAGCGAATGATTCTCGCAGCACTGTATGAAGTTTTGAGGTTGCTATAAGGTTTTAGCAAGCAAGACAGCTTGCTATTTTACTATCGTAAGTGGCAGAATCAATTAATATGGGGGCGTAGCTCAGTTGGGAGAGCACCTGCCTTGCAAGCAGGGGGTCAAGAGTTCGAATCTCTCCGTCTCCACTAAGAAATTCTTGCTATATAAGCAAGAATTTTTTTATGGCAAAAACTTGAAAAAAATGTGAAGTTTTTGTGATTTTTCTATTGAAAGCGACTAGATATTGTGTTATTATCATTAAGTCGCGTGGGTGAGGGACTCAAATCAATTTTGGGTTTTTCGCTTACGATTTAGGGGACTGGTCAAATGGTATGATAGGGGTCTCCAAAACCTTTGGTGGGAGTTCGATTCTCTCGTCCCCTGTTTGACTAAAGTGCTATAAACGTTGATTTTACGGCGTTTGTAAGCACTTCTTTTTTTGCTCAAAATCCAAAAGTCACCGATTAAAGTCACTGCTAGAGATTACATAATAATAAAAATTTATAGAAAGGTAAGCTAATTCAATAGCATCCAAGGATATTACATAGAGTAGGAATTCATAACAGAATTTCTACTCTTTTTTTGTCTTCATTTTGACAAAAGAAAAATATTCTAAAGGAGGTAGTTTGTATGGACTACGAAAAGTTCAAAGAAAAGTTTACTGAAGATCTAAAGAGTAATCTCGAGGCAAGGGGCTATGAAATCGCAAGTATCGAAATCACACCATCACAGAAGCTTAATCAGGATGCTTATGATGCGATTTCGGTTAAGCTTGAGGATTCAATGATGGGGCCTAGTGGAAATTTCTCAAATCTGTTTGCAGCTTTTGAGAAGGTAGGTGACTATGATATGATTCTCGACCACGCGACACAACTAATGGAAGAGGCAATTTCGCATATGCCAACCTACGATATGAGTCAGATTACTGATTATGACTTTATCAAGGACAAACTGGTGCTTGAGGCTGTAAATTCAGAAAAGAATGCAGCATTACTCGAGAAGGTACCTCATAAGGATATGGAGGATATAGCCATTGTCTATCGAGTGCTTCTAGGACAGATGGATGATGGAATAGCATCAGTTGTTGTTTCAAACGAGATGCTGGAGAAAATGGATGTCACTAAGGAGCAGCTTCATAAGGATGCTCTTATTTCATCTCCAGAGATTAGACCAGTGGAGGTTAATACTTTGTTTGGAACGATAGCAGAGCTTCTTCCTGATGTTGATTTAGGAATCCCTGCAGGAGGACCTGAGGATCAGATTCTCGTTGGTACGGTAACAGATAAGCATCATGGAGCTGGCGTAATTGCTTATGAAGGCTTCCTTGATGAGCAGGCCAGGAAGATGGGCGAAGATTTCTATATCATCCCCTGCAGCATTCATGAGGTTCTCTTGGTACCTGAGTCTATGGGCGGAGATATAGAGGCTCTAAAGGAGATGATTGCAAGCGTTAATACCTGCGAGCTTTCACCGGAGGATGTTCTATCGAACAATCTCTATCATTATGATTCAAAGGAAAAAGTTTTTGAGATAGCTGATACCTTCAAGGAGAGAATTGCTGCTAAGGAGCGAGAGTCCGATAAAGAGAAGGAATCAGCTGTAGGGAAGCTGAAGAAGACCCAGGATAAGGTTAAGGAGGCTCCGAAGAAGGAACACAAACCAAAGATTAAGGATAAGCCAGAAATGGCGCTATAAGGATAAAAAAAAGAATACGAGAGGTGAGATTTAATGTCTAAAAAATACTTTTATGGTCGGCGGCAAGCTGACCTTTTTTCATTTATAAGAATTCCACAACTTCTGTTAACAGAGGAAAGGTTTGATAATCTTTCCTGTGAGGCGATGGTATTGTATGGTTTGCTTTTGAATAGGATGTGTCTATCTGCAGAGAATGGATGGTTTGATGATGAAGGAAGGGTCTTTGTTTATTGGAAAGTAGATGATGCAGCTAAAAAGATAAAATGTCACCCTAAAAAGGCAGGAAAGGTTTTTAAAGAACTTGAAGAATTTGAATTAATTGAAAGAAAGAGACAGGGGCTTACAAAGCCAAATCTCATCTATGTATTGGACTTTTCAGAGGAGGTGTCAGATGGACATTTCCAGAAGTGTCAAAATGACATTTCTGGAAATGTCGAAGAGACATCTCAAGAAGTGTCGAATGAACACACTAATAATACTAAGAATAATAAAAATGATTTTAGTGATACTGAGTCTAGTCACGTCTTGTCTAATGATGAAGGTTGTGATGATGAAGGACGGGACAGGACGCGACTTGATTCAGATAATTATTCAGCAATAAGGAGTTATATAGCCCAGCAGATTAATCTGGATGCATTAAGAACAGATTATTTTGACAATCCAATTGTTGATGAGCTTTATGAGCTGATTGTAGATGTGGTGAGCTCCACCAGGAAAGAGATAGTTATTTGTGGTGAAACGAAGCCTATGAGCATTGTCAGGTCGCAGTTCATGAAGCTCAATTTTTTCAATCTATGTTTTGTTTTGAACAGGCTGGAAGAAAACAAGCCTGATATCAGGAATATAAAACAATATCTGTTGGCATCGCTTTATAACTCGCTGATGACTACAGAGTCGTACTACAAAACACTATGCAACAACAATAACTTTCGATGAAGGAGGAACAACAATGAGTAAACCAGTTGTTATTGCGATGGTTAATCAAAAAGGCGGTACAGGAAAGACTCAGAGTACAGAGAACCTGGGAATAGGTCTTGCTGCCGAAGGGAGGAAGGTTTTGCTTATCGATTTGGATCCGCAAGGTTCGCTTACCATTAGCCTTGGGTATCCAAGAACTGATGAGATACCGGTGACTGTTAAGGACATTATGGGGAAGGTGCTCAATGAACAGCGGATTGAAGATGGAGAGGGAATTCTTCACCACAAGGAAGGCGTCGATTTGCTTCCAGCAAACATCGAGCTTTCTGGAATGGAGCTATCGCTTGTTAATTATATGAGCCGTGAGCGAGTTTTGAAGGAATATATTGATTCCGTAAAGACGAATTATGATTACGTGCTTATTGACTGTATGCCATCACTTGGTGTTGTTCGTCAAATTAATTGAAGCTCCAACCTTCAGATTAAATGAGGCTGTTTAGTGATAGCAGTATAGTATCAGTCGAATTATTTGGGGT
>NZ_FNDP01000035.1 GCF_900100545.1 Pseudobutyrivibrio sp. 49
GCAAACATTACAAACTGCTCTAACAACTATGGCCCTTACCAGTTCCCAGAGAAGCTCATTCCACTTATCATCAACAATGCGCTTCAGGGCAAGGATCTTCCAGTATACGGTGATGGAAAGAACGTACGTGACTGGTTATATGTAGAGGATCACGCTAAGGGAATCGATATGGTTCAAGAGCAGGGTAAGCTTTTTGAGACATATAACATCGGTGGTCACAACGAGAAGCAGAACATTCAGATTATTCACATCATCCTTGATACACTTCAGGAGATGCTTCCAGAGGGAGACCCACGTAAGGAGCTTGTATCAGAGAAGCTTATTAAGTATGTAACAGATAGAAAGGGTCATGACAGACGCTATGCTATCGCTCCAGATAAGATTAAGGCTGAGATCGGCTGGTATCCAGAGACATGCTTCGAGGAAGGTATCAAGAAGACAATCGCTTGGTTCTTCGAGCACGAGGACTGGATGAAGAACGTAACATCTGGTGACTATCAGAAGTACTATAACGATATGTATTCAAATAAATAAAAATAGGTGCGTATTATGAGAAAGATTTTAGTGACAGGTTGCAATGGCCAGCTAGGCCGTGCCATTCAAAATGAGTATAAGGATGAAGTTGAGTTTATCCTTACTGATGTTGTAGAAGGTGAGAAGATTTCTCCACTTAATATCATGGATTTGGATGAGGTGCTTAGTTTTGTTGAAGCTAAGAAGCCTGATGTAATTATTAACTGTGCAGCAGCTACTAATGTAGACGGATGCGAGAAAGATTGGGATTTTGCATATAAGTTAAATGCACTTGGTCCTAGAAACCTTGCAATTGCTGCTACAAATGTGGGAGCAAAGCTTGTTCATGTAAGTACAGATTACGTATTCCCAGGTAACGCTACAAAGCCAATCACTGAGTTTGATCAGCCAGGACCTATCAGTGCGTATGGTAAGACAAAATATGAGGGCGAGAAGTTTGTTCAGCAGTTTGCTGACAAGTGGTTTATCGTTCGTACAGCATGGTTATACGGAGATGGAAAAAATTTCGTTAAGACAATGCTTAATCTTGCGGAGACTCACGATGAGCTTTCCGTAGTATGTGATCAGCTTGGCTCACCAACTTCAGCAGTTGAGCTTGCAAGAATGATTCATCATCTGGAGCCAACAGAGAATTACGGTATCTTCCACGGCACATGTGAGGGAGATACAAATTGGGCTGATTTCACAGAAGAGATTTTTAAGCTTAAGGGAATTAATGTAAAGGTAAATCATGTGACTAGCGAGGAATACAAGAAGATGAATCCAGCTAGCGCAGACAGACCTCATTACTCAATTTTAGATAATTATATGCTTCGTCTTACAAGTGGCTACAAGATGGCTGATTGGAAAGATGCATTAAAGGAATATTTACAACAGTAAGTTATTGATACATAGTTAGGAGATGTTGTTATGAAATTATCACGAAAAAAAATGCATGAAAAATTCCTAATGTGTAGGGAATTTTATAGTGATTATAAAATGTATAAAAAGTGGAATTATCACAATCCGAATGTCCACACAATTGCTGCATATCAGGCTAAGATTTTAAGACAGACACATGTGATTGAAAAAGGCTTATCGCTTTCTAATCCGCGAGTTGGTTTTGGAGTTGCCAAAATTAAAGAATTATTTTCAATGCTTGATGACTACCTTGCAAGAGGATATTCGGTAGAGGAAATCCCTTTTCAAAATGCTTTAGCTGTATTGAAGGCATACAAGGAATATCAGATTAGTGTTGGTTATAGCAACGAGGAGATATTTACAAAAATTGATTCTTTACTTCAGTATGAAGCAAAAGATTTTAGCGGTGGTATTAGAAAAGAAACATTAGAGAATTTGCAGAATTCTATCAAAGGGGACTTCCCTGTATTTATTAATAGTAGACATTCAGTACGTCAGTTTTCGGATAAAGAACTCAATTATGAAGATGTTCTGGAAGCTGTAAAATACGCTCAGAAAGCACCAAGTGCTTGCAATAGACAGGCAACAAAGGTATATTTCTATAAGGATGCTCAGACTAATAATGAATTAGGTAAGCTGATTGCCGGCAACACAGGTTTTGATAATGAGGTTAAGGCATATTTAGTTCTCACAGGTGATATGTCAGCATTTTATGATACATTTGAGAGAAATCAGCTCTATATCGAGGGTGGAATGTTTGCAATGGCTCTCATGGAAGGTTTGCATTATAAGGGAATAGCATCCTGTGCTTTACAAAACGGAGAATTAAGTACAAAAAATAAAAAGTTCAAGGAGATATGCAAAAATATTCCTGAGAATGAAAGAATAATTCTCTTCATAGCTATTGGCTATTATAAGGATGAATTTTCTTATGCAATGTCCAATAGAAAAAATGTTGAAAATGTTTTAGTTATGAATTAAATATACCAAGAAAAATAGTTTCATATTGGAGGTCATATATTTTATGAAAGGTATTATTTTAGCAGGCGGTTCGGGAACAAGACTTTATCCATTAACAAAGGCTATTAGTAAGCAGATTATGCCAATCTATGATAAGCCTATGATTTACTATCCATTATCAACACTTATGTTGGCAGGTATCAGAGAGGTGCTTATTATTTCTACTCCTAGAGACCTTCCTGTTTTCAAGGAGTTACTTGGTGATGGAAAGCAGCTTGGAATGGATATTCAGTATGCTGTACAGGAGGCTCCAAACGGACTTGCTGAGGCATTCATCATTGGCGAGGAGTTCATTGGAAAGGACGCAGTTGCCCTTGTACTTGGCGATAACATTTTCTATGGTCAGTCATTCTCAAAGGTACTTCTTTCGGCAGCTCAGCGTACTGAGTCAGAGCCAGGTGCTACAATCTTTGGTTACTATGTACGTGACCCAAGAGAGTATGGCGTAGTTGAGTTTGATGAGAATGGTGTAGCTATCTCTATCGAGGAAAAGCCAGAGAATCCAAAGAGTAATTATGCGGTTCCAGGTCTTTACTTCTATGATAATTCAGTTGTAGAGATTGCTAAGACAATCACACCTTCAGCTCGTGGAGAGCTTGAAATCACAGCTGTTAATAATGCTTATTTACAGCGTGGAAATCTTCATGTAGAGACTCTTGGTCGTGGATTTGCATGGCTTGATACAGGAAATCACGATATGCTTCTTCAGGCTGCTGAGTTTGTTAGCACATTCCAGAAGAGACAGGGTATGTATGTATCTTGTATCGAGGAAATCGCTTACAAGCGTGGATTTATTGATAAGGAGCAGCTTCTTAAGCTTGCTGAGCCACTTATGAAGACAGACTACGGTAAATATTTAGTGGAGGTTTCAAAAGGATTATAATGGCTATTACAGTAGAGAAAAATGTTAATGGTATTGAAGGCTTATGTGTTATCACTCCAAAGGTTTTTGGTGATGACCGTGGCTATTTTGTAGAGACATACAATAAGAATGATATGGAGGCAGAAGGCCTTCACTATGATTTTGTGCAGGATAATCAGTCTGCTAGTAAGAAGGGTGTTCTTCGTGGACTTCATTTCCAGAAGGAGTACGCACAGGACAAGCTTGTTCGCGTAATCTCTGGTGAGGTTTATGATGTAGCTGTGGATCTTCGTAAGGGTTCACCTACATTCGGAAAGCACTACGGAATTCTTCTTTCTGCTGAGAATAAGAAGCAGTTCCTCATTCCAAAGGGATTTGCTCATGGATTCTTAGTAGTTAGTGATTTCGCAGAATTCTGCTATAAGGTTACAGATTTCTATCATCCAAATGACGAGGGAGGACTTGCATTTGATGATCCAGATATCAATGTACAGTGGCCAATTCCAGAGGGAATGACTAAGGAAGACTTGATTCTATCTGATAAGGATAAGGTTAATGCTAGTTTTAAGGAATATTGTGTTGAACGAGGCATAGAGGTATAAACAGTAATTATGGGGACGGAGTTAATATGCTGATAATTAGCGTATTAACTCCGTTTTTTGTAGGGCGAAATTTGTGTATTTTTTGTGAAAATAAACAAAAAACAAAAATTATTGCTTGAGAAAAATCCACTAATTATCAATATACAATTATTGGGTAGTGATGTTATAATTGTTTACATTGCGAATAGTATAAATTTTACGCAGGAAGGGAAATATAAGTTATGTTTAAAAATGAGTTAGAAATTGATGTAGGAAGATGTCTTAGTGCTTTAATCAAAAGAAGAAAGTTCATCGCATTAATATCAATTTTATTCTTTGTAGTGGGATTAGGGATGACATTAGATGTAGGAGAGGATGAGTACACTGCCGTTGCTACAGTTTATGCAGCAGCTGATGGTTCTTATTCTGATGCTACAAATGCTGTAACAGCTATGAATGCTTATCTTAATGTCGCAAATTCTTATAAGGTTTGCCAGAGAGCAGCCTTAATCATTGGTCGAAGTGATATCTCAGCTTCTGATGTTCAGGGAGCTTTAAGTGTTAGCTCTTCTGCAAATAAGGGAAGCAATAATTCTATTTCGAATTTCATGACAAGTTCAGCGACTATTATTTCATTTAGTGTAACAACAAAAGATCCAGCACTTTCTATGGAGATGGCAGATGCTATGGCTCAGTCGTACGCAATAGAGATGCAAGAAATCTTAAATACTGATTCAGTAAAGACTCTTGATAACGCATACACATATCAGAAGTCAAAAAATGCAGCAGTAGATGCATGGAAAGATAGAATCATCTATTTATTTGGTGGTTTTGCTATTTCATGTGTTTTGGTTGTACTCTGCGAGATTTTTGATAGAAAAGTTAGAACAATACGTGAAGCGTCTATTAGAGAGAGCATTCCTGTAATCGGAATTATTCCAGATTACAAGGAATAGGAGGTGCCAAAGTGAAAAAGCTAGAAATTTATAGAAATGATAATTTTGTATTAAATGATGCATTTGATCAGGCCGTTATGAATCTTCATATTCTTAAGAAGCAGAACGGCTATAAGAGTTTTGTAATTTGTGGATGTGAGGCTGGAGACGGAAGTACTACAGTATCTATTAACCTTGCAGCAGCTCTTGCAAGCTCAGGATGGAAAACAGTTCTTATCGACGGTGACATGAGAAAGAAGAACCGTTATAAGAGATTAAATGAGAATGTTTCAGAAGGTCTTTCTGATTACCTTATGGATAGAGTTTCTCTTGATAAGATTATCTGCGAGACAACAACAGAAAATCTTTCATACATTCCTTGTGGAGAGCTTATTGATAATCCAGTAAGACTTCTCTGCTCTAATAAGATGAATGTTGCAAGAGAAGAGCTTGCTAATACATATGATTTCATTATTTATGACATGCCAGCAATTAACGCAGCTATGGATGCAAAGGTTATTGCTGTAAACGTTGATGCAACTATCCTTGTGTCTTCTATTGGTGAGACATCAAAGCGTGGTCTTATTGATGCAGCAAATGCTCTTGTAGAGGTTAAGGCAAATCTCATCGGAACAATTGTTAATAAGCTCGATATGGAACAGTACGTAGAGGCTAATGCTGATTATGATTACTTCCAGAATGAGCGTTATGCTAAGAAGAAATCAAAGAAGAACTAGGAGGCAGTTATGAAAAAGTTTAACAAGATTATTAAGACAATTACAGTATGCCTCTTTGCTATTATTTGCCTTGGTGTAAATATGACAATGGTGGCAAACGCAACTGAGGTAGAAAGCTCAGTAGCAGCTATTGTTGAAATTCAGGAATACGATATAGATGGTGGTATGATTGAGGCTGGTAAAGAAATTACAGTTAACCTTACCCTTCACAATACATCAGCTACTATGATTGCAAATAGTGTAATGATTACATTTACTAACTCTACTGGAAGCTTATATCCAAAGTATGGTAATGATAATCAGGTATATGTTGGAAATATTCAGCCAAACGGTACAAAGACAGTATCTATACCAATGACAATTGGATCAGCTTTTACAGGTGATGCAGTTGATTTAAGTTGCCAGTTTGAATATATGGCACTTAACAACAGATTAACTAACTCAGCTATGATTGTTATTCCTACATCAGGTGGTAGTACAATTGGTGTTAAGTCTATTGATATCAGTTCACACGCTATTGTAAACGGAAAGTCATTATTAGCATTTAGTTATGTTAACCAGAGTTCTTCAAATATTACAGATGCAAAGCTTGTAATTGATGGCAATGTTTCTGCTGCCAGCAAAGAGATTAAGCTTGATACTGTTTATGCAGGAAAGAGCTACACGAATGACTACTACGTAATATTTGATGAGCCAGGAAATCAGCAGGTAAATGTTTCTCTTCAGTATACAGATGTAGATGGAGAGCAGAAGGTTACTGATTTGGGTAATTTCGAGGTAACTGTTAGCAAAGAAAATGTTTCTGAGGAAACAGAGTCAAAGGTAAGCCAGATTTTAGGCTTAGCAGGCAAGATAGTAGCGGTACTTGCCGGAGCATTTGCATTGGTTACAATCTTTATTTATATAAAGAAGAGATAATTTGGGTTTTTAAGGGAGAGAAATAGTAATGAAAATTGCAATGATTGGACATAAAAGGATTCCATCACGAGAAGGTGGAATCGAAGTAGTAGTTGAAGAGCTCGCTACAAAGATGGTGGCTGAGGGACATGATGTATATGCTTACAACAGAGCAGGACATCATGTTTCAGGAGCTGAGAATGATATACAGGTTGGTAAGATGTATAAAGGCATCCACCTCATTACAGTTCCTACATCAGAGAAGAAGAGCTTAAATGCTACTATTTATTCGGTGCTTGCAACGTTGCATGCAATTTTCCATCACTATGATGTTATTCATTATCATGCCTCTGGTTCATGTGCTATGTTGTGGCTTCCACATTTGCTTGGAATTCACACAGTTGCAACTATTCATGGTATTGATAGCCAGAGAGCGAAATGGGGCGGATTTGCTACCAGATATCTAGAGTTTGGTGAGAAATGCGCCGCAAAATATGCTGATGAGCTAATTGTTCTTTCTGAAGGAAATAAGCAGTTCTTTAAAGATAAGTATGGTCGTGAAGCTACGCTTATTCCAAATGGAATTGGAAAGCCAGAGATTCTCGAGGCTAAGGAAATCACTGAACAGTTTGGACTTAAGAAAGATGAATACATCCTGTTTTTGGCACGCATAGTACCAGAGAAGGGGCTTCACTACTTAATTAAAGCTTATAAGCAAATTAATACTGACAAAAAATTAGTTATTGTCGGTGGAACAAGCCACAGTAACGATTATGTTTCTAAAATAAAGCGTGCTGCAAGAGAAGATGACAGAATTATGCTGTTAGGCTTCCAACAGGGAAAAGTACTTGAAGAGCTTTATTCAAATGCTTATTTATATGTACTTCCAAGTGATGTTGAGGGAATGCCAATTTCCCTTCTTGAAGCAATGAGCTACGGAAACTGCTGTCTTGTAAGTGATATTAATGAGACAGCCGGGGTTGTTGCTGACAAGGGAATTACCTTTAAAAAAGGTGATGTTGATGACTTGAAGGAGAAGCTTATCCAGTTATTAGATAATAAAATAGAGGTTACTACTTACAAGGAACAGGCAGCGGATTATGTCCTTGCAAAGTATAATTGGGATGACGTGGTGGATAGAACAATTAGCCTCTATAAGTGTGGATTAAAGGCTTTATAATGAGATTATGAAAAAAATTGCAATTATTGCACCTTGTATTCTTCCAGTCCCTGCCTCTAAAGGTGGGGCTGTTGAAGAATTAATTACATGCATTGTTGATCAAAATGAAATATCGAAACAATATGTAATTGATTTATATACAATTACAGACAGTTCTTATAATCTAAAGAAATATTCGTATACTAATATTATCCCAATTTCACTAGATATTATTACTTCAAAAATGGATAGGGTTTGCGATAAGTACTATAGAAGTGTTAAGAATAAAAGTGCTAAGCGGTTTTTTGATAAGCAAATTATATCCACATTTATAGAAGAATCATCAAAAATGGATGGTTCTTATTTTGCTGTAATTATTGAAAATCAAATGTCTCTGGCAGTAGAGCTTTTGAAAGAAACAGATGGAAATAGAGATTATCCTATCTATTATCATATGCATAATGATGTGGATACTTATCGTTCGCCAGAGTATATACGAAGGTTAGCAGGAAATGGTGTGCAATTTATTGCAATAAGTGAGTACATAAAATCTCAAATTCTTAAATACTCAAAGGAAGCCGTGGTGCATATGTTGTACAACGGAGTTCAGCTTGACAGTTATTCAATGACTACCAGACAAGAAGATGGCATGACCAGATTCTTGTACGCTGGAAGAGTTATTCCTAACAAAGGAGTCAAGGAAGCTGTCGAGGCATTTGGATTGATGATGGATCATCTATCTGATGAATATAAAAATAAAGTATCACTTGAAATAATCGGCTTTTCAGACCGCACAACAGCTTATGAAAAAATGATTTATAAAATGGCACAGAAATATCCTAATAAGATAGTGTGTCACAAACGTCTCTCTACTATAGAGATGTCAAAGAAGTACAATGACTTTGATGTTGTTATAATGCCTACAATAGATGAAGAACCTTTTGGTTTGGTAGCCTTGGAAACTATTGCAAAGGGCATGGCACTGATAACTACAAATTCAGGAGCAATTCCCGAGGTAGTAGGCGAAGGTGCAATTATTGTGGATAAAAAATCTGATTTTACACAGGCGTTGTCCTCACAGATGGAAAAACTGCTCATCGATTCTGAATATAGAAAAGAGCTTGGCAAAAAAGCCTTTTCTGAGGCAAGAAGAGTAGTGGAGTTTGATATAAATACCTATTATGATAGATTAGTGAATATTCTAGACACAGAATGTTCACAAAATAAGATTTCGATAATTGTTCCGGTTTACAATGTTGAAAAGTATCTGGAACGATGCGTGAAATCGTTGATAAACCAAACATATAGCAATTTGGAAATTATACTTGTTGATGATGGCTCCACAGATAATAGCGGAAAGCTTTGTGACGAATTATCACAGCTTGATTCAAGAATAAAGGTGGTTCATCAGCAGAATCGCAGATTGTCAGGTGCAAGAAATACTGGACTTGATATGGCTGCAGGGGATTACATATTCTTTGTAGATAGTGATGATTACCTGGCAACGGATGCTATAGAAAAAATGTATGCTCATGCCACTAGCTGTAAAGCTGATGTGGTGGCTTGTGGAATTACGCAGGTATTTGATACAAATCCAGAAGTTCCTTTTACTAATAGTAAGGCTGGAAGCTGGAGTGGTAGAGAAGCTGTTATGGAAATGATGAGTAATAACAACATTTGCACTACAGCTTGGAATAAGCTTTATAAAGCAAAGCTTTGGGAGAATATCAGATTCCCAGAGGGGCGCCTTCACTGTTGTTCGTCAAATTAATTGAAGCTCCAACCTTCAGATTAAATGAGGCTGTTTAGTGATAGCAGTATAGTATCAGTCGAATTATTTGGGGTATTATTAGCACTTTATTTTATATCGCATATACGAAAGTGCATAGACAATTTTCAAAGGTTTGTCAGCAGATGATGTTATGGGAAAGGAAAATGATCCTTCATTTGAAAATTGTCTATACACTTTTTCGTAAAGAAAAAGAAGTATAAATTGAAGTTGTTCCAAAATCGAAAACAACTTCAAAAACCAAGGTGCAAAAGAGTATTCTTTGCCTTGGTTTTGAAGCTTAAAAATTGAATAGTGTCTGAATC
>NZ_FNDP01000034.1 GCF_900100545.1 Pseudobutyrivibrio sp. 49
AACGTGAAAGAAGACATGAACTTCAGAAGATATCTGTATCGTGGAAAAGAAAATGTTCTTGCACAGAGCATACTGCTGGCAATCGGCTATGATATAAATAAGCTACATCATAAGATTGCTGCTGAGCGAACAGGAACACACCTGTTTGAATTGAAAAAAGCCTCATAATTTTTGACACTTCAAAATGAAAAAGGCAACAATGCGCCGATTATCACATCGGCTTGTTAAAGTACTCAATTTTTCACAATAACAATGAAAACCATTTCTCAAATCCACAATTTATGGTAAGAAAAAGGGGCCTCGCTTAGATGATTTAATCATCTAAAGCGACAGCCCCTTTTTTCATATAAAAAGAAGATGCCTTTCGACATCTTCTGAGTCTAAATCTTCTATAAAGGAAGTCCAGTTAGGTAGCTAAAATCACTTAAGCTCATCAATAATAGATTTCTGTATCGTAGATAATTATTTGTTTCAGCGATTGAATCCAAGTCTAAACCAGAGAAATCAGTAATACCAACAGCCTTAGAGTATAAATCAATACACTCAATATAATTTGGCATAGCATGATTAAATAAATCTAAAAAACTTTCAGTTCTTTTCCTTCTAGGATTCCAAGGGTTATGCCATTCATTGTGCTCGAGATTACAAGGGTCTTGGTATTTGATAATGTTATCGCTTGGTATCATTGAAGATATAAAAGCGTACTTAAACAGTGTTTGTTCAATATGCCTTAAATTTCTTTTTTTATGTCCAGTAGGGTCATGCATTGCATGATTAAGATTAATAAATGATTTTATAGCATTCTTTATAGTGCCTAGACGTATACATTTATCGCCATAGGTGTTAATTAATGCCTTAAAAAGCAATTTAGCGATTACATCCTGTTCATGGGAAGTTGGGCGTACTGCTGCTGCGTAATCGAAATCGGAAGGCTTTAATTTCTTGTAATGATCTAACAAAACATGGTCAATGTCTGTTTCTAATGATACATGCTTTCCAAAATCGTATTTTCCCCCACGTTTTAAATTATTTATGTGTTCGCTCTTACAATATATATATGGATGACATGCTACATCGAGAGAATAATGACCGATAAAGCCAAGAATGTAAGCATCGCAAATATTTCTATCGTGACTATCTTCTACAGCGTTTCTAGCGTCAAAAAGACGGTCAAAAAACAGCATAACATCAGAACGATGCATAACGTTACCTATATTTTGGCTGTAAAATAAATAGGCAGGGATATGATAGAAGAAAATGTCTGGACCCTGTAGGCCAAGATTAAACGTGGTTTGATGTGAATCTATTATCTTGCGAGTTTCAGCGAATTCTATAAAAGATAATGATTGTTCGCCAAAGGATAAATGTGCTATAAAACCAGGCATAGGCTAACCCTCTTTTACATATTATTGATATAATCTTGTAATTCCTTCTCTAGTATGATTATAGCATAATGAGTCTTTAGAACTGAGAAATAACTGTGTACATAAATTTCGTTAAAATTTCACCCTTATAGGTAAAAAAATGGAAAGAAGAGTTGCCTGAAAAGAGAGATAATGCTAAAGTAATAAAAGTAAATATGGAATAATCTAAAATAATTTAAACAAAACAAAAATAATTAGAGAAAATCGGTGATATTGCAGGAATAGTTGAAACGTGATACCATAGATTTGCACGTGCCAATAGGTACTGCAGAGGAGAGGTGTTATGTTTAAAGGAAGAACGAATGAAATTCAATTACTAAATGGTTTTTATGAAGGAGCTACTGCCGCAGTAGCAGTAGTCTCAGGTTCTATCGGTGTTGGCAAAACAGCGCTTTTACAGGAGTTCGCAAGTGACAAGGATGCCTTTTTCTTTGAGGCATACGAGACTACTGGAAAGCATCAGATGGAGCGATTGGCTCAGCTGATGGGCGTAGAATCACTTGATGCCGCATCATTCTGCGATGAGATTGCAAAGCGTGCTGAAAGCAGCAAGCAGCTCATTATTATCGATCAATATCCAAACTTTGTTAAGGCTGATCCTGAGTTTGATAAGGCTTTACATGAAGCAATTAAAGGCTCATGGAAGGATTTGCCAATCAAGTTAATACTTTGTTCAGATGCCTTTGTGCTCCTTGATAAATATGTAAAGGGAAAGAAAGCCATCTGGAGTAAGGATATTTCACTGGATTTAGAGGTAAAGCCTTTAGGTTTCTATGATTCATGCCTGTTCTTTGGTGATGCAAGTCCAAAGGAAGCAGCATATCTTTATGGCATCACAGGTGGAATTCCTCACAATCTTGCAAAGGTAGCAGCTCTTCTTGCCATAGAAGGCTTCGAGGGCTATGGTATTACTCCTATTACAGGAGATAATAAAGTTAAAGAGATTACTACCAGATTATTCCTGGATAAAAATATTGCACTCGGCCTTAATCCAGAAAAGATTATGGCTACAGAGCTTAGAGAGCTGGCATATTACAACTATATGCTTGCTACTTTGGCAAAGGGGCTCAACCGTGTAAATCAGATTTCTGCTGAGGTTGAGAAGCCAAAGGATGTGGTTGTACCATATCTTAATTCTCTGATGGCTATTGGTATCTGCACTAAGGATACAGCCATTACAGAGATTACTAATCGTAAGAAGACAAGATATTCAATAGTAAATACTAGCACCTTGTTCTGGTATAAGTTTATTGTTCCAAATTATGACGCCTATATATCAGGTGATGTTGAAGCTCTTTGGGGTAAAGTAGAAGCTTCGATGGATGAATATATGGAGACTGTATTCATCAAGATTTGTGGGGAATATCTTGCAGATCAAAGTGATAAAAATATGCTTCCATTCACTGTTGAGGAGATTGGAAACTGGTGGGTTAACGACGACGAGGCTGGCACTACAGATGGCTTTGACCTTGTTTCACTTGGAAAATGTGAAGGTAAATCTGCTACTATATTTGCTCAGTGCTACTATAATCATGAGCCTATTGAGGTAGCTCAGTTGAAATCTCTCATTGAGAAGACAAAGCAGCTTCACCGACAGGGGGATGCCTTCTATTTGGTATTCTCAAATGCAGGTTTCCATGAAAATGCTATCACCATTTCATCAGCTATTAAGAACATCATGCTAATCACACTTGATGAAATGAGATAAATAAGATAATTCATAGCCAATGTGGCATTGGATATTTAAGTAATTAGGAGGAGAAAAATGACAAATCAAGAGCTTAAGAAAACAGCGATTGAAGTCCGCAAAGGCATCATTGA
Organism: Pseudobutyrivibrio sp. 49; assembly: GCF_900100545.1. GTDB lineage: Bacteria > Bacillota > Clostridia > Lachnospirales > Lachnospiraceae > Pseudobutyrivibrio. The sequence goes on from NZ_FNDP01000034.1 coordinate 3,246, forward strand.
AGGTGTTCATGCAGCTAAGGCTGGACATCCAGGCGGATCTTTATCAGCAACAGAGGTATTTACATACCTTTATTTTGAGGAGATGAATATCGACCCAAAGAATCCTAAGAAGGCAGATCGTGATAGATTTGTACTTTCAAAGGGTCACACAGCACCAGGTCTTTATTCTACACTTGCACAGAGAGGCTTTTTCCCAATTGAGGATTTAAAGACTCTCCGTAGCATCGGTTCACACCTTCAGGGACATCCATGTGTACAGCACACACCAGGTATTGATGCATCATCTGGTTCACTTGGACAGGGTATCTCTGTTGCAGTTGGTATGGCTCTTTCAGCTAAGCTTTCAAATGAGAACTATAGGGTATATACACTTCTTGGAGATGGTGAAATCCAGGAAGGTCAGGTATGGGAGGCTGCTATGTTCGCAGCTGCAAAGAAGCTTGATAACCTTTGCGTAATCGTTGATAATAATGGCCTCCAGATTGACGGACGTATCGAGGATGTAAACAGCCCATATCCAATCCCTGATAAGTTCAGAGCTTTCAACTTCCACGTAGTAGAAGTTGCTGATGGTAATGATTTTGACCAGCTTCGTGCTGCTTTCGATGAGGCTAAGGCTACAAAGGGACAGCCTACAGCAATCGTTATGAAGACAGTTAAGGGTAAGGGCATCTCATTCATGGAGAACCAGGTAGGATGGCATGGAAAGGCTCCTAACGATGAGGAATATGCAATTGCTATGGAAGAATTAAAGAAAGCAGGTGAAGAGTAATGGCAGACGTTAAGAAAATCGCAACTCGTGAGAGCTACGGTAATGCTCTCGTTGCTTTAGGTGAGAAATATGATAATGTTGTAGTTTTAGATGCAGACCTTGCAGAGGCTACAAAGACTGGTATTTTTAAGAAGGCTTTCCCAGAGCGCCACATTGACTGCGGTATTGCAGAGTCAAACATGGTTGGTATCGCTGCTGGTATCGCTTCTACAGGAAAGGTTCCATTCTGCAGCTCATTCGCTATGTTTGCAGCTGGACGAGCTTTCGAGCAGGTTCGTAACTCAGTTGGCTACCCACACCTTAATGTAAAGATTGGTGCTACTCACGCTGGTATTTCAGTAGGTGAGGACGGTGCTTCACATCAGTGTAACGAGGATATCGCTCTTATGCGTACAATCCCAGGTATGACAATCATCAATCCTTCTGATGATGTTGAGGCTAAGGCTGCTGTAGAGGCTGCATACAAGATGGACGGCCCAGTTTACCTTAGATTTGGACGTCTTGCAGTACCTGTAATCAACGACAGACCAGATTACAAGTTTGAGATTGGTAAGGGCGTTGTTCTTAAGGAAGGTAAGGACCTTACAATCATCGCTACAGGACTTGAGGTTAATGAGTCTCTTGAAGCAGCTAAGAAGCTTGCTGAGGAAGGAATTGATGCTGAGGTTATCAACATCCACACAATCAAGCCTATAGATGCAGATCTTATCGTAAAGAGCGCATCAAAGACAGGTAAGGTTGTTACTGTTGAAGAGCATTCAGTTATCGGTGGTCTTGGTGGAGCAGTAGCAGAGGTTCTTTCAGAGAAGTGCCCTACAAAGATGCTTCGCATCGGTGTAAAGGATACTTTCGGAGAGTCAGGCCCAGCCGTTAAGCTTCTTGCTAAGTATGAGCTTGATGCAGAAGGAATCTACAAGCAGATTAAAGCATTTATATAGTCCGCTGGTTACACTCTCAAGCCTGAGTATTGCTCCGTCGCGAGATTGGCTCCTTGAGCAACACTCAGAGCTTGATAGTTACCAGCTCATTAAAATAAGGCAGTCCCTCTAATGGGGCTGCCTACTTTTTTATACGATTATACGAATTTGTAAATTGTTGTTGAGTGAGCCTTAACACCTGCTTTTGCGATTGGCTGTGGGAAAGAAGGTACATTGATTGCATTTGGGAAGAACTGAGACTCAAAGCAAACACCGTAGCGCTTGTCATAAGGGAAATCACCCTTTCCAATGTGAGAAGAATCAAGGTAGTTACCCGCATAGAGCTGTACACCAGGTAAATCAGTGTAAACTTCCATCTTTCTGCCGCTCTCAGGATCTTCAAGTGTACAAGATGGCTTAGTAAGTGATGGATTATTTAAGCAGAAATTGTGGTCGAAACCGCCTGCCCACTTAAGCTGATCGTAATCAGCGTCCGTATCCTTGCTAAGAGGCTTTGGAGTAGTGAAATCCATTGGAGTACCCTTAACATCACGGCATTCACCGTGTGGAATAGAAGCTTCATCAGTGTGAGTGTATTTGTCTGCATCTATCCAAACGATGTGATTCATAACAGAACCAGAGTCGTGACCATTCAAATTAAAGTAAGAATGGTTAGTTGGGTTGAAGATTGTATCAACATCTGAAACCCCTGAATAATCAAGGCGAATAGAATTGTCATCGCCAAGTGTGTATGTGATAGTGATATCCATTTCTCCTGGGAACCCGCACTCGCCATCAACCTTGTGACAAGTGAAGGTAATGTGCTTATCATCAACAGATTCTACATCCCAGATGCGCTTGTGCATTGGGTTGAAGCCTGAGTGAAGGTTGTTCTTTCCATCATTAACATCAAGTTTGTACTCTACTCCGTTGAGAGTGAATTTTGCATCGCCGATACGGTTACCGTTAGGGCAGATGCAGCAGCCGAAGCCAGGACCATTAACGAAGTAATCTTCGATCTTATCATAGCCAAGTACTACGTCTGAAAGGATGCCCTCCTTATCTGGAACCCAAAGCTCAAGTAAGTTACATCCAAAGTTCATGATTTTAGCCTGCATACCGTTCTCGTTAACAAGTGTGTAGGCAATAATGTCTTCGTTATTTTTGGTTTTGCCAAGTATTTCTTTTTCCACGATAAACCCTCCCTAAAATATTAGACTATGTTCTGCCCCAAAAATCATAAAAGTGGGACATTAAACCAAACTATCAATATGATAATTGTCTAAGCCAGTAAATACAAGGGATAAAGGGCAATTTATCAATCTTTATTAGGAAAGAAGTAAAAGATATGACATTTGAAATTTCTGTGAGCAATTAGTGAGGGTTTTGTGGGGCGTATTGTACAGAAAATGACAAATGCGTAAAATGAAGGTATGAGTGGAACTGCGCAGAAAATAAAGACCGTTGATCGAAAAATTATACGGTTAATTAAAGTTCAAATCGTATTACTACTCATATTCATGGCGGGGATATCATTCTACTATATGAGTGGTTATGCTTCCAAGGTCTCCAAACTTAAAACGGAGGCTTTTACTATCGTGCGTCATTCCAGCCTTTCTACATTTAGGCAAACAGAGACCAGCGAGGTCTATGCGGCTAACGGAACAAAAATATCGGTGCTTAAGGGTGAAAAGGATGTCTACTATCTCACTTTCGATCAAATCCCAACTTATGTAACTCAGGCAATTATTTCAATAGAAGATAAGAAGTTTTACCAGCATGCAGGCGTGGACTACAAGGCTATTGTAAGAGCGCTGGTTGCTACCATGCGTGATAAGGAGATTACACAGGGTGGTAGTACTATCACTCAGCAGTTGGCGCGAACCATCTTCCTTACCAGCGAGAAAACATGGCAGAGAAAGGTGGAGGAGATTTATATCGCCTCAGAGCTGGAGAAGAAGTATTCCAAGGATCAGATTCTGGAATTCTACCTAAATAATGTATATTTTGCTAATGGATATTATGGCATTCAGGCTGCAGCAAAGGGATATTTTAGCAAGGATATTGGTGACCTTACCTTGTCAGAGATATGCTATTTGCTTGCGATTCCAAATAGTCCAACTTACTACGACCCACTGGTTAATCCTGCGAATACCATTACAAGAAGAAACCTGATTTTAAAGGCCATGTACGATGATGGTGTGATTGGGGATAAGACCTATCAGGGCGCTTTAAACGAGGAGATTCTTCTGAACAGAACTGTTAATACAAAGAATAATTATGTGGAGACCTATGTATATTATTGTGCAACAAGGGCTTTGATGGAGCTTGATGGTTTTGAATTTAAGACAGATTTTACAACTACTGAAGGACAGAAATCTTATGATAAGGCGTATGAAGAAGCATATAACCAATGGAATAAGAGTCTTTTTACCTCGGGCTATAGGATTTATACAAGCATAGATTTAAATATGCAAAATCAGCTTCAGGAAGCAATCGATAACAATCTCGAGAGCTTCACAGATACAAACGAAGAGGGCATATATGCGCTTCAGGCTGCAGCAGTATGTATAGATAACAACACAGGAATGACTAAGGCCATTGTAGGTGGCCGTAGTCAGGAGGTTACAGGCTACACTCTTAATAGAGCCTATCAAAGCTACAGACAGCCAGGTAGCTCTATTAAGCCTTTGATTGTGTATACGCCTGCACTTGAGCGAGAGTACACACCAGACACAATCGTAGTTGATGAAGAGATTGAGGATGGTCCTGAGAATGCAGGAGGAACTTATTCAGGAGAGATGACGTTGCGTCAGGCAGTGGCCGTATCTAAGAATACAATCGCATGGAAAATATATGAGGAGCTGACACCTCAGGTAGGTATTGGATACCTGAAAAAGCTTGGATTTTCTAAGATTGAAAAGGATGATTACGGCATGGCAGCATGTCTGGGTGGACTTACAGTGGGAGTGAGTCCTCTGGAGATGGCGAAGGGCTATGAGACTATCTACAATGATGGATATATGCGAAATCCAACCTGTATCACAAAGATTACCGATTCTAAAGGAAATGTCATATATGAGACAGGCGAGGAGGAAATTGAAGTTTATAAAGAAAATGCTGCACGAACAATGACAGATATGCTACAATCGGTAGTGACTGACGGTACGGCAAAGGGTATTGACCTTGGGGACATGCCTGTTGCGGGGAAGACAGGTACCACCAATAGCAATCGAGACGGATGGTTTGTGGGATATACCGACTACTACACCACAAGCGTATGGGTGGGATATGACATTCCTAAAGCGGTTCCTGGATTAAAGGGATCTACCTATCCTGCGAAGATTTGGAATGAGTTCATGGCACAGATTCATGAAGGGCTCACTCCAATAGCCTTCAAAAAGCCAGTAGAATTTATTGGTACTGAAGAACAGCAGGCGGAAATGGAGAACCCTGAAGATATGGAAGACGTTGAAGACGAGGAGCAATATGGTGTCTTTGATGAAGAGAATCCTGAGGGAGTGGAGCAACAGCAAGAGCAGCCAGCCTACAGAATCATCACACAGACCTTCGAAGGTACGGAGATTCCTGCTGGTGCAATACCTGATAATGCTACAGATATCGAGATTACCACGGTAACCGATTAATATAGTTATACGAAAGGGAGAAAAGAAGTAATGGCAAAGTATGGATTTGGCCTTGATTTGGGCGGAACAACATGCAAATGTGGTTTGTTTACTACAGAAGGAGAATTAGTTGAGAAATGGGAGGTTCCAACAGATACAACTAATGGTGGTGTTAACATCTTAAAGAACCTTGCGCAGGCAGTTACTAACAAAATGGAAGAAAAGAATATAGCTGCTGATGATATTTCAGGTGTTGGTATCGGTATTCCAGGACCTGTTTCTAAGGATGGCGTTGTAAATCGTTGCGTTAACCTTGGATGGGGCGTATTCAATGTAGAGCAGGAGTTTTCAGAGTGCCTTGGTGGTCTTAAGGTTAAGGCTGGTAACGACGCAAATGTTGCAGCACTTGGCGAGGCATGGATGGGTGCAGCTAAGGAATATTCTAGCTCAGTAATGGTTACTCTTGGTACTGGTGTAGGTGGTGGTGTTATCATCAATGATGATATTATCAGCGGTGCAGCAGGTGCAGCAGGAGAAATTGGACATATTCGTGTAAACTACAACGAAGAGAATGCTTGCGGATGTGGAAATCACGGATGTCTTGAGCAGTATTGCTCAGCTACAGGTATCGCTCGTCTTGCAAAGATTCGTCTTGCACAGAACGAGGATGCAAGCTCTCTCAGAGATGTAGAGACTCTTGATGCAAAGGCTGTATTTGACGAAGCTAAGAAGGGTGACGTTGTTGCCAAGGAAGTTGTTAAGAGAGCATGCGAGTACCTTGCACAGGGCTTACAGGTTATTTCATGTGTTGTAAACCCAGAGGCATTCGTTATTGGCGGTGGTGTTTCTAAGGCTGGCCAGTATCTTATCGATGAAGTTGAGTATAGATTCAACGAAATCGCATTCCACGGCTGCAAGAGCACAAAGATTACACTTGCAACACTTGGAAACGATGCAGGTATCTATGGAGCCATGAAGCTCATTCTTTAAAAATAAGCAAAAAAAGTGGTCCGGATAACCCGGGCAATGTCATTAAGTTAAGAGGGATGTATAAAGATCTCTGCATCAGAAATGGTGCAGGGGTCTTTTTTTCTAAAAAGGGTTGACAATAATGCAGAAAAGTGCGGCCGCTTTCGCTACTGATTATTTTCATAGGTAGCGAAAGCGGCCCTTGAAATTGTAAGTATATTTACAAATTTCAGGGAGGCGCACATGAAACCACAAATGGTAAAGAAACTTTTGATTTCACAAATTAAAACAATTGCAGATAATGCAAAATCTTTCTGTATTGATTCTGAAAGAAATTTCTCACGGAAAAGAAAATTGTCTATGGAAAAAGTCATTACAGGAATTATTGGTATGGG
>NZ_FNDP01000032.1 GCF_900100545.1 Pseudobutyrivibrio sp. 49
TCTAAAAAGAGGTAACTGTACATAGCCAGTATGTACGAAGCCTTATTCTATCACATACTGTACGGTGCGAAGTATATGTAATTAATATTTAACCGATAGATTGTCCATATATTGGGGCGCGTCACATTGTCACATGTCACACCTGCTAATTTGTAAATTTTTAATGTAAATGCAAACTTCTAATACTTAATGTAAGAATCTAGAAGTTAATGCAAAGTTCTATATTGCTTTGCAGTTACCTCTGGATTTTTGGTTGTTATTTAAAGTTTAGAATTATACGTCCATTTCATATAATGCCATCGAATTACCATTATCATAATCAATAATATCAACTATTTTGAAGCCAGCTTTAATATAGATCTTTCTTACCACTTTTTCATCAAGGCCTGTGTCTAAACGTATATATTTAATACCTTTATTCCTGCAGTCATTACGTATAGCCTCTACCACAGATTTTGTCATATTTTTATTAGCAAACTCGCGGCATATACAAAGCTTGTGCATATACACAGCTTCATTAGCTGGTCGATTTCCCCAGTATTCAACATCGCTATCCTGAAGAATAAATGCACACGCTGTTTTTCCGTCTTTAAAATTATAGTCAAAAAGATCACCTTTTCGTATACATAAAATAACCATATAATGTACTTATGAGAATATTAAATATGAAAATCACCACAAAACTATTAATACTCCTACTGTGCATACTCCTCGTAGCCACTATTTTCGTTGCAAGACGTCACAAATTTTCAAAAGATTACGGAGTTTACTTGGGCGTTACTGAAAACCTTGAGCAGTTTTCTGATACTCAAATAGTCGTGGTGGACGCACAGTATTTTTCCGCCGACGAGATTAATTCCTTCGTTGCAGATGGTCACAAAGTATATAGCTATATTAATGTAGGTTCTCTGGAAAACTTTCGAGACTATTACTCTCGCTTTGACGATTTATGTTTGGGAGATTACGAACATTGGGACGAGGAAAAATGGATGGATGTATCTTCCCCAAAATGGCAGGATTTCATTCTCAACGAACTGGCTCCATCCCTGATAGATAAAGGGATTTCTGGCTTCTTTGTAGATAATTCAGATGTATATTATAAGTATCAGAATGATGATATTCTTTGTGGCCTTGCCACTATTATGAAAGGATTGAAATCCTATAATAATGAAATCATAATAAATGGCGGTGATGTATTTATGGATGCCTACACCCAAAAGTTGGGCAGTTGGGATGATGTCATCACAGGAATCAACCAGGAATCAGTCTTCTCCTACATAGACTGGGATAATAACAGCTTTGAAACAGCTGAAAAATCTGACCGTGAATACTTCGAAAATTACCTAAAAAAATACAGCTCACTAGGAGCTGATATCTTTCTTTTAGAGTACACGACTGACTCTAAGCTAATAGACGAAATAACCCAGTATTGTAAAAAGCAGGGATATCATTTCTACATTTCTGACTCTGTTGAGCTAACATACTGAGCGTGATAAATAATATTGAGTCTTGTGTTCAATTTTAATTTTATGTATTACTGTGAGGCGTATGACTTATGAGCAATGTTATTTTTGACATGGCCGGTAAAGATGACATATCTGAGTTGGTTCGTTTGAGAATTGCATATATGATAGACGATTTCGGAACTATCAGTAAATATGAACGGCAATGTATGGAGGAACAACTTCCGGGATATTTTGACAGAAGACTTGGAAAAGAACTGATCGCATTTGTTGCAAGAGCAGAAGGACGGTTGGTGGCAGCGGCATATCTGCTGATCATTGAGAAGCCGGCGAACCCCTTTTTACCCAATGGACTTGATGGAGAAGTGCTCAGTGTATATACAGAGAGTGAATACCGTGGAAAGGGCATCTGCACACAGCTGATGAAAAACATGATAGAGTTTGCGAAAGAAAATAAATTATGCCGAATAGATTTAATGGCAACAGATGAAGGCTATCCGATCTATAAAAAGGTCGGCTTTGAAGACAGGACTCAGAAATACATAGATATGCGTTTGAAGTTGTAAGTGAAGGCACTTTATCTCAGCTTTTTGTATTTTAATCGAGTAAGCTATTCTTCCTCCGTGGATTCTTTTCTACGGAGTTTTTCTTTTTATGTGGCTATTTATCCCCCAATGAAGTACAATGATTACCAAAAACATCGAAACTGTAGAGGTTAAAAATGCGTTCATTCATTAGGTTAACGGATTTCAATATTTCAGATTTACTAGAGATATTCGAGATCGCAGATAATATTGATAAATATCCGAACTTTCTCAAGGGAAAAACCGTTGTAATGTTCTTTCCTTCAAACAGTATAAGAACTCGCGTTTCTTTCGAAAAAGGAATATATCTCCTGGGAGGTCAATCAATCTTATTTGATCCTGCCACATTAGATAAAAAAGAGGATATCAAAGATGTTTTTGGTTACCTCCAGAATTGGGCTGATGCTGTTGTCGTCAGACATAAAGATATCAACCTTCTTGATAAAATATCAACTGTCACTGATATTCCTGTTATAAACGCATTAACCGATGAAAATCATCCCTGCGAAATGATGTCCGATTTATATTCAATTTCTAAGCTTCGATCTTCATATCTGGAAGATGAATATTTATTTGTTGGAGCTGCAGGAAATATAGGCAAAGCTTGGAAAGAAGCTTCCGAAGCTTTTGGTTTTTCTTTATCTCAATGCAGCCCATCTGAATATGCAATTCCAGATGTTAAGCATGGTACTAATTTATCAAAGCTCATTAGTGGGAAAGATATAATATGCACAGATTCTATTCCACAAGAAATACTTAATGACTTTAAATCATATCAAATTACAAAAGATATAATGCAACAAGCAAATAAAGGTGCACTCCTTAATCCTTGCCCACCATTCTATCGCGGTGAAGAAGTCTCTGAAAATGTAATTGATTCAGATTTCTTCGTTGGGTATGCGTTTAAGAACAATCTTTTAAGAATACAGCAAGCGATATTGATTTATTGTTTGTCACACTAATTCATACAGTTCCAAGCGCATTTTGGAATACCGAAATAAAGGTTGGTAAAATTATTAACAAGGTATGTGTTGATGACTATGATGCTCTTGCTATTCCTGGAGGCGACCACATATACGGATATTTTGAAGAGGCTTATGATGAGAATTTCCTTCAGCTGATAAGAGCTTTTGATACCGCTAACAAAACTATTGCCAGTATCTGTGTTGGCGCTCTTCCTATAGGAAAAAGCGGTGTTCTGAAAGGAAGAAAAGCTACTACTTATCATTTGATTTGCCCTCAGACGGCTGCCGAAGTAGCTTTCAAATTATTAGAGATGTTACTTGGTAAAGAAAAAACAAACACTGTGAAACAAGGTATGGGCTTTCTATAAAAGAGGAAATTACCTACTTGATTTTGCAGAGGAGAAAATTGCGAAGAAGTATGATTCAGTTATTATCGATGCATCATTTCCTGCAAAGAAAATATACAAGAGGCGTGGTTATATTGAGATGGACTACAATATTATTGAGACTAGTGATGGTGATTATCTTTGTTATGATGTAATGACAAAGAATTTTAATTTAATCGAGTAAGTTACTCTTCCTCCGTGGATTCTCTCCATGAAGATTTTTTTATAGCCATTTACCTGACAATGAAGTACAATACTTACCAATATATATAATTTGTAGAGGTGTTTGATTAATATATAAACTACAAGGAGAATGTATATGATTATCAAAAATGAAATTCCAATTTTGGAATATGATACTAGTTCAAAAGAAGTTATTTCTCCAACTCACGACTGTCCAGATTTAAAGCTTCCAGAGAAATGTCTTTTTACATTTCTAGGAGATGTCGTTCATGAATATGCTAAAAAAAATTGCGCTGACGTTGTCGAAGAGATGATCAACGTATCCCATACAACCAAGATTTATGTACTTCGTGAGAAAAATGAAGATATTTGTCTGGTCCAATCACAGATTGGAGCACCTGCAGCTTCACAGGTAATGGATGTATTGGTAAGCTGTGGTTGTAAGAAAGTAATTGCTGTAGGTTCTTGTGGCGTTCTGGCGGACATACCTGAGAATGCTTTTTTAGTTCCAACCAAAGCCCTTAGAGCAGAAGGTACTTCGTATCACTATCTTCCAGCTTCAAGATATATTGAACTCGACGAGGAACCTGTTTCAGTAATTGAAAACACTTTTATAAAACATGAACTACCATTTGTGGCATGTACCACTTGGACAACTGATGCATTTTTCCGAGAGACCAAAGATATGGTAAAACATAGGATTTCAGAAGGTTGTACCGTTGTAGAGATGGAATGTTCTGCACTAGCTGCTTGCTGTAGGAAAAGAGGCGCCAAGTTTGGACAGTTTTTGTTTACTGCTGATTCGCTGGCTAACGTTCATGATTATGATGAACGAGACTTTGGAACAAATGCTCACGAGAAAGCACTTCTACTAGGATTAGATATTCTAAGAAACTATAACTAATAGATTTTTTAATTTCGTACTACGGAGACTGAGTAATGAATGAATCGAAGCTTTATAAAGAACTTGCTGTTTTGACAAAAGATAAAAACAGCTGGGAAGCACCTGAAATCTTCCGTGTACACTGAAAACGCTGTCCTGAGTTTGTCAGCCCATATATTGAAAAACTTCAAAGAATAGCTGAAAACGATGAAAACCGTGTAGTAAGAATTCATTGTTTAGGAGCAATTAAGGCTTCAACGAATGCAAAAAAATTAAAAATAATAAGCGTGGCTACAATTGTTACCACGCCTATATTTTACTATTTAAGTAATTTCTTTATTCCATTTTCATTATCTTTTGCAAACGAACTTAGCTCATAAGAACGGATTCGCTCTTTTACCATATTAGGTTTTACAAATCCACTTTTAACAAGCACTGCTAAACGATTAATAACAGTTTTATTTGTCACTCCAAGCTCACGGCTAACTTCAATAGGTGTAAATTCTCCCTTGTATCTCTTCAAGAGAAGTAAAAGCAGTTCCTTTTCTTTTCCTTTCAGATATGACAGGCTGCCCTCAAGTTCTTCTCCACTACTATTCTCAGATATTTCGCAAACCTTATTGGAATAAAGGAGTACCATTCTGAGAAAGTAATTAAACCAAATCTCTGGATGTGGAGGATTGTCCCTACCTGAATAATAAAGTGATGGCAAGCCCATTTGGATAGAATCGTAATATTCTTCTATATCATAAGCAAAATATTCTTCTAATGAACCTATTCCATTAAATCCAAATCCGTTAATATCAAGTATATATCCAGATAAAAGTCTGGCAGTACGTCCATTTCCATCTTCAAAAGGATGAATGGTAACAAGTTGATAATGAACAACTGCAGCCACTATCAGTGGATGATCATCTGTAGTGTTTACATACTCCACTAGTTCATCCAATAACTCTGGAATATCAATATATTCTGGCGGAATGTAATCAGGATGTCCGCTTTTTGAATCATATACTGCGAATAATACTCCTGATGGCATTGGACCTCTGAGGCCAATTTTCTCTTTCGAAGCATCTTTTTCAACATATTTCTGCACATCAAGAATCAGTTTCTTAGAAAACTTCTCCTTTTTTTTAGCCTTTTCTTCAAGATAATTCAGTGCAAGAAAATAATTACGAACCTCTTGCTCAGGTCTTAGATAATGTTTTCGCTCATCACTTTCAATTACTTCATCAACCTGCTTCTCTGAGAGAGGATTACCCTCTATTTTCGTAGAGGCATAGGAGCTTTTTTTCTTTGAGTTTTTTCTGAGCTTATTTGCTACAGACACAGAAATATTTACAGTTGATACTTTAAATCTGTTTTTTTCTATCTCAGTAATGTACTTCAAAATTTCATTATTTAAGTTTACTTTTATCACTAAAATAGCACCTCCTGACAATATATATCATATCAGAAAAGGTGCTATTTCTCCACTAAAATTACACTATTTTTACACTATTTTTCATTAACAAAATCTAATATTTTTTCTCTTCACTATTCAGTTATCTCGGAAGTATAGTTTAAAAATTAATAGAAATGCCATAGGTATCTATATCATCCTCAAGTTTTAAAATTCGATATGCTGCCCAATTATTGATGACTCCTGGTATTTTATTTCCTATGTGTCCCTGATACGTTAGATATGCAAATATCTCCAATAGACTTATATTCGTCCTCCACCTTCTGAGTCGCTTTTGAAATATTATCAATTCGTTGTTCCTCTTTACTCTGTTCAGAAGGTGCAAGCTCATCTTTTTTAAGGATACAACTCTCAGTCATTTTTAGGTAGATTTCAATAAGTTCAGCTTTCTGTTCCTCAAAAAACTGTCCCATTTTCCTTTGGTATTCTTCAGTATCCCACATTCTTCGGAGTTCTTCTTCAGTAGAATATTTTGAAGAAAAGTACCCTTCAGATTGTTGTAATTTATCACCTTCTAATTGTAAGCAATAGTCCATATACGGCATACCACTATTAATTGCCTCTTGTTGATATGCCACATGATACGTTTTGATATTTCCTATAGTAGCTAAAACTTTCTCTTCAAAACTAGGGTCATTCTGCATCTTACGAATAACAGCCACATCGATATCAATACTAATCTGTCCTAATTTGCTATAATTATCGCCCACTTGGTTTAGGCTATCATTATAGCCAAAATAAGGACGTCTATCATTCATATGCTTTAATTCTTCTTCCCTATCAGATAATCTAAATGACATATCTGGGAACTTTGAACATAAATTATGATAATAATCAAACACCGCATCGCCTGAAGATGAAGATTGGCTTGTAATTTTAAACTGTGCTTCGGTTTTGCTGATAAGACCAGATGCATTATTATATTGCATACTAGTGTTTACAGCATAACTTGATAGAACATTACCTACTGACATAAAGCTCCTTTCTGCATTACCTGCCAATTTGGGCTGCTCCACTTATATGAAAAAGCAGAGCAGCACATATATCATCAGAAGCAATAGAGAATTAAATTTCAACAGCCTCTTTTTCTAATTCTTGTTTGACCTGTTCTTCTTTAGCTTCCTGTGATTCTTTTTTGACACGCTCTACCATGTCATCGATATCAGCATCAATTCTAGCCAAGAGCTTTTCCCATTCTTCATCAGTCATTTTACGCCAGTCATTTTCACCATCCTTATCATGGATTTTCTTATAGCTTTCCATAAGCATTTTTAAGATATCTTTTGGCTCCATTATTATGCCAGTTGATTGGTTCTTGAAAGATAAATCCGATTCAGCAAGTGCTTTAGCCCAATTGACTTTCTTTGTGGTAGCCTGCTCCACAGAATCAACGCCAAATGATTCATCTGAATGCAAAAAGCTTGTAAGTTCATTCCAGCTAGAGAAATTACTCTTTAAGATACCTTCACCAATAGAATCTGCGTACTGGCAATATGCAAACATTTCAATAGCAGTTGCACTCCTTGGGGCTACTTCAGAAATATTAACATCAAAAAATTCACCACCATTTGCTCCTGATATTTTTACTCTAACAATCACGTCATCAGAATCTGGGTTAATAATCTGATTGGCAACCATTTTATAAGGTACACCTAGTGTATAACCAAATCCTAAATCCTTTGTCTGAAACTTGGCTGGTTGTTCTTCAACAGTATCAAGACTTACATTAAATTTTTCCATGGTGACTCCCATAAGAGTTTCCATCAACTTATTAATGTGAGGCATAAAGTTTTCTAACGAAAGATTTCCCAATCCTGCCATTTCATACTTGCCCATTTCGTTTGAGAAGGTAGCAAGATAATCCATGCGCTCAAAGATATCATTTACCTCAAAGTCGCTCACAAACTTCATGGTCTCGTCGGCAAGATTCTCTGTTTCACGAATGTAAGAGCATAACGCAGCAAACTCTGTAAAGTCTGCATCAGTAGGATTAACATTATAAGGATCTATTTCTTTTTCAAATGGTTGTCCATCCTTATCTGTGCCAATAGCAGTGTACTTTCTATCATCGCCATTAACATCTATTCTGATTTCAAACTGTTGCATCACGCCTTGATACGAAAATGCTGTAATGCCATTTGCGCCTGTAGTTGTACGTAACTCACTGTTCATTACAGTCGCTGATACAATTCGTGTATAGCTATTACCTTTATTCTTACTATCCTCTGTAAGCTTAGTAGTATTCAGTTGTTCATCTGATGATGCTTTCATAGTTTTTTCGAAACCATTATCTTTATTAACAAAATTTGAAAAATAAAGATAACTACTTGAAAAAGCACCTTGCATAAGATAATTGTTGTCAGCTAAAAAATCTGCCATAAAACTCCTTTCTGCAGCTCATCTATCAGTCAAAGCTGCTCCGCTCTCCAGAAAGGTCCGAGCGGTAATAATTTATCTAAAAAAGCACTTATCTCAACTTCATTCCGTTGAAATAAGCGCTTCCTTAGCTTTATTATTCATTATTTAGTTCAACATAATCCCATTAGCATTATAGGTTCCTGATTTCATAGCCAAAGCCTTATTGATAATGGTATCAATTGAGCTTGTACTACTCATAATTGATTTATAATATGCAGATGCACTATTAAATATGTTCTTTATATCATCTACTTTTGCTGCTTTAAGTTTATCCTGATCTACAGAAAGCTTTCCATCAGCTGATAATATAATACCGATTTTATTCAACGCATCTGCCTTTTCTTTGTATGCTTCAACAAATTCTGTTGAAAAACTATTCTTTAATGAGCCACCACAATTATCTAGCGCTGAAATAGTACTATTATATGCTGCTACATAATTGTTGATATTTTTAATAAGCACACTATTGTCGTATTCTTTTCCAGATTCTGCTTTATACAGATCCTCTTTTCCTAGACTAGCCAACGCATCTCCCAGATTATTAGCAGCAGTTTCTACTTTCTTGTATTTATCATTACCTTTTGTGGAACCAAATCCAAAGGACTCCATTTTTCGTTGATATTCCAATTCATTCTTTTCAAGCAACTGATTAATAAGCGGATTTCCTTTTTTGCTTTTATTAAGCATTGATAGCAACCCTTGGTTAGACTGGTAGTATTCATAAGAATTATTAATTGAACTCATCGCACCCTCCATTATTTTCATCCCATAAAAATGCACTTATCCCAACTTCATTCCGTTGAAATAAGCGCATCCGTATCCTTATAAAAATCCTTACACTTAGGTATCGATATTAATCGATTAATAATTAATGGATATTTTTAACATAAAAGATATATATAGTTTGGTAAATTTTATCTCTATTTCAGTAAGCTATGAACTCTTCCCTTTATCTGAAGAAATATAAGAGCTAGGAAGAATGACCATACTATTGAGAGAATTGCGATAGCTAAATTTGGTCCTGTGCGTCACAAATGCCAATAACCGCCTTTTGTACACGCATCAACAATTTTAGATAAATGCTGCCATATATAATGGTAGAGTCACTAGTCCATTGTCACTCACCCCTACATTGCCATCAATAAATTTATACGCAAAATTAATATCCTTATATTTTTTTAATACTGATTTAATTGAATTTGCGTTTGCTTTTCCGCCCTTAACTTCTATAGGAATAACCTGTCCATCTTTTTGGATAATCACATCCAGTTCCTTTTTTGTGGTTTCATTTTTGTAAAAGTACAGTGTATATCCTTTTTTATGCAATGCATCTGCTACAGCACATTCATATATTCCACCTTTGGTATTACCTTCAAGTGTATTTTCTACTATGTGTTGCTTAAGAGAAAAATCCTTCATTGCAACCAGTAACGATAAATCAGTGGTGTACGCTCTAAAGAAATCATTTCTAGCATAATCATCCAGATCATATCTTATATCTGTTACAATCCTGCTTAAATGTACCATATCAGCTCTAAGCAACCAATCGATACTATTATAATATTTCTGAGCCCTAGCGCCCTTTTCAATCTCTTTATATTGAAATTTATGATTTTCTTTATCAAGCAGCTGCTTACCTAACGTGAGATAACATTTTTCTGCTTTTACTTTTTCTTCAGCAGTTGCGTAATGAGCAATATCATATAAATAGCCTTGAAGAAGACTTCTTTGGATAGTGTCAACTTCTCTATAATCCTTTGTATCCAAATACTTTTGAACTGCTTCAGGCATTCCTCCAGTGGCTAGATATTGCCTATAATAGCTAAACATCTGATCATTAATTGCTGTAGGAACAGGCTGCTTCTTATCAAGGCATTCCTTTAGAGAATCAATCATCTCCTCAGTAATCCCTATTCCCCAGAGGAATTCTTCGAAATCCAAACCATACATTCTCTGATAATCAACATAGCCTACTGGATATGATGATGCACGTTTATAATCAATTCCGAGAAGCGAACCTGATACTATAACATCGTATCTATTATCAAATGCCCAAAACTTTAATGCAGTAATGGCTTCTTCGCATTCCTGAATCTCATCAAGAAATATTAGTGTTTTACCAGGAATAATCTTTTTTTCTGGGAAACGAAAGCGAAGTGCCATAACCATATTATCAACGGTTAAATCTCCCTCAAATATTGTCTTTGCAGAAGGCATTTCCTTAAAATTTATTTCAACTACTTCCTCATAATTATCTTCTGCAAATCTTTCAATAATATATGTTTTTCCAGTCTGGCGGGCACCTTGAACAACCAGACATTTTTTATCCTTGTGTTCCACCCAGTATTTTAGTTGGTCTGTTGCTTTTCTTCTTAGCATAAAATATACCCCTTATCAACATTTTAGAATAATATAATTGTATTTGAGTCAACATTTTGGAAGGTTAAAATGTATATCACATCAACATTTTGGTATATTATATCATTTGTTACGCTAAAAATCCAACAGCCTCACATAAAATGGAATTCGCTAAATCCTCGGAATAACTCCACGACGATAAACCGTAGAAAAAAACAACTAAAACAAGTGTCATAACTATCCACCAAGATAATGTGAGGATACTAATATTGAGCATCCGCTTTCCTTCAACTCCAAAAGTTTTTCACGAATTTTAATTACTGCATCTACATCCAAGCCATTGGTTGGCTCGTCAAGAATTATACCTCTAGTTCGTATAATGCCAACGAATTACCATTATCATAGTCAATTATATCTACTATTTTAAATCCTGCGTTTAGATATATTTTTCTGACCGCTTTCTCATCAAGGCCTGTGTCTAAACGTATATATTTAATACCTTTACACCTGCAGTCATTACGTATAGCCGCTATCACAGATTTTGTCATATTTATATGAGCAAACTCACGGCATACGCAAAGTTTGTGCAAATACACTGCTTCATTAGCGGGTCGGGTTCCCCAGTATTCAACATCGCTAGGTTGAAGAATAAATGCACAAGCTGTTTTTCCGTCTACTTTTCCTATATGAAAGTTTTCTGGTTGTGCCTCTGATGTAATTAATTCTTCAGGTGTAAGCCAATCATCCAGCCACACTCTGAAACCTTTAGATCTCCCCCACTTTGCAACATTACGCATTACAGATATTGCTTCTTCTACTTCATTATTGAAAAGCTCTACTTTGGGCGTGATTGTTTCTACTAGTTCTTTTGTATAATAATATCTTTTCCCTGTGTATGGATATTCGTTGAGAGAAAACACTTCATTGTAACCGTGTTTTTTATAAAACTCTGGCGCCTGAAATGAAAAGGTATCTACAAAAGCATATTTGCAACCACGATGCTTAGCTTCTTTTTCTGCCGCCAATAGTAATTCGCTTCCAAGGCCCTCTTTCCGTAACTGCTCCTCTACAAAAAGATAATGTATACATAGCCAATTTCCAAAAGTTTCACCAGTAAGACCGGCTAATTTCTTGCCATCATCTTCATAAAAGATTCCAAGAGGAACATTTTTAGATTCTTCTCGATTACTCAAGTTGTAAGCTTTTAGCATTTCAAATATATCGTTAATATCTTGTTCATTACCATCATCTGTAATTCTAATACGCATGTTGTTATTATTCCTTTATCTTAGCATTCCGGTTTTTTGGTTAAATATAGAACATAGGTGTCGTTAAAAATAATCTTGTCCCCTGCTTCGAGAACGGCTCTTCTAATTCCATCATAAAACTTAGTCTTATATGGCTCAGGAAGTACAATATGGTCACAATGAGTTCCGCAAAATGCTACATATTCATCCGCCGTAAAAACGCGTTGTCCATAAAACTCAAATCTTTTGAAGTCTACATACCCATAATCTACTGCATTCTCATAACGAAAAGAGCCATGTTTATATTCTTCATCCGGTTTGAAAAACTCATCGTAAACCTTCTGAATATTGCTGTATAGTTCTTCATTTGGTGTCTTATAATCAGCTCTTGTAAGCATCATTGCCAAAATTCCACCAGGCTTTAGTAAATCAAAGGTTTTTGAAAAAGCTATTTGCTCAGGAATCCATTGTATAGTTGCGGCAGAATATATAAGGTCATATTTTTCATTTCCGAAATCATGAGTAATGAAGTCATCATTCACAATGTTGAAGTTTTCATACTTCCCATACTTCGCTATCATTTTCTGATATAGATGTTCTCCGAGCTCTATGGCATTGTAATTACATCCAGTGCTCAAAATTGGCTCAGTAGCCTGACCTGTTCCAGGTCCCAGCTCAAGAACTGACTTGCCTGTTCCAATATTTGCGTAACTTATCAAATAGTCAAATAGGTCCTTGCTGTATCTTGGGCGATACTTATCAAATTGTTCAGGTATTGTATCAAATACTTTTCTGTATTCCATTTCTATTCTCCATAAATAATCTTTCTAAGGCCTGGACCAGACTCCTCATCGGGAATGATAGAGAAGCCTTGTTTTACGTAAAAATCTTCTTTTCCTGAAGCGGCGATTAGTGATATAAGTACTCTCCCACCCTTAGGTATGTTTAATTCGATTTCATGGATTAATCTCTGAATTATATTAGAGCCGATATGCTGTCCCTGATATTTGGGATTAACAATTACATCCACAATTGTGTAGTACATGCTATCCCCAACAGCTCTGGCCATACCAACAATTTCATCATCTATTTTGGCAATTATAGAATAGCAACTTCTGGATATAGCCTTTTCCATTTGTTCTTTACAAAAGATTTTCCAACCGACGGATAATCTAAGATTTACATATGATTCGTAGTCAGGTATTTCATTAAAATATTCAATATCCATTGGCTGTCTCCATATATATAGATTCTAGAATAAATTTACTTGCTTTCTGTTCCAGCTAGTTTTTTTGCTCTTATAGTTACAACTATATTGGCAAAAATACCATAGAAAAACATGAAAATACCTGCTCCGTGAAACATTCCTATATAATATTCTCTGTGGCAAATGTATCTAATAGCTATTACCATTACCCATCCCATTACTGCCATTACTTTGTATCCGTTGACTTTTTTCATTAATTCTTTCATTTCATATTCTCCTTTGTCTAATTGGTTTATTGAGGCATCGATTAACGTTCACATCGTGTCCTCCCTGTTGATGTCTCAATAGTATCCAAATCGAAATGAATTTGCCATCAAAAGGCTTTTACATTGGCTTAAAATGGGGATGTAAAAGGTTTTTTACAATGAGAAATTACCTAAACTAAATCCATTTTATAGAACTGTGAATCAAATGATACATCACTGTTCCACTTTTTGAAGCTTGCAACTTTATATGCTTCAAACCCAAACTTCTTAAGCAATTTTACCGAGGCTACATTTTTATCTGCCACCTCTGCGGTTAAACTTTGACCGCCTAACTCCCTGGCGAACTCTATAAGGGCCTGAATCAACTCACTGCCTAGCCCTTTCTTCCAGTGATGTTTGCTAATACAATATCCAATGTCATAATTACCTTCTTCTTGGAACAGGCAACAAGTTCCTATTGCCTTACCTGTAACCTTATCAGTAGCAATTAAATAATAACCATCTTGCTCATATTCCATTTTATCAAAATACTTAATATAGTTTTCATTCAGGCAATCTACTGTTGGATCGCTCATATATTTCCCATTTTCAGGGTCGCACCATAGAGAAATACAGAATGCCCTGTCATCCTTCTGATATGATCTAAGAATCATCCTTGATGTTTCAATGTTTTGTTCAATCTTCATGTCTCTTCTCTCATTCGTATCTTTATATTTATAATAAACCAGAACGATTATAGCTAATGAATGCGTTAAAATCAACAAATGATAAAAAGTGGTTATCATAAAAATGTGGGCTAATTAAAAAAACCACTCCTCTCTCAAATGAGATTAGAGTGGTCCGAAGAAACAATATATTACTTAAATACGATTTGAGCAAAATTGTAGAAACCAAGATACCAAATGTCAAAATTGTGCTCGCCATCAAGCTCCTGCCACATAAAATTCTGACCATCTACAAACTGGTCACATACTTCTGGCAAATTCTTAGCTGCACTTGAAGCACTCCAGTAAGCAATTCCATCCTGAAGACCACAAATATTGTAGAAGTAATGGATTGGATACTCGTTATCTGCCAAAATCTCTGCTGTGGTTGAAGCTGGGTTGCTGGTAGGTGCTGCTGAGAATGCTCCAAAGTAGCTGAACAAATCAACACACTCACCTATACCAATATTGATTGTCTGCATACCACCCATAGAAAGACCTGCGCATGCTCTGTGGTCACGGTCAGCATATGTGCTATAGTGTGAATCGATATATGGAATCAAATCATTTCTAAGTTCATCACCAAAAGCATAGAAAGAAGGAATTGAACCACTTTCAGAAGCTTTTCCATTTGGTGTAACAACGATGAATGAATCAATATCTCCATAATATGCAAGGTTATCCATCATAGCCTTTACTTTTGACTCATCATTGTACATCTCCCACTCGTTCTCATCGCCACCGATTCCGTGAAGAAGATATAATACGTTGTACTTCTTGCTTTCGCTATAGTTTGCAGGTAAATAAATATTAGCCTTCTTTGTATATGTATTTCCGTTTTCTGAATCATGTGCTGTATAAGAAATAGTTTTTACTGTACCAGAACAGTCCTGACTTCTGATAGCTGAATACTTTTCAGGGATGCTCGCACTGATTGTAGCAGTTGGATCATAGTGTGAATTGGCTGGAGTTGTATATTTTAGCTTTGCATCGATTTCACCGTCAAACTCGCCAACCCCAAGGAAACCAAATTCTTTTGTTTCACCACTTGGAATGTTTGTATTCCAGCTAAGAGGTGTAAGAATGTATTCATCATCAGTAGTTTCAATGTTTACACACCAGCTGGTATCAATATTAACCTGCTTTCTGCTTAATTTTACTGTCCAGTTTTCCAGTGTATTTTCTGTATTATTTGTAATCTTATAACCAACCCAATATCCAGTACCCCAACTGTTCAAGTCATAGGAAATGTCTACCCCCTTTTCTGTAGTAGAATCTTCATCTGACTTTTCATCTAAATAGTCTGATGCAGTTACATCATCATTTGCAGCCTTTACATCGGCTTTAACTGTCATACCAATTGTGCTAACAGATAATGCCAGAACCAAGGCAGTAGTTAATATTTTTTTGTTTTTCATTATACATCCTCTCCTTTGTTTGTTTTTGCCTAAGCAATAAACGCGCGCAATATAATAATACTCCCCAGTTATGAATTCATCGACATAATTCTTGCCAAAGTGTAATATTACACACAAGTGGCTTATTTACTAGCATTTCTGCTATATCTATATTTTTCTTATTATTTATTGCTAATTTCTTGAATAAAATAATGCTATTTTAATATGTAATTCAATTTGTTTTTGATAAGCGAATAAATACAGTTACCAATAATAATCCCACTTAGGGTTTGTAGTGTAAGTAATGGCAGCGAGCTTATTGCATAAGCCACTCCAAACATTGGGAATTTTATTAGTGTGTAGAGAGTTATATGAAAAATAGCTCCTATAAAAGCCCCTATCCAAAGATTATATTTACATTCTTTTAATAATTTAAAGGAAATTGCACCCATCACAAGCACCCAAATTGCTTTTATTGTCATTGTTGGAATCACCCACGCTGTATATCCTCCTAACAAGTCCGCTAATCCAGCACCTAAGGCACCTGCAAAAGCCCCCTTTTTTGTTCCCAAAAGACAGACTGATAAAATAATCATGCTATCTCCAAGGTGAGTATATCCGAACAAGGATGGGATTTTAAAATAAAAAGTTCCTAAAAAGACAAGTGTTATCATCATTCCTTCTATTGCGATATCTTTAGTTTACAATTTTGATGTAGTATTCATACCAGCTTATGCTCCTTCTATTAATGAACCCATAAAGTTTTTAGCGTTGTTATAAAAAATGTTTTCATAATCCTTATTAGTAAGTGGACATGATAATATTTTTTGAATCTCAACCTCTGGTGCATGAAAAGGTGTATCTAAACCGAACATTACCCTGTCATTACCAACATTTTTGTAAGCATTATATATTTGTGCAGACATTGATGTACCTGATGTTTCAAGCCAGATATTGTTATACCTTTTTGCTATGGTTTGTGCTGCCTCGACGTATATCCCATGGCCGTGTCCCATGTGAAGCATAACAAATTTACATCTTGGATGACGTTCTGCCAAAAGTCCAATTTGCCAAGGAAGTGAGAATGGTTCGTGTCCAGAATGGATAAAAAATGGAACATTATAGTGTTCACATATCTCTGCCACAGGATCTACTATAGGTGAATCGACTGCGTATCCATCAAACAGAGATTGGATTTTCGCGCCCTTAACATCATCAACTTGAATTAAATGCTCTAATTCGTCATATGCATCTTGTTCTTTTGTACAATCAATCCAAGCTATTGGTACAATTTTATCTGGAGCTTTCCTATATGCCTCAAGCATTTCATTGTTTTTGGAAGAGTCAGATGGGCATAACAAAGTCTTTTCAATATTGAACTTTTCCATCAAATTTAATACTAGGCTTATATCACCACTGAAATTAAATGGATTGCCCCAGGTTCCGATATGCGAATGCATATCAATCTTTTTAAAGTCACTAAAACTAAACATAGCATCATACCCCTTTCTTTTGTTGGATATGATGCTATCTTATATCTGACCACCTTAAAAGTGGCAAAAATATTTAATTTTTAAATGACAGAACGATACGTATTTACATCCAATTATAATCACCGCCTGTAACAGCGAGTGAAAGTAAAGCATCCATTCGCTCTACTTCATCTTTACCCTGAACTACAGATATAAGTTTTGCCGTCTCTGTAACTACTGGCATTTCCTCGTCTGGTCCAATCTCCATATTTGGCTGTTCACCGCAATATGGACATACCAAGCTTGGTCCTACCTGTATAGATAAGAATCTATTTGCACACTCTTTGCATTCATAAAATCCTGCGAGTGTAGTTTCATCTGGTACATAATACATTTTTATAATCCATCCTTATTATTAATTAGTAAAATAGCCACATCATTTACGTTTGTACCTGTAGCGCCTGTGATTATGAGTCCATCAATTTCTCTTAACGCATTGTAAGAGTCATTATTTATTAAAACATCATGAATGTTTATTCCTTTGGATTCCAATTCCATCATAGTATCGGAATCAACGTAGCCACCAGCCGCATCTGTTGGACCATCAGTGCCATCACTACCTACTGACGCGATAGCAACATTCTCTAAACCAGAAATACCTATAGCAGCGCTAAGAGCTAATTCTTGATTTCGGCCACCTTTGCCAGTTCCGGTTAAATGAACAACGGTCTCTCCACCGGCAATAAAAGCCAGCTTCTTTTTATCATTAGCATGCATTTTAGCGATGTTTGCCAAAAATTCCCCAGCTTCTTTTGCCTCGCAAGTGAGATTATCTGATAGAATTGTTGCTTCATATCCTAGCTCCTCGCAAGCTTTTGCTGCAGCTTTACATAGTTCTCTGACTGATCCGGTAATATATGTTTCTACGTTTGAAAGCTGCTTTGGAGTTTCTTCCTCTAATAGTTTTTTTGCTTTATCTGAAATCTTCAGATTATATTTGTCTATAATGGCTTTCGCATCGTGAGTTGTAGAGGAGTCTGGATAAGCTGGACCACTTGCTATCATATCAAGCGGATCTCCGACAATATCGCTAAGCACTATACTAAATACCTTAGCTGGAGCGCATTTTAATGCAAATCTTCCACCCTTTACCTGACTTAATCTCTTTCTTATGGTATTAATCTCAACAATGTCTGCTCCACATGCAAGAAGCTGATTTGTTATGTCCTGTAATTCTTCCCCATCGATTAATGGTAGCTCAAATAATGCACTTCCGCCTCCGGAAATCAGAAAAACTACAGTATCATCTGCTACTAGGTTTTCAACTAAATCTAATACTTTTTCTGTAGCTTTAAAACTATTAGCATCAGGTACGGGATGACCTGCCTCAAAACACTCTATACTATCTATAGAACCTTTAACATGGTCGTATTTCGTGATAACTATGCCGGAATCAATCCTAGGTAAAACGCTTTGGGCAGCATTTGCCATCTGCCATGAAGCTTTACCAACCGCAACTAAAACAACTTTTCCCTTTGGTGGAGTAAAATTTTTAAGTGCTTTTTTCACAGCTTCATCTGGCAACACTGCATCTATTGATTTTTCAAATATATAATCAATATCTCTTCTGAGTTTAAGATTCATAGCACATTTCCTCTATATAAAGTCGTTTTCAGCCAAAATTTTATAATAGATTCCTCTTCCTGAAGCATATGAAAGATATCCTGTTCCAATTACAATTGCTATTTGTTTTATATAATCCATCGTATGACCCAGTATTAAAGCTTCTGTAAGATGTAGTCCTGAAGAAAACATTGATGAAAGCAGTAATACAAATGCTACATACAATGGAAGCTTATTCCATCTTGCAAAACCTATTGCCAATCTGTTGGTTGGCTTTCTTGATTTTTTTACAGAGTTAATCCATACCCTCAACATCACAATAAGTTCCTCAAAATCATCAGGATTATTTTTGAAAGTGATACCCTGTCTCATTACATCTATTGGCGCATTAGGAACAAATTCTGGACTATTGTTAAATAAAAGAATTGCTTCTTTAAATAATAAAAGCTTATCCTTTGCTTCTAAGCTATCATCTTCTGTATTGGCAGCCTCTTTTAAAGCATCTATAAACATTCTTTGATTATATGATAGCTTCATCTTTAAGCGAGCCATATTGCTAGGATCTTCCATAAAACGATTATATTCGCTATTTATTTTTTTTCTTGTTTCATTACTTATTTGTATTGTCATGTTTAGGATTCTAATATAGTGTTCTTTAAAACACAATTATATTGCTTATTATTTAATAAAGATTTTATATATTTTGGGAGGGATATAATAAAAAAGACCTTAGGTTTTCCTAAGGTCTAGCGTGCGTGAGAAGATTCGAACTCCCGACACCTTGGTCCGTAGCCAAGTGCTCTATCCAGCTGAGCTACACACACGTATAGTAGCGAGAGGGGGATTCGAACCCTCGACACCGCGGGTATGAACCGCGTGCTCTAGCCAACTGAGCTATCTCGCCATATATTTTCCGAAAAAAGCAAGCTATTATGCTTGCTCAAGTCTAAAACTATGTCATCATAGCAACCTCAAAACTTCATACAGTGTTCGAGAACACGCTTACATCTTTTTAGAATAAACCTTCGATCTATTAGTATTCATCAGCTGAATGCGTTACCGCACTTACACCTTGAACCTATCTACCTTATCGTCTTTAAGGGATCTTATCTCCTTGAAGGAGGGGATATCTCATCTTGAGGGGGGCTTCACGCTTAGATGCCTTCAGCGTTTATCCCGTCCAGACTTGGCTACTCAGCTATGCCGTTGGTCGACAGCTGATACACCAGTGGTCCGTCCACCCCGGTCCTCTCGTACTAGGGGCAGCTCCTCTCAAATATCCTCC
>NZ_FNDP01000031.1 GCF_900100545.1 Pseudobutyrivibrio sp. 49
CATGTGTTTCAACCACCCAATGTTTCTTTCTTTTATCACTTTCACGTATAAGTTGATCCATTTCCTCAAGTGTCTCTTCAATAAAAATACGGCCCAGTTTCCTTACCTCACTTTCAACATTTAGTATAAACTCAGCTAAATCTTTTGGGTTTTGATATAACTCTTTTTGTATTTCTAAAAATCTTTGAATGCACACTTCTCCAAAATACTGTATACTCTTTTGCATAAAAGAACATCCTCCCTTGATAAAGTTTTTTTCGCAAACCATAACCTTATCACAAGAAGGATGTTCTTTTTGTATTTATTCTATTTTTTCCGACTAAAAGTTTACTCTAGCCACCTACAGCTGGCCTTCAGCATCTCAATATAATTTCCTGTCAGCTTTGAATGAGTTATTCCAGAAGGCAGAATATACCCGATTTCCATATAATCATCCACCTTCAAAGGCTTTGCTATAATGCTTGGCCCATTCAGTTCCTCACTGATAACACCGCTACAGATTGTATATCCATTGAGACCAATTAGCATGTTGAAAAGTGTAGCACGGTCCCTTACAATAATCTCCTTGTCGCAATCCACAGTACTGAGAATCTCCTCGGAAAAATAAAAGGAATTGTGGCTGCCCTGCTCATAGGAAAGTCGTGGGTATTCCTTCAAATCATCAAGTGTAAGTGACTTCTTCTTAGCCAGCGGGCTGTCTTTTCCAATAAACACATGGGGCTTTGCCTTAAAGAGGCTGTGGAAGGTGAGACCATTATCCCTAAGAGTCTTTCTGATTACCGTCTCGTTAAACTTATTCAGATACAGGATTCCTATCTCACTTCTGAGGTGAGCCACGTCATCTATAATGTCGTAGGTCTGTGTCTCTCTCATATGAAATTCGTACTTATCCCCACCATATCTTTTCAAAAGTTCAACAAAGGCTTCCACTGCAAAGGAATAATGCTGGGCTGAAACACAAAAACGCTGTTTACCTGTGCTTTTCCCAGTGTATCTTTCATCTATAAGATTAGTCTGCTCCAATACCTGGCGGGCATATCCTAAGAACTCATCCCCCTCAGGAGTCACTTCTATCCCCTTATTAGAACGGGTGAAAATCGTAATATTATATTCACTTTCCAGTTCTCTGATGGCAGATGTAAGACTGGGCTGAGCTATAAAAAGCTTCTTTGCCGCTTCGGTAATATTCCCTGTATCTGCCACAGTAACCGCATATCTAAGCTGCTTTAGAGTCATTATCCTTCTCCTGATAACATAGATTTTTTCTAATTATAGCCATTATCATAGATTTTATCTATGGTTATCCACTCATTTTTAATATTTTACCTATATACTCACTAGGCATATAATCCATTTCAACAAACACGCGACAATTACAGCGAAGGGAGACATAATAATGAGTACAATACAGACACCTTACAGATATGACTTCGTAGGAAGCTTCTTAAGACCACAGGCATTAAAGGAGGCAAAGGCAAATTTCCTTGCTGGAAAAATTGCTGAATCAGCCTATGATCATGTAGTGAACAGAGAAATTGAAAAGGTTGTAGCCAAGCAGAAAGAGCTTGGATATCATATCATCACAGATGGTGAATTCAGAAGAACATTCTGGCACCTTGATTTCATGTGGGGACTTGATGGAGTTGCCCATGAAAATACTGGTGGCGGAGTTAGCTTTAACGGCGAGCTTGCACTTTTGGATGATACTTATCTTGTGGGCAAAATCAAAGCGAAAGCTCATCCTTTCGTGGAATATTTCAAGTTCCTAAAGCAGTTTGAGGATGAGAACACAGTTGCAAAATACACAATCCCAGCACCTGCTCAGACATTCCAGCAGATGATTATTCCAGCAAACTACGAGACCACAAGAAAGTTCTATCCAACAAATGAGGAGCTTATTCAGGATATTGGTGTTGCTTACCAGGATGTTATCAAGCAGTTCTATGAGGCAGGCTGCAGAAATCTTCAGTTTGATGACTGTACATGGGGCGCCATCGTAGGTGATGCGGCAAAGCAGCGCTATGCATCTCTTGGAATTGATATCGAAGAGGTAAAGAGTCAGCTCCTTCAGGTTAATAATCTTGCTCTTGAGAACAAGCCTGCTGACATGGTAATCACATCTCATATTTGCCGAGGCAACTACCACTCTACTTTCTTCACCAGTGGTCCTTATGATTCAGTTGCCGACTACGTATTTGCGAAGGAAAATGTAGATGCTCTTTTCTTGGAGTATGATGATGCCCGCTCAGGTGGATTTGCTCCACTTGCAAAGGTTTCACCTGACAAGAAGGTAGTTCTTGGTCTTATTACCACTAAGACACCAAAGCTAGAGGACAAGGAAACAATCATAAAACGTATTCACGAAGCAGCAAAATATATCCCGCTTGATAGATTATACTTAAGCCCTCAGTGTGGCTTCGCTTCATGTGAAATCGGAAACAAGCTTACTGAAGATGAACAGTGGGCTAAGCTGAAATTAGTCAAAGAAATAGCAGAAGAGGTTTGGGGCTAACCCAAACCTCTCATTTATTGTCCTATAAATACAGAAGAAGCTCGGGGCTGAACCAAGCTTCTTCCGCGTAATGTGGTGATAAATATTCAGAATAAAGATTACATGCAATCTTTATGTCGTCTACTAAAGTATATAGCGAAATATAAAAATAAACTTATCGATTTTTGACATGTAAATTATCATATTTTGCTAAATATGGATTACTTTTTTCGAACAGAGTTCGATACTCCCCTGGGGACATTCCCTTCTCTGCCCTGAATACCCTGTTAAAACTAGGGATACTCTGAAAGCCCGAAAGCATGGCAATCTCAGTTAGAGGTTTGTCCTCTGTAGCCAAAAGTTCCGTGGCCTTCTCAAGTCTTATCATATTTAGCCATTTACTGTAATTCATTCCCGTAGCATCTTTAAAAACTCTTGAAAAATAATCTTTACTAATTCCAGCCATCTTAGCCATATTAGCTTGTGACAAATCATCAGCAGTAAGATTATTCTTTATATAATCTGTAACTAATACCATCCTGCGATATATATCGCCATAGCCACTGATTTCATCTAATTGCTTTAATTCTGGGACAAACTCATTCTTGTGCTCGTCGAGGGTAAGCATAAACTGCATTAGAAGCATGCAGCATCTAAGCTCCTTATCGGGAACATCTGACATGAAATACTCCTTCATTCTATAAGCTATAGCTGTAAGATTTGCCACCAGTTCACGATGTGTATTGATACAAATTACATGCAAATTCCTATAAAAGTGCATGATTCTCTGAAGATCAAACAATGAATTTACAAAGGCATTACTGAATCTGATAATCAATGTATTTTCCAAATCAGCATCAATCACTTCGTGCATTTCTCGAGGCCACACCAGTACAAAATCCCCCGGAGCCAGATGATATGTATCCTGATTTACCTTAAATACATTACTTTCCCCTGGCGCAACAAGTATTATTTCTCCATGAGAATGCCAATGCTGGTTGTAGCTTCGCCCTTTTGTACCCATAGATAAATTAAATGCACTTATACTTTCAAAGTCTTTTTTAACGTACTGACTGTAATCCATAAACCCTCCTATGTATATACCTACCTGTAAATATCATAAATCAAGCGTTTCGTTCATACTACCAGTACGATAGCCACGTAAATCAAGTGCAACATAGGCAAATCCGTATTCCTTGAATGCATCGTAAATACGTAATCTCAAGTCCTCATCAAGCATTCTGCCAAAGTCCGCAGGCTGCAACTCAATGCGGGCAACGTTCTCTCCGTGAATACGAACTCTGAACTGATTGAATCCCATATCCAAAAGTAGCTGCTCCGCCTTATCAACCATACCAAGCTTCTTTTCTGTAATAGCCTCACCATAAGGGAATCGGCTGGAAAGACATGCAAAAGACTGCTTATTTGCTGTTGGAAGTCCAAAATGTGCTGAAAGCTCTCTGATTTCCTGCTTCGTAAATCCGATTTCTCTCAGTGGGCTCTTTGCACCAAGCTCTGCCACTGCCTGAAGGCCTGGTCTGTAGTCTCCATCATCATCAAGATTGGAACCTTCCACTACATAAGCTATGCCCTCAGCCTTAGCTAAATCAAAAATCTTCGAAAAAAGCTCGCGTTTGCACAGATAACATCTATTTGGCGGATTTTGAGAAAAGCCTTCTATCTCAAGCTCCTCTGATTCAACAATAAAATGTCTCACACCAATAGCCTTGCAGTAATCCTTGGCCTCATTCAATTCACGCTTTGGAAATGAGCATGATGAAGCTGTTACCGCAATTACGTTATCTCCAAGTGCCTCGCGAGCTGTAAAAAGCAAAAATGTAGAATCTACTCCACTGGAAAAGGCAACTGCCACTGACCCCAGCTTTTTGAAGTAGTTCTTTAATGCTTCATATTTATCTAATAAAACCATTTAATCATACCCCTAAATATATTTTCTTTCCTCTTAGTATAGCGAAATATAATAAATTGGCAACAATTAAATGGAGCCTAATAAAGTGAAAAAGTCGCCGATGACTAAAACATCGACGACTAAACTATCAAATAAATTACATGCTAATGATTCCAAAAACATTTAACACGGCACTTACAAGGATAATCAATACAAAAATTGGGCAAAGGAACTTTATCATAAAGCTGAATACGCCCTTTCTCTTGAATGGGTGATTCTCCTGCTCCACCTCTGCCTCCAGCTTCTCTACTGTCATGAATCTAGTAATAAGAATACATGTAGCAAGAGCTGCGATTGGCATCATTACTGAGTTTGTAAGGAAATCAAAGAAATCCAAAAACTGCATTCCTATGATTGTAACATTGCCAAGTGGTCCATATCCAAGTGATGAAAGGCTGCCAAGTACAAACATTATAACAGCCATAATATTAACACCACGGTGTCTGTCCCACTTAAACTCATCTGCAAATGTAGAAACAGCGCTCTCTGTAAGAGCGATGGCACTTGTTACTGCTGCAAAAAGCACCAATGCAAAGAATGCAATTCCGATTACTCTTCCAAATCCCATGCTTGCGAAAATCTTAGGCATAGTGATGAACATAAGTGATGGGCCTGCCTTAAGCATGCTCTCATCTCCATGTGAGAATGCAAAAACAGCTGGGATAATCATAAGGCTGGCAATAACAGCGATTGCTGTATCAAAAATCTCTACCTGCTTTGTTGATTCCTCGATGCTGACTTCTTTTTTAACATAAGAGCCAAATGTAATAAGTATACCCATAGCAATCGAAAGGGAATAGAACATCTGGCCCATGGCAGTAACGACGGTCATAATTGAAAAATGCTCAAAGTTAGGGATGAAAAGATACTTCACACCAGTTAAAGCACCTGGTCTTGTAACCGAGTAAATGCAGATAACCACTGCAAGCACTACAAGAATTGGCATTACAATCTTGGATACTCTCTCAATACCATTTTCAACGCCAAGATATATTACAAGTAAAACTAAAAACGTAAATACGATAAACCAAATCTCAGTCTCTTTACCATCTGTGATGAAGTTTACAAAGAAATTGTCCCCTGCAATAGCATTCACATCTCCGCGAATATACTCGAAAAGGTATTTGCAAACCCATCCACCGATAACTGAATAATAAGGCACGATTAAGATTGGGATGATGGCATTAATCCAGCCACCAATCTTCATAAGCTTATTATTGTGACTCAATCCGTTGAATGCACCAACGGGACTTTTATTTGTAGCTCTACCAATAGCTGTCTCAGCAACTATCATTGTATAACCAAATGTAAGAGCCAAAAGTACATATACAATAAGGAAAATTCCTCCACCGTATTTAGCACATAAATAAGGAAATCTCCAAATGTTTCCTAAACCTACTGACGCTCCCGCGGCCGAGAGCACAAAACCTATTTTTCCTGAAAAGCTACCGCGATTTTCCTGTTCCAAAATATTACCTCCACATCTTTAATTGCTTAACACTTTAAACTGCTAAACACTCGTGAGAAGTATTATACCAAGATATAACTTTTCTTGCAATCACAGATTTTTCTCAATCGTTTGATATATTAGATTTGGAATATTGTAAGACTGTGTATTACAAACAAATGGAGGAGCTTCCTTGGGTGGGCTAAAGTTTAGAAAAGTAATACAAAAAGCTATTTTAAGCACAGTAACTGTGCTTTGTTTTGCTGTGCTCTTTGTCAGCTCTGAGGCTGCATCTTCAAAGGATACGCTAATTGTAGGTGTGCCTACAGACCGCTGTCCTATGTTCTATATAGATAATGTATCCGAGGAAACTGTAGGTATAGGTGTAGATTTAATTCGAGAAGTAGCCAAAGAAGCTGGCTATGACATAATCATAAAGAATATCACCGAAGGTAACATGAAAGACGCTCTTGATAACAGCGAATATGATGTGGTAATGCCATTTGGTGGTTCTATTACCAGCACTTCCGGAATGAACGCCATCGTTACTGAAAATCTGATGGAAATTCCGTTTACTCTTGTAACTACTAAGAACTCTTCTCTTCCTACTCTGAATACTGTAAGAGTAGGTATGCCAGCATCTCTAAAGGGTGTAGCTGAAACTGTTCATGAGCTTTATCCCGGAATGAAGATTGTATTTTATGATGATATAAGGGGCGGTGTTAAAGGTCTTCAAAAGGGTGAGGTGGATGCTCTTCTTAACAACTCCTACGTATGGAGCTATGTTCTTCAGAAGCCATCTTATGTCAATTTACACGTTCAGCCTTCTGCTATGTTTTCTATGGGATTTAAGGCAGGCACTTTGGATACTCCTAGAGGACAAGAAATAATAGACAGACTGAATATGGGAATATCTCGTTTGGAGGAAACCAAGACTGAAGCCATTATCTTAGATTACACCACACGTCGCCTATATCATTATGATCTTTGGGATTATATGTACCAATACGGTGCCTTTATTATTCTTGGCATCCTTCTTTTTGCGGCAGTAATAGGAACCATGGTTTTCAGACAACGTTCTATCACTCTTATGCAGGAGGAAAGACTACGCCTTCTGATAGATCACGATGAGCTTACAGGTGCTTACAGTATGAATGGATTCAGAAAACGTGTAGAGGAAATTCTGAGAGAAAATCCTTCTGTTCCATACTTTATTTCCTACAACAATATAGTAGATTTTAAATTTATAAACGACAGCTTTGGAAAAGAAACGGGCGATAAGCTACTGAAATACTGGGTTAAGATTTCAAAGAATATATTATCTGAGGATGAGGCAATTGGACGAGTTACTGCTGACCAGTTTGTAATTCTTCGCAGAATCGAAGGTAATGAAAAGATTTATGAGGATGAACAGGATGTAGTAGAGCCAGTAAACAATTTCCTTATTAGTCAGGGTAAAAATTTCAAGGTACAACTCTGCAGTGGTATTTATGTACTTACTCCAGATGACCTCCAAAATATAGATGTCGACCACATGATAGATTTTGCAAGAATAGCTGAGCGCAAACTTCGTGAATCAGGTAAAACGGGATTTGAATTCTACAACCTGAATCAATGGGAAACCAAAAAGCGTGCGGTAGATATTGTTGGCCATCTATCCTCTGCAATTGAAGCAGAAGAAATTCAAGTTTGGTACCAGCCACAGGTAAATTTCGAAAGCAACACCATCATTGGTGCTGAAGCACTTTGTCGCTGGGCTCACGGCAATCTGGGTTGGATTAGTCCTGGAGAATTTATCCCTGCTCTGGAAAACTCCGGAAAAATCTATGAGCTGGACTGCTATGTATGGGAAAAAGTATGCAAAGATCTTCATCGCTGGAACAATTTAGGAAAGCGCATGACTGTTTCTGTGAACGTATCACGAAGTGATATTTCAGAGAATCCAGATATCCATCTACTGTTCATGGATTTGATTCGCAAATACGAATTGACTCCTGACCAGCTACATATAGAAATTACAGAATCCGCCTATGTAAAAGACTCAAAACTACTCATCCTAACAACGGAAAATCTCCGTTCAAATGGCTTCCTTGTTGAAATGGATGATTTTGGCAGTGGTTATTCTTCTCTAAACATGTTAAAGGAGCTTCCAGTTGACCGTGTAAAACTGGATTTACGTTTCCTGTCATCAGAAGGATTTGAAGAAAAAGGACAGATTATTTTGACCTATCTGATTCAGATGATCCAGTTGCTTGGCATGGACCTTTTGGCTGAAGGTGTGGAAACTCTGGATCAGGCCATGTTCCTTAAGAGCAAGGATTGTCTTGAAATGCAGGGCTACTACTTCCACAAACCAATGAGTGTCATAGATTTCGAGGAATTAATTTAGTTTACCCCCTAAAAATCAAAACTTTCTAGGTATTTTCAGGCATCAATATAGTTGATAATTATATTATCGAATTGACCGAAAGGAGCTTTACTAGATTATGAAATACTATGTTGATGCCAAGGCTTTCCGCGATGGAGACGGCTCCAAGGAAAGACCTTTTAAGAATATTGGAGATGCTGCAAATATCGCTGTAGCAGGTGACGAGATTATTGTTGCCAGCGGTGTTTACCGCGAAAAGGTTACTCCAAGAAATGCCGGTACAGAGGATGCGCCTATCGTATACCGCTCAGAGGAAAAGCTGGGCGCTGTTATCACAGGCGCTGAGGAGCTTTCAGGCTGGAATAAATTGGAAGGAAATGTATGGACAGTACGCGTAAATAACGGTGTGTTCGCTGATTACAATCCATATACCACACGTGTATACGGAGACTGGTACTTCTCTCCTGCCATCAGACACACTGGTGCAGTTTTCCTCAACGACAAAATGATGTACGAGTGCGATTCCCTTGATGACTGCAAAAAGGGAGAGGCAAATCCATTTGCATGGAACAAAGAGGAAGCATCTTATCTTTGGTTCACAGAGCAGGATTCTGAAAATGACGAAACTATTCTTTACGCAAACTTTCAGGGTCTTGATCCTAATAAAGAAAATGTTGAAATTCTTGTCCGCCGTAACTGCTTCATGCCAGATGAAAACGGCATAAACTACATCACAGTCAGTGGCTTTAACATCAATAAGGCTGCTACCACATGGGCTCCACCTGCTGCATATCAGGACGGTATGATTGGACCTCACTGGAGCAAAGGATGGATTATTGAGGACTGTGAGATTTACGGAAGCCGTTGCTGCGGTATCTCTTTGGGTAAGTATCTTGACCCAGAAAACGACATGTACTTTACAGTTAAAAAAGTAAAGAGCCCTACACAGATGGAGCGCGACGCTGTTTGCCGTGGTCAGTATCATGGCTGGCTCAAGGAAAATATTGGACATCATATCATCAGAAGATGTCACATTCACCACTGCGAGCAGACGGGTATCGTTGGTAGAATGGGTGGAGTATTCTCTACAATTGAGGACTGTCACATCCACCACATCTGCAACTCACAGCAGCTTGGTGGCGCAGAGACAGCTGGTATCAAATTACACGCTGCCATCGACGTAACTATTAGAAGAAACCACATACACAACAACATCATGGGTGTTTGGCTTGATTGGGAGGCACAGGGTGCAAGAGTCACAAGAAACCTTATGCACGACAACTGCCGTCCTGATGGAATCAAGCAGGCAGATGGTGCCATGTTCAACACTGATGTGTTCGTAGAGGTAGGTCATGGTCCTACACTTATCGACAACAACCTGCTTCTCTCTCCTGTAGCTATCACAATCCCTAGTGAGGGTATTGCATGTGTACACAACCTTATTCTTGGAAGCTTCAGCCTTATTAACTCAGGAGTAGATAGCATTATAAACGGACAGCGTGAGCCTCGCTACACTCCATACCACATCCAACACAGGACAGAGGTTGCAGGCTTCATGACAATTCTTCACGGAGATGACCGTATATACAATAATATTTTTGTACAGCATTATCCTATTACAGATAGCACAAAGACTGCAGCTGATGCAGATTATCAGGCAGTAGGCACTGCACCATTTGATATTTTCCCTACATATGATGACTGGTATGAGCCATTTGCTCCAGATACAGATCCTGATATGGGTGGTCTTGCCGAGGCACACTTCGGACATCTTCCAGTATGGATTGACGGAAATGTATATCTTAACGGTGCCAACATTTATAAGAACGAAATTCATCGCTTAGAAAAGCAGTCTTATAATCCTAAGATTCTTTTAACAGAAAAGGATGGAAAATGGTATTTAAAGAGTGAGCTTGCAAATGTGCTTGAGGATTTCAGTGTAAACATCATCACTACACAGTCTCTTGGACTTGCATTTGAGCCAGAGCAGGCATTTGAAAGACCTGATGGAACACCAATCACATTTGGCAAGGATTACTTCGGAAATCACCGTATTATCCCACCAGTTCCAGGACCATTTGCAGATTACAGTGACAAAGATCTTTTAGTATATGCATAAAAAAAAGAGTTTTGGAGGTTATGAAACCTCCAAAACTCTTTTCATTTTTATTGATGGTAACAAATATTTAAACATCGCATATGCGTTAATAACAAGTGCGCCTATCCATGCACTGATTTCCGCATAAGCGGTAGCTCTGAAACCGATACGGCTCATAAGTAATGAAATCACTGCAGTTCTTAAAACCATCTCCATAATTCCAGAAACCATAGGAAGCATTGGTTTTCCCATTCCCTGAACTGCTGCTCTTACTATAAACAAAAAATTCAGGAAAATAAGCATTATTCCACAGGTTGGAAGGAAGATACACACAAGGTCAATCTGTTCCTTACCTGAAAGAAGCACTCTGGCCAAATTGGCTGGGAATAATATCATTACACCGCCTAAAACCACATAGAATACTGTTACAATCTTTAGACCAAACTTGATACCATCGACTATTCGCTCATATTTCTTTGCACCATAGTTCTGGCTTGTATAAGCGCTTATAGCATTAGCCATTGTGGCCGCTGGATTCATAAAGAGATTCAGGTATTTACTACAAGCCGCATACGCTGCAGTGTACACTACTCCGTATCCATTTACAAAATACTGAACAACCATGCATCCAATAGCTGTAATGGAGTTCATAAGGGCCATTGGAAGACCGTTTGAGATAAGCAGTAACCATACTCTCTGGTTGTTTGTAAAATCTGCTCTTGATAACCTAATCATCTCAATAGAAAACAGCTTTCTAAGACAAATACATACCGAAACAATCTGAGCAATAATAGTAGCGATTGCTGCCCCCTCAACCCCCATCTTGAATACAAAAATGAATAAGCTGTCCAGACAAAGGTTTGTGACTGATGAAACAATAATGGAATGTAGTGGTGTCTGACTGTCTCC
Organism: Pseudobutyrivibrio sp. 49; assembly: GCF_900100545.1. Classification (GTDB taxonomy): domain Bacteria; phylum Bacillota; class Clostridia; order Lachnospirales; family Lachnospiraceae; genus Pseudobutyrivibrio. Next base: position 11,283 of record NZ_FNDP01000031.1, read on the forward strand.
AAGGGAACGAAGCACAGCCGCTGAAATATTGTAAGTAATACCTACAAACAAACCACCAAACAGTATATATCCATACTTGAGGCTGTCCTGAAAAATAATAGGATCAGTACGTAAATAAGTTAATGCATTAGGCAAAAACAATACACTGAATATTGTAAGACCTACTGCCAAAATCACTCCCAATTGAATAGTGCCTGCTAATCTGTGATGTAGCTCATCAAAATCCTTTGCGCCAAAGCTCTGAGCTATCATAATACCAAAGCCGTTTGCCAAGCCAAAGGAAAAACCCACTATCAGGAAAAATAGTGAACCCATGTTACCAACTGCTGCTAAGGCATTATCACTAATACCCCTTCCAACAATCATCGAATCCACAAAGTTGTAAAGCTGCTGACACATGCTAGTCATCAAAAGTGGCCAGAAAAACCGTAAAATCAAGCCTGCTGGCTTTCCATCAGTGAAATCAATGGTCTTACTCTTTGAAATTGTAGCACTCTTCATACCTTATATCATCCTTCTCTTCTTTATCTTTGAACATATTATTAGATGGTACAAAATAAATCTATTTAATATTTGATTTAATCGTGTTCAATTTTTGATAATTATGTAAAACTCTTACGATTCTTTTCTTTATATGGGCATAATAATACTACGTTTTGTTCACAAATAAAGTGTATCATCAGATTAGTGGTGATAATGGCTGATAGTATGCTTAGTATTTGGAAGGACCCCCTATGGTTTGGACTTTTAGTTATGCAATCCCTAGCTTAATGATAATGGCAGTATTAATCGGTCATTACGTTTCACTACCAAGATTGCCAGTAAAGAAAAATCTCATATTTGTATACCTTACATCTGCAATATGTCTATGTATGTCCTTAGACATTATTTCTTCCTGGGCAGATATGCATGATGAGTTCTATCATGATGCTTTTCTTTATGTCTTGAATAGTGCCTATTTTGTTGCCTTCTTTGCATGTGCCTTCCTTTTTCATATATTTACAGCCAATGTTTTAAATGTAACTTTATATGAACACGGATTTAAACGCTACCTGATTACATTGCCAATGATTTTTGGTGATATCATTGTAGTGACCAGTTTCTGGACACATTGGTTTTATTACATAGATGATGAGGGCTATCACTCCAGTGTATTATACAATGTTCTTTATTTTATCTATGCTATATATATCCTCTTGTCGTTCCTTCTTATTATCAAGCAGCGACATCTACTAATTAGGCGCAGGGAATGGGAAATTCTTGTTGGCTGTAATACGATGCTTTCTATTGGGCTTTTTGTCAGATATGCTTTCCCAAGCCTGCTTTTGATGAATATCTTTACCCTTACATCGTTTATAGTACTCTTTTTAGGATTTGAAAATCCTGATTTATACCTAATTGAAAGAACATTTATTTTCAACAGGGTTGGCTTAAGGGATTACATAACAGAGCTTTATAATAAAAAATCTATTAATGCATTAGTGTTTGGTATTAAAAATTTTACAGATAAGCTGGAGCTCTATGGTCTTGCCCAAACAAATCAGGGTCTGTATTTGATACAAAACTACCTCAGGAAGGAATTTCCTTCTAATCTGATATTCTACAATGATGCAGGTAGTTTTATAATCTTTGGCTCCAAGCCTTCTGAATGGCCACAGATTTACTCAAAGCTACTATACAGATTCCAGCAGCCATGGATTTCCATGAATACAGAAATATACTGGGATATAGGTGGAACTGCCATTACTCTGACCGAAAAGAACTTACCTGTGGATATCCTGCTTCGTATTTTTAACATCGCATATTCTAATCCAAACAAAATTATTGATAACGAGCTTATAACTATAGAAAATGCTGATGTCAATAATATCGTTGCCCAAAACGACATGAAGCATTCTTTGGAATTTGCTATTGATAACAATGAAGTGGAAGTATTCCTCCAGCCAATCGTAAACAGCAAAACAGGTAAGGTGGTAGGCGCTGAAGCTCTTTCTAGAATCAGAAATTCATCAGGTGATTTACTTTATCCTGGAGAATTCATTCCTATCGCTGAAAGAAACGGTAAAATCAATCAGCTTGGAAGGCAGGTATTCAGAATGTGCTGTGAATACGCAAACCTTCCAGAATTCAGGGCACTTGGTCTTTCATTTATAAATGTAAATCTGTCACCTATACAACTAATGAAAAATGATTTGGAGCAAAGTCTTTCCACAATTGTCAGAGATCATAATCTGGATGCTGAATTCATTCATCTAGAAATCACAGAGGAGGCATTTGTAGATGAATACATGATTGAAAAACAAATTGCCTTACTTAATAAAGGCGGTTTTAGATTTGTTTTAGATGATTATGGCACAGGCTATTCAAACATGTATCGCCTACGCAAAACACCATTTATAAATATTAAGCTGGATAAAACTCTTGTGTGGGATTACTGCAAAAAGCCTGGCGAAATTCTTCCAAATGAAATAACAGCCTTTAAAAAGAGTGGATTTGAAATCACAGCGGAGGGAATCGAAAATGCAGAGATGGCCATAAAAATGCGTGATATAGGCTGTGATTATTTGCAGGGATACTTCTATTCAAAGCCTATTCCGTTTAAAGAATTTATAAAATACGTTAACGATCAAAAATAAGAGCCAGCTAAGTATCACTTGGTGAATACTTAACCGGCTCTTTTGTTATGCCCATTATCTAATTGATTCAAACTCCTCTACTATCTCCTTTTCTGGAGCAGGTGTAAGAAGACTTACTACAACACAAAGAATCAGCGCTACGATAAATGCTGGCAAAAGCTCGTAAATACCAAAGATTCCACCCATTGGCTTTATACCAAACTTCCATACAAATATCATTACACCACCGCCAATCATACCTGCAATAGCACCGTATTTATTTGCCCTCTTCCAGAACAACGCAAGAAGCATAATTGGTCCAAAGGCTGCACCAAAGCCTGCCCAGGCAAAGGATACAATACCAAATACTGAACTGTTTGGATCTCTTGCTATAATCACGCCTATGGTTGCAATAATAACCAATACCACCCTGGCCATAACCATCTGCATATGCTCAGAAAGATTAATTCCAAATGTCTCGTGAAGAATGTTCTCAGATACAGATGATGAGGCTGCAAGCATCTGTGAATCGCAGGTAGACATTGTACATGCAAGGATTCCAGCTAAGATAACACCAGCTAAAAGAGATGCTATAAAGCTATGCTCCGCCAGCGTCTGTGCAATAATAACAATAGCTCTCTCAGAATCAGCAAGCTCACCGATTGCGCCCTCATGCACCATTGTTCTTGTCATTACACCGATGAAGATAGCCACGCCCATGGCGATGAATACCCAAACGGTAGAAATGCGACGGCTGAGCTTAATCTTCTCTGGATCTTCGATAGCCATGAATCTAAGTAAGATGTGAGGCATTCCAAAGTATCCAAGCCCCCATGCCATTGTGGAAATGATTGTGATGATACCACCGTAAGAAACACGGCTTCCTGTAGCAAAATCATGCATAGCTGTAAGGCTGATATATCCGTCTAAAGAGTTTGAATATGTGCTTACTGTTCCGATTCCATCAACTGTTGAAAGACCAAAGCAGACAACTGCGATAAGAGCTATTGTCATGATGATTGACTGAATGAAATCTGTTACAGATGCAGCCATAAATCCGCCTGTAGCTGTGTAGCCAATGATTACAGCTGCTGATGCTATCATGGCGATTGTATAATCAAGACCAAACAATGACGAGAAAAGCTTTCCACATGCTGCAAAGCCTGAGCCTACATATGGCACGAAGAAAACAACTATGATTAAAGAAGAAATAAGCATCAGTGTATGACTCTTATCTCTGAAACGATTCTCAAAGAAATCCGGTATTGTAACTGAATTATTCTTCTCAGAATACTTACGAAGTCTCTTAGCCACAAGCAGCCAGTTTACGTAGGTTCCAATTCCGAGTCCAAGTGCTGTCCAGAAAACATCGCAGATACCAGTGGCATAGGCTACACCTGGAAGTCCCATCAGAAGCCATGAAGACATGTCCGATGCCTCCGCACTCATGGCTGTTACAAAGGGGCCAAGCTTACGTCCGCCTAAATAATAATCTCCAACTGTGTGATTTTCCTTGGCAAATGTGGCGCCCATAATTAAAAGTGCCGCAAGGTAAATCACTATCGCAATTACGATACCTAAAGTTGCCATACAAATCTCCCTTCTTAAACTACTTTAAATAATTAGCCAAAAACTGTCTCGTCCTCTCATTTGAAGGATTATCTATGACCTGATCAGGGGTGCCTTCATCAGCGATAACGCCATCATCCATAAAGATGATTTTGTCAGAAACATCCCTGGCAAATCCGATTTCATGGGTAACAATAATCATTGTTGTGTGCTGCTCTGCAAGCTCCTTAATAACCTTGAGTACCTCGCCTGTAAGCTCCGGGTCAAGAGCACTTGTAGGCTCATCAAAGCAAAGAATATCTGGACGAAGTGCCAATGCTCTTGCAATGGCTACACGCTGTTGCTGACCACCTGAAAGCTGGTGTGGGTAATTGTTCATTCTGTCCCCAAGTCCCATCTTTTCAAGAAGACGTTTGCCGTTTTCTATAATCTCCTCCTGAGACTTTCCTCTGCCCTCAAGCTTTGGAGCAAGAGTAACATTCTCTAAGGCTGTATACTGTGGGAATAAATTAAACTGCTGGAAAACCATTCCAAAGTGAAGTCTCTTCTCTCTTAAATCTCCATCCCTAAGTGGTCCATTTTTAGCATCAAATAGACAGTTACCATTTACAGTGATGGTACCCTCGTTAGGAGTCTCAAGGAAATTCAGGCAGCGAAGCAAGGTAGTCTTTCCTGAGCCAGAGCTACCAAGAATGGACAGAGTCTCACCCTTTTCCATGGAAAAAGTGATTCCCTTAAGAATCTCTGTATTATCAAATTTCTTTTTTAAATCATTAACCTCTAAAATTGCCATAACACTCCAAATTATTTAAAGTAATCAAGTTTCTTTTCAATGTATCCAAACAACAATGTAAGTAATCCACTGAAAACAAGATAGAATGCACCTGTGTAGAAAAGTGGCCAGATGATACCGGCGCTCTTGATGAATCGCTCGCCTTCCCAGATAATTTCGTAGAATGCAATAACTCTTGCAAGGGAAGTATCTTTTACAAGGGTGATTACCTCATTTGAAATAGGTGGAACGATTCTCTTCACTACCTGAAGAAGCACGATCTTAAAGAAGGTCTGAGACTTTGTAAGGCCTAGAACTGCCGCAGCCTCATACTGTCCCTTAGGAATAGACTGGATTCCGCCTCTGAAGATTTCACTGAAGTAGCAGGCATAGTTAAATACAAATGCTACCAGCGCTGCTGTAAATCTTCCGCCATCTCCTGAGCCCCAAAGATTTGTGCCAAAAAAGATACCTGGGCCGTAAAAAATAACCAAAAGCTGAAGCATAAGTGGAGTTCCTCTGACAACCCAGATAATAAATCTGATAGGCCATCTGATGATAGGACTCTTACTCATGGAGCCAAAGCTAATGATAAGTCCAAGTGGCAGTGAAAATAAAAGTGTTAAACTAAACAATTTGAGGGTTCCTAAGAAACCCTCAAATAAAGACATCGTAACTGTTGTAAACATAATTCTTCCTTTGAATTACTGAGCCACTACTGCTTCCTGTACACCGTACTCTGTGGCAATGCCAGCCATTGTTCCATCATCGTAAAGTGCCTTGAGCTGCTCATTAATATATTTTGCTAAATCAGAACCCTTGCGGCAGCCAATGCCGTATTCCTCTGTTGTAAGCTCTATTGTGTGTGCAAGGTCTGGGTAGCTTGTGCCCTCGCCAATCATCGCACCAGCCATAAGGAGGTCAATGATGCAAGCATCTGATGTGCCAGCTGCTACTTCCATAACTGCATCAGCCTGAGACTTAACAGCTACATAGTTGAAACCGTTCTCCTCTGCTGCTGCCTCACCAGCTGAACCAGATTCTACTGCGAAGCTAAGCTCTGCTGCGTCCTCTGCTGTCTTGATAGCATCTGCCTTATCAGCAGGAACTACTACTACCTGAGCGTTGTTAAGGTATGCCTTTGAACATTCCATTGAGCTGGTAACCTCTGGCGTAAGTGTCATACCATTCCATACAACGTCGATTGACTTGTTCTGAAGCTCTAAAATTTTATTATCCCAATCAATCTCTACAAACTCTACTTCTACGCCTAAATTCTCAGCGACCTTCTTTGCCAAATCTGCGTCAAAGCCGATCCACTCTCCCCCATCGTCCTTATAGTCCATTGGAGCAAAATCTGTGATACCCACTAAAAGAGTACCTTTGCTCTGGATATAAGAAACATCACTCTCTGTGGATTCCTCAGCCTGCGAGCCTGATGTTGGTACTTCTGAATCATTAGGACCCTTTGAGCCACAGCCTACAAGTGCTGCAGCCATCATAGAAGCTGATAAAAGTAATGCAAGAATCTTTCTACTCATATTTATACTCTCCTCATGTTTTAGTTCCATTGCTTTATTACTTTATCACTCTACCACACTAAACTATTTTTGTAAACCTATATATAATTTTTTAATAGCTGCTTCCATTTCACTTTCCTCGATAATACCGCAGGATAATAGCAAGGTTGTGGATTTATCCGTCTCCTCCACAATGTGAACCTCTACTCCGGAACTGGCTATTTTAGCGGAAAGATTCGGTTTGTGGATAACAAGCCCTATCTCCATTCCACTGTTTCCAATATATATTTCTGCATCGTCCTGAAAATATTGCTTTAGAAGGTCGTAGAATTTTATTCTTTTATCTTCATACAACCTGGCTGTCTTTTTTATATGTCTGTTTAGATGGCCATCTCTAAGAAACTGGGTCAGTGCTATCTGCTCTGCTTTCGAGGCTGTCTGGTTATAGAGATTTTGTATTCTTACGTATCTGTCACGATAACCTTTTGGAAGTATGAGAAAACTTATTCTCACACTAGGTAAAAGTATTCGAGAAAACGACCCTAAGAAAGCCACCCTGTCACCACCAGTCATGGCATATAAGCTGGGAGTCGGCTTGCTGGCAAACACGAACTCATTCTGATAGTCATCTTCTATTATGATATGATCATTTTTCTGGGCATGTTCAATCAATTCCCTTCGACGTTTCATAGTCATGATTTCTCCCCATTTTGTCATATAAGATGGGGTAACGTATATCACATGGCTTTCCTTGTTTCTGTAGCTGACCTCATAGCCACCATTGCTAAATACGGCAGCACCATCTGAGAAGTTTCTTGTAGGAAATGATATACTCTTTTCCCCCTCTAACAACCCCATAAGAATAATTAGAAGGCTCTGGAAACCTGCACCGATTACTATATCCTCCGGTGAACAGATAATATTTCTGTTCTTTCTGACATAGCTGGCTATCTCCTCACGCAAATCATCCTCACCCTGATTCTTGGCATAAGTAAGCAATCTTTCTTCCTGTCTCAGAGCCGATTTCATATATCGTCTCCATAAATCCAGGCATGAACTTCTTTTATCTTCTCCGATTGTGGCAAGGTCGTACTTTGCCACAGGTTTGTTTGACTTCTTTTTTTCGAACGACTCTTTGGCTTGCTTATGGCTTGATTTATCTATGGCAGAAAGCTGCTCTGCCATCTCTGAAACAAAGAATCCAATCTTTTCCACAGAATAAATATATCCATCTGCAGCAAGCTGCATATATCCTGTTTCTACAGAGGTTCGACTCACATCTAAAATTCGCTCCGTTTCCCTCAAAGACGGGATTTTATCGCCCTTTTTCAGAGAACCTTTCTTCATCTCTTCAATATAGTAGTTATAGATCTTTTCATATACCTTCATATCTGTCCCCTGTTTTTTATCTAATTTTGACCATTTTTTAGATATCAGTTTGGTGGTATTATAGCCCCAACATAAAAAAAAAGAAAGCATTTTCTTGAACAGGCTTTAGGAGGAACATCATGGATAGCTCAGCAACTCATTACTCAGCAAACAGAATTGAAACTAGAAAAGTTATTATCGCCGCACTGATGGCAGCTCTCACCTGCGTAGGCACGATGATTATCAAAGTACCAACACCTACCATGGGCTACATTCACCCAGGCGATGGTTTTGTATTATTATCAGGACTACTCTTAGGACCTGTGTGGGGAGCGTTGGCCGCTGGGATTGGTTCCGCACTTTCAGATTTAATAGGTGGCTATTTCATTTATATTCCAGCCACATTCGTTATCAAGGCACTGACAGCTCTCGTAGGATACGTTGTATTCAAAGCAATCTCCAGAATCCTCAGTAATAAAACTGAGTTACCTACCCTAATTATTTCTGGAATCGCAGGCGAGGCTGTCATGGTGCTTGGATATTTTCTCTTTGAAATATTCATGCTGGCTATTGTAAATAAAACATCAGTATCGGCAGGCGTGATTGCGTCTTTAGCCGGCATTGTACCAAATATCATCCAGGGAGTATTTGGAGTAATCATAAGTACTGTTGTTTATCCTGTATTACGTAAGTTGGTGTAGTTCAAGACATTATTGAAGAACTTAGTCTTTTGGCTAAGTTCTTTTTTGTTTCAACCTGCTGATTACATGAAACTAGGATTGTGGCATGCGCCACAGTATTTAATGCAACAATGGACCTCTTTGAGGCACTAGTCATCCTCTTTTACGGTAAATTTGATAATTTGAACATTTTTTACGTAGTTGTTTTTCTTACTTTTAACTTGTTTACGGAAGAACATACAGCTATGACAATATTTTACGTAGGAATTTTTTAGAATTTGGCATTCTGAGAGAAATATTTGCTGAAATCCTACGTAACAAATGCTGTAAATAGCCATTTGTTACGTAAATGACTTTGAAATAACAATTTGGCCTACGTAAGAAATAGCATCTGTGGCTTAATGTTCCGTAAATAGCATTGGTTTTATGATTTTACAGTGTTATTTGAGCTTCTTCTGAATAACACTGTAAGAATAAAAAAGAGACCTAGTCAAAGACTAGATCTCAGACTGTAGACAAAGTGTCGCGGCTTTCGCCGCGACCTTTTCTTTTTTATAAGGAGGAACTGGAGTCTGCGGACTCCAGTTCTTTCATTTTTAGTCCTTCTAAAGTCTAAAGAAACCTTGATTTTACAAGCTTTTTCGCCTCTTTTTTGGTATAATAATACTATCAAAATAAGGGGTTAGAATAATGATTACAGAACAAAACGAGAAGGCTAGAAAGCAGATTGAATTTGTATGTACTGATGACTTGGTTCCTCAAGATCATCTTCTCAGAATTATAGATAAAGCTATTGATTGGTCTTTTATTTATGATTTGGTCAGAGATAAATATTCTCCAGA
>NZ_FNDP01000029.1 GCF_900100545.1 Pseudobutyrivibrio sp. 49
AAGAAAAAACAAAGAAAATATACATATAAAGCCAACTTTTCAGTTGCTGCTCACATGTGCAGAAAGTATTACCGTGGTATAACATCTCCACCTGATTTGGAAACCATCATTTCAAGAAATCTTGTACCCATTAGACCAGACAGGCACCGTGTAAGATACGAGTCTGCAAGAATTTTCAGAGGTTTCCTTTATAGAGTAGCATAAAGCTTTACATTTTACACGCTATTATAAGGCGGATTCTAATCCGTCTTTTTGACGTGGAAAAAGTATGAAAAAAGAGGATGAAGGAACTATTCCAACATCCTCTTTAATTCATTTTGCCCTCGGCCCCAATGTTAACTTAATGACATTGCATTGAGGGGAGGCTTAATTTTTTTATAATTTTTTAAATTTGCTATAAACTTTCGCTTAACTCGGTACGATATAGGAGTTAGAAGACTATAAAACTTTTTATATATACAAGGAAGTTTAAAAGGAGGAGTACCATGAAAATAGGCGAAGTAAGTAGTGCAGTTAGCAACTACCAGGGACAGGGAAGTTCAGCAAAAGCAGCGCCAGTTCAAGCAACACAGAGTACACCAGTAGATTTCGCGGCAGCAGCAAAGGAATTACGCGCTAGCGAACCTGAATATAAAGCCCCACAGAATTCAAATCCAGAGCAGGAAGAAGCAGAAGAGAAACAGGTTCAGGCTACTTCATCTTTGAAGGAAGCCATCAGCAAAATTAATTCCGCTCAGGGCAATGCTGAAGCAGTGTTTGGTATCCATGAGGGTACAAACCGCGTCACCATTAAGATGGTTGATAAGCAGACAAAGAAGGTTATCAAGGAATTCCCAGCAGAGGAAACCTTAGACCTTATTGCAAAGGCTTGGGAGCTTGCAGGAATTATGGTCGATGAGAAGAGATAATAGGAGGGATTTTTATGCCTATTAGAATTTCGGGACTAACTTCGGGTCTTGATACTGAGTCCATTGTAGGGGCTCTTGTGTCTGCCTACAGTTTTAAGAAGGAAAAATACGAAAAGGCCCAGACCAAGCTCTCGTGGAAACAGGATGCCTGGAAGGACCTGAATACCAAGGTGTATAGTTTTTATACATCTGTTAGTAACTTGCGCTATAGTTCAAGCTATGTAACCAAGAAGGCATCAGTTAGCAATTCTTCAAAGGCTAAGGTTACTGCAGGTGGTGAGGCAATCAATGGTACACAGACCTTGAAGGTTAATTCACTTGCAAAGACTGCCTATATCACAGGTGGTAAGCTTGCAAGTAATATTAGCTCAGACTCTACACTTGCGGCTTTAGGAATTAAAACTGGTACTGATGAGAAAGCGACTATACAGGTTAAAACTAATAGTGGTGGTACAACAAAAATTGATATAGAAAGCAGCATGACTGTAAATCAGTTTATTTCTAAGTTGAATGAAGCTGGAGTACAGGCTAATTATGATTCCAAGAATCACAGAATATTCGTAAGTGGAAAGCAGTCTGGTGAAGCAGGAGAATTTTCTCTTCAGGCAGATAATGCACTTGGTTTGGATGCGCTTTCAAAATTAGGACTTCTTACAGATTCAGAGCTTAACTCCATCGGAACCACAAGTACCGAAGGTGCAGATTTAATAATGAAGCAGTATGGTGCTGGAGTTGCTACAGCCAGTGGATTTGCAGAATGGATTAAATACGCAAAGACATATAAAGATATTATCAATAGTGATACTGCTACGGATGAGGAGAAGGAGCAGGCTGAAAACGATCTGAATCTTGAACCAGGTGCCAGAGATGTTGCAAAATATCTTGATGATAAGGGCGTGGACTGGTCTACTTTGACTGATGAGCAGATTACTGCTTACGGCAAGGAAATATATGACAAAGGTGAAATAAATTCAGATTCATTAGCGGTAACAAGAAGTGGATTAGTTGTATCCATTAATGCAGTCAGAGATGCATATGTTAAGTTGGAAAAAGCTAATGCTATGCCTAACGAGACGGCTGCAGAGCAAACAGCTAGAGCAGCAGCCATTGCAGAAGCACAGGCAGAAGTAGATGCAGCTCTAGAAGATCCAACAAATGCAAAATGGGCTGAGTATATTCAGAATACCTTTGGTAGTAAAAATAGTGACACTGATGAAAGCTACAGTAAATTCTGGTCACAGAGTGATAACCTTGCACTTGCAGACAGTGTAATGTACAGAATCGACCTGGCACAGAAGATAGAGTCAGGGGAGATGGATCTGACAAAGGTTAACACAGGTACAAAGGTTGATGGTACTGACGCTGAGATTGTTCTCAACGGTGTTACATACACCAGCAGCACCAATTCAATTACGGTAAATGGTCTTACTGTTGAAGCACTTGGCGAGACAGCAGAGGACGAAGTGTTGTCAGTAACTGTATCCAACGATACAGATGCTTTATATGATAAGATTAAGGATTTCCTTAGTCAGTACAACAGCTTAATGAATGAAATGCAGAAGCTCTACAATGCAGATTCTGCCAAGGACTATGAACCTCTTACAGATGATGAGAAGAATGAGATGTCCGAAAGCGAAATCGAGAAGTGGGAGCAGAAGATTAAGGATTCATTGCTTCGTAGGGACACAAGCTTAAGTGGTATTATTTCTACCATGACGATGGCCATGATGAAGACCTATGAAATCAATGGAAAGACATGGTCATTAAGTGGTACTTTGGGAATCCACACTCTTGGTAGCCTGAATGCAGAAAAGAATGAGGGCTATGCTTACCATATCGATGGTGATTCTGAGGATTCAAAGACTTCTGGAAAGCAGGATAAGCTTAGAGAAGCTTTGACTGAAGATCCTGATGCTGTTATTGATTTCTTAAAGCAGCTTACCACAGGATTATATAATGATTTGGATGCCAAGATGAAGTCTACATCTGTTAAATCCGTATATACGGTTTATAACGATAAGGAAATGGCTTCTGAATACTCTAATTACTCAAAGCTTATTAAGACTTGGGCTGACAGAGTAACAGATATGGAAGACGCTTACTATAAGAAGTTTGCAGCAATGGAGTCGGCACTGGCTAAGTTGCAGAACAGTTCATCTTCAATTACATCAATGCTTGGTGGATGATGAGACTAGTAAGTATAGACAGCAAAAAGGATTTACGAGGAGGCGGTTTATATGACACCAATGAATGGGTATGATGCTTACGCAAAAAACAGGATATTGACAGCTAGTCCCGCAGAGCTGACATTGATGCTGTATGAAGGCGCAATAAAGTTTTGTAATATAGCTATTGTTGCATGTGAAAATAAGGATATTGAGAAGGCACACAACAATATCCGCAAGACAGACAGGATTATCGAGGAGTTTGAGATTACCCTTGATGATAAATATCCTGTTGCAAAGGATTTCCATGCTGTGTATTCTTATCTTAGGAGCTGTTTAAGACATGCTATGATAGATAAGGATCCAGAAACTTTAAGGGAGGTGCTGAAGCACCTGCGCACCATGCGCGACACCTGGAAGGATGTTATGAAGCTCACAGCCAACGGAAAGAAGTTGGATGGGCAGCAGGCTGGATAACACGTAAACGTAACGTGGCTCCTCGTACTACGGGGAGCCATATTTTATGGAGGGGTTTATGGAAAATATGGACTATGTAGTGATGCTACGGGAGTCTCTGGAGAAGAAGGTGGATATCTTGGAGGTGCTTCTTATAAGAAATAGGGAGCAGGCTGCAATTTTGCAGGACCCAAATACATCACCAGATGATTTGGAGAAGAATATGAATATGAAGTCGGAGCTTATCGACAGGATTGTTATGTTAGATGATGGCTTCGAGCAGCTTTTCAATCGTGTGAAGGCTATCTTAGATGAAGATAGAGCTACTTATGCAGATGAGATTCGTCTTATGCAGGATTTAATAAGAAAGATTACAGAACTTACTGCAGATGTGGAGGCTACAGAATATAAGAACAAAGAATATGCCAAGACCCGCTTCTCAAACATCAAAAAAGAAGTTCGTGAAGTAAAGAAATCTGGCGATGTAGTTTCATCATATTATAAGAACATGATGGCTCATAATAAGGTAGATGACCCGGCATTTATGGATAAAAAGAAATAGCCTTCCCCTTAAGGTGTTTTTAATAAAAATTTACAGGAATTTTTGTTACTTTTTTAACGTATTTACGAAGACCGCAAATCCTTTATTTTCAAGGGTTTGCGGCTTTTTTATTACATAGTTGATATGGTGGGAATTATTAGACAATTTAAAGTTTTTTCTAAAAAGGGGTAAAGTTTTGTGCATTGGTATCGATAAATAAGGTGTAAGGAACAATTACAAACAGCAAAACCCTTACAAAATCGAATTCGAATCTTATTAGAAAACAAATTAAATAACCAGGGCCGGACACGGATGTTGGGCTATCAGAAAAACGGATTTAAATGCTAAAAGGATTTAGCAGAATCTCATGGAGGAATTATTATGGTAGTACAACATAACATGCAGGCAGCTAATGCTTCAAGAACATTGAACATTACAACAGACTCTCAGTCAAAGAGTACTGAAAAGCTTTCAAGTGGTTATAAGATTAACCGAGCAGCAGATGATGCAGCAGGTCTTTCAATTTCTGAGAAGATGAGAAAACAGATTCGTGGTTTGACCCAGGCATCTACAAACGCTTCAGACGGTGTTTCTTCAGTACAGACAGCTGAAGGTGCCCTCACAGAAGTTCATGACATGCTTCAGAGAATGAACGAGCTGGCAGTACAGGCAGCCAACGGTACAAACTCAGAATCAGATCGTGACGATATCCAGAACGAAATCGACCAGCTTACACAGGAAATCGATCGTATCGCTTCTACAACAAAGTTCAACGAGACATTCCTTCTTAAGGGCGACATCGGATTAAAGAGAATGTACATCGCAGCTCATGACACTGGTCTTGATGGAACTCTTATCCAGAATACAACAAGAGCTACATTCACAATGGAATCTCTTGAAGCTGGTGAAAGATATAGAATCGGTGGTGTTCAGTACACAATCGGTGCTTCAACAAACGCTGAGGCAGCAAGAGCACTTCACCTTGAGGATAAGTTAAGTGGTGGTACAACAGAGGATGACCCAGGTATCTGGAAGCTTGATCAGGGCGATACAATTTCAATCGATGGAAAGACATATACAATTAATCCTGATGAAATCGGATCTGATGTAGCTAACGCAAAGGTAACAAATGGATACCTCAACAAGCTCATTACTAAGGGTTCAGTTATTAAATACAACGGTAATGAAGTACAGAGATTCTCTACATCATATAACTCAACAACAGGTATTGATGATGCAAACGTTACTCTTGTAAAGGCAACAACAGCTTACCAGATGGTTCTAACAGAGCTTAAGGCAGCTTCTTCAGTAGGTGCTACAGACGGAGCAGCAAAGGCTGACAAGTCAGCAAGCAATACTACAGATGATATGTGGGAAATCACAGAGACAAAGAAGACTATCGGTGGTGAGACTGGACAGACAACAGTTACATCAATCAGCTTCACACTTAACAAGGGTTATGTAAATATCCAGAACGCACTTACACTTAACCTTCACGTAGGTGCAGACGCAGCCATGACAAACAAGATCAACGTTACTATCGAAGCTATGAACGCTAAGTCAATCGGTATTAACGGTATCAACGTATCAGACGCAACAGGTAAGGCTGCTACATATGCAATCGACGCAATCGCCGATGCAATCCAGAGAGTATCAGCTCAGAGAGCAGAACTTGGTGCTATCCAGAACAGATTAGAGCACTCTATTAGAAACCTCGACAACGTAGTTGAGAACACAGAGGCAGCTGAATCTCGTATCCGTGATACAGACATGGCTGATACAATGGTTGAGTACAGCAAGAACAATATCTTACAGCAGGCAGGACAGTCAATGCTGGCTCAGGCTAATCAGGCAACACAGGGTGTTATGAATCTCCTACAGTAACACCTGTTTACAAAATACCATAATCTCACTCCCCACCTCATCGAGGTGGGGAAATTACTAAGAAGGACAATTTAATAAATATTTAACGAAGAAAACACCTCCATCATAGATGGATTCATAGATAGAAAGAGGTAAGGCTTATGGCATATTTTACAAGAAATAAGATGTTAACAATGGTTTTGGAGCTTTACACAGCGAACACAAGATTCGCACAGGGTGGTACAGGAAATGATGCAGAAGACTTAAAAGTCCTCATCGCCTGCCAGCAGAAAGCATTAGTACTTGGTGAGTACTTAGAATCAATGGGCATGGATTACTCGGACATCGTAGAAAAATTTGAAAACTACTGCAACATGGTTTACGATATAAGTGAAAACCTTAGTGATACAGTTTTAGTAATGGACAGAAAAGTTAGAATTGATCACAAGATTTGCGACATCATTAGTGAGATAGAAAACAGAATAGTAGAAATTAGAAGTATTGATATTTACGACTTTAGAGGATTGGTAGACGCTCCCGGAGAGAAGCGCATCGTTAGCAATGAAATCAATCGGTTGATTGATTCCTGCTTAAGCAGTGCAGGACCACTTGATGAAGGAGAGGAAATGTACAGACCACTAGTAATCGGAACATACTAATAATAAAAAAGTAAGGCTCGTCAGATGACGAGCCTTTTGGTGATTATGGGGCGGAGAAAAAAATGAATAACAAACCTAAGACAAAACTTCTTACAATTTCACTTTTATGCTGTGGCAGGCCAGATACAACAGAGCGCTGCCTTAAATCTTTGATGCCTATTCGTAAGGCAATCGATTCAGAGCTCCAGGTTATCGATACTGGCTGCTCTAAGGAGACCAGAAAGATTATCGAAAAATATGCCGATGAGGTTTTTGAATTTTCATGGGTAAATGATTTTGCTGCAGCTAGGAATTTCCAGCTGGATCAGGCCAATGGAAAGATGTTTTTGTATATAGATGATGATGAGTGGTTTTTAGATACTACGTACATTGTAGAATTCTTCAAGGACCCAAAATGCACCACCTACAATGTGGGCGGTTATTTCCAGCGAAATTATCTGGATTTTGAGGGTAAAGAGTACGAGGATATCGAGGTCATGAGAATGTGCCGTGTGGATCCTGATGTATGCTTCAAGGGAAAAATCCACGAGTACATATATCCTGGCGCTGGAAATACTATGTTCATGGATGCCAGAGCAGGACACTTCGGATACGTTTATGAGTCTGAGGAAGATAATGTTAAGCATTCCCTTAGAAATATCCCGCTGCTTAAAGAAATGATGGAAGAGGAGCCTGACGAGCTACGTTGGCCATATCAGCTGGCTCAGGAGTATAAGGCAATCAAATACAATCAGGAGCTTTTGGACCTTTGTATGACTACCTTCAGAAAGACAGGTGAAACAAAGGAAGATATAAAATATAAATATCGTGGTAGTTTTGCCTGTGGTGTTGTTATTGCCATGGCTCGACTTGAGATGCTGGATGAAATCCTGGATTTTTACAAGGAAGTGAAGGAGAAGGATTTGATTTTCCCACTTCCAATGGCGAAGTTGGCATTCTATGCGGCAAAGGTCTACTTCATAAGAGACGAGAATGATAAGTGCGAAGAGGAGATTAAATTCTATTTTGATGTATATGAGAAGGTTGGTAATGACCGAGGATTAATGTTCATCCAGGGCGGAATATTCTCCAGTGATACCTTCAATGAAACCAACATGAACCTCATGTACTGCTACGCCATGACCTGCGGTCTTAGAAAGAACGACTATGGACCTCTGGTGCACTATTACAGAAGAATAACTTGGGATTCAAAGGTGGTAAGACTTAATCGAGGTTTTGTTACGACCCTTGTTGCTGAGGCAGCAAAGGTTGGCTATAAAAAAGAAATCAGGGATGTTTTGAACAAGTTCTTCACTAGTGAGGGCTTCAGAAATCTCCTTGAAAAGATTATTGATGACATAGTGAAGGAATTTGATGAGGAAGGTCTGTTGAATATAAGGAACGCCTTCAAAACTACTGATGGTGAGAAGGAAATGAACCTTTTCATGGATGTACGTATCCTTGAAAGGCAGATTGCAAATGTAGACAGCTGGGACAGTTACAAGCAACTGCTGGATGTTTTAGGAGCCTACGCTCAGGCGGTAGTAAAATGGCAGCGAGCACATGATTCCTTATTCCCATCTGAGAATCCTTCCTTTACCCTGGCTCAGGAAACCAAGCTGGGATGCGATATAAATGATTTCATTGAGTGTGAAAGCAAGGATGTACCAAAAGCACTGTCATATATAAAGGACATGATTGGAAGACGCCCTATGATGAACCCAGCTGTAAGTCAGTTGGCAGATATGTATGGCCGAAAGCAGATGCTGGATAATCTTAAAGCAAAAGACCCAGCAAAGTTCCAGGAAATGTACGATCTGGAAGATGCCATCCTTCGCCAGATAGCAGAATTGGATGCGGCGGGGCAGGTGGATGAGGCAGTTGCTACGTATCAGGAACTTATCATGGCCATTAAGAATACATATGGAGTAGAAACACTGCATATTTAGATGAACCAGTAACTAACAAGCTATAATGTTTCCTTAGCGAAACATGTTAGTTGAGCGGGGAAATATTATGCTTGTTAGTGTAACTGGTGGGGTATAGTATGAAAATATTAATGTACCGCTGGAAAGCCTACAATTATAAAGATATAAAATACACCTTCATAAAGTTAGGCTATGAAGTGGAGGAGGTCTATCAGGACCTCCTCAATTATGATGTGGATGAAGAGTTTGCAGGAAAGCTCAGAGAAATAATTTGTAAAGACGTATATGAGTTTTTCTTTACAGTGAATTATTTTCCACTAATCTCTAATGTCTGTCAGGAGATGGGAATCTTGTACGTTTGCTGGAGTTGCGATAACCCTCTGATTTCCATGTACCATAAATCTGTATTTAATGATGTAAACAGAATCTTTTTGTTTGATCTGACCAATGTAGAAGAGTTTAAGGGGATGGGAGCAGACCATGTCTATCATCTACCGTTAGCCGTTGATACAGAAAGGTTGGATTATATTTTTGAGAATTCTACAGATTTGGATTTATACAAAAATGAGATAAGCTTCGTGGGCTCTCTCTATGAGAAAAATTCCTATGACAAGATGGAGTTTACGTTACCTGAGTATCTCCGTGGATATTTTGAAGCTACCATGGAAGCCCAGAAGGACTTACAGGGAATCAATATCATCGACAGGATGCTTACTCCTGAAATTCTTATGGAGTTGCAGCAGTATTTTGAGCTGGAAAAATCAGAGGATTCTCTGTCTGATTTGAATTTGATTTTCTCAGTAACAACCCTTGGATTTAAGATAGCAGAAAAGCAGCGCAGAAGCATATTGATAGAGTTATCAAAACACCATGATGTGAGTATCTACACCAATTCAAATATAAAGGATTTAATCAAGGTTAATTACAGGGGCAGTGTAGATTACTGGGAGGAAATGCCAAAGGTATTCCGAGGCTCCAAAATCAATTTAAATATGACAATCCCAAACATCAAAAGTGGAGTACCACTTCGTGTTTACGATATTTTAGGAGCAGGTGGATTCTGTATCTCAAATTTTCAGGCTGAATTACCTATGTTCTTCGAGAATGAGAAGCATCTCGTTTGGTATTACAATCAAAAGGACTTGTATGAGAAGGTGGATTATTACCTGCGCCATGATACTGAAAGAGAGCAAATTGCCCGAACGGGATATGAGCACATAAAAATGCACTGCTCTTACGAGCAGCGCATTAATGAAATTCTAGAGACCATAATTCATTAACATTCCTGAGTAAGCACTGGTAGCATAAGGTGCGGTTAGTGATTTGCCAGGATTCTTATATTCTACTATAGCTTTATCTACGTAAGCCATCGGATTAATGGAAGCCTTTGAGGCTGCCCTGCTGATGGCTGCTTTTAATTCATTGAGAACCGTGAAAGCTTCGTATCTATCATCGCTGTTTATTATTTTTGACAGCTGGGATTCATTGAGAATGAGATGTCCCATTTCGTCGATATGGATACCAGCGTATTCAAGGCTGCTTTGCATACCCTTTGCTATAGAAGAAATTTCATTTAAAAGGGTGCGATTCTGATGAACACCATTGTACTTAAGTCCAATGTTAATCATTCCGTTGTAGCTGGTCAGCAACTGGCTCACACCATCTGTCAGAGCCTCGGTATCCTTCATAAGACCTACTTTAACAGTTTCAGGAGTAGGAGCTTTAAGGGCAACTTCGTAAGCTTTGTTAACGGTGAAGGTATTGGACATAGATGAATGTTCATTACCATTTAAGGTGAAGCTGGAATTTACTGGATCCTGAATAGTCTTGTCGATACCCAGTGTATTTAGCTCATTCCAAGAAGTATCAGAAGTGATGTTAAACAAAGTAGTACTACCTTCTGGTAAGCCTGTAGCTTTCGAAGTAATCTGAATAGCATTATCGCCATTGCTTCCAGTTATAAGGGATGCGTTCAAACCAACATCAGAGCTGTTAATCAAGCGGATGATTTTTTGCTGTACAGTCTGATTAGTCTCGCCAGCGTTAACATTGTACTGGAACTCGTAAGAATGATTACGAATATCTAAATCAAAGGCATATTGGCCTTCCTCGAAGTTATGTCCTTCTGCAGGAAGGAAGTTGCCCATGTTAATCTGTGGCTGAGCAAGTGAATGAACGTCTATTGTGAAATCATCTGCATTAACAGAATCATCGCCAACGAATACGGCTTCTACTGATTCTGAATCTGAAGATGAAGCGATTTTCTTTTTAAGGAGATCTTCTATGCTGTCCCCAGCGGAAGAAAGCTTAGAGCAGGACATAGACATAGAATTGGCATGCTCTTTGATGTCAATTGCAAATTGCCCAGTGTCCTCCATATCCTTTATTTTGTACAGAGGAGCGTCCTTGTTGGCCTTCACTATTTTATTGTAGGTGTCGCGTAACTCACTTTTCTTATGGGATTCATAACGAGAGCCTATGTTGCTACCATAGGTGGTCATGAAATAGTTGTACGCTGCATCTATGCGTGCCATGAGACGTCCCTCCTTTCTTCCTTGATAATATAACCTTCGACAATCCTTTGTCTAAGTCGGGACATAGATATCGATACTTATAGCTACTATCATAATACCATACAAAAAGATTTCTGTAAACATACAAGATTTTGTAATGTTGTCAGATAATTAATCGATATGTAGAATATGAGCTGGGTTACCAGCAACTGTTGCGCCAGCTGGTACATCATGAGTAACTACTGAATGCGCTCCAATGATTGCTCCGGCTCCCACAGTTATTGGCCCGATGATGGCGCAGCCAGACCCAATGTCTACCCCATCTTCAATTATAGGAACACCACGTCCGTTTGTTCCAATAACGCAGCCCTGACGGATAGTCACATTCTTTCCGATGATGGCATCGGTGTGAACGACTATGCATGAGAAATGGTCAATGTAAAAGCCTTCACCTATAGGCGCAATATGGCTTGGAATGTCTATTCCAAATTTCACGGATATGTTATGGAAGTGAAGCCTAGTCAAAAAAGCCAATGGCTTTAGATAAGGTTTGCTGTTTAGATAACAGAACTTTCTGTACCAATGGCACCAGCAATAACCAGGCTTTATCATATATGTTTTGATACGACCCACCAGGGAAGTATCCTTTGAATATCTTAAATAATCACATCTGAGAATTCTTTTATATTCTTGTTTTGTCATCTGACGTCCTCGTATATTTTGTAAAGTTTATCACAGTATTCGCTGATGTTATTATATTCTAATGCTCGGGCTTTAGCACCTTCAGATTTGCTGTCGTAAAGCTGATGATTAGATAATAATTCTCTGGCGGCATTTACATAGTCTGAAGTAGAAGAGCATACACTTCCGCAGCTACTATCGATTATATTCACCAGACCTCCGTTTTGAGTGCCAAGAACTGGACGGCCTAAAGACATAGCTTCCAAAGCTACAAGTCCAAAACCTTCCCACTTTGAAGGCATAATCTGGATTTTAGTGTTAGCCATGTAGTCATAGGAATTCTTCTTAAAGCCCTCTAAAATAAGCTTTCCTTCCAAATGATTTTCCTTTACGAAGTTAGCCAATGAATCAAAAAGCTCACCATCACCGATGACTCTTGCAGTGTTAACGTCACCAGAATTAATAAGCTCATTTGCAATCTCTGCAAAACGAAGAGGATCCTTCTGTTCCACAAGACGACCTACAAAAAGAATGTCGCTTGAAAGGGCAGAAGCATCAGTGTCCTTATCTACCTGAGAAACAACACCGTCAACAGAGAACGGATTCCCTACAATACTGATAGGACACTTAATCTTTGAAGTGTATCTGTACTCATCTTTTACAGCATCTGAAACCATAAGGATATGGTTAAAATATCTGCAGGCAAAAAGATAAGAAAGGGATTTGATATTAAGCTGTTTTATCCATGGTGGATTGTTGTGTAAGTGGGAAACAATTGGAACACTGCCTTTTAGGGCAAGACCGCAAAGAACACTGGCGGTGAAATCATGGGCGTGAACCACTGTAGGGTGAAATTTATCGACTGCTGACTTTATAGATGCTGCATCCAGTTTTTCAATGCCGTAGTAGCAATCGTACAAACCAATAGATTTGAGTTTGTCCTCAATAGGACCGTGAGGAGCCATATAAATGAACTCCTCCTTGTCCGAAAGTCCTTTGATGATTTGACAGACAACATTTTCCGCACCGGAATAAATGTTGGATTTGATTACATGTAGAATCATAAATTATTCTTCCCCCGAAGCAGTGTACCTTGTGGTAGTACTGCCATATTCATAAGTATCAAGGAATTCGTTAAGCTCCTTGAAAGACTTTGGAAATTCCATTTCGAATTTCTCTGCGATTGTTCCGTTGTAAAGCTTAACGGCGTCATCACCATCGCCTGAACCAATCTTTATTGATGAAATCTCATCACCGTTGAAGACCTTAACAGCCTTCTTTCCAGCTGCATAACCGAGAGTGTAAGGATCCTGGAAAAGTGTAACGAGAGCATGCTCGCCAACTTCAGTATCACCAGCAACTACAGTAACACCAGCTGCGGTTGTAATATTTCCGATAGTTTCCATCTCGCTTGAAAGAGTGCTTCCATAAGGAATATAAATAGCGGAGCACTCATTGCAAACTTCTGAAATAAGCTCTTCAAGAGTAGGAACTATTTCCTCTTCCTCATCAGAAGACTTTGAATCTTTAGTTGATTTGTCAGTAGTATCTTTTGCTTCTGCACTCTCATCTTCAGAAACTTCTTCAGTAACAGGAAGGACCTTTCCTCCCTCCCAGAATTCAGAAACTAAAGCAACTCTAGTAGATGAAGTAGAATTGAGACCTGGGTCTGCGCTGTCATCTAGAGAGATAATATCGTTATTCATGCCCTGCTTAGCCGAGAAAGCAACGTACTTGCTGGCTGAAAGGGCTGTAGAGTTCTGCTCCTCTTCACTACTAATAGAAGTTTCTACTGGAGATGGAATCAAATATTCCTTCCAAGGGATGCCTGCCTGATTTAAGTAGGCCTCGAAAATCTCATTCTGATAGATGGCATCAGTATCATCTGCTGAGAAGAGAATTCCAACTGTCTGTAAATCCTTTGTAGCCTCTATCATCAGTGAAACCTGATCAACGATGCTTGGCTTACTGCTGACACCTGTAACATTAGTGCCTGTAGTCTTGTCCCAAGATTTACCATTAAGGCTGGCAATTCGAAGTGTGCCCTTAAAATCTACAATGCCTGTGGCAACGATAGGAATAAACTCTGTGCCTTTCTTTGCAGAAAGAAGAGTGGATTTACCAGCTGTGAAAATCATATCTGGTGACTTTGAAATGGTATGAGCAACAAGCATGTCGCTGGAATTTTCTTCGTCAACAGCTTCTTTAGTGATTTTGAAATGCTGCTCTCCAAGATAATCTGTAAGACAATCTGTGAAGCCCTGAAGTAAAACCTGATTATAGGTATTGTCTTCTGATAAAAGGGCTGATATATTATAGCAATACGAATCATTTTCAGATTCATCTTTTACCTCATTAGCAGGCTGCTCAGCAGTCTTTTTTCCACAAGCGGTCATGGAAAATGCCATGGTTGCTATTAAAATCAAACTTAAAAATCTTTTTTTCATATTAAAATTCCTTTTTTATTTGGTTACTAAATTATATATGTAGTGATTTGTTTTTTTCAAGGAGTATTGAATGTATTTACATATAAAGAGTATTATAGCCCCCTTGTTAGGTGTATTGTATCCAAAACGATGCGTGGCTTGTGATAAAGTTTTATTAAAAATAGAAAAAGAAATTGGGTTTTGCGCTACCTGCAGTTCAAAAGTAAAGCTGGTTGGACCTGTTGCCTGCATGAAATGTGGCACCCCTATCTCAGATGATAGAGCGGAGTTTTGTAGAAATTGTGTTTGCACCACAAGAACCTTTATTCAAAACAAGGCAATCTACCAGTACACTGGGGATATGAAGGCCGCCATGTATCGTTTTAAATATGGAAACAGAAGGTGCTATGCCAAAACTTTTGCTAGACACGGCCTTTACTATTATGGAGACTGGATAAAGAAAAATGGAATCGAGGCAATAGTGCCTGTGCCTATGTATAAATATAAGGAAAAACGTCGAGGATATAATCAGGCAGCGGTATTTGCAAGGGCTTTGAGCGAGATTTCAGGTATCCCCATGGCTGATAAAATTGTGCAACGAGATAAAGATACTGAGGCAATGAAACAGTTAAATGCCATAAAAAGAAAGAAAAATCTGTTAAAAGCTTTTAGTTTGCAGAAAAATGATGTACAATTTAAAAAAGTGCTATTAGTTGATGATATTTACACAACTGGTACAACAATGGATGAAGTGGCTAAAGTGCTTAAGCAAGGGGGAATGGAACAGGTCTATGGCATGAGCATCTGCATTGGTGAGATGCAGTAAATTTAGGAGGTATCATCTATGGATGTGCGTAACTGTAAAACATGTGGAAGGTTGTTTAACTATTTAGGTGGCCCAAATATTTGTGAGGCTTGCCGCGCTGATATCGAGAAGAAGTTCCAGAATACCAAAGAGTATATCAGAGAGAATCCACGTGCTTCCATTCAGGAAATTTCTGATGCTAATGAGGTAACCACTAACCAGATTCGTCAGTGGATCCGTGAAGAGCGTCTTCAGTTTGCCGATGATTCTCCAGTTGGTATCGAGTGTGAAATCTGTGGGGCAACTATCAGAACAGGTAAATACTGTGAGAATTGCAAGAATAAGACAGCTGATGCTTTGTCTAAGTCTATTGAAAAGCCACAGGCTCCACCACCTCCAGTACAGAAGCCAAAGAAAGAGAACAAGATGCGCTTTATCTAAAATAAACTAAATCGATGTTTACACCTGCCGGGTAATCTCGGTAGGTGTTTTTTTTAGAAACTGTTTATGCTATACTGATTCTGAATTACTAGGTGTAGAAGACAGAGGATAATTGTTTATGATAAATGAAGATCGCGTCAAGCATATGACTGCTATGGCCATTTTCGAAAAGGAAATGGGTCATGAGTATCAGCCTATGCTTCGCTATTCTAAGAAAGAATATATTGCGCTTCATGGATGGGGAGGCTTCCTTGCAGGCACTCTTTTCTATGGTGTTATATATGCGGCCATTGTTTTATATCTGGTTAGCAACGTTCTTGAGAATATCACAACAATGTACATATTAATGATAGCTTTGGCAGGGCTGTTAGTATACGCAGCCTACATTATTATTCATGTTCACTCAGCCAGAGCAAGAGCAGCGAAGCGCTACAAGCGCGGCAAACGCCTTATCAAGGAGCTTGCAGTGAAATACTCAAAGCTCAATCATATGTACGAGGCAGAAGTGCAGCAGACACGCCCACTCCTTGCCAGAGATTACGACGATAAAAAAGGACTAGAGGAATTCTAAATGAACGCTTTTATTAGATTACGAGATGATGTACGAAGATTTGTACTTTCGAGAGAAATGCTTTTCTTAAAAATATGGAGCGCCCTGGTGGCATTTGTTGGTCTTATGTGTATCCGAGCTAATTTCGGTCACAATAAGCACATCAGTCAGATTTGGGTTTCCATTATTATCGCTTTCGTCTGTGCGTTTTTCCCTATTCAGGGAGTATCGCTCGTTCTTACAATTGTATTATTGATAGATTTGGTATCCCTTTCACCAATGGTTGCAGTGGTTGCACTTGGTTTGGTGGTAGTGGGTTACCTTGTTTGCGCTTATTTTAGAAGCAAGGTCACTTCTAATATGGTTACAGTGCCAATCTGCTATTCCTTTGGTGCGCCATATGTTATGTCACTGGCCACAGGCCTAATGTCAAATGTTAACGAGCTTACATCGGTTATTTGTGGCTCAGTTATCGCTTTTTATCTCCATGTTATTAAGGATAATACCACAGCTATCGTGGATGAGACTTCTGATGTTTCAGTGTTCTCACTTGTTCAGGAGCAGATGCTGAAGAATCGCATGTTCTGGTTTTTCATTATCGCCATGGCAGCTATGTTTTTGGTTGTTTACATGTTAAGACAGTCCAGCATAAATATGTCTTGGATGGTTGCTAATGCAGCAGGTGTTACTGTTGAATTCATCATTATGCTTGCAGGCTACCTACTCACCAGCCAGAAGGGTGAGATTCCGGGACTTATTTTGGGAAATATTCTAGTATTTGCAGTTGGATTCATTTTGAATTACTTCGTACTAGATTTGGATTATTCTCGAATCGAGAAGGTTCAGTTTGAGGATGATGATTATTATTACTACGTCACAGCTGTTCCAAAGATTCGTATTGCAGAAGAGGATAAGGAAGTTAAGAAAATATAAAACCCTTTAGGGTAGAAGGAAGGAAATCCGGTGGTTGATTTTGTAAACGCTGTTGATGCCTTCATCGATGATTATTTCAATGTAAATATTCCCGATGTTTCCATCACAGATGTAATCGAGGTTTTCATAATTGCATACTTTATGTACCACCTGCTGGTCTGGGTTAAGAACAGCCGCGTTTGGATGCTTATCCGAGGCGTGCTGATTATTATGCTGTTCTTCCTTATAGCAGCTATATTCCAGATGAACACCATCCTGTGGTTGGGTGAGAAGCTGGTTTCAGTTGCGGTGACGGTGCTTATTGTGGTGTTCCAGCCAGAGCTTCGTCGTGCACTTGAGCAGATTGGTCGCAGAAAGATAACATCACTGTTCACGTGGAATATTCTTAAGACAGGTGCAAAGAAATTCGACGATTCTACAATCGTAGGTCTTGTTACCGCCTGCTATGAGATGGGAGCTGTTAAGACAGGTGCCCTTATCGTGGTAGAAAAGGATATGCAGCTCACTGAGTTTGAGCGTACAGGTATTGGCATTGATGCAGTAGTCTCTAGACAGCTGCTTATCAATATATTTGAAAAGAACACTCCGCTTCACGATGGAGCTGTCATCGTTCGAGGGGACAGAGTAGTTTCGGCTACCTGCTACCTGCCACTGTCTGACAATATGGCTCTCTCAAAGGACCTTGGAACCAGACACAGAGCGGCAGTTGGAATCAGTGAAGTTTCAGATTCCCTCACAATTGTTGTTTCAGAGGAGACAGGTACTGTTTCTTACGCAAGAGAGGGACGCATCGTTCGCGATGTAAAGGAGGACGAGCTTATTGCAGAGCTCAAACGTCTCCAGAGTCCTGAGGAAGCAGTAGAGGCTTTCACACAAACTGAAAAGGAGGGCAAATAAATGCAGCAGAAAATAATTAATGCCCTCACAAAGAATGTAGGAATTAAGATTTTAGCAATCATATTCTCGTTCCTGCTTTGGCTTGTTGTTGTAAATATCGACGACCCTAAGCAGACAAGAACATTCACCTCGGTTGTTACAGTCACAAATGAGGATGTGCTTACACAGGCAGGAAAGCTATACGAGATTAAGGATGGCGTAAATACAGTCAGCTTCAGAGTTACAGCAAAGCGTTCTATCATAGAGAAGCTTTCACCATCAGATTTCTCTGCAGTGGCTGATATGAACAATCTGGAAAATAGCGAGCGTGTGCCGGTTACAATCGCAGCCAAGTCATACGCAAACTACATCACTATTTCCAGCAGACAGAATTATCTGTACGTTAACCTTAAGGATTTAACGACAGAGAGATTCGTCATTAGTGCACAGACCAATGGCACCCTTGAACCGGAGCTTGCAGTTGAGGAAGTTACCTGCAGCCCAACTGTTATCACTGTCACCGGTCCACAGGATATTGTGAATAAAATTGACACTGTAGTTGCTTCAGCCAACATCACAGGTGTTACAAGCAACTTCACAGAAAATGTTATTCCAAAGTTTTACGATGCAAAGGGCGAGACAGTAGATACATCACAGCTCAATATGTCAGTATCTACAGTAAGCGTCAGCGTTTCATTCGTAAATACGAAGGCAGTAGACATAGTGGTTAAGACAAGCGGAATTCTTTCCCCTGAGCTTACACTTGGAAGCATAAAGACAGATCCATCATCTGTAATGATTATTGGTGAGCCTAGCGCACTCAATGAAGTTAGTAACATCACCATTCCAGAAACAGTTATCAATCTGTCAAACCTTACAGGCTCATTTACAACATCAGTTGATATTTCATCTTATCTGCCTGATGGTGTACAGCTTGCAGAGGGCACCTCATCGAAGGTTGCAATTTATGTAACAATGTCTAACGAGACAGCGTCTACAATCAGTGTCCCAGCCGAGAATATCGAGCTGAAGGGTGTTCCTGAGGGACTGGCTGTTTCACTTGATGCCAAAGCAATCACCGTAGATATTTTCGGTACGGAGGAGGATTTGGCAGCACTTAAGGCTGAGAATGTTAAGGGCTACATCGATTGCTCAGGACTCAGTGTTGGCGAAGGCCAGAATGCAGTATTACAATTTGATAATTTTGATGGTATTACCATTCAAAATACATCTGTCACTGTTACAGTTATCGAGGCTACAAACAATTAGTCTCAGTAGGCAGTGATAAAAAGAAATGAGGATTAATAATGGGAAGATTATTTGGAACAGACGGAGTCAGAGGAGTAGCTGGCTCAGAGCTGACAATAGAGCTTGCATGTGCACTTGGACAGGCAGGCGCTTATGTACTTACTAAGGAAGCAAGCCACCAGCCTACAATCATCGTTGGCTGTGACACACGTATTTCAGGTACAATGCTTGCTTCTGCACTTATGGCAGGTATCTGCTCAGTTGGTGCAAATGCAGTTTATGTTGGAGTTCTACCAACACCTGCTATTGCTTACCTTACACGTAAGCATAAGGTTGATGCTGGAGTTGTTATTTCAGCCAGCCACAACCCAATGGAGTTTAATGGAATCAAGTTCTTCAACGGTGATGGCTTTAAGCTTTCAGATGAGCTTGAGGATGAGATTCAGGCCCTTATCGAATCAGACATGAAGGGAGTTAACCTTCCTACAGGTGCTGAGATTGGAAAGATTGAATACCGCTTCGACCTTGGTCGTGAGTATGTAGATTTCCTTAAGAAGACAGTTCCACTTGATTTATCAGGTTTAAAGATTGTTATAGACTGTGCAGAAGGTGCATCTTATCGCACAAGCGTCGCATGTCTCTCAGAGCTTGGCGCAGAGCTTATCACACTCCACAACAATCCAGATGGAACAAACATCAACAGCAACTGCGGAAGTACTCACATGGATGAGCTTAGAGCACGTGTAGTTGCTGAGAATGCTCAGGTTGGTCTCGCATTTGATGGCGATGCCGACAGAATGCTTGCAGTAGATGAGAAGGGACGCCTTGTTGACGGTGACCAGATTATGGCAATCTGCGCAAAGCACATGAAGGACAATGGTACTCTTAAGAAGGATACCTGCGTTGTTACAGTAATGACAAACCTTGGCTTCACACTTATGGCTAAGGAGCAGGGAATCAACCTTGAAATCACAAAGGTTGGTGACAGATATGTATTAGAGAACATGCTTGCAAACGGATATAACATCGGTGGCGAGCAGAGTGGTCACGTTATCTTCTTAGATGACAACACCACAGGAGATGGATTACTTTCAGCACTTCACCTTCTCAAGGTTATCGTTGAGACAGGTAAGTCGCTTTCAGAGCTTGCTTCTATCATGGAGGTATTACCTCAGGCACTTGTAAATGCCAAGGTGCCAAACCACAAGAAGGAAAGCTACATGGAGTATCCTGAGATTGCAGATGCAATCAAGAAGCTTGAGGAGAAGTTCGCAGGCGAAGGCCGCGTGCTCATCCGCCCATCAGGCACAGAGCCACTTGTTCGTGTCATGATCGAGGGAAAGAATCAGGCTGAGATTGAGGCAGATGCAAAAGAATTAGCTGAGTTAATCACCAGCACAATGTTGTAATTAGGATTTTGGGATTATTTAGAGAATAGAATTTATATGGTTTCACAAAAAGTTAAGATTAGAAATGCGACGGGACTTCACCTACGCCCAGCGGGACTACTTTGCGAGATAGCCATGAAATATGGTTCTAAAGTTACATTTAAAACCAACAACAACTACGAAGCAAATGCAAAGTCGGTATTAAGCGTACTCGGAGCATGTGTTAAGAGGGGTGAAGAAATTGAATTAATCTGCGAAGGTGCAGATGAAAAGGAGGCTCTTGATGACCTTGTCTCATCTATTGAGGCAGGTCTTGGAGAATAAAGTTATATAGTTTTAGGAGGAAGAACAATGTTGAACTACAAGCGTTACAAAGCGAACCCAGTGTTACAGTTTCCAGAGCGTACTTGGCCAAACAAGCAGATTACCAAGGCTCCAATTTGGTGCTCAGTTGATCTACGTGACGGCAATCAGGCTCTCGTCGAACCAATGTCGGTTGACGAAAAAATGGAACTATTCGACCTCCTAATTAAGCTAGGCTTTAAAGAAATAGAGATAGGCTTTCCCGCAGCCAGTCAAATTGAATTTGATTTTTTAAGACAGTTAGTTGCTGAAAATAAGATTCCTGATGATGTAAAGGTTCAGGTACTTTCTCAGTGTAGAGAAGAATTAATCGACCGTACATTTGAGGCAATCAAAGGAATCAAAAATGTAATTTTCCACATTTACAATTCAACATCCACACTTCAGCGTGATGTTGTTTTCAACGCTGAAAAGGACGAGATTATTGAGATTGCCAAGAAGGGTACACAGATGGTTAAAGACCGTCTTGATAAATTTGATGGCAACTTACAGCTTGAATATTCGCCAGAGTCATTTACAGGTACAGAGGTAGAGTTTGCACTTGATATCTGTACAGCAGTGCAGGACACATGGAATAAAGCTACTCCTGCACCAATCATTTTCAATCTCCCTGCAACAGTGGAGATGAACACACCTAATGTTTACGCAGACCAGATAGAGTGGATGAGCACACACTTCAAGGATAGAGATAATATCATCCTTTCTATTCATCCACATAATGACAGAGGAACAGGTGTTGCTATTACAGAGCTTGGACTTCTTGCTGGCGCAGACCGTGTAGAGGGAACACTTCTTGGAAACGGCGAGCGTACTGGCAACGTAGATATTCTTACAATCGCTTACAATATGTTTTCACAGGGTGTTAACCCAGAGCTTTACCTCGAGGATATCAAGGAAATTGTTGAGGTATGTGAGCGAGTTACAAAAATGCCTACAGACGCAAGACATCCATATGCAGGTGAGCTTGTGTTTACAGCGTTCTCTGGTTCACACCAGGATGCTATTAATAAGGGCGTCCGCGCTATGAAGGATCGTCAGAATATGTTCTGGGAGGTTCCATATCTTCCAATCGATCCAGCAGATATCGGACGTAAGTACGAGCCTGTGGTTCGTATCAACAGCCAGTCTGGAAAGGGTGGCGTAGCCTTTGTTATGGATACAGTTTACGGCTACAAGCTTCCTAAGAAGATGCAGCGTGAGTTTGCCGATGTTGTTCAGTACATTTCTGAAAAGCAGGGCGGCGAGGTTACACCACAGCGCATTATGGAGGCATTCAAGTCTCAGTATCTTGAGAACAAGGAGCCACTTACTCTTGAATATGTTGTTATTCAGGATAGCAAAGAGACTGACGATACAGTTGCAGTTCTTGACTTCAGCTACAATGGAGAGAAATTCCATTCAGAGGCAGAAGGAAACGGACCTATCGATGCTGTTAAGCTTGCAATCAAGCAGTGTGTACCAGAGCTTGAGTTCACACTTATCGATTACACCGAGCATACACTTTCACAGGGACAGGGCTCAGGTGCAAAGGCTGCAGCATATATTGAAATGCGTGACGAGCGTCACGGCAACACAACATTCGGTGTTGGCGTAAGCTCAAATATTACAAGAGCATCTATCCGCAGTTTATTCTCTGCGTATAATAGATTAATTGCGAAAGCAAAGGACTATGTTTAAAACGAAAGGAAATATAAAATTATGAGAACTTATTTAGTTACAGGCGGAGCTGGATTCATTGGCTCTAACTACATTCACTACATGTTTAAGAAGTATGACAACGAGATTAGAATCATCAACGTTGATAAGCTTACATATGCAGGTAACCTCGAGAACCTTAAGGACATCGAGAACCGTGATAACTACACATTTGTAAAGGCTGATATCTGCGATAAGGAAGCAATTAGAAAAATCTTCCAGGAGAACGATATCGACCGTGTAGTTCATTTCGCAGCAGAGTCTCACGTAGACCGTTCAATTGTTAACCCAGAAGTATTCGTTCAGACAAACGTACTTGGTACAGCTGTAATGCTTAACTGTGCTAAAGAAGCTTGGGAGCAGGAAGACGGCTCATTCAAGGAGGGAAAGAAGTTCCTTCACGTTTCTACAGACGAAGTTTATGGATCACTTCCAGATGATGACAACGCCTTCTTCTATGAGACAACTCCATACGATCCACATTCACCATACTCAGCTTCAAAGGCCAGCTCAGACATGCTTGTAAAGGCTTACATGGATACATATAAGTTCCCTGCAAACATTACAAACTGCTCTAACAACTATGGCCCTTACCAGTTCCCAGAGAAGCTCATTCCACTTATCATCAACAATGCGCTTCAGGGCAAGGATCTTCCAGTATACGGTGATGGAAAGAACGTACGTGACTGGTTATATGTAGAGGATCACGCTAAGGGAATCGATATGGTTCAAGAGCAGGGTAAGCTTTTTGAGACATATAACATCGGTGGTCACAACGAGAAGCAGAACATTCAGATTATTCACATCATCCTTGATACACTTCAGGAGATGCTTCCAGAGGGAGACCCACGTAAGGAGCTTGTATCAGAGAAGCTTATTAAGTATGTAACAGATAGAAAGGGTCATG
>NZ_FNDP01000028.1 GCF_900100545.1 Pseudobutyrivibrio sp. 49
GAAGGGATCGTGATAAACTGCTTCGTTCGACTTGCATGTGTTAAGCACGCCGCCAGCGTTCATCCTGAGCCAGGATCAAACTCTCATGTTTAAAAGTTTAATTCCGAATCAGTATAAAACTGACTTGTTTACTTGATATGTAAGAATCAGAGATTCTTACTAGGCAATGATTTTCAAAATCAAGTTTTGAAAATCCTCACCCTTTAATAAAGGTTTTTGTTTCGTCTTAGAAACTAAATGAATTTCAAGGATACATGTTTCATTTTGAAAATGTATTAATTCAAGGTTTGTTTCACTGTTCAGTTATCAATCTTCGTTTGTGCTGTGTGACTTGCTGTCCCTCAGCGCTCGATTATAGTATCATCCTAATTGCCTGGTGTCAACGGATTTTTTATATTTTTTTAAAGTAAATCTATTCTTCTAAAATCATGGTATTGTTGGAATTGTGTTAATAGTTTACTCAATTAACATTTTCTACTCTTGTTATTTCAAAATAATCTTAGGATATCCCATATATATGTGGTATTCTATACAGTATGAGGATTGTGTAAATTAAATAATGGGGGTAATGCTATGAAAACACGTACGTTAAAACCACTATTTGCTATGTCAATGGTAGTCATTATGGCTATAGGTACAGTTGGTTGTGGGGAAAAAGAGCCAACTAAACCTACCGAAGAAACTTCTGAAGAGCAAGCTATCATTGAAGAGGATGTTCCTACGACATCCAATGAAACAGAAGCTGTAGCTCTTGGCATTAATCTTTTGGATAATGCTGACTTTAGTAATGGAACAGACCAATGGTTCACCTATTGTTTCGATGGTGATTGTGAAATCTCAGTAAATAGCGATGGCGCTCTTGATGTGGATATCAAGAAACTTGGTTCTGTAGACTATGGTGTTCAATTATATCACGACGGCTTTGCTTTAGATGAAGGCTGTCAGTATAAGATAGCTTTTGATGGCTATTCTGATGTAGAACGTCCTGTTCAAATGCGATTCCAAATCAACGGCGGTGACTATCATGCATATTATGAAGAGGAAATAAATCTTAGTACAGAGAAGAGTCATTATGAATACACATTTAATATGGAAGAAACATCTGACCCTGCGCCAAGATTTTGTTTCAATATGGGTATCATTGAGGGTATGGATGCTGGCATGAGTGAACATCATATTTACTTCGATGAATTCTCGCTTACTTTAGAAGATGCCTCCGGAAAAGTTTCCGGAAGTGGTCAAATTGAAATCCCAGACATAGCTGTCAATCAAATCGGCTATCTTCCATCTGCATTAAAGACTGCAACAATAAAAGGTTCAGGATTAAAGCAGACTGCAAAACTGATAGATGAGAAAACTGGAAAGTCTGTATTCGAAGCAAAAATAGGCGGTGGAAAGGATGACCCTGATTCTGGAGAAAAGGAGGCGGTTTTTGACTTCTCTTCTATTAAAGAAGGAGGTACATATCATATAGAAGCAGGAGATGCTGTATCGCCTTCATTTAAGATTTCAAAATCTGTTTACGATGACGCTTTAAAAGCTACCATAAAAATGCTTTACTATCAGCGATGTGGTCAGGAGCTTACCGACGATTTAGCAGGAGATTTTGCTCACCCTGCATGTCATACTGAAAAGGCGGTATTATATGAAGATACTTCCAAGAAATTTGACGTATCAGGTGGCTGGCACGATGCAGGTGATTATGGCCGTTATTCTGTGGCAGGTGCAACCGCCGCAGCTGATATTCTTCTTGCCTATGAAAAATATCCAAAAGTATTTGGCGATGATGTAGGTATTCCTGAAAGCGGAAATGGTATTGCCGATGTCTTAGACGAAGCAAAATGCGAATTGGACTGGTTGTTTAAAATGCAGCGTTCTGATGGCGGTGTATACCATAAAGTGACCGCTCGCAATTTCCCTGGAGAAGTGATGCCACAGGATGAAACTGAGGAGCTTGTTATCATGCCTGTCTCTACCACAGCTACTGGTGATTTTGCAGGTGTTATGGCTATTGCATCCCGCGTATATGCAAAAACAGATAAAGCTTATGCTGATAAATGTCTCGCTGCTGCCAAAAAAGCTGCTGATTACTTAAATAAAACTCAACGAGATACTACTGGATATAGGAATCCAGACGATATTTCTACAGGTGAGTATGAAGATACCTGCGATGTTGATGAGCGTTTTTGGGCTTATGCAGAGTTGTTTAAGACTACTGGCGAAAAAACATATGAAGATGCTATGCTAAAAGAAATCCCATCAAATGGCTATTCTTTAGGATGGCAAGGTGTAGCTGGATATGGCGGCTATGCATATCTTTCATCAAAAGGAGCTACTTCTACTTCGAATATAAAGACCGAAGCCAAGAAAATGGCTGATGAAATAATTAATAACTCAAATACGTACGGATATGGTTCTTCTATAATAGGAAGTTATCCTTGGGGCAGCAATCTTACTATTGCCAACAATGGTGAATATCTTCTTATGATGAAGACAATACTTGGGGATAACAAGGTAACTGTGGATAAACAGCTAAGTTATCTTTTCGGAAACAATGCAACTGGATATTGTTTCCTGACAGGATTTGGAACATTATCACCTGAACATCCACATCACAGACCTTCCCAAGCCACCGAAAAGACTGTTCCTGGAATGATTGTGGGTGGACCAAACAGTGGCCTGGATGATCCATATGTGCAAAACGTATTAAAGGATACTCCTAGCGCTAAATGCTACGCAGATAACTCACAGAGTTACTCAACGAATGAAATTACAATCTATTGGAATTCACCATTGATTTATCTGCTTGCTGGTGAAATTTCTGAAGAAAAGAATCAATAAACAAAATAATAGGAGGCGGATTACGAACCGCCTCCTTATATATTTTGACTTTTATAACTTTTTTGACGATATTGACTATTGCGTTAATCTAATGCCATCTAGAAATTCTACCTTCATTCCATCCAGAATCAGTCTCTTTGGCTATTTTCTTGGCTTTGGCAGCTTCTTCTTTTGCTCTGTTTGCTTCAGCCTCATCATGAGTTATTAACTTGGCCATTTCGTACTTATAAACCTTTGAAACCGAGCACCCAAACAATTCGCTGCCATCTTCCTTGAAAACAGTTCGTACTAAACGAGCTCTGATTTTTACATCCCCAAAATCAACATTTATTGGTTCACTAGGAATGATATTAATCCTCCTTTTGGAAAGAATACCAAGACCACCGAAAGACATATCTGCGGTGGTAGCTTCATACATATTATCTCCCTGTGAAATAACGATATATTTTACAAGTGGGTATCTCTTGTATCTTCTGCGTTCAGTCTCATCCCCAAACGCTCGCTTGCACACTATTAAATTCTGTTTCTTACCACGGGCATCTGTGAACGTTGCAACCTTTACATTACTCCAACTATACGCCTTGTGACCGCTAGAGCAGAACAATGTCATTTTATTATGGTTAAAAGTCCAATTAATCTTTACGACTTTTCCTTTGAAGTTGACTCTGATATTTTCGCACCCCACATAACCACAATCACGATAATTGCTTTTTCCCATCGGAAGCGCAACTAACTTAGGGGTAATCGGAATATCTATCTTCTTCTTACCCTTAACTATGCGAATATATGGTTTGTTAGCCGTCGTGATTTCAGATATTCTCATAGGTCACCTAATTGTAATGCTATACAGAATAATCTATTTTTGTTCCAGAATTACCAACTTCCGCCGCAAATTTTTCCCAATCAATTTCATTAAGCTGACTTCTCATGTCATCCTCAGATTCAGCTTCTATCTTCTTACCAGAAACCAATTCTGCAAGGAATTTAATATTGCCATCCCCTAATATATCTATTGTCATCTGCTTAATATAACCAAATTCATCGCTAAGCTTCTTTGATGAGTCTATAGCTGACTCCATCTGGCCAAGTATCTTATTAGAATATTCCTCATCATTTACCATTTTTTCGATTTCATCGCTGGAAATCATAACAGAATACTCTTTATCACTAGCACTTGCTAAGCCATCTTTATCATCATCTTCATTAGCAATAATAAAATCGTAGTCCTTATATTTCTCGCGAAGCTTCTTCAGATATTCCTGTGCCTTTGCAGATAACTTGCTCTCACTGTCATTAATTTTCGTTTCAGGAGCCTTACTTGTTTCTTTAGCATCCTGAGTTTTTTCGTTTTTCTGGGCTCTCTTAACAATTGAACCATACCGGTTTAATGTGTTACCCAATCCGCCAATACCAACCATAATCTATACCTCCTTGTATTATTATCGTTGTCATATAAAGACCTTCTCACATCCATATGCCTAGTCTTCATATCTTATATCGACACATTTAAATATTAATTAATAGCAAAATAAAAAATTTTATAAAAAAAGATGGTCTCCTGCAAAAATACAGGAAACCATCAATTTATTTAAATATTAACCCCACAAACCTTTCATATAATCGCAAACAGTCTTGATTAAGCAACATACCTGCTTAACTACATACTGTACTGTCTTAACAACCTTCTCTACCTGCTGTTTGTGTGCTTCTGCAGGTGTTGGAGTTTGTGTTGCCTCTGGTGTAGGTGTTGGCTCAGGCTCACTTTCTGTACTAATATTTACAGTCTCGCTGAGAACCAGTTCATCCTCTGCCTCTGCTACATAAATTGTACGCTCACTTACGTGAATTGTAACCTCTCTGCTCTCACCTGGCTCAAGATCTTCTACTCTCTGGAAACCAGCGAGCTGATACTTAACAAACTGAACACCCTCGTCGATGCCATCTCTGCTTACTGGAGCGCCTAGATAAATCTGTGCTACATCAGAGCCCTTAACATCACCTGAGTTAGTAATAGTGAATGTTACATCATATCCAACTGTCTCTTTTGTCTTTCCTTCAAGCTTGTCATAATTCTTTGAATCCAGCATCTCTTTCATGTAGAACACCTTGTTCCTGAGTTCATGATTTAGTTTATGAAGCTCTTTTAGTTCTTCCGAATGGATTTTTTTCTCTTCTACCATAGTAATGTACATCTTCTTAGAGTATTTTTCGACAAAAACGAGATCATTGTGTATATAACTATCTCAATCATTATAAAAAGTGTGATAATTCACCATCCCTGTCGCCCATCACCATATTGTGACGGAAATCCTGCATAACTACTGTCATCTCTGACACAGTGACAAAAAACATGAGTAAACATGTTATCGACAAGTCACCTGACTCTCTAACATTCAAGATGCATTCATCATCAAATTTTAAGTCATAAATGTATATTACCATAATGATCTCTACTATGATTGCAGCAAGGTATACCATATGTCCCTCAATAGGCATATATGCTGTAAGTGTTTTAGCAAGAATACTATAAATTTCTCTTTTACTTCTTTCACACGATACTTACTAAGGGGTAAGATTGTTCCGTCGTCCATTACTACTTCGTTGGCCCTTATTTGAAATATGTATTTATAATTCACAAGGTAACTCTTATATATTTGGATAAATCCATAGTCTTGGAGTATATCTATATAGGATGAAAGCCTTCACTTTGTGACATGTATTCCCTGTGTTCCTACTACATGACAATTTTTACCTATAACTTCTATATAGAAAATGTTTGATGCATGAAATCTAAATATCTCATTATTATCAAGCTTAATTTCAAAATAATCATCCTCTAATGTATCTTTCTGCAGCTGTTTGCATAGATCTCCTACTATATCAGATAGTTCCTTGTCCAGATGACTTTTTCTGAGGAAAGAAAAAGGACGTGTTCTGAACGTCCTGTACACAAGCTCATTTCTGCTTGAAACATACACAATATATGTTTCTGAGCACTTTTCACTTAGCCACATCCCCAAATTCAGTCCATCAAATTCCGGCATTGCAATATCTAGAAATATTGCATCAAATTTTTTACACTCCAAACATTAACTCGCGAATCGATATTTGAAATTTTATCATATTAATTTTTTTATTACATTGATTTATTACATAAGGAAAGACTGCCCGCCAGCAGCCTTTCCCAGGGAGAATGATATATGAAAAAGTTTTCTATCGCTCTTGCGATATGTACATATTACATTTCTAAATTGTTCGTGATTTGTTTTCTATGTGAATTCTAGGTGAAGAACTATTTTTTATATCCTTTTTTGGTTTGTTGATTCTTGAATCAATTCGTTCTGCTTCTAATTTATATCTATTAATTTACTATTTGTATGTTGTTTAACCCATAAATTCCCTGCTTTTTTCACGTATTTTTTATTTCTATAATGATATGATTATTTATTATATAAGCATGTGCAATTTGTCATGTTTTTATCCTTGTTGATTCTTTTATCAACTTGTTATTATGATTTTTATTTATAAAAATTTTCGTGATTATACGTATCAACTTCCCAATATCCTGTTCTGGAGATCTTCATAATCATTCTTTTATATTGTAATTTGCTTTTATTCTACCCAGCAGCTTCTTTTTGTTGTAAATTGGGCCTTTTTAGACTCCTGCACGCCATTTTGATTCTTGCAAGGTTCTATTCATTTGTTACGCAATTGTGTTTAGTGTGTGAATATTCTGTTTATTATCTACTCATCAATCTGCCATCTGGGGCATTTTTCTCCCAACTACCGCTCCGTCGTCACTTTCGTCATTTTATACACCTTTTTCATTCTAAAGCATTTCGTCATTTTAGATACATTCGTCTCATTTATCAATTTCTATATTTTTTTTGTTTTTGTCATTATAGATGTTGTTGATATTTTTAACATCTTGTATGTTTAGGGTGCTATAGATGTTATAGATATCTTGAGCATTTATGATGATTATAGTATTATATGTGTCTATAATGTCTTGTTTATTGTAAATGTTTTTTAAATTAAAGATATCTATGATGTTGTTATTCAAACAAATGTCTCTTATGTTTTTGATGCCAATAGCACTATAGATGTTTTAAGGATTGTAAAGATTAAAGAGATATATGACATTTTAAATGTATAAGATATTGAAAGTATTAAAGGAAATTAAAATGTCAAAAGTGTAAAAGATATTGTAAATGTTAAAAAGAATAAAAATATAATTAATTCTTATAATATTTTAGTTGCTTTGAATATAAAAAATGAATATAATAAATACTGTATTAAAAAGGAGAAAATTAACGATGAAAGTATTCGCATTTATTACAGCAAAAGGCGGCTGTGGCAAGTCCAGCCTTACTTTAGAAGCCGCAACAGTATTCGGTAATATGTATGGAAAAGATAAAGTTTTAGTTATAGATTTAGATCAGCAGCTCTCAATTTCAAAGAATTGTGGTGCAGATACAGAAGCTCCAAGCATTTTGGATGTCCTCCAAGGCGATGTTCCCATCATGGATGCAGTGCAGCATAACGATTTATTCGACATTATTATTGCTTCACCAAAACTTGCGAGAGCAGATAACATTTTTGACAGAGCCGAAGAAGATGAATATCTCCTGGCTGATGTATTAGATTTTGCGAAGGATACATACGACTATGTATTTATAGATCCAGCACCATCAAGAAATATCCTTCAGGAAATGCTTTATATAGCAGCAGATTACATTGTAATTCCTACAAGAGTAGATGAGAGCTCATTAGATGCCGTTGTAACCACTGAAAACGAGCTAAATCGACTCACAAACGGAAGAAATAAGAAAAGCCACGCTAAACTCATAGGATACGTTTTAAACGAATATAACAAGCAAACAGCGCTTGGACAGATGGCACTAGAGACATTAGAGCAATCCAGTGAGGAAAAGGATAATAATCCATTTATAGCAACTGTAAGCTCTGCTATCAGAGTTTCAGAAGCCAAAACACTTCACACAGCAGTATGTAGAACAGAAAAATCATCAAAGACAGGTAGAGAAATTTATGCAATTGTTGAGCAAATGCTCGAAAAAATAGGGGAGGATGCATAATATGAGTAAAAGAGATCTGCTTCGTAAAGCAAACGCCGGAAATGCCAAAAATCGTGGCACAGAAGCCGTTTTAAACGAAGAACCTGTTGCTGTTAAACCAGCCGTTACTAAAAGTACCCCTATTAAAAAGCAAATTATTGAAGAAACACCAGCTCCAGCTGTCACTAAAGTTGAAGTAGAAGAACCTAAAGTTGAGCCAATAATTGAACCCGTTATTAAAATAACAAAAGAAGAGCCAGTAGTAGAACCAGTACCTGAAACTAAGGAAGAAAAAATTCAGGATGAAAAGATCGAACAGGCTCCAGAAA
This sequence comes from Pseudobutyrivibrio sp. 49, assembly GCF_900100545.1. GTDB lineage: Bacteria > Bacillota > Clostridia > Lachnospirales > Lachnospiraceae > Pseudobutyrivibrio. The sequence goes on from NZ_FNDP01000028.1 coordinate 8,246, forward strand.
AAATTGAGACTTCAAAAACTACAGAAAATGTAGAATCACCAGAAAAGACAGATTCGACAGAAACTATAGAAAAAGCAGAAAAGGTAGAAAAACCAATTCCGTCAGTTTCTACTATTTCGTCAAAATCGTCAAGAATGACAAAACCAGCTATCTCTGAGAACCTTGCTAAATATACAGGTAATAAAATATCAAAGAGTATAATGCTTACCGCAGAAGATAATAAGTTTTTAATAAAGCAGGCCGCTGCTCAGAAAAAACCAATACAAGATATCTTTGGTGAAGTAATGGCTGATGAAATTGAAGAAGTAAAAAAAGGAAATGTGGATGAAGAGCTTGCTGAAACTTTTTTAAAGTTAAAAGCAAATAACGAAAGAAGAAATGTTTTGATTCCAGAAGATCTTTCAATTGCAATTGCAGATACAGCAAGTGAGATTCCACTTAAACAAGGAAAATTTATCTTATATGCTCTTTCAAGAAAAAGAAATGCATAGGAATAGAATGTAGGAAATCCAATTTAGGGTTTCCTATTTTTTTTATCTGTCGAGAAAGAGTATAGTAAATGTAAAGTAATGTATAGAATGTATAGGAGATGTTGAAAAAATCCTTTAAAATCAAGACATGTAGGACTTTTGTGATGGCAAAAAAACGAGTAAATAATGGCAGATTAATGAGAAATGCTGGACATATTGATTAGAAAAGGGTGGCAAATTAATGAGCAAATGGCAGATTGATGAGTTATTTGTGGCAAACAAAGCGCATGCCATAATATGACAAATTGATGAGAAGAAAAAAACATGTAAAATAAGTTCTAGATGGCAAAATGATGAGTGCATAATTAGCGTAAATTCGCTGTTTTTAATTGGAATTATAAAAGAGTGGCAAATTAATGCGCTGCCACTTATGGCAAAATGATGAGTAAATAAAATGAATGAATATGGCAAATTAATGAGTAGATGTGGCAGATTGATGAGTGGATATTGTTATTTTATTCATCAAAATGCCACATGCTATAAATGGCTTAAATTGGGCATTTGTTGCGAGAAGATACTAGAGATGCCATATGTGATGGCAAATTGATGAGTAAAAGTGGCAGAATAATGAGTTGCCATGAGCTGACAAATTGATGAGTAGAAATAAAAGTTATTGCCTGAGGTTCCAATATTAAGTATAATTGTGACGTGGCAAATGAAAAACATGCCACAACAATTAGGGAGAGTAAAATGGCAATAAGAAAACGAGACGAAAACGGAGAATATAGAGAAGTCGATCCAGTAACTGGAAAGTTTATCGATGGCGAATTTCCTTTGGCTAGCAATCTTGGTCAAATAGAACATCAAATGGTTGGCACAAGTCATGGAAGAGTTATTGATACAGATGATACAGATATTGAAGTGATAGATTCTGAAACAGGGCTGGCTGTTATTTCAGAGGATGAAGCTAAGATTAAACAATTTATTAAGGAAGCTATATCTATAGATAATCTTGTTGCTACATTTAATGATAACTCTCATGAGACACTTCTTAAGTTGTTGGCGCTTCAAGATAACAAACATCCTTTGAAAAAGGGTGGAATCGGTATTGCCTATCGTACAGATGCGTTAATTATGCATTGTAAGATGGAATTTACAGCTGATGAAAATGTTGTTTTTGATGCGATTCTTGGCGCGATGTCCTCTTTTCCAGAGAATACAACTTATAGAATAGAGCCATCAAGTTTTGTAAAGTATTCTAGATATAAGAATTCCAACACAATTTATAATACATTTAAAAAAGGTACGGATAAATTAAAGGAAAGACTATTGACCTTTGAAGAATTAGGACCAGATGGGGAAGACGATATAATTGTACCATGGTTCAACATCCTTAGATATCATAATAAGAAGGATAAGAACAATTCTTATATAGAATTTGCACCTTCTGATTTCTTCAAAGATCTTGCATTATGTTCACAGTTGGTGCATGGTGCATACGGAAAATTAGAAGTAACAACTCAGTTGCAGGGTAAGTATACTATAGCTTTATATTGGTATCTGGAAAATATGAAGAGATATAAGGAATATCCTACAGCTACACCTGGTATCTTTGATTTGTCAGTAGAGGAGTTAAAGCATCAGTTTTCGATACCTGAAGCATATAAGAAAGCGGAAATCGAGCGAAGAGTTTTACGTCCTGCGATGGAAAGCATTAATTCTGTTGATGAATGTGATTTTACATTTACATATGAAGCAAGATATGTTGATGGAAAACATGTAGGTTATAGATTTGATATAGCAGAGAAGAACTACATTGATGCTAAAGTTGTTGAAGTTATAGAAGAAAAAGTAAATGATCCGATGGTTGATCAGCTAAAAATGTTCTTTACAGCTTCACAAATTGAGTTTAACGATGAGGAGATTTCCAGAATTTATAATTGCGCAAAGCGAAATAATAAAGATGCTTATTATATGATGCAGATTATTCCTGCATTTAAACAGCGACTTGACAATACTACAATGGAACCAATTGACGATAAGGTTGGTTATTTCTGTAGAATGATTGAACAGGGAACATCACCTAAGACAACTACTCAGTCTAGCCAACAAAAGGGCAAGCCTGGATTTACAAATTTTAGTCAAAGAGACGTAGATATGGCTGAGCTCGAAAAGGCCATGTTTAATAAAAATAATTAAATAAGTTAAATAAATAAGAGCGACAGATGAAATCTTTCTGTCGCTCTTATATTTTTGCTGAAGGAGATAAAGTCAGCTGTTAGATACAAAGATAAGATTTGTCGAATTATCAGAAATCAATACACAATCAACGTAATAATACACACTTTTATAAAGGCCGTCAAATAAAACAGTAGATTACGAATCATCAAAGTGAGATAATACTCGTATGTAATAATTCGGGGTGTGGCTCAGTTGGTAGAGCGCCGCGTTCGGGACGCGGAAGTCGCGAGTTCAAGTCTCGCTACTCCGATTTCATAAAATTACCTACTAATTGTGATATTATTAGTAAAAATGAGGGGGAAAAGATTAGGGGTAAGTAACAATGATAGATGTATTTGGGACGCTGGGGCCTAGTTGTTCAGATGAAAAAATCTTAGAGGCCATGTTTCGTGAGGGAATGACAGGCATAAGAATAAATTTATCTCATGTTATGTTAAGAGACTGTAAGGAGCAGATTGAGACAATCAAAAGAGCTGCAGCAAAAGTTGGTATTGATGCAAAGATACTGATAGACATGCAGGGACCAGAGCTTAGAATAGGCGAAATAAAAAAGCCTATATCCTTAAATGAAGGACAGGATGTCAAACTTGGAAGCGGAGGAATCCCTATTGAACCAATAATCCTGGAAAGCATTAAAAATGGAATGGATATTCTGTTAGATGATGGAAAGATTCTGGTTAATGTTAAAGAAGTAACAGATAACTATGCGGTTGCTGTTGTAAAAAGAGGGGGCGTCTTATCTTCAAAAAAGAGCATATTGCTGGTTGGTACAACAATCAACATGCCTGCAATGACTGAAAAGGATATTGAAAATATTAGTATTGCCCAAGAGTTAGGGATAACTGGAGTGATGCAGCCTTTTGTACGAAGTCGAGATGACTTAATGGATGTTAGGTACACACTTGAAAACTGCGGTGGTAAGAATATTAAGATATACGCTAAGATTGAAAATATGGATGGCGTAAAGTCGCTTGAATCTTTTATGGATGCATGTGATGAAATAGTAATTGCTCGTGGTGATTTGGGAAATTGTATGTCACTATGGGAGCTACCAAGAATACAAAAACAGATTTCGCATATTTGTAATAACTATAAGAAGCCGTTTATGGTCGTAACTCAGATGCTCTCATCGATGGAACATAGTAAAGTTCCTACAAGAGCAGAAGTAAGTGATATTTATAATGCAGCATTGGATGGGGCAAAATCTTTAATGGTTACCGGTGAAACAGCAGCTGGCGAATATCCAGTTGAGGTTATTCGTTATCTTAGAAATACCATGGCAGAATGTCATACAAGAATAATAGATGAAAATATATCTTTAGTTCCATATTACAGGAACGATGAAGTATCGCTACATTGGTATCAGGATCCAGATGTATGTAAGCAAGTAGATAATATTGATTGTGTATATGACCTTAATAGACTACATGCTATGTATGATTATCTTGATGCCCATGGAAACTGTTATTATATAAATTATGATGGAACATTGGTTGGAGATGTATCTCTTTGCGATAACGGCGAACTGGCAATAGTAATATGCAAGGAGTATCAGAACCAACATATTGGAAGACAATGTATTGCAAATATGATTGAACTTGCAAGAGAAAAGGGAATGGAGAAGGTAAAAGCCAAGATTTATTCATTTAATACACAGAGTTTACGCATGGCCCAATCACTAGGCTTTCAGAAGGTTGCAGGCGAATGGTATGAATATGAGTTTGTAATAAAAGGAGAAGCGGGATGAATAAGGGGTTAGGAGCAACAGCAAAAAGAAGTAGAATAGCGAACTACATGGATGCCTTTCCAGAAGAGTTTGAAGTTCTTGAGGACAACCTTGGGGGAAGTGAGCCATCTATTAGTCTTCAGACGAAAACTAGAGAGATTAGTTTATCATGCGATAATCAGGGAAAGGTAATCGAGGAATTCCAAATGCGTCAGGGTGCTGACTCTAAGGAGGAATATCTAATTAAGCAAAAGGCATATAATGCTATTAATGGATATTACAATGATTACTATACAGGTGCCAAAATCATAAAGAATTCCTTTGATGAAGGTGAACTTAAGCTTGAACTTGATGACAGGACTGTTACTTTGACTTATGATGCAGAGACGGATAGTGTTGAAGAGAAGGACCGGGCTAAGCGCAAGCAAAAAGAAGAACCTGAATACAAACAACTATCATTATTTGATTTACAAGAACCTACTAGTTCTTCACAAACAGAATCAAAATCCGAGTCAAAAACAGAACCCATGCCTATGCCTACTAAGATACAATCAAAAGCAAAAAGCTATGATAAATGGGCTGACGGAGTCGTTGTAAAGAATGTTTGCAACAATAAAAATTATAAAGTTAAGCATGACAACGGAAATATAATAGAAGTGTTTGATAATGAACATGGTTATTTGATTATGGCTAGGGCCGATCTTAAGGTAGTAGATGAGTTTTAGACGTAAATAATTGGCACAAAAAAACTGCTTAATTGATAGATAAATCTAACATTTTACTAATTGCGTAAAATGAAAGGTTAGTGGTAAACTATTCGTTAGTTTAATTTTAGGAAGAGAGTAGTACCAATGGTTAAGCAAGTTATAGTAATGAGCCTTCAGGACAAATGCTTTGGACCAAATCTGGAGACAATAAAGAGTAATATGAAGACCAGACTTGAAGCATTAAATGGACAGATTGATGGCATGCGTAGTTTGGATGTTTATGCGGACTGCCTTACAACATCAAATGCAGATATTTTCGTTGAAATCGTTTTTGAAAATGAGGAAGCTCTGAAGAATTTAAAATCAAATGAAGAGTATAAAGAAGCAACTAAAGATGTAGTTGTTCCATTTGTTGATAATAGAACACATATTGAATTCGCATTATGTTAATAATGCTTATGAGGTCAAAATATGGGGGAAAATTTTGATACTAATAATTCAGATATAAGAAAAGCTCTGGAGGCTATTGAGAAAAACAATAACAAGGGAGAGCTTGATATGAACGTTTCGGCTGTCTGTCAGAATGAGAATGGAGAGAAGTATGCGTTTGTTACATTTTCTGACGGCGTTAGAGAGGCTGAAGGTTCTATTCCAAAGTGCAAAATTATTAGGAATCAGGGATTTGCTGATATTGAGATTCAGCAATTGGAAAAATATATGCGTGATAATCTCACGCAATTGAAAAAAATGGCAGCGGGAGTTGATATTTTTTCCGCATTTTTAGAGTCATAATAATAAAAATATAAGGGAAGCAGTCAATTGATTGCTTCCCTTGTTTTTTGTTTCGAAATACATTTATTCCCAAAACAAATCATTTAAAGTTGAATCTAAAGCTTTGCAAATAGCGATACATAGGCTGATAGTTGGATTATAATCTCCTTTTTCGATAGCATTTATTGTTTGACGAGATACTTGGCAAATTTCAGCCAATTGCTGTTGGGACAGATCTTTGCCAGCTCGAGCCGCCTTCATTTTAAGATTCTTCATTTGAATCACCTCTCTTGTCCAGTGCAGATTTAATTAACATAGTGACAAGAACTGCAGCAAAGCTTACTACAATCAAGATGTTAAGCGCTACGCCAGTAGCAAATCCATCGGCTGTTAAACCTCTTTCAGATGAATGTAAAGCACAGTAGAGGTTAGCAGCAATTACAAAGATAATTATAAAGATCCATTTTTTTGGATTCTGACCTACCTGTAAATAGGCATCGTTGATAATGCAATAGATTGAGTAAACAACAACGCCTATAAAACCGATAGTGAATACTGCAAACTGTGGTGAAACAATATCTTTAAGGAATCCATATAATCCACCGTAAAGGAAAAGCATGATGAGCATAGTCATTGTTGAGTACTGATAGCCTTTTCCTCTGACTGCCATTTGTCGTTCATCGTAATGCTCTGACTTTGATTTGTATTTACTTGCAAATAAAAAAGATGCGAATATTGCTAAAAAAACTAAAACTGCTCCAACTGTTGCTCCTAAACTTCTTGCGTCCATATTACCCTCCATCTATTAGGACTTTGCCTAATTCATAAATTTTGTTTTGTTAAAATGTTTCTTGTCAGCTGATAATTGTATAATAATACCTTAATGACAAAATGTCAACTATATTTTACAAAATATCTCATTTATTTTTCTCTTTGTCACCTTTCTTTGAAATAAAGAGTGTTGAAGTTAAAATGAGTATTATATATAATCAACATATAGTTATTAGTGTGTCGTAAATATTCATAACAGGGGGAAAGAGTTATGAGTAGATTAAAGGAACTGCGTTCCTATGTTGACGCTGAGTTAAGCTTGTTGCAGGATGAAGAAAAGAAGATAAGTGCTACCGCACATCTTTATGGAGTATCGCTTGTAGCTACTATACTTGCGAAGAGAAGGGGGATAGATTCAGAGCTGTCGGCCATGGCAGGTATGCTTCATGATTTGTATGCTTATAAAAATGGTACTTATGAAGATCATGCTCATCAAGGTGCGGGGATGGCAAGAAACATCCTGGAGAAGCTAGATCTTACAACAATGGAAGAAACAGATGCAATATGTTCAGCTATCTATCATCATGACGATAAATTAGTGGTGGATTCACCGATGGATGAGATATTAAAGGATGCGGATGTTATTGATCATTGTTTTAAGGATTTGTCAAAACCTGTAAAGGAAAAGGAACAAAAAAGATTTGAAGCACTTTGTAAGGAATTAAAAATTCAGCTGTAGTGCTAGTAAGACATGGGCGCATCGGATTAGCTATGGTCTATTTGTTTGATTGATTTCTTCATTTATCATATCTTCATAGCCGGTAAGCGCTGCAAAAGGCGCAAACTGGGCTGCCCTGTCATAAAGACTCATGTGTGGATGAGTCTTTGACTGGTGATGTGGCATATCTATTATATCTCCATATATTCTTCGAGCCTCGGGCTCTCTTTTTTTTGTTTTTTTATTCAAATCGGTTCCTCCTGACTATTCACCCGAAGAGTGGCCACCAACTTGTTTATTTCGTTTCATTGTCATGGCACCATCCTGAAGGTTCATACCTTTTAAAACGGCATTTTTGCCAAATTTATCATGAATGGCAAGCGTTGCCTCCTGAAGCTTTCTTTCCTTTTCGTCAGCTGCAATTTCCACTTCTTTTTCTTTTTCCAATGCAGCATAATCTGTAAATAAATCCATTTGGAAAGGCGCATCATCAGGGATTTCCGTAGCAGGAATCAGATTACAAGCTACTACGTTGATTCTCCTAATCAAAAGATCTGGATTTATTATTTCATCATAAAGGTCTACCATGACATCCATTATGCGAGATGTTGAGCTAGTCCATCTATCAAGGTTACCCGTTCCATGGGCATGATAAGGTAGAGGTCGACCAAAGTGATCTGTAGTGACCTTTCCGGAGTATCTTTTCTTGGTTCCAGCAATGATGAAGGTGGAATCATTAATACTTTTACCCTTATGGTTATATTCGAGGCTTTCTCTATCATAGCCAATTGTTAGCTCTATCTTTTTCGTGACCAGATTTTTTCTAACAAGGTCTAAGACCAGAAGCTCTGTCATTTCTTTTACAATCAATCTGGCTTTATCGGCAGGATATGGTTCCATAAGGACTTGACCGCTGGAAATGCTGTTTGTTTGAGGCTTGTAGCTTTTAATAGTAGAAATCTCTGTAGGCTCCCAGCCCCAAGCATGATCAATAAGAAGCTCTGCATTTATACCAAGTTCGCGGTATAGTAAGTCTTCATTAACTACGCTCATTTTGGCAATATCACCCATGGTGTATATTCCAAGCTTGGCAAGTCGTTTAGTAATGCCTGCACCTACGCGCCAAAAGTCTGTCAAAGGTCGATGACACCATAGAAGTTCACGATATGTTTTTTCATTAAGCTCTGCAATTCTAACGCCATGGTCATCTGCAGGTACGTGCTTTGCCACGATATCCATAGCGATTTTGGCAAGGTACATATTGGTGCCAATGCCTGCGGTGGCAGTGATACCTGTTTCTATAAAGACATCATGTATCATTTTCATTGCAAGTTTATAAGCACTGCAGGAATATATATTTAAATATCCGGTTACATCAATAAAGCATTCGTCAATAGAATATACGTGGATATCTTCGTCTGATACGTAGCGTAGATAGATAGAAAAAATCTTTGTAGAGATTTCCTCATATCGCTTCATTCTAGGTGGAGCGACAATGTATGAAAGTTCTAAAGAGGGATTATTCTCTAATTCGATGGCATCAGAAGATGAACCAGTAAACTGATATTTTCCGGTAGTGGGATCTTTAGGAAGACATCCTAATTTGATGGCATCGTTTAAGCGCTGTGTATTTACCTCTTTTACCCTTTGAATTACCTCAAACAATCTGGCTCTGCCGGAAATTCCATACGCTTTTAGTGATGGACTTACTGCAAGGCAGATGGTTTTTTCTGTTCGAGAAGGATCAGCTACTACAAGATTTGTTGTAAGTGGATTGAGCTCCCTGTCATGAAGCTCGCAGGAAGCATAGAAGGATTTGAGATCAATTGCTATGTAGGTTCGGTTCTTTTCCATGGTTCCCATCCTTTAAAACGAAAATTTGTTCGATACAAATAATATACACCCATTGTTGAATCTTTGCAATTGGTTGCTAGAATCCATTTCAAGTTAGAAAAAGCAAATGCTTTTGGAGGTGGGTTTATGGTAAAGAAAATTTTAGCATCTGTATTAACATTAGTAATGGCAATGTCAATTTTCACATTTGGTGTTTCAACATATACATGAGTTTAGCGCCTTCCATTTGGAAGACTACACTCCAAAGCATGCGCCTCTCGAAAGGGAGGCACTTTTTTGTGCGACGGGTGGATTATTTTGGTGTTGTATTTTGAAAATTTCATGATAGAATTCTTTTTCTGTGCGTAGAAATATTTTTTATTAATTTAGAGGAAAAGAACGTAATATGGCAATTTTAATAACAATCTTATTAGTTTTATATCTTTCAATCTGTGCGATACTTGCAAGATCAATGGGAATAGTTAATTGCATTGATCCCCAAAAGGCATATCAGAAAGAGAATCGCAGACATTTTCTTGATGGCTATAAGAAATGGGAAAGTGAAGAATACATAATAAAATCTTTTGATGGATATGAACTTCATACAACCTATATTCCTGCAGAGGTTCCATCCAAAAAATTTGTTATCCTGATTCATTCATCAACTTACTGTAGGATTGGTGGAATCAAATACTTTAACATATTCAGAAAAATGGGATATAACGGTGTTCTGTTTGATCTTCGTGGACATGGTGATAACAAAAAGTCGCCATCAACGTGGGGAATAAAGGAAAGTAAGGATCTTCTCAGTGTAATAAATGATACTGTTAACCGTTTTGGAGATGATATTATAATTGGTGTACACGGTGAGTGTCTTGGAGGTGTAACTGCCCTTACAGCTCTTAAGTATCATCCAAATATCTCTTTTGTTGTTGCTGACAGCTGTTACAATTCACTTTATTCTCTTCTTTGCAAGCTTGCTCAGCAGGTAGCACATGTATCGCCTGTACTTTTTGATCCAGCTGTAATATTTTTCAAGCTTATGTTTGGATTTTCTTATAAAAAGATTTTTACAAAAGACAGCCTTGGCGGTAACATGGTTCCAATATGTTTCATTCAGGGCGACAGCGACTGCGTTGTACCTGTAAATGATACTAGAGAATTAGGAAATGCAACTAAAGGTTTTACTGAAATGCACATATTTGAAGGTGCAGATCATACACGTAACATCCTTGCAGATGCAGAGCGTTATGAGGAAATAATCAAGAACTTTTTGTATAGGGTTAACTTTTTGGAGCTTTCAGCATAAATAATTAAGTTGTAATCACATTAAAGAAGTGGAAGAGCGCATTACATTATCAATCCCTATATCTGTTGGTTATTTATTAAATGAGCAAGTTCTAATTGTACCTTTAATATCACCACCATCTTGGAAGTATCGTAAAAGTATTTCTGCACAGGCGTGACTATCACTGTCTGCTTGGTGGTGATTCAAGCATATTCCGTAATAATCACATAAATCATTAAGCTTATGACTGATGCCTGGAAGTAATTGCCTGCCCATAAGGACAGTGCAAACATATCTAGCATATGGCTTCCATTCAATGTCATAGTCATGCAAGCATTTCTTTAAAACATTCATATCAAAAGAAGCATTATGAGCGACCAGCATTCCACTGCTCATAATTGGTTCAATCTGTTCCCATAATTCTGGGAAGGTCGGCGCATCTGCCACTTTTTCTTCATTGATACCGGTTAATTGAATATTGAAAGAATCGAAGCGAGCTTCTGGGTTAACCAAAGAAAAGAACTCTTCAACAATTTGGTTATCTTCAATGACACTGATACCTATAGCGCTCATACGATTGTTATATCTATTAGGCGTTTCAACATCAAATACCACAAATCTGGACATTTCTTTTCCTCCCCAAAAGTATGATTAGTCATGTAGATATTATATAGCAAAAGCCTCCAAAGAAACATTCCTATCGTCTATATAAATATCACATGTAATCTTTCTAGAATTATTACCATAGAGCTCCACTATCTCTGGAAGGTTATCATTGATTGCATCAAAAGTAAGGCCTTGCTCATTACACCATTGCAAAGCATCATTTAAAGCCTGTCCTGCTCTGCAAGTCCATAGTATTAGCTTGTTACCGGCAGCTTGCTCCTTAATTAGATAATCAATAAGAGGCCTATTTGGTTCGCCAAGTGCAGGCCAGTTGCTGTAGCATAAAGTACCATCAAAATCTACGGCTATAATTTTGTAATTCATAGGCGACCTCCTTTTAAAACAGAACATATATTCTCGAACATTTGTGTGTATATAATATACCCGAGGAGCGCATTTGTAAACCGAACAAATTATTAAATTTTTTTGTTCGATTTTTGAAAAGCCATTAATGAATCTATATAATATAGAAAGTAGACTAAATCGAAAAATCGCCCAATTTATTGCAGATAATATTTAACTATATATGAGTATCAAAGGGATATAATGTAAGTGGAGACAAAAGGAATTAATAGTAATCAATTAAAGGGGATTGCCCTAATTGCGATGACATAAAAAATGGCATAAAAAAAGATGATGAAAACTCATCATCTTAATCATGCGGAAGGCGGGACTTGAACCCGCACGCTCGCAATGAGCACAAGATCCTTAGTCTTGCTCGTCTGCCAGTTCCGACACTTCCGCATATGCGTGATGTCTCGCGCAACGAAATAAATATTATCATTCAAATACGCACATGTCAACATCTAGGGAAATAATAAAAATATTTGTAAAATTCAATCTTTTCTAGGGTTGAATATTTAACTAACAGGGGGAATCTATGGCAGATAGAAAAACAGAAATAAAAAGTGCTTATAAAAGTTTGGGGAAAGCACATAGTTTTTATGATGGAATGATGACCTGTAGCACGTTAATAGGTAGGTTTGTAACAAAGCTTGTATGGAATATGGACCGAGAAGACGCTTTGGAATATCAGGCTAGAGCTTTTGAAATGATACCAGCAGATTTCAACGGCAAACTGCTAGAAGTACCTGTAGGAACTGGGGTACTTTCAATGCCAATATGGAAAACACTACCCAATGCCGATATAACTTGCCTAGATTATTCCGAAAACATGATGGCATCAGCCTCACAACGAGCTGATGAAATGGGAATAAAAAACATTTCGTTCTTACAAGGTGATGTGGGTAATCTCCCTTTTGAAGACAATACATTTGATGCTGTGGTTTCTCTAAATGGATTCCATGCTTTTCCAGATAAAGAAGCTGCTTTTAGGGAAACGTATAGAGTCTTAAAACCAGGAGGCATTTTTACAGGATGTTTTTATGTTGAAGGCTCAAACACACACACTGATAAGATGATTAACCGATTTTATATAAAAAGTGGGTTCTTCACTAAACCTTTTGATACAATTACATCTCTAGAACAGAGACTAAAGAAGTTATACCATGATGTAACCGTATCTAATGTTGAGAGTATTGCTATTTTTCAGTGCAGAAAAGGTTAATTATTTCTTATTTAGGTATGTAGAGGGAGAATCAATATGGCATACAATCATACTGTACAATATTATGAAACAGACAAGATGGTGTTTTAGTATTTACTGGTATATCATCACATGCATTTCTTGACGTTGAAGGAAAAAATTTAAAAATAAATACCGCTTGACTTTTACAACTAGTGAGATACAATTCAATTGCGCACAATTGGTAATAGTTAAGAGGTTATTTTTATGAGTAATTTATCAGCAACAAGAAGAACAGCCAGCTTTATTTTAAAAGCAGTTGTGATAGTATCTGCACTTTTGGGTACATTCCTTTGTACTTAGTGATGTATTTGACATCAAAAAGAAAAATGTTTTCTACGTAATCATTCCACCAATTCTCTATGCAATTTATGCAGGAATAGGATATGTGCAGGGATGGCAGTTTGCTGAAGGCATTAATTACCCTTATTTCTTCCTGAACTGGGGAAGTAAGGCTGGCGCCATAGGATTTACAAATGAGCTTCCATTTATGGGTACAGTTTGGTGGATTCTAGCTCTTTTAGTTTTCTTAATTATCGTTGGAAGAGTGTATTTGTTGCTAGTTGAATTTTTTAAGAAACGATATGCAAAATAGGAGGAATTAAAGGCACTAAGGGCTTCTATTAAGAAGCTCTTTTTATAGAAATATGGGTTAGACAAAACTAACTATTGGCGATATAATAAACATGGAGATTAAAGAAATAGAGGAAGTACTAATCACTCTAATGGAGAAAGCTCATTTATTACAGAACAAATACCTGACGAGAATATGCTTGTAGCTGCTATTGGAGAAACGGGATACACAGTACAATCAGTAAGTTCAGAGCCCTATAAAAAGAAATTCTTGGGATTGTTCTAAAAATTTCTGGGGGGGGGATATGTTGTAAATACATTCTGCCATGGGTACAATTGGACAGGCAAGAAAGTCATGGCCTTTGCAACTTCTGGAGGAAGCAGGATTGGCAAAACAGCTGAGAAACTTCAGCCATTATGTTAATGGCGCGGAATCTATAGATGCTAAACTTGTATTTAATGCTTCTGAAGTAAAGGATTGGTAGAATAAATGAAATTTATAGAACTCTTTACTAATGATTTTAAGGGCATTTCTAAAATGTCTCACATGGCAACAGAGATTGTTCGTGAACATTTTGATCCGATTATTGGCAAAGCGCAAAATGACCTTATGATTAGTCTGTTCCAAACAGAAGAATCTATCAGTAAACAGCTTAAAATTGTGTTATGTTTAGATTTACCTTTTCTTTTAATATATTATATTGATCCTCATCGGAGATATCAGAGTCTGTGATAATAGTATTAAAGTCTTTGATATCTCCGAACTTTTTCATGGTATGTTGCCCGAATTTTGAGTGGTCAACAAGAAGAATATTTTGCTCAGAATTTCTCATAACTACCTGTTTTATTGAACAATCCATTTCTGTGCTGGTCACACCATAATCTGTATCTATAAAGCCTGTTCCTAGAAATGCAGAATTAAAATGAAAATTTGAAAGATATGTCATAGTATCCATATCCATAGGACCGCCGTTTGAGTCCTGATATTTACCAGGAGCTATGTATAATGTGACATATGGATTGTGAGAACACTCATGCATTACAGCCAATGAGCTTGTTACAACGGTGTGATGCAAAGGTGGAAGATATCTAGTCATAAGCAATACTGTGGTACTTGGATCTAGATAAATTACATCGTTTTCTTTGATAAATTCTACAGCGCGGCGGGCAATTGCGGCTTTAGCTTCGAAAAAGCTTTCTTTTCGCATGTCAAAAGTGTGTATAACTGAGCTTGGATGCCTGATAGTAGCACCTCCATAATGAGTAATAAGTATTCCCTGTTCTTCCATTATATGTAAGTCTCTTCTGATAGTCATATCAGACACACCAAATTTTTGTGATAAATCCTTTACATTTACAGTAGTCTGTTCTTTTAACAATTCGTAGATAGATTCACGGCGGCTTATTCCATTATTTTCATTTATCTGTTTCATAGAATGCTCCTTCAGATGATAAAATGTTATATTAAACATAATTATACCACAAAACTCCACAAATCAAACAACATCGAACGTTATATCATGTTAATATATGTGCTATTATCTTTTTGCAATCGAAAATATAAAATACTGTTAGGAGATAGCAATGTGTAAGAAAAAGTATTTGTTTTTTGATATCGATGGCACACTGGCTGCAGGAGGATATGAAAATTTCTATATTCCAGACTCAACTGTTACAGCGCTGCAAAATCTTAAGAAGGCTGGTCATTTTCTGTGTATTGCAACAGGCAGAGCTCAGGCTCTTGCAGTTGATATAATGAATGAATTAGGTTTTGAAAATATGGTAAGTGATGGAGGTTATGGTATTACCATTAACAAAACTCTATTAGGAATCAAGCCACTTCCAAAAGAAAACGTTGTTACTTTAATAAGAGAATGTCAGGAGAAAGGATATCCATGGGGAATTCAACCTGAAAATTCAGCTGTAAGATATGTTCCCGATGAGCGCTTTAATGAAATCGCAAAGGATACGTATATGGAACAAAAGATAATTAATGGATTGAATCCTGAAGATTATGAACATATATATAAAGCATATGTAGCCTGCAGAGTAGAAGATGAGAAAAATCTCAAAGCACTGGAAAATCTTCCTTGTTGTAGATTTCATGAAAGTTATTTGTTTATTGAGCCAAGCTACAAGTCTGTAGGCATAAAAAAGGTTATGGATTATTTTAATGCTGATTATAGTGATGCTGTTGTTTTTGGTGATTCTGGCAATGATATTTCAATGTTTACAGATGATTGGACAAAGGTTGCCATGGGAAATGCTATTCCTGAATTGAAGAAGCTTGCAGACTATGTGACTTCCGACGTTGATAAAGATGGAATTTACAATGCCTGCGAGAAGCTGGGATTATTTGATTCTGTTGCTTGTTAATACCTTTCAGCGTGATCTCGGTAGAGAGCGTTATGGAAGGTATTAATATAAATCAAAGAATTAATTGTCGATTGACACATAATATATAAAATACAAAATTTACTTAAGCTCGCATTTGCGGGCTTTTTTATCAGCTAGAGTAAACTTTTAGTCGGAAAAAATAGAATAAATACAAAAAGAACATCCTTCTTGTGATAAGGTTATGGTTTGCGAAAAAAACTTTATCAAGGGAGGATGTTCTTTTATGCAAAAGAGTATACAGTATTTTGGAGAAGTGTGCATTCAAAGATTTTTAGAAATACAAAAAGAGTTATATCAAAACCCAAAAGATTTAGCTGAGTTTATACTAAATGTTGAAAGTGAGGTAAGGAAACTGGGCCGTATTTTTATTGAAGAGACACTTGAGGAAATGGATCAACTTATACGTGAAAGTGATAAAAGAAAGAAACATTGGGTGGTTGAAACACATGA
>NZ_FNDP01000027.1 GCF_900100545.1 Pseudobutyrivibrio sp. 49
ACTCCATTTGCACTTTCAAAGCTACTTATCGACAAAAGAATTCCGATTCTAACAGGACAATATGAAGTCTCGCCAGACGACATCCTATTAAAACCGGAACTCTTAGAAAAATAATATTTTAGAGCAGACAGGTAACCACTCAATCATCATTTTTACTTAATGACGGGTGGAATTTACTTTTGCTCAATTATTTCCAGTCGTCTGTTTGCCATGCAAACAAACAGACTCTGTAAAACGATTTTATCACGTTTTACAGAGTCGTCAAATGTAGTTTTGATTGTAAATAATTGTAAAAAACTCAACTGAGGCGTTTTTGATGTTCTTTGCCAGAAGTTAGTTTTTCATTTGAGCAAAAATCTTATTATCCTTATCAAAGAATACCCAGTCACCTTCGTTGATATCCTTGGCCAGCAGCTCTGCATCCGCCACCTCCATATCAATCTCCTGTCCTGTCTCGTCACGTAATCGGAGCAACACCTGAAACTGGTATCCCTCCGGTCTCTCCTCGCAGCCATAGTCTGCTTCCTGGATTCTTTTTACAATGTACTTCAAGCTAATTACCTTCTTTCTAACTTATTTTCCCCTATACTATAACCATTCTGAAACTACTTGTTTTGATTCTTTAGCCTGTGCACCCTAATCTGGATGCTGGCCATCATGTGCTTTCCATGCACATTCTGTGAGTCTCATATCCGTAAATATAGCTTTAAAAGTTGAATCTTCAGGACTGCAAGCATATACTCCAAATCGAATTGTTCCACCGCCTTCCCACATATGACACACTCTCATCTGTGAAAAGTTTTTACCATCTGTTGAACATTCGATACAATAATCATCCTCCCTACGACTTAAGCGATACCACATATATTTAACATCTGCTGGTATAGCTGTAGTTGCCCAGTCTGAATAACCATGATTTGTCACTACTGAACCCAAATGCTGGAATTCATCATTCTCATATTCAACAGATGCCTTTAGCCAATTATCCGAATCCAAATACAGGACAATACCGCATTGGTCAAAACGATGATGACTTTCTGAGAAATCAGTCTTCACAATAAATGAAAAGAATTTCTCATCTGTTTCCATCTGGAGCACAGGCGCATTATCATTACGAAAATGATAATACGTTCTCTGCCATAAATCTGTATGTGGCTCTGTAGTGATTTCTATTCTATCTTCTTTAATCTCAAACTCTCTTGGTGCTCTTGTCCATTCCAACTTTTCAATCATACTAAGTTACCCCACCTTCACAACTCTGGCTCCAAATGGCGCAATTGCAAGCTTTGCAATCTTGAAAAACTGCTTACCAAATGGAAAACCGATAATTGTAATACATAGCAATATTCCTATTAACGCATTGCCGAGAGCAAGCTCCAGTCCTGAAACAAAGAACCAGATTATATTCAGCAGACAAGATACTGCGCCGCCCTCATCTACCACATCTTTTCCAAATGGATTCAGCGAGATTGATGAAAGCTTAAAGCACTGCACTCCCACTGGAATGCCTATGATTGTGATGCACCACAGTGCTCCTGCCAGCCACCAACCTATGGCACTGAGCAAACCGCCGCATATTATCCAAATTACGTTTCCGATAAATTTCATACTCACCCCTCCAAATCCAAAAACTTCATCAACTCTCTGGCTTCCTCATAATCCTGGCTGTAGAAATTCGCATGATTTATATCTGTGCTCCTATTAGTAAATGCCGGATAAAGGAAACCCGCCTCAGGTGAATGTGGTACCTGCTCCTCATCCACTGGCGAAATTGCCATAATCAGATACTTATAAACCTCTTCCGATTCATCCTGATAAGACTTGTCGCTGCTCTTGATTGGCACATCATAAGCCCCATAGTAAACGTAAATCGCATAAGGCCTTCCCTTAGGATATTTCTCCGCTATCAACTCATATAAATTAAGCATCAGCGCATCATTCTTCAATTCGCATTCACGAATTGCATAAATCATCTGCCAGATAGATCCTGGCCCCATTCCCGGAATCTTATACTGAATCAATTCCTCATTTGGCTTTGCAAATGGTATCGCCTTTGCGATATCAAGACATCTATTCTTTTCCGCTCCCTTCAGACTCAGGAAGCTTGTATTAAATGTGCCGTCTATATAGCCTTCCTCATCTATATACGCACCTGCAATTCTAACTAGGTTGCTGCGAGCCGATGTAAATCTGCGTGTAAGCTCTAGCATGTCGTCTCTGTTAATCTGTCCCATGTTTATGTCCTTTGTATTTTGTATAAGGGTATTGTACTTCTTTTCAAAAAAGAGTGCCATTCATTTGAATAGCACTCTCTTAAATCTATTACATTATGTAAGAAAGAATCATTAATACTACTAAAGCCGCAACACCCAATGCTCCAATAATAAATACTGGTGAGACATAGTCGTCATCGTCATAATCATTTTTATGTTTTTCAAAGCTACTATAATCTGTTCTCATTTTAGGAAGTGGCTGCTTTTCAGATTCTCGTTTAGCCTTCAACAATTCAGCCAGAGGATCTTTTTGATTTAATAGTTGCTTGTGAAAGTTTTCCAGTTCTATCAAATCGTTTTCCATCAAATCCGGAGCTGAATTCTCATGAGCGATCTGATTCCTAATCCATCTTAGATGCTTAAGTTTTTTATATTTTTCATTCCAGTTAACAACTCTTCTAGAACCCTGTAAATCCATAGCCTCCATCTGATTAATGTACTCAGTTACGCCTTGTTCTGTCTGATACATATCCCTACATATGCTATCTACAGATTTGTATTCTTCAAAAAATCCAATTTCTAGTTCTGTCATTTCAACACCTTGTCGATAGAAGTAAAGTAACCCAAATACCTATTTCTTACATGAGCTGAGGTTGCCTTTTACTAAAATCATTGAAGATTATCTTATCAATCTGCATCCACTCGCAGATGGTAATTACCACAATGTAAGCAACGAAACAAGTATCCACACAAATTTCCATCTTTTGTGAGATATTTACGAGCATCTTTCCAACCTTCAAAAGAACCATTCTCATCAAATAAATCATCTGCAACTCCAAGTTCTTCTAGTTCTTTCGTTCCCACCGTACCAAGATACTCGCAATAGTCATTACAACATGCAACCCAGTTTTCACCTTGCCAGCTTACATAGCCTGGAGTTCTACACCATAGTTCATCTGAAGCTGCTTCATTATCAATTGGATCTGCATCCTGTATAAATGAACCATCAAACTTTTCGGCAGCTTTACCAGAAGCTATACAATCTATACAAATACAATCAATATCTTCTGTTGTGTACATCGTCTGTACATATGCTTCAACTTCCTTGCCACAACAATTACAAATTCCTTTACCAAACTCAACAATTCCACATTCATATACATTTGGATGGTACTTAAATTTAGGTAATTTACTTTTATCCATATTTGTATCCTCATTAACCTACTAATGTAGCATATGCTTTCCAAAAAGTCTGTCTCTTTGCAGCCCAATTAGGATCTCCTGTATTGGGATTGTGTACCCCTGTTTTTCCTTGTGTATTCAAAATAAATGCGTTTCCTTGATGTTCAGCTTCTGTTAATACAGCTAACGTTCCATCTGCATCTTGGTTTATATGATGTAATTGATACACTTTACCAGTTGCAGGATCAACTGGCGCATAACCTTTCTGCATTCTAACAAGATTTGTCACTTGTTCCCCTTTTAATTCAGATACATAGTTCAAATCTATATCTCTAACTAATGCTAACCTACCATTAACCATCTTGGTATAAAGGCCTGCATTTTTATAAACATTGTACTCTTCCATGCTCTTAAATTGCTTTATAAGGTCAATCGGAAAACCTGATTCTGCTTGAATTGCAGCTGCTTCGTTCATAGTAAGACCATTCAAAGTTGCCCCTTTTAAAGCAATAGCCTCAGCACCGCCACCAACAATAGCTCCAGTTATAGCTCCCCATTTAAATCCAGCTGCACCAGCTTGTATTCCTTTTTTTAGAGCAAGATTAACATCTTCTGTCTGATATGCAGTGGTAATTGTAGCCGCGGCCCCACTTATTAATGCTCCTGATTGCGCAAATGTTGTAGCTGTTGTAGCAGAACAAGCAAAAATCATTCCTACTGCCGGAGTACCTGCCCCTGCCGATATAGCAGAAACAGTAACGCTAATAAGAATTACTCCGGAGCCAACAACTACATCCTCTATAACTTTTCCATAGTCCTCAGGTTCACTACTCTCCAGTAACACTGGAACTGTTTTTCCATTTTCATCTAGCGTAAAAACATATTTTTTACCACCAAACGCAGCATCAAGCTGAGATGAAGTGTAACCAAAATAAATGTTTTCTTGGGAATTGAACTCTAATTCTTCAATATACTCTTTGGGATAATAAACAGCTTCAACATTTTCAACAAAGTATTCTTCGCTATCCAACTCAGAAACTAAATCTAGATATACTGAATCTTCAACATAATTTAAAAGATTTGGATCATCTAAACCAGAGAATTCTATGTCGGGTTCCGTTGAAAAAGAATTCTCTCCTGTATTTTCACCAATATTCCCTTTGCTATCAGTTGGAGAGACAACCGACTCTTCTACACTAGCATCTTCTACTTGATTGGCACTTGCACCACATCCTGTGAGAACTAATATAAAACTGAGCGCAATCACAAATATCTTTTTCATTGCTCCTGCTCCTCCCCATCTATATTCTCATCTTCGAGTTCACTTTGTTCGTCATTTTGATGCTGCTCTTTGGATTTTCGATTAATTATCATTCTTTTTCCTACCCAAACAGCTATTATTCCTACTATAACAATGAAAACGATTTTTCCTGTATTATTTTTGTGTGATACAACATCTTCCGGTTGCTCAGCTGCTTCTTCGACATTATCAATAGCCTCGGAATCAACTACTTTATTTACTTCATACTCTTCATTACTATCTGTCTCACTCAATTCTTCAACTATTTCTTGTTGAGCAGCTGGCGTAATGATATTTCCATCGTCATCAATATAAGCTCCTGCAGCCAATTTTTCATTAATCTCTGCCACAGAAAGTCCTGTGGCAACATGAGCTTTCAGTACATCAGTGTTTCCTACATAGATTTTCTTTTCTGTCGTTGCTGAAGTATACCTATTAGTAGCCTTTATCGTATAAACACCTTCATCAGTATACATACGACCTTCTTTAGCAGCCCCATTAAACTTTGTATCTGCCACTAGTCCATCTAAACTATCCGTCAT
Source organism: Pseudobutyrivibrio sp. 49 (assembly GCF_900100545.1). GTDB lineage: Bacteria > Bacillota > Clostridia > Lachnospirales > Lachnospiraceae > Pseudobutyrivibrio. Next base: position 5,238 of record NZ_FNDP01000027.1, read on the forward strand.
AACCTCGCGTTTAAGCTGAAGTTTTAAATATTTCTGCTTAGCCAAATCTATGTAAAATCCACTCTCAGCAACATTCGAATTATTAATAAACTGGTTTGTTTGAGCATCTCTTATAAATAATTTGCAGTCCCCATTACGTACTGAAAAATTAAAGCTAACCCTATAATGTAATGTCTTTGGCAAAACCGATGCTCCAAAAACTGTTGTATTGCTATACTTAAGTGCATAATCTAATGCAACTTCATAATCACCCTCTTCCAAAAGATCTACTCTAGTATTTGCTCCAACTGTCGCAGAAGCCTCTAAAAAATTCTTATAATAATTCGTTTTTTTATTTTTGTGATAGTCTGTTTTTCTAATAAAAAGCATGCCCTTTCCAAAATCTTGGATATCAACATCTTTAAACTGACTATCTGTTCCCTCTGGATCCGCAACAACTTCAATCTTAGGATTACCATTGCATGCATTTAAATCCTGCTCCAAATTAAACCAAAGAGAAACTTTATCACCTACTTCCTTAAGAATAACTGGAGTTCCATCAGTTGTTTCCGTCTCTGCTGTATATCCACTTACATAAAACTTACCAATATTCCAGCCACGATGAGGGTCATCATGTCCAATCTCCTGCGAACCATAATATCCTTCAGCGTTTTTGCATCGTACTAGATTATTATTATCTCCTAATATAAACGCATCAGAGGTATTCAATGTTTCAGCCTCCGCATTTTTGTTATATGCATAAAATGTATACACTTCTTCTATTTTCTTATACTCATAATCATTCTTGTTATAAAAAAGAATATTACTGCTTCCAACTTCCTTTCTGACCTCATAAGCTACAATAATTCTGTAATAACACCCACTTGTCAATTGGACGTTAGTTGTTTTATAAACAGAATCCTCCTTCTTAACAGCTGAATTGAAGTAATCAGTTACAGTCTCATCTAAATCCGTCACCCATATTTCGCCATCTCGCGAAGTTTGTATAACATAGGCACCCTCCTTAATCTTCCCATTAAGCTCAATTGTGCCAATTTTTTGTCATCATTTTCTACAACTTCCCAACCATCATTTTTTATAGATTCTGGTAAACCAACAATGTTTGCCTGCACCTCCAAATTATCATCGACATCAACATCAACGGCATAAGCATCAACACCATTCCTTGTAGAAACACCACTTATTTTTCCTTTAATTTTAAATCGTTGTACATTAAATGAGCTAATTGAGCTACCAGGTAAATCAAAGTCATCATCTTCCCCAAACTCATATATTATGTTTTTAAGAGTTTTGGTATTCTCATTTGTTTCAGCGTGGACACTCCCCATTGGGACTAGGCAAACCACCATCGCTAAAGAAAGAATGTAGACAATTGCTCTTTTAATCATTTTACTACCCCTCCTAATTATTAATTAGAATTAAATGCAGTCAGCTTCACTATCATCAATCACAGTAATTTCATCTTCATCAACATCAATAATTACTTCGTTTTTAATGTCATTAAAAATCTGCTGCTCTTCTTCTGACTCTTTATGCTTTTCTGGATTGCTAAGCATTGTATCAGTTAATGCTTCTTTTAGTCTATCACAGCAAGGCTTGAAAGTAACAAATGTTATTCCGCCGCCTATAACTCCACCAACAACCGGTATGGTCTTCTTGAAAAAACCTGCGAACACTTCTTTAGTCATATTTACGCTAAACCATTTTGCAACAGACTTAACTATTGGATAAAAAGCTCCTTTAGTTAATGCAGCATGTAAAAGCTTCTTTTCAACACCAGAAGCTAACGCTTTAGCCATAGCCTTAATAGCATTATTCGCACTAGCCACGCCATACATTATTCCTAAGCATATAGTCAAACAATTGATTGTTTCAGAATCAAGCATCACATCATTTTCTTTTGTATTTAGTTCAGGAAAACCATATAAATACAGCATTTTTTGCGCTGCTCTCAACATATAACCATAATACTGAGCAATATCTGCAGGAATTGTAGCCGCCATAGCAGCTCCCCCTGGAACGCCTAAAGCCACTGATATTCCTGAAACGGCATTTCTTTCAAACTTTATAACTTCATCAGCTATTTTATCTATATCCTCTTTAGCAATACCAGCCTGAGCAGGATTTGATTCTATTGCCTTATCTATTACTTCCTGTGGATAGTTCTTAAAAAATTCTTTTCTAAGGAACTCTTCTCGATTGATTTTTACTCCAGGCACTTTTAAAGCCATAAGAATTATGTCAACACTATCGATTTGACCATTTCCATCTTGATCCAAAGCATTAATTACGGCTTGTTGTGACTTGTCGACCATATCTTTTGACTTTGATGCTAAAAGAGTTGCCTTTCCCGAAGCTTTTTTTACCATCTTCCCACCTGCTTTAGTGGCATTTGCAGCTGACTCTTTTATCTGCTCTTTATCTATGGTAAATCCAAACTTCTTAGCTTCTATCTTTGTTCCACACTCTGGACAAAACTCATCCTTTGAGCCCACATTAGCTCCACATGCTTGACACTTCATTTTATATACCCCTCTTCGTTTATTTGATAATATCATTCTAAAAAACCATACAAACATAGTATATATCCTCTTCCGCAAATCTTTAAGCACTATTTCACTTTTTTTGCGGAATAAAAGCTTCTGATGATATGACCAGCCAGCAGGCTTATAAAGAATCCTGTGATGCTGAGTTAAGAATGAGAGGAATGCAAAATATAATCGGACCGAAATAATGTTAGAACCTGTCACCATATAAACTTGGTGGCAGGTTCTTTTTTATATACTCTACTTGTATAGATCTTCTACTGTAATCAGCTTTACATTAAACATATCAGTATTTTTTACCCAATCTGTAAAGCCGCTTAAAGAAAATAGAATTAATGTTGTGACATTATAGCTGCCAGATATTAGCTTAGATCTTCTAATAAGGGTATCGAATATCTCTTTATCTATTTTTTCATTTTTAAATTTACACTCACCTAAAATAGCTGTTTTATCTATCGTAGATATACCTACAACATCGATATCTGCAGACTGTTGATAACGCTCTCCGTTTGCATCTATCATCTGCTCTACACCCCACCAAGTACCAACTTCTGTTATAAAGGAACCAAATTCTCCAAGAATACCGTGCTCCAATGTGTAATAACGGCACATATCTTCAAATACACTTCCCATAAAAGAATGTAATCCACTCTTTACAACTTTTTCATAATATACCTGGCCCTGCCCCATTTCTATTACACTTATAGCCTTAGGAATAAACTGATACCAGAATTTAAACATATGGTCTTTAAGAACATATTGGGTTTTCTTCTTATTCTTTTCCTCTGTAATACATTTTTTCTTCTCAACAAGCCCTACATCGATAAGCTTTTCTAAAGAATAGAGAACCGTACTGTCCTTTTCCTTTACCTTTGCGGCTATAATATTAAGAGCGGTCTCGCCTGAAGCTACCTGCTCAATAACATTGTTTACAAGGGTCACATCAGAAAATTCTTGCGTTAACAGGTTCTTTGTTTCATCAAATAAATAGCCATCCGTATTAAAGAAAAGTTTGATTATATTTTCATCTAGGCTTTTTGAAGAATCAAAAAGTGCCAGATACTTTGCTACACCGCCAGTAACACCATAACAAATAGCCTTGTCTTCTGGTGAATAGTTAGGTACAAACAGAGCAGAATCCTTGTAGTTGAATGCATCCAGTTTTAGCTGAGAATCTCTACGACCGAAAATAGGACTCTTTTCACTAAGCACTTTCTTTTCCATAAAGCTAAGAGCTGAACCACACAGAATAAGCATCAAGTTTTTATCCAGCCACTGAGTATCTATATATTTTTGTAAAACAGACAATAACGCATCGTCTTTTTCTGCCCAGTATGGCAGTTCATCAATAACCAAGATTAGCTTTTCTTCTTTACTTGACGCCTTGCTTGTTATTATATCAAGAACACTTTCTATATTGGGAAATGTGGCGTTACTATACGCAGGATCTAACACATCAAAAACCTGTTTTGAGAACAACTCCAGATTTCTTTCGGCACCTACTTTTGTGGCTGTATAAAATATAGCCTTTTTCCCTTTAATGAACTCACTAATAAGGAATGATTTACCTACTCTTCGTCGACCATAAATTACTGTCATTCCAAAGCCATCTTTTTCGTATATAGTCTGTAGTGATTCTAATTCTTTTTCTCTACCAATAAACATGTGCGCTCCTTTTATTCAAATCGTTTTCATTCAAACACATTTGAATCAAATCTATTTGAATATAATATATCACATTTTATACTCATTTGCCATACAATATGAACATTAAATTAACTTCATGAGCCCATATTTGCACGTTGTTAAATCCTTCTCTACCCCATTATCTCCGCCATTTTATGTAGTAGGGCAGCCTCAGCTGCCCTTTATAATCACTCTTCCTCTTGTGCTAGCTTCTCATTTTTGAAGAAATCATAAGCTTCCAGAAAGTGATTCTCGCCATATAACAGATCCATAAAATAGTGATATGGCGCCACAACCTCAAGAGCCACTTCGAGAATAATAGTTGCGAGTGTATCTTCAAGATAATCTAAAAACTTTGCCTGTACTTCTTTATCAGGAGAATATTCAAAAATCCTCTCAGTATATTCACCATGACAAAATTCTTTCATGTGAATATCAATATCACCACTTGTATAGATGCAAATTGCAAATCCCTGGCAATGTGCACTGAAGCGAATATAGTGATTATAATTATTAACAGTAATTGTCATTTTCTTCTCTGCCATAACCTTCCTCCATTAAATGCTTGGTTCATCCTTCTTTTTTGAAAATATGCCTTTATCTTTTCCTAAAAATTTCTCTTTTAGCTGATCTAAAACCGATGGTTTCTTATCAGCTAATGCTTCAATCTCTACAGCATCTGTAGCTATACTTTCATAATTTATTGCATCCACCTCTTTAGAGACTTCTCCCATTGCAAGCTCAGTATTTAAATCAGAAATGATACTGCTGGCTGTTCGTCTAATCAGCTGCATTGAAGATTTCAACTCGTCCAATTCTTTGTTTGAACTCCAGCCTGCAATGTAGCCAAAGGAATAATCAGAAGTATCTATTCCGAAATATTGGCAAACTGCGTAAGCTACAGACTCTGCTTCAACCTCTTTTGTCCTTCTATCCTTTGAAGGCATTTCTTCATTTTTCTCCTTGTCCGGCTTGCCATGTAGGATGGAATGAGCCAACTCATGAATCAGAGTTTTCAAAGTCTGAGCCTGAGCCATATCCTGCTGCACAACAATCTTGTTATCCTTCTGAGAATAGAATCCCTTGGCTCCGCCTTCGATGTCTCTGTACTCAATTGGCACTTTTGCAATTTCATGAATAGCCTTGGTTATCTGATTGAATCTTTCCACCTCACCCTGAAGCTGATTCACTCCAATTGTTGGCAGTTCCTTGCCTTCCGTATCAGACACATCAAAGACTGTAGCGACTTTAAACTTTGTCACCTCAATAGTCTTCTTGGCTCCTTCCTTTTCGGAATTTTCATCATCCACCTCAATCTTCACTTTCACAGGTGAGATAATCTTGATTCCCTTGGAGCCCTTTTTTACGTACCTATCAAAATTCTTTTTCCAGGCCTCATAGCCTGCCACCAAACTTGCATCTGGTCGCTGCATTGCTATAAGCAAAGTGTTATTGAAGCTGTAGTTATGAAACTTAGACATAGTACGCAAATACGTTTTGTATTTTTCAGAATCAAAAAGATCACGGATGCCCTGCTCGAGCTTTTCCGTGATTTCATTCATCTTGGCTTTAGCATCTGTCTCTGCCATAATCCTCATCTCCCTTCATAAAATTAAACAGTAAACTCTAAGTTCTTATCCTCCTTATAGCTCTCCATAATCTTTCCATAGAGCATTTCTCTAAACTCTTTTGTTACCGGATATGCGATATCCTTGAACTGAGCCTTTCCGTTTGGATCAAGTTCCTTAAGCTTGTAGCTTGGCATAGAAACGAAAAGTCCTCCCTTCTTACTTTCCACAATTGAGATATTTCTCACAGCGTACTTTCCATCAAAAGTCACTGTTGAAAGACCTCTTACATTTCCTTCTGTTCCTGTAAGCTTTGTTGTTCTGATTTCAATTTTCATAAAATGTTTCCTCCTGTGTTTTTGAATTTTTCTTTTAAGGTCAAAACCTGCTTGAGCGAGTCACGTAAGCTGGCGCGGGTCCGTCAGAGTTCCTTGCAAGCAGGGTTTTTGGCAGACAAAAACGAAAAAAGACCCATTCGGGTCTTAGCAACGCGACTTCGTCTGCGAACTTTTGGACTTCTCCTGTTCGTCCTTTTTTGCATCTTCCAATTGATAAATCATCTCCAGATTCTTCTGAGCAATCTGGTACTCACGGTACTCTTTTTCCAGCTGCTTATACTCTGCATAAACAGCTTTCTTCTCCTGGAGCACCTGTCCATACTGTTCTCTCAGTTCCTTTATCTTTGGCAATTTCTTGTAGCCACTCTCATCGAAAACCTTGATTGCATTCTGATACAGCATCAGCTCTCCTGAGTGTTCCTCGTAAAAGCTCTTATTGAATTTACGCTTTTTATACTCATCGTAGATTGGCTTTGTTTTAGCAAAATCGATTATGGCGCATTGAAGCTTCTTGTTTTTGCTTAAAATGTGCTCTTTCTCCTTAAGCAAATCTAAGAGCTCATTCTTCTTTCCAGTTTTCTCATCTGTATACTTTTTCAACTCCTCATAGGATGAAATCCCTTTTTCCTGCAGGAAAAGAATCGTCTTGGAAAGCTGCTTTGCATTGAACTTTTTAGCCCAATTGATATAGCCCTTGCCATAGCCTTCCAAGACTTTTCCCTCAATATCCTTAAGGAATTTAATCTCACCATCCTTGATGTTGAAAGTCTTTCTCTTGGATTTCTTTCGAGACCAGTTTTCTTTATTCTTCTGCTCGATAACAGATAGACCATTCTCCAAACAGATTAAATCGGAAACCTTCTGAAGCGTTTTTCCTGAGCGCCAGTAATCCTTATATTTCCTTTTTCCATCAATGCTGACTGAATTAAAAACAATATGGTTATGAATATGCTTCCTGTCATCATGGGTATAAACAGCAAAAGCATATTTCCCCTTAGTGAACCTCATGGCCAGCTCGTACCCCAGCTCATTGGCCTTTTCTGCAGATATCTCTCCTGGCTTGAAGGACTGCCTTATCTGGTAAGCTATTATTTCGTTTTTACGAATTGCTCTTTTTGATTTGTGGTATAAATTTTTTGAAAGCATGAACTCTTCTACAACAGTTCTCTTATCACACTCGTAGGTTGAAATAAGCTTTCCATCTTCGGTCTTGTCTTTGTTTTTGTAATAATCAAGCCTGGAGATTAAACTTTCTGCAATACTTTTGCCCTTAGCAATGTGCAATGCCATTAGTCTTGTTGCCGCCATAAGATTTCCTCCCATACAAAAAGCAGCCTCCCCGTTCCCAGAAAGACTGCTCGTTAAACAATATTAAATTCTCTACTTAGATCCGCTTCAATGTATCCCGAAGTGAATCAAAAAACAGCTGCAGGTTTGCTGCGAAAAATAAAGCCAACACCACCAACAGAATAACTACTCCACTGATTGCCGCTGTAGGCAAATCGCGACCTAAGAGATTTATGATGCCAAGGATTGCAAAGATATTGATGATAATACCTCCAAGCCTTCCTCCAATTTCAATAGAAGCCTTGGTTAAAAGTGATGCAATTGTAAGAAGCGCAATCACTGGAAAAAGTAATATTTTCAGTAAAACTCTCAAGATAAACATATCAAAACCTCCCATTTGAAATCTTTTTCTTTGAGTCTATTTCAACATTTTTACAATTGCAAGGATGTCAACTAACTGATTGCCTCATATTTCTTCAGAAGCTTTTTGGAGTTATCCCAGATATCATCCAAACGCTGCTGCAAATCTTTTATATCCTGCTTATAAACCACTCCCATGCCGTTGGCCTTCTTGGCGTACTGGTTCAGATTGTTTGAACACATACGAAGCAGATACACCATTTCGCTGATGTCCTTGGTATCCATTTTCACGCAATACCCATCCATCAGCATCTTCCTGGTGTACAGACTCATATTGGAAATATCCAGCTCATCCATCTTAAATCTCATTCTCCTCAGCTCCTCATCCGTGAGCCGGACAGTAATGCGATTAACACGTTTTGCCAACTAACACCTCCTAATCCACAGGAATATCATCATAATCCTTATCCTCTGGACCAGATGGAATCGTAATATATTCCTCTCCATCATCGATGATTGGCCCTGTCTTTTTCTTGATAAAGCTTGACTTGTTACTATAAAAATAAAGACCACCTACTCCAGCCATTCCTATCAAAATGCAGATAACAAAGATATCACTTTTATTGGCTTTCTTGGTGGTCTTTTGTTTAGATTCTTTTGGAGCATCACCGCCTGTATCCTTAGGATTTTCTTCTGTGGTGGTAACTGTCGGTGTAGTTTCTGCTGCTTTCTTCTCTTTCTCTAGCTCCTTCTTTTCGTCATCATCCAAAAGCTCTAACAGGTCTCTTTCATCAACAAGGTTGAGGAAATGAACTGTATCATCCCCATTGTCATCCCTATCAATAATAAGGTAAAAGATATTTCCATTCTTAGTAGTAACTGTGATAAACTGCTTACCTTCAGACTCCTTTTCGTCGAAGTCATCCACAATCGATAGATTGCCAGCTGGTGTAAGAGACTTGTGCTCCTCATAAACATCATCACCTTCATCGACATCTTCATCTTCCTCCTCATCTATCACTGACGTATCTACATTTGCTGGCACGTGAGCCTCTGCTGTGATTGGAACAAATGCAAATGCTAAAACTCCGACAAGTGTCAGCATCATCAATTTAAGCTTCATCCTCTTCATAAGAATCATCCTCCTTTGTAATATTCGTATTTGCGATTTCATCTATTGTCTTTCCTCCTGGCAAATTATCCTTTGAATAAGCGATTAAATTTGCCAGCTGCTCCGGTGTCAAATCTGCTGCAAGCATCATATCGTGGATGCAGGTCTTTTCCATCTCAGCAACCTTCTTTTCCAAAGCCTTTACCTTACCATCCCACTCAGTGCGTTTCGCCTTTGCACGCTTCAACTCTGCTCTGAGTTTATCTAATCTTTCAAACATGCTTCCTCCTAATTCTTTGGCAATCGACCAAAACATAAAAAGTGATTTCTGTAATACTTGGTTTCAATAGATGTGTACTGGATAGGATTTCCACAGTGGAGCATTATCCCGTTGCCGCAATATATCCCCACGTGAGTGGCTCCCTTTTTGCTTTTCTGAGTTCCCTTAAAGAAAATCAAATCTCCAGGTTTTGCCTCCGCCTCAGAAACAACAGTACACTTAGCCTTCAGACCATTGCAGTCAGTTCTGCCTACATTCCAGCCGCTGTGGTTCAGCACCCAGCATACAAATCCACTACAGTCAAATCCCTGCTTTGGATTGGAACCGCCCCACACATAAGCACGTCCCAAATACTTCTCTCCTTCTGCAATCATTGCTGCAAAAGTTTGATCAGTCAGTGCCTCAGGAGGAACCTCCAAATCATCAGGAATCTCAATATCCGTATAAAGGTCATCAAACAACTCAGGCTTATTTCCCTGAGTCTGCAAAAGCATCTGATAGCGCTGCTTCTGAACCTCTCTAAGTGGCTTTGAATTAATCACTGAGCCAAGACCTTTATTATTAAGCTTCACTGTAAGAATCTTCACCTTATATTCTTCTTCAGCTTCATAGGTGTACTTTTCAATTACAGGCTTTCCATCTTTTCCCGTCACTGTCCTGTAGCCAGTTCTGGTAACTGTCCTGGTTCTCGTTTCAGTCCTCTGAAAATACTTAAGGTCGTACTGCTCATCGAAAAGCTCCTTCACCTTCTGCTTCATATCGCGTCTGGTGAAGTTCTCATACACCACCGTTAAATAAGAAATCAGCTCGTAGGGATTGTGACCAATCTCTTCAAGCTGATACTCGTACTCATCGAATCCTTTGAAATCCTTCTCCGTATTATTGATTGTTTTCCTAAGCTCTTTTTCAAGCTTGGTGTAATCTGAATTCACACCGATGATATCCTCATCATAGGCTGTATAAGTGCCCGCCATAAACGTATCACCCATTGAACCAAGTAATGCCGTAAGACCGACTTTCGTATACTGCATCACAATGAAAATCGCTAGAATCACAGCCAGGATTACAAGCACTACAGGATTTGCAGCCACAAACTCAACTACAGTCTGTGCAGCTTTCCTCATTAATTCTGCTGCAGATTTAGCAAGCTTAGCTGCCTCCTCTGCAACCTTCTTGCCAGCTTCTGCAGCTGCCCTTGAAGTCTGCTGCACTGCCTGTGCTCTGGCTCTTTCAATCTGCCTTCTTTGAATCTGTTTCTTTATCAGCTTCTTGGTCAGCTTATGAGCATCACTGGCTGCCCTTTGCCCATAGGGTAAGGCTTCAGTACCTACGTTATCATCCTGATTGTAGTCATACATCACATACCTCCCATCATATTCATCTGTGCCAGCTCCTCAGGCCTTGTAGTCAGATACTTATAAAGCAGGTTATCCTTCGGGAAATTATCCTTAAACGGAATTACCACGCTGCCGCAAAACATCAGCCCTTTTCCCGGTGGAACGTTGGTCACATACTTGAGCTGGGCATCACTGATTCCAAGACTTTCCGCTAAGATTTGCTTGTCCTCAGCACCTTGATTGAGAATGTACACAAACTCGCAGTTTTCAAAGATATTGCTGATTTCCGGACTCGATAATACGTCCTTTACATTCTGTGTCAGCGCTGTAGGAATACCACCCCACTTTCTGAATCGCTTATAGATTTCTACGGAATATGCTGCAGTCTGTTCATCCTTCAAAAGAAGATGAAACTCATCCATGTAATATCGTGTGGTCTTTCCGATATCACGGTTCATTGTGACTCTGCCCCACACCTGGTCATGCACGATCAGCATTCCCACCTTCTTCAGCTGCTTGCCCAAATCTTTGATGTCATAGCAGACTATTCTGTTGTTGATATTCACATTGGTGCGATGATTAAAGACATTTAGAGAGCCTTTCACATAAAGCTCCATAGAAGTTGCAACCTCTTTCGCCTCCGGCTCAGATTGCTTCATAAGCTCCTTGTAGAGATCTTCCAAAAGCGGCATTCGCTCAGGTATTGGATTCTGATAATATTTGGCGTATACGTTTCTGATGCATCTATCAATGATGGTCTTTTGAATACCTGTCAGGCCATCTCTTTGATTTAGAATCAGCTCACACAGAGATAATAAAAACTCTGCTTTCAGCGAAACCGCATCTTCTCCATCAGAGTAGTTGTCATTGATATCCATTGGGTTGATATACTGGTTTGACTTCTGACTGATGTGAATCACCTGCCCGCCAAATAGATTTACAAGAGGTGCATACTCTCGCTCAGGATCATTGATGATAATGTCATCATCTGAGCTTAGCACCACGTTTACAATCTCTCTTTTTGCTGCCAGTGATTTACCAGAACCTGGCTTTCCAAATAACATTCCATTTGGATTATTGTTCTTTTTCCTGTCTGCAAAAATCAGCTCTCCTGTGATTGCGTTCGTGCCATAATACAAATCATTTTCATCCACCTTGGGTAAGTCTGGCACAAGAAAGGGCACAAACACTGCCACCGCAGAAGTTGTAAGCTTCCTGTCCTTTCTGATAAGGTTTGCTCCTAATGGAAGCGCACTCTTAATCGCCTTGGACTGCCTGTAGTTCAAAGGATAAGTTTCACAGCTAAACTGCTGGGCGATGCTCTTTTGCTGCTTCACATTGTTATTAAGGCTCTCCTTGGACTTTCCTGTAGCCATAAGAAGAAATGTCATATTAAACATTCTCTCATTCTGACTCTGCAAATTCGAAAGCATCGAGCTGGCATCCTGCCCGTAAAGATTAAGGTCGTTTGGAATCAGATCCATGTCATAGCCACCCTTAATAGCTTTCTTCTGCTCATCAATTTTGTTTGAATCGATGTTAGTAATGGTTCGCTTCACTCCTCGGATTGCCTCATGCTGATTCACCGACTGTAAATGGATGCTGACAACCTGCTCAATATCCAGCTCCAACAGCTCCTCAATAAACTGATCTGAAATCTCAGGTGCATCATAAGAAAAGCTTGTGACCTGACCATAATAGCCAGGCTTCTTGAATATGCTTTTTGTTGGATAGTCGATGTTTCTTTCTAAAGTTCCCTGTCCAAACTTCAACTTATTCAGCAATTCCATTCGCTGATTGCCGTTTAAGGTTTTGGCTTTCACATCCATATCCTCAAAGTTTTCAAGAACCTTTTCCTCTATCTTCTTAAGTCTGCCTCTGGCTTCCTTAATTGATGAAGCATGCACGCCAAAAGTAAGATATTTCTTTTTTATAAGTGCATTCTCCATTGAACCCAAGTTTTCAATAAGCATCTTGGAATACTCTTCTCTAAGGTTGTCCTTGTCATCTCCACTTAATTTGATGCAAAGATGATTCTTATATCTATCAGGGTTCGCATATACGTTAGCAAAGGTAATTTCAAACTCCACACTGGTATCAAAGTAATTAAGGAATTTCTTCCAATTCTCAAATATCAGCTGCTTCTCCTCCTCGGATGCCAGCTTGTAGTTGGTATCCTTGAATTCAATTGTCTTGGAGTATAAATCACCATCCACCAGACATATACCGTTGTTATACATCCTGTCAAAGAGCACTTTTTCCTGATTCTTACCAAGCTTGAATTCAATCGCTCTTTGAATAATTAACTCCAGGGTGTCCCCATCCTTCTCATACATTGCCACAAAAAATAGCGGCATCATCACCGCCATCATCGCCAAAGTCGGTACACTCACATCTACCGGCATTTTCTTTATGAGAAAAAATGCAGGAATGCCAATCAGTGCCGCCAGTGAAAAGCACACAAACTGCCTCTTGGTCAGCCCGAAAGCCACCTTTTCCTTTACCCTGGATAAATCGCTTGGGACTTTTACATTTATCGACATAATCGTTCCTTCCTTACTGTGCTGAAAATACTCTCTTTGATAATGTGCCTGTCTTGAACAAACTGAAAACCAGAAGTATGTTGTAGCCCATGATTCCCCAAATGGTTCCCACAATGTCATCTGTTACGCTGATATTCTGAATCAGCACTGCATAGATTCCTATGACAATCAAGATTAGGAATCCTTGGAATCCAATAGCAAGCAGACTTCTTACATAGTTCTGACCAATATGGCTCTGCTCCTTATTTCCAAAGGTTGAAAATGGTAGCGGTGCCATGCTCACAAGCAGATAAATCTCAATCATACGGCCATAGATGACAACGAATATGATTATCGAAATAAGCTTAAGTCCTGCTGCAAGTCCTGCAATCTGAGCGTATATCACTAGAATCTCACCTACTCCCATACCCTCAAGAATCGTTCGCATATGCGATAGCTGCGGGCCAGTAACTGCCGTGGATTCAGTGATTAATCCTCCTGCATCCTTAGCCACTTTGCAGGTAACATCGAATATCGCCATCGTGAAATCAAAACAATGTGTAATCGCCATCACCGCTACATACGTCTTTACGAACCATTTCATAAAAATGAAAGTCTCAAAGTTCTGCATGTTGTTGTAGGCTATCACCATCTGAATCAGCTCATAGCAGGCTATAAACGTCATAATTATTCCTGCTATTGGAAGCAGCACCGTCTCCGAGGTTGATTTAATCATCGGATAAACCCCTGGAATAAATGTCTCAGGGCTTTTCGCCATCTGGCTGGCTACGTTTGCTACTTCATCATTCACACTATCAAAAAGACCAGTCAGAACCCATATAATTCCATCGATGAGCTTGTCCTTGATGTAGTCCGCCATCGAATCAAAGATTAACTCCATATGCTGTTCTCCTTGTCTTTAGTTACATTAAAAAAGGGCTGAAAGCAACGCCCTCAGCCCCAACAAAAGCTCCCGTATTCAGTTGTAGTAATGCCTCTTAGAACAATCCAGCAAGGAGTGGAATGATCTTGATGCCCACGAGAATGATACCGCCACCGCTCATGAACTGCTTCATTCCCTGTGACTTAGCACCTGGGTTATCAGAACCATAACCTTCAAGGAGGTTAATCGCACCCCAAGCTCCTACGCCTGCTCCAATTGCACATACTAAAGTTGCCATTACGTTTACGCCTTCGTTAAAAAATGCCATGTTGATACCTGGTTCGGAATCTCACCATCATCCCTTTTCCTTCACCCGGAATCTCACCATCATCCTCATCACCTTCATTCGGAAGCAGCGAGCCTCCGAATTTTCCTTTCTTAAAAAAATAGTTTATAGTTGCGTCTCACACCCTCATCCTGCGCACCTGATTTTGGGCATAATAATAGACCAGAAATTCTGGGCGTCCCCAGAGTTCTGGTCTATGTAAAGTACTTATTCTGTTTATTAAATATCACATAATGCAAACATATACGCCGGTATTCGCAAAATGCCCTCAACTTCTACAAGATTCTTTGGATGTACAATCATTGGATTATCAACCTTACGTTTAAAAATATCTGTAAATTTTCCAATAGAAACTGCACTATAATTCTTAGAAGATTTAACCTCTATCGGGTTAAGTCTATAATTTGTCTTACTGTCATTAGAAAGCAAAAAGTCAATTTCAATATCGTTTCGATGCTTTTCTTCACTGTATCTAGTGTAGAAATACAGTTTTTTGCCTTTTGCTGCTATAATCTGAGCGATTACATTCTCATACAGCATACCTTCATTTAGTGATAATTTTCCATCCATTATGTTGGCAAATACTTTTTGCTCTGTAATCTCATTTTCAGCAAATGCCAAGCTTACAAGAAGTCCTGTATCGCCCATATAACACTTTACAGCAGATTCGTTTTTATTTAATGCTAGGCCAACATTCGGATCATTACACTTATAGCACAAATTACAAATCATAGAATCATCAAGCCAAAATAATGGTTCATCATACCTGTCAAAACTTGCACCTGGTTCAATCTCACTTAATACGATTTTCTTTTCATGAGTTGAAAGATAGCCAGGGATGTTTTCAAATATTGCTGACACCTTAGAGTTGTATCTACGCGCAGCCTTTCGAATATCATCTCTGTAAAGATTTAAAATATCACGTTTTTCAACATCTGCCGCAAAGAAATCTCTTGCATTATTCTTAAACGCAACAACCGATTGTGGCATGCCCCCGACAAGAATATATTCCTTGAACAGATGCATTGCCTTTTTATGCTGGCTCTGATCTAATGGCACTTTCTTTTGGTAGCAATCACGTATGTACTCGACAAGAAGATCTTCACCCATATAATCCATGAATTCTTCAAAATCCACCGGATACATCTTTAATTTTCGCTCTTCAGAAGGAATAGTTATACCTTCAACATTTTCCTTGATAGATATAAGCGAGCCTGTTTCAATGTAGTCATATCTTCCATCGGCAACTAGGTACTTTATAGCTTCTCGAGCCTTTGGAAACTTCTGTATTTCATCAAAAATAATCAATGACTCTCGATTATACAGACGCGTGTTATATTCCAGTGAAATGGTTTGAAAGAATACATCTAGTTCATTCAGGTTATCAAATGAATCAAAAATCTTCTTACTTGCCTTATTGAAATCAATCAATACGTAAGATTTATATTCGTTTTTTCCAATTTCTTCAGCTACTGTAGATTTTCCAATTCGTCTAGCCCCTTCAATCAGCAAGGCTTTCGAACCCTTTGTATTTTCCTTCCAATCGAGGATTTTATCATATATTTTTCGTTTAATCATAAGTGCCTCCTTACAGTACGCAAGATAATTTTACCAATTATATGCCATAGTACGCAAGGTATTTTTTTATATTTTCAATTACAGTACGCAAGATAAATCAAAAAACCAATAGACCAATACTATCGCTGGGCGTCCCCAGTATTGGCCTATGTAAATCACTCGTATAAATATCAAAAGGACCCTGATTTCTCAGAGTCCTTGATTATCAAATCATAACCACATCAAACATTTCCCCCTTCTTAAACTTCATTCCTCCCCTCAAATACTTCTCAATATCCAAGTTATTCCTAGAATCATATTCTCCAGTCTCGTGATAAAGCGGATGCTGAGTAACATCATATTTGTCCGACAGGAACGGTCTTACACCTCGAAGTCTTAGGATGCATTTATCACCATCAAGTACTGCCAGCTCATCCATAGACATTAACTCCTTACCAAGCTTCTGGTAATTAGTGGAATAAGATGCATTAGCTCCGCGGCTCTCACCCACGTTATAGATATCGATGGTCTCTTTTCCTAGAATTGTGCTGAGGTCTTTAAGCGTAGTTTGCTCTGTACCACCCAGGAACAACTGGGAATCCATGTTTCCAAGGATTGTATCACAGTGGTCCTTGTAGATAGCCTTCAGCTGTGATTGCGCCTGTAGGAATAAACAAGCACTTATCTCACGGCTTCGGATTGTAGCTACAAGCTTCTCCAAGTTTGGAATCTGTCCCACATTGGCTGTCTCATCAATCAGGCAGCGCACGTGAACTGGAAGCCTTCCACCATAAACATCATCAGCCTTCTCACAAAGAAGATTGAATAGCTGAGTATAGATAAGTGATATTAGAAAATTGAATGTAGCATCTGTATCACTCATGATAAGAAACAATGCAGTCTTTTTATCACCAAGCGTATCTAGCTGCAATTCATCATAAGAAGTAATCTCACGAAGCTCTCTGATATCAAATGGAGCGAGCCTTGCACCGCAGCTAACTAAAATAGACTTAGCTGTCTTTCCAGCCGCTAATTTGTATTTCTTATATTGGCGTACCGCAAAGTGCTGAGGGTCTTTTTCCTCCAGCTCTTTGAACATCAGATCAACGGGATTCTCAAAATCCTCATCATCCTCGCGAACTTCGGAAGCATTCAGGAAATCTAGCAAGGTGCTAAAGTTCTGTTCCTCCTCAGGCGCTTCATAATGGATATAGCCAATAAGGGCTGTATATAGCAAAGTCTCAGCTTTAGTCCAAAACTCATCCCCTGCCTTACCATCGCCTTTTGTATTAGCGACCAGTGCGTTTACAAGCTTTAATATATCCTTCTCGGAGTGGATATATTCAAAAGGATTGTAATGCATACTCTTCTTAAAATTGATTGTATTAAAAATCTTTAATCTGTAGCCGTGATTCAAAAGAGCCTTTCCAGCTTTTACAACCAGGTCACCCTTCGGATCTGTGACTACATAGCTTGAATGCATCTGTAAGAGGTTGGGTAACAGAAAGAATCTGGTCTTACCTGAACCGGAACCACCTATGACGCATACATTTTTATTTCTTCCATATTTAGGTTGCTTAGGACGATTGCTCATCATCAATCGTTCCGTTTGGGTGAGGATGATATTATCCTCAAATCTTGGAGCCTCGAAAGGCTCTATCTCCTGCTGTGTTCCCCATCGTGCTGAGCCATACTCCACGCCATGGCGATATTTCTTAGCATTTTTACCCTTAACATAAACAACCACCTTCATCACAACACCAAAACCAATACCGACCATCAAATCAAAGGGATTGAGGCTTGGAAGAAAATTAGATAGAGCTATCGGAAAAGCATCAAATATTCCATTAATCTTTTCCGATACACTGGTTCCTTCTGCAATTCTCCAGGCCTCCCCCAGATTTGTAGCGAATAGTCCCATCAACACGTAAGGAACATTTAGCAGAATCAATCGTTTCTGCTTTTTTGTCATCTGACCTGCTCCTTTGTTTTTGTTCGTGTTTTCTTTGGCTGTGCTTTTACTTTTGCCACCAGCTGCTTAAGCTTCTCCAGGACGCTTGGTCGCTCCTCTCGCTTAATCATCTTTCTAGTGTACTCATTCATAACTGATTCCAGGGCATCTGTATCTCTAGCTTTAAAGAAAGCCGTGTACACTGGTGGCTTCTGCGATTTATCTTTTGTAATTGCAAAATCCACACCGTACTTCTTGGCAATTCTTTCAAAAGTCTTGATACCCTTATCACCAATCTCCATACTGGTAACGCCCTGGTTCTGTTTTACCAGCTCATCAATTGACTGCTTGCCCTGAATATGAGCATCAATACTATCAAGCCTCTTATTGGCTCTATGCCTCATATAAAGCCTGACACCCGCCATTATGGCTCTAATAGAAAGCTTCGTGCTTGTTATAGCCAACCGGACGGTTTTCTCCTCAATCTCTTCCTGCATCGCATCACCTCCTTTACATAAAAAAAGCAGCAGACCAAACTGATCTACTGCCTTTGGGTGCAATTATTTTATTTTTCTGTTCCGTTCTTGCGTAACCATTTTTTTATGATAGACATCCAATCGCGTCCATCATTCAAGATTCTTAAAACTGTTATAACCGCTTTATCCTCATTTACCACATAAAAGAAAAGATAGCTCTTATGAACTAGCATATATATTACGTATCCGCGATAGTAAAAACTAGTTGGTCTGATAGATGAAGCTGTATTTTTGATATACAGAGCTGCACTTTTCATCTTAGCATCAAAATTGTCTCCGTACTCTTCGTACATAAAATGCTCTAAGATATAAGTTTTTAATTCGATCTGGTCTTCAAGTGCAGATTTAGCAAAAGTAAGTGAGTAATTCTTCAGCGCCATTTATCTGTTTACCTTCACTTCTGCAAGTTTAGCCCAAACCTCTTCTTCAGAAAAAACTCTGCCATTTTCCATATCATCAATAGCTTCATCAAGCATTGAAAAAAGTCTATCCATATTCTTTTCGGTGTCCTTCGCATCAAAAGAAATATCGTGCTGTATCATAATAAAACCTACTTTCTAAAACCATACATTAATTCTGTACATAAAGGGTACCACAAAAAAGCGATTTCAACAACCGATTTAACACTTTCTTAATATGCTTAAACGCTCCAGATTACGCAAAAATTAGCTGTTATAAACAATTATCTCTATTCCTTTGTTTCTTCTGCCACTGCTCCAATAGCTTTATGATTGTATCCTCCATCTGCTTCGGAGTATATGATTTCGGGAAGTACTTCTTAAGCACATCATTCTTAAAAGTAACCCTGTCTACATCCTGTTTCTTTTCCTCAGAAAGAATAATATTCATTCCCTCTTGTGTGATTTTATTATCCAAGGCTAAGACTTTTATTCGCTGCGCCTGTGACAGTGATGGAAATGCCTGAGAATATTCCATTGCTTCTAATAAATCCTTCTGCTGTGTTGGATTTAAGAATGAAAGCTCAACAGCAGGATTAAAGGCAATACGCTTATCATCTACCATATCCATCAGTTCAGGACAGAGGTTTGTCAGACGAATATAGCGCTGTACTTGTTTAACACTTTCACCAGCTTCTTCTGCCACAATAGCATTTGATCTTCTTGAATCCAACTTCGGGCCAACTTGGCCCGAAGTTAAATCAACCCTATTTCCTTGGTGTTTTATAGCATCAAGTTTCATTTTAAATGCCCAGGCTCTTTCACTAGGAAGTATCTCTTCCCTCTGCAAATTACTATCCACCATAAGGATTGTGGCTGCATCATCATCCAAATCCCTTACAATACAAGGAATTGTTTCAAGGCCCGCAATCTCACATGCATGATGTCTTCTGTGACCTGAAAGAATCTCATAACCATCCCCATCAGGTCTTACAATGGCAGGCTGTAGAACACCAAACTCCTGAATGGATTCAACAGTCTTTGCCATATCCTCATCATCTTTTACCTTGAATGGATGTCCCTCAAAAGCATGAAGCTCTCCAAGAGGTATCTCAACTACTACATCACCTTCAGGAGCTTTAGCCTCATCAGCCTTAGCCCCTCCAAAGATATCATCGTAACTGGTCAATTGAATGTTTGCGCGCTCTTTCATTCTTCAATACCTCCTTGGTTAATTCTCTATATGCTTCTGCTACCTTCCCCTTTGGATCGTGAGCATAAATGCTCTTTCCCTCAGCACTTATCTCAGCTGCCCTGACTGAATGAGGAATCTCAGTCTTATAAACCTTAAGCTTGCTGCCATAAGTCTCGCGAATCAGATTACTGATATCCTTAGCGTAATTTGTTCTGTTATCCACCATTGTTAGGAGGATTCCATCAATGTTTAGCTTTGGATTAATCTGACGTCTGACTTTACTAACAGTCTGTAAAAGCTGCTCCAAACCTTTGGCAGACAAATACTGTGCTTGTACTGGAATAACCAGCTGGTCCGCAGCTGCTAACGCATTTACGGTAAGCATTCCAAGTTGTTGAAAGTAACTTTACCTGCAATAAAAATTTCTTTTTTTCTTCAAAATAAATGAAGGCAAGGATAGATTAATCTGAAGCATTTTTTGTCAGATTGTTCCATTCCTTGCCTTCTTCGATTATTATAGCTCTTGTTGTGTATACTGCTAAAAAAAAGCAGGAGCCGCACCTACCACAGTCCGCTCCCGCCTTTTCTAGTTATGCATAAATTAAACTATACACAACCCTTTACAGGAAACTATGATAACTTTACTCGTGAATGAAAACAACCCTTTATCTCAAACTTTTTATAATGAATTAA
>NZ_FNDP01000025.1 GCF_900100545.1 Pseudobutyrivibrio sp. 49
CGGCTGACTTCTCACAGTTCGTTGTTACTAGGCTAATGAAACCTCTGTGAGACCTCCACGCTTAAGGTGCACGCTCTTTCTCTCCATATATCCGCCACATTTACTCTGCTACTACAAATGTGATAGTTATTAGACTTCGTTGTTCCTTGCCAACTTATCTCTCGTAGCCTAGCCTTATATGTGATTTCTGTCCGTCGGACCGGAGATTTGCTTACAGCTTCCTTCAGATTCCACCTCACAATGGACACCCTTGCTGTTCGGCTATACACTTCCCACTATCTGGGCATGTTCGGGACTTTCACCCATTAGAGCGCGCCCATGGCGCGCAAACAAGGAAAGGATGCTGCAAAACTTGGTTTTGCAGCATCCTCTTTGTCTACACTCTGATGCCTCCCGAATTCGGGAGGCATAATTTTTATCTATTGAAGAACTCTACAAATTCCTCATATCCATCGTTTGTGAGCTGTTCCTTCTGGAACTTCTTGTTCTTGTTCATGCGAACAACGAGAACTGTCTGGCCGTTTGCACGAGCTTCCTTAGCCTGAGACATAACCTCTGCAAGCTTCTCTGCTGGGTATCCCTTTTCTACAAGGTAAGCTACCTTCTTGCTAGCGCCTGGTACCTTAAAGCCCTGCTCCATAAGGAGAAGGATGATACGCTCGAATCCGATTGAGAATCCGCAAGCTGGTGTGTTCTGGCCTGTGAAATTACCAATCATCTTGTCGTAACGTCCGCCACCACCGCAGCTTCCACCGAACTCAGGGATAGCAATCTCAAAGATTGTACCTGTGTAGTAGCTCATACCACGTACAAGTGTAGGATCAAATACAAGCTCGAACTGAGCTTCCTTTGTAGCATTTACAGCTGCTGCAATCTCACGCATCCAATCTGCAACCTCTGCATCAAGGAACTCGCCAAGCTTATCAAGAAGTACATCCATGCCTGCAGCAACATCCTTAACATTCTCAAGAAGTGCAAATAATTCTACATACTTATCGATAGACTCCTTAGAGTAGCCAGCCTCAAGAAGCTCTGCTGATACTCCATCAAGTCCAATCTTGTCCATCTTATCAAGTGTGATGAAGATTGAATCGTAATCTGCCTCAGAAAAGCCTGCGTAAGCAGCCATTGCCTTTAAGATACGACGCTCATTGATACGAATCTCGAAGTTCTTAAATCCAATTCTGCCAAGTGTTGTTGTAGTAGCAAGGATAAGCTCGATTTCTGCTAAGTTGCTTGGCTCGCCAAGGATATCAATATCACACTGTGTAAACTGTCTGTAACGTCCACGCTGTGGTCTGTCTGCTCTCCATACAGACCCAATCTGAAGAGCCTTAAATGGTGATGAAAGCTCATTAGCGTGATTTGAATAGAAGCGGCAAAGTGGAACTGTAAGGTCGTATCTCATACCAAAATCCACAACATCATCTTCTGTCTGTGCCTCAGGGATATTGAGCTTTTCACCTCTCTTCATTACCTTGAAGATAAGCTTCTCGTTCTCTCCACCCTGCTTATTTGAAAGATTTCCAATAGACTCCATAGCTGGTGTCTCAATAGGTGTAAATCCAAAGGAACGATAAGTATCCTTAATAATAGATGTAACATAATCACGAACTTCCATCTCGTATGGGAGAATATCCTTCATTCCGTTAACTGGTTTCTTGTTTAAAGCCATTTCAAATCCTCTCTAAGTCTTTCACGTTTTCTTTCTATCATTTCATCAATTCGGTCCATATAAAGCTGGACATCCTTGACATTTTCGCATCTTGTAACGGTCTTGCCATGGTCTGTAACGAACTTGCAGGCCGTGCCGCAACCAAGTGCCATTATAGTTTGTTTCTCCTCCATTATCAAGATATTATATAATCCCTCATTTCCTGGAGTAGAGTAACCAATATTCTCTAAGTTTGCTGCCATATTTTTCTGGCGATATAAATAGTATGGAGCCATGCCCATGCGTTTTGCAGCATCAAGGCAGATGTCCATATGCTTCTGGGAATTATCAATAAGATAATCCTCGTAAGCTTCCTTATCATAATTAAGGCGAGCTGAATGCTTCAACGCCAGCGAATGGACTGTAAGATTATCAGGTGCAAGCTTCTCCACCTCTGATAATGTGTAAGCCACATCCTCGATAGTCTCTCCTGGAAGTCCAAGGATAAGATCCATATTAATATTCTTAAATCCAAGGTCACGTGCCCAGCCAAATACTCGGTGGATATCTTCCACCTTATGGAAGCGTCCAATCAAATCCAAAGTCTTCTGATTCATAGTCTGTGGATTGATGGAAATACGTGAAACAGGATGATTCTTCATAACCTGAAGCTTTTCAAGTGTAATTGAATCAGGTCTGCCTGCTTCGATGGTATATTCCAGCAAATCAGCTGTGTTGAAATATCTATCAACCAGTGTGAGCAATCTCTCCAGATGCTCGGCATCAAGAGAGGTAGGTGTGCCACCACCGATGTAGATAGTTGTAAGACTCTTGCCCTTGCAAGACTCTGCTGTAAAAGCCATCTCCTTCTCTAATGCATCGATATAATCATCAAGCTTCTTTGTCCAAAGTCCTATTGGATAAGAAGTGAATGAACAATAAAGACAGGTGCTAGGGCAAAATGGAATACCAATATAAACTGAATATCCATTGTCATAATCAATCTTTGAAAGTAGCTCATGCTCCTTATGAGATACCTGAAGGCTAAGGTCAATTTTTTCCTGTGAGGTAAGATATGTCTGTCTCATGTATGCAGTCACATCAGAATCACTGGCGCCCTCTTCTATCATTCCAAGTGAAATTTTTGTAGGGCGGATACCTGTAAGTGTCCCCCAAGGTAAATCCTTACCAGTACGCTCATGTAAGCTCTCATAGATTGCAAGCTTCAGACGATTCTTTGTATCTGGACGATTCTCATAATCAATCTGGATCTCTCTGCCATCTAAGGTGAGCACATTATCTGAATAATTCACCTGCATCGAAAAAAGAAGCCCTGCATCCTCTGGGACAGGCTCTGTAGAAATCTTGACCTCTTCCTTTGGATAGAAGGCTTTCACAAGTGAATATATGTCATATTCAAAATTATTTTCGTTTAACTGTACGTATATCATTAATTATTCCTATTATAAAAACATATTGTTGTTACGCTCGAACTCGATAGTGGTAGCGCTTTCGTGTCCCGGATAACAGATTGTTTCATTTGGGAGCACCATAAGCTTTTCTTTGATGCTGTTTACAAGCTGAGACATAGAACCCCCTGGAAAATCAGTGCGTCCAACAGAACCACGGAAAAGAGTATCTCCTGTAAACAGGATTCCTTCTTTTTCGAAATAGAAGCAGCAACCACCTGGTGTGTGACCTGGTGTAGCAAGGCACTTAAATGTAAGGCCTGCCATTTCCACCTCTTCATCATCCTTAAGGAAAATGTCTGTCTTGTATGAAGCAGCTTCGCCCATCATAACAGATAAATTAATCTCTGGATTTGCTAATGTCTCACGCTCTTTCTCGTATGCATAAACTTTGATGCCATAGGCTGCTGCGATTTCAGCAGCTGCGCCTGCATGATCAAAATGACCATGTGTAAGTAAAATAGCAACTGGTGTAGTGCCAGACTGCTCAACTCCTGCCTTGATACGTTCTGGAGCTGAACCTGGATCTATAATGATTGATTCTTTTGTCTCTTCATTGATTGCCAGATAGCAGTTCATAGCGCACACTGGCAACATAATATGCATAACTTTCATTAAATAAAACTATCCTCTAGGTCTTTCTACATCTATGATAGATTCTACCTGCTTAATCTTCTCAACAAGGGCTCTAAGCTGTTCCTTACTCTGAGTACCAAACTTAATGGTAATGGTAGCTACGCCCTGCTTGCTGGTCTTAGAGTGGATGGAATCGATGTCAATCTCACGCTCTGTGAAGATACGGGTAATATCCACGAGAAGGCCAGTACGGTTATTTCCGTAGATATTAATCTCTGTAAGATAAACGCCGCCTTTTCTTCCTTCTTCCTCTGCACCTGTAGCCCACTCTGCCTCAATAAGACGCTCCTTCTCGAACTCAGGAAGGTTAATCATGTTGATGCAGTCTGTACGGTGGATAGAGACGCCACGACCTCTTGTAACGAAGCCTACGATTTCATCACCTGGCACTGGATTACAGCACTTAGAGAAACGAACGGAAACATCATAAAGACCGCTAACTGTAATACCATTCTTTGACTTTGGACGAATCTTATCACTAGAACCTGAATGTTCTGCAAGAACATCTTCATCAGTAACTTTCACTGGATGATCCTTCTGCCATGCAGTGAACATTCTATTGATAACAGCGCCTTCCTTGATAGCTCCCTGACCTACTGCAGCCAGAGTATCTTCCCAACTATGGAAGCCGTATTTATTCTTAATGAGCTCCTGATATTTAGGCTTATTAATCGAGCCAATATCAACGCCCTTCTGTTTTGCAGAATTGATAAGTAATTCCTTACCCTTTGCGATGTTCTCGTCCTTAGACTGGGTACGGAACCACTGATTAATTTTATTCTTAGCCTGTGAAGACTTAACAATATTAAGCCAGTCGCGGCTAGGTCCGTTTGTATTCTGTGATGTGACAATCTCGATACGATCGCCATTCTGAATAACGTAGTCGATAGGTACAAGCTTTCCGTTTACCTTTGCACCAATCATTCTGTTACCAACAGCAGAATGAATAGAGTATGCAAAATCGATAGGTGTAGAGCCATTTGGAAGGTTCTTAACATCTCCTGTAGGAGTGAAACAGAAAACTGTATCAGAAAACAGATTTAAATCTGATTTAAGCAGTGATGAAAACTCCTTATTATCGGAAATTTCCTGCTGCCACTCAAGGATTTCGCGTAGCCAAGAAAGCTTCTCTTCCTCGCCAACAACTGTGGAGCCTTCTCCACTTTCCTTATATTTCCAGTGAGCTGCAATACCATATTCACTGGTACGATGCATTTCGTATGTACGAATCTGAATCTCGAATGGTGCACCATTAGGACCGATGACTGTAGTGTGCAAAGACTGATACATATTAGGCTTTGGCATAGCAATGTAGTCCTTAAAACGACCTGGAATTGGTGTATACATTTCGTGGATAACACCAAGGGCAGCATAACAATCCTTGATAGAATCTACGATTATACGAACTGCAAATAAATCATAAATCTGATCGATGGTCTTGTGCTGATTAACCATCTTCTTATATATACTGAAGAAATGCTTAGCACGACCATAAACCTCTGCCTGAATCTCTGCAGCATCAATGTGCTTACGCACGTCATCTACTAATGAATTAATATATTCTGTACGCTGGCTCTTTCTAAGAGCAATCTTCTCCACCAAATCATAGTAAGCATCTGGCTCCAGATATTTCAGCGATAAATCATCAAGCTCAATCTTAACCCTGCTGATACCGAGACGCTGTGCCAATGGAGCATAAATCTCCATAGTCTCACGTGCCTTCTCCTTCTGCTTCTCTGGAATCATGTACTTTAAGGTACGCATGTTGTGAAGTCTATCGGCAAGCTTAATAAGGATTACACGAATATCCTTTGCCATAGCAAGGAACATCTTACGAAGATTCTCTGCCTGAATCTCCACCTTATCAGCATCGTAATTCAACTGACCTAACTTTGTAACGCCATCAACAAGCTCTGCAACTTCGTCTGAGAACTCCTGGGCAATCTCTTCCTTAGTACAGATGGTGTCCTCTACTACATCGTGAAGAAGACCAGCCACGATTGTCTCCTTATCAAGCTCCAAGTCTGCCAAAATAATGGCAACACAAAGAGGATGAATGATATAAGGCTCGCCAGACTTACGACACTGTCCCTCATGGGCATTTCTGGCAATCATGTAGCCTTTTTCAATCATGGAAATATCTGTATTAGGGTGATATTTGCGAACGCGCTGAATAAGCTCCTTATAGAGCTCGTCAGGATCAACGAAATCTTCTGTAGCAATGACACCACGGCTCTCGAACGCAGTACTATCTACTAGTCTGTCTTTTTCGCTCTTATTTTCTGCCATAGTATCACCACCTCTCTAAAAAAATTTTATTAAATATTATATTATTTAACTATGCTAATTGCAATGTTTTACACCAAAAAGACATAGTATTTATATAGGGATTTTACATAAAAAAAACGCGCAGCAAAATGCTGCGCGCAATGTGTCAATTTCTAATTAATTAATCATCCTCAAGCTCATCAGATGAAAGCTCAAGTACTGTACGCTTACGAGCCATCTCATCAGACTCAAGGTACTCATCGTATGTAGTCATCTTATCAATCATCTGTCCGTTTGGAAGGATTTCGATGATACGGTTTGCAGTAGTCTGCACAATTTCGTGGTCACGAGAAGAGAAAAGGATAACTCCTGAGAACTTCTGGAGACCAGTGTTAAGTGCTGTGATACTTTCCATATCTAAGTGGTCAGTAGGCTCGTCGAGCATAAGAACGTTAGAGTTCTCAATCATCATACGTGAAAGAAGAACACGAACCTTTTCACCACCGGATAATACCTTCATCTTCTTTGCGCCGTCATCGCCAGCGAAAAGCATACGACCAAGGAAACCACGTACATAAGTAGCATCCTTAATCTCAGAGAACTGTGTAAGCCAGTCTACAATAAGAAGGTCTGTAGAGAAGATTTCTGTATTGTCCTTAGGGAAGTAAGACTGAGATGTAGTAACACCCCACTTGTAGCTTCCTTCGTCTGGCTCCATCTCTCCTGCAAGAATCTGGAAGAGAACTGTCTTAGCCTTTTCGTTAGAACCAACTAAAGCAATCTTGTCCTCACGACCTACGTTAAATGAAAGGTGATCAAGAATAAGCTCACCATCAATAGTCTTTGTAAGGTTTTCAACTGAGAGAACCTCGTTTCCGATTTCACGAGCTGGGCGGAAATCGATGTATGGATACTTACGGCTAGATGGACGGATGTCATCAAGCTGAATCTTCTCTAATGCACGCTTACGTGATGTAGCCTGCTTAGACTTAGAAGCGTTAGCAGAGAATCTCTGGATGAACTCCTGTAATTCCTTAATCTGCTCTTCCTTCTTCTTATTTGCTTCCTTACGCTGCTGGATAATAAGCTGTGAAGACTGATACCAGAAATCGTAGTTACCAGCGTAAAGCTGAATCTTGCCGTAATCAATATCTGCTGTGTGAGTACATACCTTATTAAGGAAGTATCTGTCGTGGGAAACAACGATAACTGTGTTCTCAAAGTTAATAAGGAACTCCTCAAGCCAACCGATAGCATCTAAATCAAGGTGGTTAGTAGGCTCATCGAGAAGAAGTACATCTGGTGAACCAAAAAGTGCACGTGCAAGAAGAATCTTGACCTTTAATGCACCTGGAAGATCTGCCATCTGTGTGTAGTGGAACTCTGTATCAACACCAAGTCCATTAAGAAGAGTAGCTGCATCTGCCTCTGCGTTCCAGCCATCCATCTCAGCGAACTCTGTCTCAAGCTCAGCTGCGCGGATACCATCCTCGTCAGAGAAATCTTCCTTCATATAAATAGCGTCCTTTTCCTTCATGATATCGTAGAGACGCTGATTACCCATGATAACTGTATCAAGAGCTGTAAACTCATCGTATTTGAAGTGATCCTGCTCTAAGAATGAAAGACGGTTTCCAGGGCTCATTGTGATTTCGCCGCTGGTAGGCTCAAGCTGGCCAGATAAAATCTTGAGGAATGTAGACTTACCTGCACCGTTGGCACCGATGATACCGTAGCAGTTACCTTCTGTAAATTTGATATTAACTTCTTCGAAAAGGGCTTTCTTTCCAAAACGAAGAGTAACATTATTTGCTTGAATCATATAATTTCCTTTCTCTATACAAAAAAACAAGTTGGAAAACCAGGCACGCCAAAGTAAGTCCAACTTTAAAATCAAAACCTGTGTAATGATACCAAAAAATAATAATTTTGTACAGATATATCAATATTTATGATTCACACATCATTAATTTACCTCAAAGAATTTTTTCTTTCAGAAAAAATTGCTCCTAGTTTATATTTCAAAGTATAGTGACAATTGCCGATATTATTTGTAAAATGATTATATAATATGTAAATTTACGTAACATTTAATAATTTCACCAGCAAGGAGACTATTCCGTGTTATTTAGACAGACTTCATTCAACGATACATTTCATAATACGATGAAGCAATGGGCAACAGATATCCTTTACGGGGATAATGTTGCCTTTTTTCATATCTTTGTTCCTTACAATCTTGATGACAAGAAAAAGGACCTTGATGAAGTACGCCAAATCATAAGAAAAGAATTCCCAAAGGCAACTATCGTTGGATGTAGTGCTACTGGCGATATTCTAGGTGGCAAATTGAATGATGATGAGCTTGTAATAACAGCTATGATATTTGAGGAAGCATCTAGCTATGTTAATATTATTACAACCTACGATACAGCCAATACATACAATGCTGACACCGTTTTAGCCTATGCCAAAAGCTTGCCTAATCTTAAAGGAATCGAACTACTGACAGCCTCTACCTATCAGCGTCTTGAAGAGGCTGGCGCTATCGTAGATGCTCTTCCAGAGGATGTTAATATTTTTGGCGGAGTGGCTGTTGGCGATGAGGATCACCAGGCTTATGTATTTGCAAATGATTACGATTGTAGCACCACCGGATCTGTAATAGTCTTCTATGGCGGCCCTGATTTGCATATTCTTACCAACAGAATGTTTGGCTGGAAGCCAATAGGCTATCCTCTACAGGTTACACACTCTGAGGGTGATATCGTTTATGAAATCGATGGCAAGCCTGCCTATGACGTATATGAGCATTATCTCCATATAGAAAAGGGGCATAGCTTTTTCTACGATGCGCTAGAATTTCCTATGCAGGTGCAGGTAGACAAAGAAACCAAATATATACGACACGCAAAAAGCGTTAATCCAGACGGGTCTATTGTTATGTCTTCCAACGTTCCACAGGGTAGCTACATCCACCTAACCTATGGTGATCCACGCCGAATCATACGACATACCAAGCAGACAGAACTCACTATTAGAGAGTTTTCACCCCAAATGATTTATATCATTAATTGCATGGGACGAAAGCTGTTTTGGGGGGATAAGGCCGGTATTGAGATTGGAGAAATATCTAAAAATCTCAAATCCATGGGCTTTAGTGCTCTCGGTGAAATCATGCGTTCCAACAAGCTGACTCTTCTTAACAACCTTTCCGTGGTAACAGTGGCAATGAGGGAAGGTGACGCCAGAAACGATGCTGTTATTGCAGAAGAACATACAGAGCAGGATTCTAACATGCCTATCACCGCCCGTCTTGCAATCTTTATAAATACTATTACTGAAGAGCTTATGGATAAGAATGCACAGCTCAGTGAAATGCTTTATAAAGCCTCTCACGACGCTTTGACTAATCTTCTCAATCGTGGTGCAATCGAACGAAATATTTATGAAATCAACGATACTTGTGATACCAAAAACTGGTATCTTCTAATGTTTGATATAGACGATTTTAAGCAGGTTAACGATACCTATGGACATGCGGAAGGTGATATGATACTGAAGGCTGTATCTAGCTATTTACTTGAAAATGTGTGCACTATTCCAAATGTACAGGCTGGTAGATGGGGTGGCGAAGAATTCATGATTTTGTTGTCCAATTCATCCGACGATGACGCCTACAAGCTTGCTGAATGTATTTGCTCACAAATAAAAAAGAAGTCTGCTTCTCATGCCCAAATTACCATTAGTATTGGTGTTACCAAGCATCATGAATCTGAAAAAGTAGCTGATACCATTAACCGTGTAGATGAGCTGCTTTATAAAGCAAAGGAGCTAGGCAAAAATCAGGTTAGCTGTGAATTTATTTAAGCAATTTATAACAGGAGCACCCGTTATATATGGGTGCTCTTTTTATGCAGTTTTTTAAGTAAATCCTTAAGTAATTTGTGACTAAATTGTGAAATACTCGTTTGTGTATTTTTACTCAAACAAATGTCAATAGTGAATTTGCGACAATTTTTAATAATTGGAGAGCAATAATTTGACAGATGTGATTATTACATATTTGTTACAATTTAATTGCTCGAGCAACGAAAACGTTTAAGGAACTGAAACAATTAATTATTACTAGAAAGAAAAGGGGGACTTTTGAAGATGAAGAGAAAAGTCGCAAGTCTGTTGAGCGCAAGCTTAGCTGCTGGTTTATTATTATCAAGCAGCGCAACAGTTATGGCAGCTCCTAGCATCAGCCCATACACAAAGGTTGAGGCTGAAAAAGCCATCACAAAGAATGGCGTAGAAGTTGCTACAGAAAATAATAACGTATTTATTTCAAGCCTTGAGAAAGGTGATTCATTTAGCACAACACCATTGAATTTTACAAATGGTTTAACAGGTTTTGAAGGTTCATTTAGATCAGCTGGCGCTGGTTTAGTTGAAGTCAGACTTGATAAAGAAGATGGTGAAGCACTTGGTTCATTCAAGATTAGCAATACTAACGGTGCATTCAAGACTTATTCAGTAAAGGTATCAAAGGAAGTTGCTGGTCAGCATACACTTTACTTTGTAGGAAAGCTTGGAAACGTTGACGTTGATTACTTCAACGCTACAGGCGCTGGCGAGGTTACACCTACACCTACACCTGTTGTAACTCCTACACCTACTCCTGTAGTAACACCTGTTGTTACAGGCGAGGTAAATCCTTATGAGACTGTTGAGGTTGAGAAGGTTGCTGAACTTAAGGATGCTATGGTTACTCCTAATAAGTCAGCTGTTATGATTAGAGAAAATGGTTATGCACTTATCAAGAATGTAAACTTCGTTGATGGTGCTGCTATTATTACTGTTAACGGTAAGACAACAAGTGATTTATCTATCCTTGACATCAGAGTAGATGGCCTTGATGCTGCTAACTCTATCGGAAACGCTAAGTTCTCTAAGTCAAACGAGGGTGCTAAGACAATCCAGATTAAGAAGGATATCACTGGTGTTCATGATGTTTACTTAGTAAACACATTTGCAGGATCAAACGTAACAGTTGATTCTATCATCGCAAAGGCTGCTCCAACAAAGCCTACACCAACTCCTGTTGTAACTCCTACACCAACTCCTGTTGTAACTCCTACACCAACTCCTGTAGTTACACCAACTCCTACACCTGTTGTAACTCCTACTCCAACTCCTGTAGTTACACCAACTCCTACACCTGTTGTAACTCCTACTCCAACTCCTGTAGTTAAGAAGGATCTTGCATTCGAGTATCAGATTAACAGCTGGGGAACAGGTTACACAGTAAACTTCGCTGTTGTTAACAAGACAGGTAAGACTGTTGACGGATGGAAGGTTAAGATTAGCAAGAAAGATGTTAAGATTGACAGCAGCTGGTGCGTAAATGTTGCTGAGGAAGGCAACTACTATGTAATCACTCCAATGTCATGGAACAGCACTATCTACAATGGTGGAAGCGCTCAGTTCGGTATCGTTGGATCAGGTGCAATCGGATCAACAATTGATTACGTACTTGAATAATCTAGTTTTCATTTATCCTACATAAAAAACTAAGGGCCTTGCCGTATATCGGCAGGGCCTTTTATATGTGTCAAATATTCATCATTTCTTCACAGATGTCCATAGTTTATTCACAAATGTCCATGCCTTCTTTGCTAGAATGAAAATGCTCGAGCAACGAAAACGTTTAAGTAATTCATTTAATCTAAAAGGAGGATTTAGACGTACTATGAAAAAACTACTTACAGGTTTATTAAGTGTTTGTTTAGCAGCTAGTTTATTCTTTTCTATGAATATCACTTCTTGGGCTGCAGAAGGAGATGAAGACACCAATACTATCAACCCATATGAAAGAGTTGAAGCTGAGGATGCTAATTATTTCGCTTATTCTTATAAAGCCAACTCAGCTGATGGCAGTCCTTGTGGCGCAGTTATTAGCACCATTGGCTATATTGTATTTCAAAATGTAGACTTCGGCGAAGGTACTGATACTATCAACGTATGTGCCCAAGCTGCCGATTTATCACCACTTTGGTTTATGGTAGATTCACTAAAAGATGAAAATACCTCTGAAGGTAAAATCGAAGTAACTCCTAGTGAAGGACTTGAGGTTTATAACGTTAAGCTCAATACTACAATAACAGGAGTACATACCATCTACATTGGTGTTCCATATTTGCCAAATATGGGCGGTATGCATTATGTAAATGTTGATTACTGGGTAGCTGAAAAACCACCTGTTCCTGAGCCAACACCTGAACTTACACTTGAATACGATGTTTACTGCTGGGGCTCTGGCTATAAGGTAGATTTCAAAGTAGTTAACAACTCTGATGAGGATGTTGTTGGCTGGGCATTAAAAATCAAGAAGAATGGCCACAGCTTTGATCACAGCTGGTGCGTAAATGTAAAAGACGATGGTGATTACTTCATCGTTACTCCTTTAGATTGGAATTCAGTAATTCCTGCAAATGGAACTGTAGAATTTGGTATTCTTAGTTCAGATAATGTAGGCGTTGCTTCTGAATATGAGTTTATAGATCCTGTTCCAGTAGAGGATGAAAAGCTGGGTCTTGATTACAGTATCCAAAGTTGGGACGATGGTTACAATGTAAACTTCACATTAACCAACAATTCTGATACTCAGCTTAATGGATGGACATTAAAGCTTAATAAGAGTGATATCAACATCACCTCTAGCTGGAGTGTAAATGTAGAAGAAACAGATGACTACTATATCCTCACTCCTGCAGGTTGGAATACAATCGTTGGACCTCATGACTCAACAACCTTTGGTATTCAGGGTTCTGGAGAAATTGGAACAGAAATTGGATATGAACTTGAAGAAATGAAATAACTTTATTACATAAAAAAATATAACACGCGCGTATGCGCGTGTTATATTTTTATGCAATGTAAAAGAGACGCCAGCGGAGCGTCTCTTTCAAAAGGGAGAATAATGTTATGAAAAAATTGTATCTCTTTCGAGATGAGTATATATTAACTGAAATTTATGTTCAACTCATGTAAGAAGTGTGAATTGTCTGTGAATAAAAATTAAATTCTGACAATAGTTACTTCATATAACATTTCTGCCCTGGCATATTATTTTATGAAATAGTCTCAACTCTGATTGTGTTTGTGTTACCTACAGAACCATCGATTGGGCCACCTGTAAGAACGATCATGTCGCCCTTGGCAAGACCTAACATCTCCTGTGTACGTTCTACGGCACGTGCAAACATAACGTCAAGAGCCTTGTACTTATCTACGAGAACTGGTGTAACACCCCAGCTAAGTGCAAGTCTTCTCCATACCTTCTTATCTGTTGTCATAGCGATAACATCTACTGGGCAACGGAAACGGCTAACACGCTTTGCTGTGTAACCAGACTTTGTACATGCAACGATTGCCTTAGCGTTAACATCGATAGCCATAGAGCATGTAGAGTGGCTGACAGCATCTGCTGTGTTGATAACTGACATATCTTCCTTATGGAAACGTCCTTCGTAGTTAATGTCATTCTCTGTAGTCTCAGCAATCTCTGCCATTGTAGCAACAGCCTGAACTGGGAACTTACCCTGAGCAGACTCACCTGAAAGCATGATAGCTGATGTTCCATCATATACAGCGTTAGCAACGTCTGAGATCTCAGCACGTGTAGGACGTGGATTAGAAATCATAGACTCAAGCATCTCTGTAGCTGTAACAACGCTCTTACCAAGGGCACGAGCCTTAGCGATAAGCTCCTTCTGAACTGCTGGAAGCTTAACGAATGGAATCTCAACACCAAGGTCACCACGAGCAACCATGATACCATTAGCAATCTCAAGGATTTCCTCAACATTGTCAACACCTGGCTGGTTCTCGATCTTAGCGATAACAACGATATCCTTACCACCGTTCTCATCGAGGAATGTTCTAAGCTCAACCATATCCTGCTTTGTAGAAACGAAAGATGCAGCAACGAAATCAACATCGTTCTCGATACCGAAAAGAATATCCTTCTTATCCTGCTCTGAAAGGTAAGGACCAGACATAACCTTGTTAGGGAAGCTCATAGACTTCTTATTGCTCATAGTACCGCCTGCTGTACACTTTGTGATAACATCGTGTCCCTTAACCTCAGTAACCTCGAAGAATACAATTCCGTTACATACTGAAAGTGTATCTCCAACCTTAAGATCATTGTGAAGGTTCTTGTGGCTAACAGATACTCTTGTCTGATCACCTTCAACATCGTCAGTTGTGAATGTGAAAACATCACCTTCGTTTACTGTAACAGAACCATCTTTGAAAGTACCGATACGATACTCTGGACCCTTTGTATCAAGGAGGATAGCGATTGGAAGATTAAGCTTCTTACGAACCTTTTTAACCAAATCCATCTTCATGCCCTGCTCTTCATGATCACCATGTGAAAAGTTCATTCTGGCAACATTCATGCCGGCCTTAGCCATGGCTGTGAGAGTCTCCTCATTCATACTTGCTGGACCAATTGTACAAATAATCTTTGTTTTTCTCATTAGATAACTCCTATCTATATAAACTAATTGTTATTAAAAAAAACGAAATCTTTTCTATAATAACACCAATCAACCTTTACG
The DNA here is from genome assembly GCF_900100545.1 of Pseudobutyrivibrio sp. 49. GTDB lineage: Bacteria > Bacillota > Clostridia > Lachnospirales > Lachnospiraceae > Pseudobutyrivibrio. Next base: position 14,643 of record NZ_FNDP01000025.1, read on the forward strand.
TAAACCACCGATTTTATTTTACCACATGAAAAAGGAGCCGACATCAGTCGGCCCCTAGATTTAACAAAAAGTTCTTATTTAAAGATTGTAAGAATTCCAAGCTTGCTAAGAACAAATCCAAGTAAAGCAAGCACTGCAACTGCTGCTGCAATAATTCCAGCAACTGCTCCTGCGCTAAGTCCTGCGCTGTCGCCTGCCTCTGGAACCTGCTCATCAGCGATTGTCTCCTCTGATGGCTGCTCTACAGTTTCCTCTGGCTTTGTCTCTTCTGAAACATCTCCTGTTGTAGGTGTAGCCTCATCCTCGATTGTTGTCTCAGCCTCGCCCTCTGCCTCAGTAGCTTCGCCTGTAGAAGGCTTTGTAGTCTGACCTGGCTTAGTCTGAGCACCTGTACCCTGCTGTGGTCCTGCTGCAGGAGCCTGTGGGTCTGTGATAGTTGTGGTAGTCTCAGTACCTGTAGCTGGTGTAGTCTGTCCACCTGTTGAAGCAGAGCTTCCTGATGAAGAACTGCCAGATGATGTACTTCCTGATGAAGAACTTCCACCTGATGATGCTGAGCTTCCACCTGTAGAACCACCCTGAGAACCTGAACCTGCTGAACCAGAGCTTGGTGCTGGTGCTGGAGCTGGAGTCTTCGCTGTAACATCAACAGCTGTAGCGTACTGCATCTCAAATCCATCTGAAACAGCCTTTACTGTTGCTGTAACGATAGTCTTTCCTGCATTCTTTGCATCAAGCTTTCCATCTACATATGTAGCAACGCTGTCATCCTCTGAAGCGTATTCTACAGTAACTTTATTAAGGATTGACTCTGGAAGAACAAATAAATCCTTATTGCTTCCAGCCTCGATTGAAACTGTTACCTCTGCCTCTGGAATTACATCGAATGGATCTACGTATTCATCTGAAAGCTCTAATGTTTCGATAGCCTTTGTAAGTCTTACAGTAGCTGAATCAATCTCATCAAATGTTGCAGCTGCCTCAGCCTCTGCGATAACTTCCTCAAGACGTCCTGCAGATTCTGCTGACATAAATGTAAGGTCAAATGCCTTAGCTCTTTCAATAAGGGCGTTGAGCTCTGACTTATCAAGTGCATCTACTGCAAGATTAAGCTCAACTCTTGCTGTCTTACCTTCAAGAGATGCCTCTGCTGTAAGCTTAACCTCAGAAGCCTTATCTGTAATAGTAACAACACCTTTTTCTGAGATAACCTCTGGATTAGATGATGTCCATGTTACAGCTGTGCCGATTACTGATGTTGGAAGCTCAAGGTTGTATCTGATGTGCTCTCTGTCAGTATTCTGTCCCTTGATTGCCTCGAAATCACAAGCTGAATCAAGACTTGTCTGAAGTCTGTTATCTAAGAAATCCTCAGCAGCTGCCTTGATAGCCGATTCATCTAATGCTCTGTTGTAAATCTTGATTTCATCAAAAGCACCATTGAAGCAAGGGTCCCAATAATTAGCACCGAATAAGATTGATTCATTAGTGCCACAAAGTGGGTTATTAAATGCACCGCTGGCAGCCTTCTCGCCATTTACGTACATATCAAGATGACCATCTGTACCAACAAGAGTAACCATTGACCAAGCATTGTTTGTAATAGTTGGATTGCCGATGGTAGTCCAGCTCATAGCTGCTGCATTTCCTACAGTCTTTGCTCCATCTGTTCTACCCCAAAGCTTATAAGACTGGTCACCGCCATCACCTGAGATTGCTGTCCAGTGCTCAGGGCTGTGATACCCCATAAGCATCATAACCTGATTGTTAGCCTGTGAAGCATATGGCTTTACAAGGAAGGAAATAGTATAATCCAATCCCTGAACCTTGTTTCCAAGATCAAGACCATATCCATCTGTTACAATTGCCTTTCCATTTGCACCATTCACAAATTTAAGCTCACCATCATAATTACCTAAGCCTTTAACGATAGCCTTGGCATCACCGATACCATCTTCGAAGTTATAAGAAGCAACCAGGTAATTATCATAATCAACTACTCCTGTTTCCTCTTCTACTTCCTTCAAAGACTTACCAGTATATAGTCTCTCAACATCGATATCTGAAATTGTGCGGTCGTAAATCATAACATCATCTACGAGACCGTTAAAGCATCCATCCCAATTATTTGCGCCGATGTAGACATCCTGCTCTTCACCTGCCATAAATGGTACGAAGTTTTCATTTCCTTCAGAAATTCTCTCTCCATCGTAATATGACTTAATGATATTTCCATCGCCTGTGATTACAATGTGGTGCCACTCACTTGGAGCATAAGTAGCAAATGTCTTGGTAACCCATGAAAAGTTTGGCTTGTAGTCATACCAGAACTTCATCTGAGAATTGTTTCTATCACCTGACACTGCATACCACATTTCAGGAGAGTGATATCCCAGGAATAATACTGACTGGTTTTCAACAAGTTTTGTCTCAGGCTTTACCCATAGAGAAACTGAGAAGTTCTCACCCAGATTCTGCTGATTAAGCTTAATGCCGTAGCCACCATCCAACTTAAGTGAATTTCCTTCCTTTGTCTCATCTCTGTTAGCATCGAACTTAACTTTTCCGTCATATTCACCGAGACCTGAAACGATTGCCACAGCCTGGCTGTCGCCCTTAATATTCTTAAGGGCACCGCCATCAAAATCATACCAGGCAACTACATCATCATATAATTTATCTGCCTTTGCTATATTGTAGCCAACGAAAGGTGTTGCCAAAGCAAGTGCCATGACGCCGGCAAGTAAGCCATAATATTTCTTATTTTTTCTCATCATCATTCTCCTTGCTTCTACTTTCTGTATGCCTTGTCAACAACATTGATTGCAACCTCTGCCTCATACTCTGTTCCGCAGAACTCATATAAAACTGTGATAGTCTTCTTTCCTGTCTCAGCTGTAACATCCTCAGGAACTGTCACCTTAAGACCTTCATTTATAGTTACTTTCTTGCCGTTTTCAAGAGTTGCTCTGATTCTAATATCATCAGTCTTAACTTCCTCGCCAACCACATACATTCTTACTGACTTCTGAACCTTTGAAGTCTTAACAACCTCAGCTGCCTTAACTGTTCCTTCAGCAACTTTCTCTGTAAAGAATGTAGCCTCATCAGCCTCTGGCTCCTCTGTAAGGATTAACTTGCCATTTACTGATGCAAGGTAATATCCGTGGTAAAGGGCACTTTCAAAGGTTACGCCATCACCTGCAAGACCCTTGATAGTTCTGAAGGTCATAGCCTTAGCTTCATCCTTTGTGCCATTTACATCCTGCGAAAGAACAACACTGTAGTTACCATTCTTATCAGCCTTACCAACTGTCAGGTACATACCTGGCTTGTAGTTTGACTCGATTGATACCAAAGCATCATTGTTCTTATTAAGCTTGCCTGGGTTGATTTCCCACTCAGCATTCTCACCGTCATTTACGAAGTCGCAGCCAACAGCCTTGCCTGTCATTGGATAATCACCATCATCAAGAGTGTTTTCGAATTCCTTAACGAAGATTGTGTTCTTCTTAGAATCGTAAATCTTGCTGACTGTTCCTGTAAGACCAACTGCTGTCTTCTTGATATATGGAATTGTTCCATCAGAGTTAACCTTGAACTCTTCGCAGCAGGCAACTCTTCTAAAGCCACTTCCGTGTGGAAGGCTGCCATCGTGGTAAACGAAATATGTATGACCCTTGAAATCAAATACTGCCATGTGGTTTGTATTTGAAGTAGCGCTTGGCTCCATTACAACATCGCCGAAAGTCCACTCATTATTGAGGAAGTCTTCGAGGCTGTCGCAATATGCGTAAGCCATCTGCTCTCTCCAGTCATAAGCGAAGAACATGTAGTATCTGTCCTTGCCATTTGCAAGCTTGTGCTTGTAATAGTAAGGAGCCTCTGTAAACTGATGTCCACTTGGCATTCCCTTAATTACGCCTACCTTGATATCAGCGTTCTTCTTGTCAGATGCCTTCTCCACAGAAAGCTTATCCTCGTTTCCATCCTTATCAACGATAGAAATCATATCCTCGTTAAGCTCGCAATTGAAGAAACGAACATTTCCCCATCCAAGGATTCGGTGTTCCTTACCATCTTCATCCTTCTCAATCCAGAAGGTAGGATCGATATCTTCCCATGTTGAAACTCCATCGTAAGTATCAACATTCTTTACAAGTGGCTTTCCGATATCCACAAATCCACCTGTAGGAGAATCTGAAACAGCAACACCGATGCACTTGCCACCGCCGTAGCTGCCCTTTGCCTCTGAGCAATAGTAAAAGTAGTACTTGTCGCCATACTTAACTACCTGACCTGCCCATGCGCTGTTCTTATCCTGTACCCATGAGATGTTGCCATCATTTAAGAATTCGCCCTCATAAGTCCAATTTTTCATATCCTTTGATGAGTAGCATCTCCAATCTGGCATCTTGTAGCTTTCGTTTGTTGATGTGTCGTGACCAACATACGCATATACGGTATCACCATCTACAAGAATAGAAGGATCTCCACCGTAAAGGATGTCACCGTTCTCATCAAATCCAAGCATTGGGTTGCCTGAGTTGCTCTTCTGAAGAACTATCTCTTCTGCCTCATCATCAAAGTCGTTCCAATCAGAACCTGTAAGAGCTGAATACTCATCAGCTGTGATTGGCATTACATAACCGTGACGATACTTAATCTTGTTGTAAGAACCAAGCTTGTCATCCTCAACAAACTCAAAGTCACCAGAGGCTAAATCTGTAGTAACTACTGGATAGTAGCCCTGACCTCTTGCGAATCTGTCGATAAGTAAGCACCACTGGTCCTCACCATCTTCATTCTTCTCATTAAGCTTGAAGATGATTGGTCCCTCTACTGCACCAACCTTTCCAGGAAGTGACTTATCAAGGAACTTAGAATTAATATCCTTAAAGTTGCCAAGAACTCTGTCTGCAACATCAATCTTGATTGAACCGTTAGACTCGTTCTTTGTGTAACGATAGTACTTTCCATCGTTGCCCTGAATCATTGTAGAATCGATTACCTTAATGATTACGCCATCACTGTTGCGTCCACCTTCGTGATAGAGCTTTGGCTCCGTGAAATGAACGAAATCACGTGTCTTTGCATAGTAGATTGCATGGTTCTCATAATCCTGAGTAACCTTTTCATTCTCATCTACCTCAAGTCTGGTAGCTGACCAGTAAACTACGTACTCACCTGTCACATCATCGTAAACAAACTCTGGTGCCCAAGTACAACCTGCGTTTTCTGGTGCGATTTCAGCAAGCCATGGCTTTGACCAGTGAACCAAATCACTTGATTCCCAAACCACGATGCTGTGGCTTCCGTTACTACCTGCTGCTGGCCATGCATTTGACTTGTTGTGATAAATGCTAAGGTCAGTAGAAATCATGTAGAACTTGTCACCCTCAGGTGTTCTTGCGATGTACATATCACGAAGACCACTCTCACCGATTGTACTTGTGATGATTGGATTATTGTTGTTAAGGTCTTCCCAGTTGAAACCGTCCTTTGAAACTGAGAAGTATACCTGCTCGTCACTTGCTGCACCTTCTGTGCCTGTGAAGTGAACGAATAAGTATCCAACATATTCATCAACAGCCTTAGGAGCCTTGATTACTTTGCAATTAAACTTCTTTGTTACGCTCTCATCATCCTTTGTGAAGGTAGCTGTAAGTGTTACATTTGTATCCTTTTCCTGACGTGTAACCACACCTGCAGGAGTTGCATCATAGCCAGCGTTCTTTACTGTCTTTGTGCTGATTACATCCTCATCAGAAGATTCCCATGAGATGCTTACTCCGTTTACTTCTGATGGAAGTGAGATGTTACCCTTAATCTTGTTCATATCAGGGATTACATAGTTGTTTGCTACATAGTTTACATCCCCGATTTCCTCAAGACGTGCAACCTTGCCAGCAAGGTAAAGTCTTGCAACATCTTCATTCTTGTATGCTCTGTTATATACCTTTACATTATCGAAGTAGCCTCTGAAGTAATCATCTGCTGAGTAGAATGACTTACCAAGATATCCAAGTAAATCCTCTCCCAAGTCAGAAACCTTCATACCAAGCTTCTTGTTAACTCCGATGAGCTTTCCGTCTCTGTAAAGAGACATCTTTGAACCATCAACTACGATTGTGATGTTGATCCATGTGCTTGCAGTGTTTGGATATTTAGCTGAAGCCTCAACCTTCTTCTCATCACCACCACCGTTTTTGGTAATAGCAAGCTTCTCTGCTGTAGGCATTGCCTTGTAGAATAAGTACTTGCTGTTGTCCTGACCAAATGTGAATGTGAAGTAATTTCCTGTTCTTGTTACTTCCTTTACATCAAAGGAAATTGTCATCTTGTTTCTGTTATCAAAGAATCCCTTAGGGAATTCAAGATAAGAATTGCTTCCGCCTACAGAATCATCACCGCTAAGGTAAAGTACCTTGCCGTAATCATCATCTGAAACGTACTCGCCCTTGAAGGCATATCCATCATTTCCATTTCCTGAAACATCCTTAACAACGCCCTTTGAAAGTGTTTCATTGAAGTTGTACTCAAGAATTGGCTCTGCCTTAATCTCTTCACCTTCAACTACTACGTTAACCTTGAAGGTATCGCCGCCCTTGATGAAATCCTCAGAGCCGAGATTAAAGATTGGAAGTCCATCCTCATCAAATAATACCGTCTTTACGTATGCATTTCTGCATGGATCGTAAAGTGGGTCACCGCTGTGTGTAGCGTGGCTCTTAGACTCTCTTGCATGATAAACAATTACAAGATTTCCATTCTCATCATATGTAAATGAATTGTGACCTGGGCCAGAAACTTCATCGTCGAAGTCTGAGCTTGTAAGTATCGGATATGGAAGCTTTGTCCAATTGCTTACATCTGTAAGGTCTGCCTTCTCATCAGCATACATAAGACCAACGCAATACTCAGAACCTGTACCTGATGCTGAGAAGGTCATATAAACCTTACCATCCTTATGGAACACTCCTGGTCCCTCATTAACCTTGTATCTTACTAATTCCCAGTTGAACTCCGGCTTTGTAAGAAGCTTTGCTTCGCTTGTAAGCTTTGTAGGATTCTCTGGGTCAATTGTGGCGATGAAGAGATAGCTTAATCCATCAGGGTTCTGAGAATTCTTCGTCTCGTCAGCCCAGATAAGATAGTGCTCTCCGCCTGCCTCAAAATATGTCATATCAAGTGACATGCCATTTAAAATGTTGTCGCCGCTAACTGGCTTAACAAGCTCTGGCTCTCCCCACTTATCTGCATCAAGCATGCTCTCCTTCTTAGGATTGCCTTCAAACTTGATCATGAATGGGCGGATGTTAAAGGTAGTGCCGCTGCCTGTATTAAGACCAGCTGTTGCAACAAGATACCAGCTCTTTCCGATTTTGTGCATCTCAGGTGCCCAGATAAATCTTCCAAGACTCTTGCTTGTGTTCTCATCCCAAACACTAACCTCTTCAGCTGTAGCAAGACCTTCGATTGTCTTTGCGCGTCTAAGGATAATTCTGTCGTAACCATCCTTATCACCGCTGCCATCCATAGGATAAGAAGCTGTGAAATAGTAGTATCCATCATCCTCGTTATAAACTACATATGGATCTGCTCTCTCTGGAATCAAAGGATCAGCTGCATCTGTAAAGTTTCCAGAACCACCAATCACACCTTCAAGTGTGTATGTGCCCGGAAGCTCTAAATCAACATTATCGATACTGTCCTCTGTAAATCTAAGTGAGTAAGTGTTCTTTGTTCCATCAGAATACTCAGCCTTTACTGTGTTCTTCTTGATGTACTTATCAAGAATCTCTCTGAACTCTTCCTGTGATGTCAAAGCATCAACTTTGATTTCCTCTGTTGGAAGCTCGCTAAGAGAGGTGTTGTAAGGGTTTGTAAATTTCTCTACAACTCTTTCATATTCTTCATTTGTAAGACCGATTTCTGATGGACTAACTGCATTGTTAGGAGAGTTTTTAACAGTTTCAAATTCAAAGGCATCATCATTGATACGAAGTGGTGTATCAAACTTCTTCATATCCTTTGATGTCACAAGATATAATCCATCATCTGTTCCAAGATAAATCTCATATCTTTCATCAGTCATATCATATACAGCTGCTGCTTTTCTAACATTAGAAACGTTACCTAAGGCAAATTCCTTTTCCTCTGTATATGTAATCAAATCTTCTGATTTGTATGTAAGGAGCTGACCACCGCTTGTGGCTACCATAAAGAAGCCTTCTCCATCAGCCTCTCTTACAATAACTGGGCTAGAATAAGATTTATTTCCAAGTGCTGTATAAAGAATTGGTTGATTCTTATGGAGTGCTGTAAACTTGCCATCCTTTTCAGCGGCAATCATCATACCCCCGTCCTGGCCAACTGCAGGATTGCTATTAGTATAAGTAATAACATCCTTGCCTTCCTTTAATACAACAACCTTAAAGTCTTTTTTATCACCATCAATATTTGCTGTAAGTGTAACCTCTTTATTCTTGTTAGAACGTGTTACCTTACCATCTGCTGTAATGACCTTGTCATCACTTGTTTCCCAAGTAATTTTCTTGCCATCATACTCATCTGGAAGATTAATATCCTCTGTCACATATCCTGCGTTAAGTGAAAAATCAACCTCAGCCTTTTCACCAACTTTTCTATCAAGATATGCCTGATATAAATCCTTTACATCACTGTCTGAAAGGCTTCCTCTGTAGATTTTAAAGTTATCTACATATGCCTTACAATATTCGCCGCTTCCCCAATTTGCGCGACCAATAAGTGTTATTGGCGAATCCTTCAGTATATCCTCAAGAGCGAACCCTGATTCGAAGGTTGCCTTCTTCTCACCATCCACATAAATGATTGTGGCATCCTTTGAATAAACTGCTTCCAAATGATTCCATGTGTTAAGCGAAAGTGATGCAGTTGCACAACCTGGTCTAGAGCCATTATTGTGATACTGCTCTGCTTTGAAATCGCTTCCTTTTTCAAGGAAGGCTCCAATGTAATGCTCGTAAGGATAGCTCTGTGCATTTGAATCTGGTGCTGCATAGAACAACCAGTTTGCGTCAGTTCTTAAAAACTGCACATCTGCAGAAATTGATACTGAATCGTATCCACCAAGAAGCGAATCCCCATCCTTGGTAGTTACTGTCAAATACTGATTTGAGCCGTTAAGAGAAAGTGCCTGTGAGCCATCGTAGCTTGTTGTAATACCGTATGAACCAGAAGCTTTTGCACTGGCTCCTGTCATTGTTTCGCCTTCATCGAGATCTTCAAAATCAAAGTCTGCAATAAGCTTAAGCTCTGTTTTTTCTTCCTCTTCTGACTTTAGAAGCTTCTCTTCTTTGAGCTCATCCTCTTCTAGTTCTTCATCAAGCTCATCCTCAGCTTCTTCAGCATCGTCGACATCTTCATCAACATTATTCTCTTCTGTCGCCTCATCTGTCGGTTCCTTCTGATTCTCAGTAGCTTCGTCATCTGTTTCAGATTCTTCATCTACTGTAGCATCCTCAGAAGTCTCTTCTGTAGAATCCACATCATCTACAGCCGCATCAGTTGCTTCTGTTGCACGAACCAAAGAAAGACCTGCATCAGGAACTGATCCCGACCAGGCCAAAGCAAGTGCAAGCAAAAGCGCAGTTGTGCGTTTCAACTTTTTGTCATGCTTCATTCTTATTCCCCCATTATTTTTTTAGCACCCTCTCCTAAAGTGCCTTGTAGTACCATGATATCCTCAGGAATGTAATGGGTAAATAGAATTTCTTTCACAGTTTCGTCACAGCTTTCGTAAAAATTTAGCCTTGAATTAAAAAAGGTAGAAAAATTTTAGATAATGTATCTAAAAATTTTCTACCTATAAAACTAAAATATTTTTATTTTATTTAAACTATATCCTTTTACAGCACATCATTTCGCTTTATGTACGCCGGCGTTACGGACTCGGATACAATCTTCTTCACGTTCTTAACCTTCACCCATTTATCAATTACCGCATTTTCGATATAGGTTCCATCACTGATATCAGAATATGAAAGTATGATGGAGTTCTTTATAATAGCGCCCTTTCCAATATGAACATGACGTCCAATAATTGAATTCTCAACGGTTCCTTCAATGGTAGCTGCATTACATACCAGTGAATTTACCACCTTAGCACCTGGATAATAGTGTGTTGGGCAGGCATCTGTGGTATGTGTATAGAATGGCCAATCTTGCTTGAAGAAATCCATTGCTGTGCCATAATCCAAAAGCTCCATGTTTGCCCTATAGAAGTCATCAAGACTGGTGATTGCTGCAAAATATCCCTTGTGCTGATAACCTCTGATATCAAGAGTGTCACAGCTGAGCGCGATAATATCTGCAAAAGAATAAGCACTGGATTCTCTCTTAGCCTTCTTGATAAGCGCTACGAATAAATCCTTGGACATGACATAAGTGTCCATGCTGATATTCTTATCCTTGGCTGTGCCCATGTTTCTAGTGAGACTCTGAACACCCTTTTGCTTATTCAGCTCCACAACATTGCAGGCTCTATAGTATTCCTTAGCCTGATCAACCTTGTGATACAAAAGTGTGATATCATTGCCTGCCTCCACATGGTCATCCAAAAGCTTTTGAAAATCCTGCTTAAATACCATATAGCTAGGAGCTACGATTACATAATCCTGAGGCATACGCTCAAGTTGCTCCAAGTTTTCCATGTATGCAGTAATGTCAGTATTGTAAATTGAGTTTGCTCCATTCTGCTGTGTAAAAAGCAACTGCAAACTACCTCGTTTTGAGTTGATATTATAATGACGACCTGAACCAATATGCTCCACCAGTGAACGAGGTCTACTATTCAAATATACGTGTATACGATTTATGCCACTGTTACTCATGTTGGAAAGTGGGAAGTCGATTACACGAAATCTTCCGATAAATGTGAAGGCGCCAATTGGGCGATAATCATGAAGACCTTCAACTCTGATATAGTTAGGTGCCGAATTAATTACACCAAATGCTTTATTTGCCATAGTTTAATCCTCCCCCTTTACATTTTTTGCCACCAGAAGGATTTCTTCACTCTTCTTTTCTCCTACCTTTGCATTCTTGCCAATGCGAACATTCTCTGCAACAAGAGCTCTTGTAACTACAGCTCCCTCTTCCACAATAGCACCTGGCATCAAAACAGAATCGATAACCTTTGCTCCAGGAGCAATCTTACAGTTTGTAAATATAACTGAACGCTGTACCGTTCCACCTACTGCTGCACCCTGATTGATATATGCCCCATCAATCTTGGCTGTTGATGCAATGTACTGAGGAGTAATTCCCGTGTCTTCTGTATAAATCTTCCATGAAGTATCGTCCAAATCCAGCTCGTTATCGCTATCAAGAAGATCCATATTTGCTTCCCAAAGGGAATCAATAGTTCCTACATCTTTCCAATAGCCCGAGAACTCATAGGCGCAAAGCTTCTTTCCATCATTCAGCATAATAGGAATAATATCCTTACCAAAATCATGATCAGAATCTGGATTCTTCATATCTTCTACAAGAAGCTTACGAAGTGTCTTCCATGTAAAAATATAGATACCCATTGAAGCAAGGTTACTCTTTGGCTTCGCTGGCTTTTCCTCGAACTCGATGATACGACCATTGCCATCAGTATTCATAATACCAAAACGGCTTGCCTCTCTTATTGGAACACCGCGAACTGCAATTGTTGCATCCGCTCCCTGCTCCTTATGATATCTAAGCATCTTGTCATAATTCATCTTGTAAATGTGATCACCTGAAAGAATAAGAATATACTCTGGGTCATAGGCATCTACAAAATCAATGTTCTGAGAAATGGCATCCGCTGTTCCTCTGTAAACATCAAGTCCTGAATCAGCTCTCTCTCTTGGAGTCAAAACAAATACGCCACTGTCCTTTGTATCAAGTCCCCATCTACCGCCTGCGGCAACATAGCTGTTCAACAAAACAGACTCGTACTGAGTAAGAACTCCAACAATGTCAATTCCTGAATTTGCACAATTACTAAGTGGAAAATCGATGATGCGGTATTTACCGCCATAAGAAACTGCAGGTTTGGCAACCTTACTGGTCAGTTCGTGAAGACGACTGCCTCGGCCACCTGCTAAAATCATAGCTAGCATATTGGTCTGAGCCATATATTATTCCTCCCTCGACAAATAATAACATTACATTCTCTTAATTAATATTCTAATAGTTTTGCACAAAAGTCGCAACAAAGATAATATATTTATTGTGAAAATTTACAGATAAATTTAGCGCAATTTGATTTAGCTTTTTATGATGTGGTATTGCTGAGTATTGTCATACTTTTCAAATTATTCTGAATATAAAAAAATAGTAATTTTTCTATTGACGAATGGATAAAACCATAGTAATATATGTCTTGTCGCTGAGGCAAACACCTAAACGACAGACAACATGGTTCCTTGGTCAAGCGGTTAAGACGTCGCCCTCTCACGGCGAAAACAGCGGTTCGATTCCGCTAGGAACTGCTAAAGCATCGCAATAGCGATGCTTTTTTTGTATCTAAAAATGGACTTCCCAAAACAGGGAAGCCCACTCACTTTTCTATATTAATCTACAGTCACTTCCATCTTTCCGTTCTTCCAGTCAAGAATTGGTCTGGCATCAGGTGTGAATAAATTATCTACTGGAATATCCTCGCGGTTGAAAAAGCGATGTTCCAACACCTCAGAATCCTCATCAGAAATGGTTCCTGTATAAGTATCAGTAATAAAGATAACAGATAACGAATAAACCACATCCTTATTTGGATATGTTATTACTCTGTCTTCTCCAGAATACAGTCCAAATAATCTAAGTTTATCCACATGAATTCCTACTTCTTCAAACAGCTCTCTTTTCGCTGCCTGCTCGTAAGTCTCATATGCATCTAATGCGCCTCCTGGCACACACCATTCTCCAGTATCACTTCTCTTCTGAAGAAGCACCTGTCCCTTATCATTTTCTATTAAGACACCACAACCTACTCCTATAAGCAAATCATGCCCTACGTATTTACGAAGTTTTCCTATGTAATCCATTTTATGTCTCCTTTTATTTTTCTAGTAAGTATTATCTAGTCCTGCTTAAAGCTGTTGCAATTGAAACACCTACCATCTCATTATATGGAATCATTGTAGCTTGTAGGGCATGATAAATATCACATTTGCCCGGCCACACTGTGTCCAGAAGTTTGTTGTTCTGGTCCAGCTGATGAAACCAGGAACCAGTCTCATGGTCAAAAACATACTTATCTAGATATTCCATAAATGCAGCGTAGTCTTCCTTATACTTTTCATTTCCTGTCACTCTGAACAAAACTGCAGAAGTATTAATAGCCTCTGCCAATGTCCAATGCATTCTGTCATGTACAATTGGTTTGCCATCCCATCCAGTGGTGTAGCAAATACCCGGTGCACCGTCCACGTTCCAGCCATCCTCTATGGCGCGATTATAAAGCTTTTCAGCAATCTTGATATAGTCATTTACATTCTCGCCATTGCTTCCGTATGTAGAAATAGCCCACTGTACTATAAGCCTTGCCCACTCTATGCCATGGCCTGGTGTAGCACCATATGGTTTGAAGCAATCATCAGGCTTATCCTTATTGCACTCTAAATCAGGTATCCAGTCACTTGTAAAATGCTCAGGAATTCTGTACTCATTGTCGCGAGCCCATCCGATTACAAAATTTATAATTCTTCCAGCGCGGATTCGATAGTTTTCATCCTCCAGCGCATCTGCCACTGCAAGAAATGCTTCCACGGAGTGCATGTTTGCATTCATACCACGGTATTCGTCAAGCTTTGTAAACTCAGTGTTCCAGGTGTCAACTGAAAGACCTCGCTCACCTTCCCAGAAATGTGCATCATAAGCTGCAATAGCCGATTTGAGCAATTCCTTTGTCTTTGGTCGCTTTGCAAGATATGCAGACGTAGCCGCCAGAATAACAAATGCATGTGCATAGCACTGCTTATTAGGGAGAATCTCGCCATCAGCAGTAATGCCAGCATACCATCCTCCATGGTCCTCATCATAAAGCTCGCCAAACAAACCTTTCAATGCAGCATCAGCCAATGCCTCGCTGCCTTCATGCCCCAGCATCACTCCAAGAGAATACACATGAGCCATTCTGCTTGTAATCCAGGTCTCACGCGGTCTATCCTTCCATGGCGTGCCATCATCTCCTAAATAATAAGAGCCTCCACCAGGGGATGGAAACTGATGTCCAAAGGACAGCAGACTGTTTCTCATCTCTCTGACAAAGGCTTTGTTTTCAGGTGTATCAAGTTGGTATTTTCCCATAGTAGATATCCCCCTTATCCACTGATGCTGAATTAATCTAGTAACCCTATCTTTTTTAATGCTTGAAAAACCCCTTCTTCGTCGTTGCTCGAAGTGATGTTAAAATCGGCTTTCATATCCTCTGGAGCATTTTCCATCAAAAATGGTGTGCCGACAGTTTTTAACATCTCAATATCATTATAATGGTCTCCGAAGGCGACTGCATCATTTTTATTAATATTTAATTTCTCGCAAAACATTTCTACTGCAATTCCCTTGTTTACTCCCTTTTCCATCACCTCAAGGAGGATATCAGATGACTTAACAATAGAAAGGGAAGGATATTTTTTCTTGAGAAACGCTTCAATTTCATCTATTTCGTCAGGGTTGCACATACAAAGGAATTTACCTATTTCCATACCATTTGGAATATCATCCACGGTGCCTTTTGTGGACTGAACCTCAACGATATTTTCCTCTTTGATGACTCTCTCATCGGATTTGTCATTTACAATCCAATCGTCCATGGTATACACATTCCATGTACAATCCCAGCCTTCTTCCGTAATAGCCTTTATCAGGCTCGAAACAGTAGGCTTGCTGATACCTTTCGAAAAGATAATTTCTCCATCCTCTCCTAAAATCAATGCACCACTGTAGCAAATAATAGGAGCTACAAAATTATATCTTCGAAAAATAGGATAAACTCCAGAAGGTCCTCTGGCTGTCACTATGACAAACGGAATGCCCTGACGCTTCAAATTCTTTATGGCATTTTCGGTGTTTTCTGACATCCTATGGTCACTGTTAAGCAGTGTGCCATCGATGTCGCTAAATACTATTTTGTAATTCATGCTGTCTCCATTTATCTAGTAATTAAATAGTTCTACAGGAAAATTATAGGCCCCTAAAAGATAATCGAGTAGGAGGAATTTCTCATAAGTGAGAAATTCCGACCTCTCACACCACCGTGCGTACCGTTCGGTACACGGCGGTTCAATCAACTTAACAAGTAACACACCTTTCGGTGTAGTAATCTAACATTGAGACTAATCCAAATGAGGTTAGTCTCTTTGTACTTATAGCCTTTTGTACCCATCCATTGTGAGCGAGTCTTGCATATCTGTCTCCACAATAGGAGATGTTATACGCTGCCCATCTTGGTACGTCCAGCTTCATCAAATTCTTAGCTCTATTCTGCGGAGTCTTCCAATGCTTCCAAATACACAT
>NZ_FNDP01000033.1 GCF_900100545.1 Pseudobutyrivibrio sp. 49
GAAGTTGGTTTTAAAAGGAAACAACACCTGACGGTGTTGCCTTTAATAAACGTGCTTCGCACAAACCTAATCTTTCATTTGCTTGATTTACAGTGTATCTGCCCAGAAATGGGAGTCAAGGATGCTACGCACCGAAGGCTGAAGTCCTTGACACCCATTTCAAGGCAGATAAAATATCAACAAGCAAACGAAGGATTATTTGTCGTACAGTAAAGTACGCTTTGTGCACTTAATTAGAGGCCTGCGAAGCAGGGCTTCCTTTTAAAAGAGAAAAAGAGTAAGATTATAACAAATCTAATTCTTATCATAAAACACATGGATAGTCTTTTCTGTGATTTCCGAGTACAAATTTACGCTGCCTTTTTATCAAATAGCAGTTGACACAGTGTCAAGAAGGTGATATGATGCAATCATCAATTGACACAATGTCAACAGAAAGGGGTACATAAAAATGACAAAAGCATTACCTAAGATTGCACTTGGTGCATGGGCATGGGGCAATGATGGAACATTTGGCGGAAGCTTAACAGCTGATTCTCTTAAACCTATATTTGATGCTGCTATGAATAAGGGACTGAATCTCTGGGATACAGCATATGTATATGGTATGGGAACATCGGAGAAGACTTTGGGAAGCTTTCTAAAAGGTCTTCCAAGAGATTCATATATCATTTCAGACAAATTAACTCCTCAGTGTATGGATTATTCTTCCATAACACCAGTTGAGGATGCTGTGAAAGCATGTAATATTGATCTTACACAGGAAGAAATAACAATGCTTGAGAATACGGCAGATAGTCTGGAACTGAATCTTATCCGTATGTGGGAAAAGAAGATGGAATAATTTTTTTGCCCTGCAATTGACTGCGTGTCAACCAGACGATAATATAAAAGTATTGATACACAGTTTAAGGAGAAAAAACATGGCAGTAGAAAATAAAGAGACAATTGATAAAAGAAGAGAGGAAATTATGGATGCCTGTGAGAAGCTTTATGAAACAATGGGCTTTCAGAGCATTAACATAAAGGTTATTAGCACAGAGACCAGCTTTTCCAGACCTTCCATATACAATTATTTCCAGACTAAGGAAGAAATCTTTTTAGGACTTTTAACCCGTGAATATATAAAGTGGAATGAAACTCTTAAAAACATTATCGGAAGAAACGCTGATATGGATAAAGATACCTTGGCGAGAGCAATAGCAAAATCTATGGAAGAACGTAAGACACTTCTGAAAATTTCTGCCATGAATCTGTATGAGATAGAGGAAAATAGTAGGGAAGAACTTCTTGTTGACTACAAGAGAACTTTCAAGAATTCGATAGAACTTTTTGATGAATGCTTAAAAAAACACCTTAAGGTGTCCAATCAAAAGAGCGAGCAGATACGATATGCATTCTTCCCATATATGTATGGAATCTACCCATACTCATTTCCTACAGATAAACAGATATCTGCAATGGATGAGGTAAAGCTCTCTCATATGGATACGACAATTTATGAAATGACGTATCAGTTTTTGACGCTGATTTTATGATTTAAGAAAGAAGGAATTTAAAATGAAGAAAAATATTGGAGCAACACTTGCATTATATCCATCACCTGTAATCGTTGTAGGAGCAATGGTTGATGGTAAACCTAATTGGACACTTGTAGCACATGCTGGAACAGTGGCACATAGTCACCTTATGGTATCTATGGTTCAGGCACACTATACAAATAAGGGTATCCGTGAAAACAAAATGTTTTCAGTAAATGTGGTAGACGAATCATGGCTTAAAGAAGCTGACAGAATGGGAGCCATCTCAGGAAATAAAGAAGATAAGTCGGATGCGTTTAAATATACTGTTGGAGAAAACGGTGCTCCACTTATTGACGATGCAAAGGTATCCATTGAGTGTGAGATGGATTATAACTACGAGCTTGAGAATTTTGATAATTTCATCGGAAAGATTCTTGCTACTTACGCAGATGAATCTGTCTTAAACGAGGCAGGTAAGATTGATTATCACGTATTTAAGCCTGTACTCTTTGAATTCCCTACATATGAATATTTCGTAACAGGGAAAAAAGTTGGTAACTGTGCAAAGATGAATCTGTGATTGGAGGTTTATGATGAGCATTACAGTCAATTTACGTTATAAAGGAACAGATGGTGCTGCAAAAAGATTTGGATAGTTGGGAAGATCAGGAGTCTATTGATGTCCATCATGCTTCACCTATGATGCAAACAATAATGGACCTTCGGGAAAAATATGATCTTCATATGACGGTGGAAAGATACGTATCTGATAAAAGCATGCCAGACAAGGATGCTGATTTTATAAGAAAATAAGAGAGGTACCAAATGAAGAAAATAATTTCAATGTTACTTATGAGAGTAGTAGCGCAAACCTGGTAGAAAAAGCCGGAACAGGAAACTGGCTATCTGGAAACAGATTTAGTGGAAGTGCCACAGAAGATGAGATAAAAAATTGGATATCAGGATTAGAACTTGATTAGAAGGAGTGAGAAACATGAGTGAAAAGATTGTACAGACAGCAGGAAGAGAACAGCTTGGAGAATTCGCTCCAGACTTTGCGCATTTTAATGACGATGTTTTATTTGGAGAGAACTGGAATAATCAGGATATTGATGTTAAGACACGCAGTATTATTACAGTTGTGGCATTAATGTCTCAGGGAATCACTGACAGCAGTCTGAAATATCACATTATGAATGCAAAAAATCATGGTGTATCACAAAAGGAGATGGCTGCTATTATCACACATGTGGCTTTCTATGCGGGATGGCCAAAGGCGTGGGCTGTATTTAACCTGGCAAAAGAAGTATATAATGAGCCTGTTGCTGAGATTACCGATAAAGATCGTTATCAGAATACTATAATCTTTCCTATTGGAAATCCTAATGATGCTTATGCTCAGTACTTTGATGGACAGAGCTATCTTGCACCGGTTTCTACAGAGCAGATTCCTATTTTCAATGTAACTTTTGAGCCTGGATGTAGAAATCATTGGCATATACATCATTCAAAGAGCGGCGGGGGTCAGATGCTTATATGTGTCGGAGGTAGAGGATTTTACCAGGAAGAGGGAAAGGAAGCCAGAGAACTTCACCCTGGAGATGTAGTCAATATTCCAGCTAATGTAAAACATTGGCATGGAGCAGCTGCTGACTCATGGTTCTCACATCTTGCTATTGAGATAGAAGGTGAGGAGACAAGTAATGAGTGGTGTGAGTCTGTAGCAGAAGAGGATTATCTTAAAATCCAATAACTGGCGTGAATTCACAGAAAGACAAAAGTAACTAATAAGTAAAGACCTTTCAAGAGATGGGATCTTGAAAGGTCTTTTTTACTATAAAGGGGAGGCCTCGAACTTATATAATTATCTATGCGTATAATTTAAGTTATACTTGCATTTGGGGCTTTGGATAGGGCTACATTAAATATTGATATTTACTGAGGTTACTGAAAACAGTAACCTTTTTCTATATGCAGATTGTTTAATATGTATATATGAAACAAAAATGAGAAATATGGTAATTAAAACTTTTACTTAGCTCTCTAATCAACTAAAATAAAGACATTAACAATCGCAGTTTATAAGGGAGGAATATGATGAATCTAGGAGCTTGGATGTGCGGAGTACTGGTTATACCATTTGCAACAGTAGGACTGTTGTTTGGATTATTCAAAGAAAGGGCAACTAAATTTGTTGCTGGATTTAATTCCTTTACAGATAAAGAACAGGAAATGTATGACAGAGCAGCTATTTCTAGAGATATAAGAAATCAGTGTTTGATTTGGTCTGCATTAATGCTCATAGGTACGGTGCTTTCTTTTATTATATCGCCTTATATGGCTATTCCTACGTTTATCATTTGGGGCTTTTTGTTTTTTAAGGATACTCACATGGATCCTCATAAGGCATTTGATAAGTATCTGCTGAAATAAATTGCTATATTAACTTCCAGTTTGTAGGGGTAATAAAAATGAACTATAAGATAATTGATAAAGAAAAATACTATAGAAAAGGAGTGTTTCGCCACTTCTCGGAAGACTGTAAATGTTCGACTTCAATGACTGCAAGAATTGACGTTACGTATCTCGTTGGGTATTCCAAAAGAAATGGGACAAAGTTTTATATAAATTTCCTTTATATTCTATCAAAAGTTTTGAACTCACGTGAAGATTACAGAATGGGGTATCTTTGGCAGACAGATGAGCTGATTTGCTATGACGTAATAAATCCTACGCAGTATGTTTTTCATGAAGATACGGAAACCTGTACGCCGGTATATACAGAGTATTTTGAGGAATATAAAAAGTTTTACACTGGTGCTTTAAATGATGTTGAGGAAGCGAAGAAGACTCGTGAATATGGTTTAGACATGGCAAATCATCCAAACTGGTTTGATGCATCTTATATATCATGGCTTTCATATGACTCGCTTAATATTGAATTGCCTGATGGACATTTATTCTTTGCGCCTATTATCAATTGGGGAAAATACAGAGAGGAAAACGGTAGACTTGTTATGCCTGTAACTGTTCGACTTAATCACGCAATTGCAGATGGATATTTGGTTGCTAATGTATTTCGTCTTTTGGAGAAGGAAATCAATTCTTTTGTTGAGTCATAATCGCACAATTCAAATTTGTTTAACTAAATAAACATATTATAAGGCGCTGGTTAGTTCCTTTAATTATGCCTATAATTTCTAGAACTAAATGCAACAGTACTATATGTATTGCTTTTACCTCTGTAAACTTGCATTAACTTTAAGAAATTTGCATTTACATAAAAAAGTTACTGTAATCGTATTTATTGTATATATTTTCACGTTTGTTTGCACTTCTCGGAAAAAGAGGTATTAACTATACTTCAATTTTATAGTCCACTTAGTACAGTTATGTGCGCTAGGTGGGCAATTTTTTATCTCTTTTTAAGATTAACTATACTTAGTTCTGACAGTTCAGTTAGTACAGTTAAGGAGGTAAAAAAATGAGAGTACAACCAATTCTTGTAGGACCAAATGAGTACAACTATCTTCTCATAGACTCAAATGGTCTTCCATTAGAGTACCCTGCAAAATTCATGAAGTATTTGCATAGTACTCAGAAATCACCTGAAACCAGGCGAACCTATTGTATGGCTCTAAGGAACTTTTATACTTTCCTAGAGCTAACAGAAAAAGATGAATCAGAAGTTAATGTAAAAGTATTAAGTGACTTCATGATTTGGCTCATGTCGCCAAATGAATATGCCAATGTAACTGGCATAGGAGAGCGTAATTCAGCTAGAACATCTTCAACCATCAATCTCTATGTCACAGCGGTTATAAGCTATTACCGCTTTCTTTTTGTGACATACCAATCTGATTTAAATCTTGATGAGAGTGTTTATTTCAGCAAGCATGGTCCTCGCAAATATAAGGACTTTCTCTATCATGTTACCAAAAACAAGCCCTATCAAAAGAATATGCTAAAAATCAAAGAAGCAAAAGAGCGAACAAAGAGGTTGTCAGACGCCGAGATCAAGAACTGTCTAGCGGCTGCTGGTAATATTCGCGACCGATTCTTGATGTACCTGCTTTTCACAACGGGGTTACGGATAGGTGAAGCTCTTTCGCTACAACACGAGGACATTATCCAAGATCAGTTTGGTTCTTTCAAAATTATCTTAGCCGATAGAAGAAACAATCCCAATCAAACCTTTAATAAGACTGGTTCTAGAGAAATCCTCATGAATCAAGAATGCCTAGATTTATACGATGATTACTGCTTTTATTTGGAGTGTACGTCTGGAATATCTAGCAATTATATTTTTGTAAAAATTCGCGGGGCTCAAATTGGTACCCCGCTTGATAAACCAAGCGTGTATTCATTATTTCGTAGAATTAAACGCAAGACAGGTATAGATGTTCATCCTCATCTATTTCGTTCAACATATGGCTCAATTCTATATGGGAAAACCAATGACATTGAATTTGTTAGAGAAGCTCTTGGTCATGCTTCTGTTCAAACGACTATAGATGCCTATATAGAAATGAATGATGAGGAAGTATTAACACAATGGAATAAGGTCAAAGACAGTTTTTTGGAGGAGAATAATAGCGATGGACAATAATTTTAAAGTATACAACACAGATGAATCTGATAACTCGCCTAAGCAGTTCTATGAAGAGTATCTCGTTGAGCAACAAAACAATATGTTTCCAGTTCCTTCTGCTCCCAATTATTTAATGGAATTAAACACCTGGAATTGGGACAATGTGTGGCAAAAATGTAAAGTCACAAGACATTTAAAGGCGAATCATTTGCATGTAGAGTTTAATTATCCAGCGCTTCCAATATTAGCAGAAGCAAAGGCATATATGTTTTGGAAAATTTCTAAACAACAATGGGGTGCGGATGCAACAGTAACAACTTACAATAGGTGCTTAGATATTTATTTGGCATTCATTGCAAAAACATATCCTAATATAGAATCCTGTACTGAGATACCCCTACAGACAATGGAACTCAAATGGCATACATATTTGGAATACCATTATGATGATGTTGTACCGCAGCAGCTAAAAAGTTTTATAAAAATAATGTATCAAACTATGGATACTTGGATTGCAAAAAAGACGGGAACAATTTGGGAGAAGGACATCTGGGTGTATGAATGGCTTGAAGAATACAATCTTCATCGTACAAAATCTAGCAATTCCCATCAAATTAACTTCTCGAAAGTAGAATCACCAGCCTTAAAAAAATTACTAAAGAAATATACCAAGCAACGACTTCTTAGTAGAACAAATTACACATGGGGAAGTGCCCAATCATATAATTCTGTTCTTATCGTTTTTCTTAATAGCATATATAGAAGACATAGTGATTGGACAGATTTAAACAATCTCACTAGAGAAGACATCTTGGCATATCATAATGAGATTTCAGCTTATAACGCTAAGGATAAAGCTTCGTATGTAAGCTACCGAATTCTTATAGTACGTTCGTTTCTAGAATATATACAGCTTATGGATTTTGAAGAGCAGCCACACACACCCATACTTAGACTTATACTTTCACAGGATATTCCAAATGGTGGGAGAAATAAGGTAAAAGTAGAGCGATATATTCCAGAAAACATATTGTCTCAAATATATGCTAATATTTCATGCCTACAAGAAGATGTTAGATTAGTCATCATTATTATGCATAATACCGGACTTAGAATATCGGATACCCTAGAACTAACAACAGACTGTTTAGACGAGAAGTCCGGACAATATTGGATTCAAACTGACATAATGAAGACTAAGCTTAAAAATCACAGAATGCCAATTACTACAGAACTTGCTGAACTGATAAAAGAAAGATGCGAAATAGTAAACCGGTATGCTAATGAATACCGTAATCCCAATCATTATTTGTTTCCATCATCAGTAAAAGCAACCGAGCCGATGTCACAAGACAATGTTCTTAGAATACTTAACATTTTTGCAGAAGAATGTAATATTACAGATACTGATGGAAAAATATATCGATTTCATAATCATGCGTTTAGACATACTTTTGCAGTATCTTGCTTAAATAATGGCATGGACATTTTGACTCTTCAAGAATTACTCGGACATGCTTCTGGTGATATGACTCTTTATTATGCAAAACTTTTCGATAGTACAAAGCGAGAAATGTTTGAAAAGGTTGTTGAAAGCGGTGTCTTTAGCTTTAATACAGATGCTTCATTAAAGATGGCCGATGTTTCATCTATTATAAAAACCGATTTAGATGACTTCTGGCTTGCTTTTAAGATGAATGCTATCGATACACCTTATGGTGTTTGTATGCAAAGATCTGAAGGTAAATGTAAATTTGCAAAACAGCCACCATGTTTGACTTGCAACGGCGGTAAACCATGTAAAAATCTTTGTATTGGTATAAATACTACTGATTCTGAAAAATATAAGGTTCTAATGCGGTCTGCATCATCAATGATGGCTATTGGTGAGAAGAATGGTAATGAAGCCATGACAACAGAGAACAAAGAACTTTTCAACTTATACCAAGAGATTTATAACACCATTTCTTCAGGAAGCATAATATACGGAAGAGCTGATAGACTAAAATCAGAAATCAAAAAGACTAAGGGGGGTATAGCATAATGGCCAAGGATCTAAAAATAGTTAGGGCTCAAAAAATAAAGAATACACACGATAAGGTTGATGCAGCAATACGAGCTTTAAACAAAGCCGGAAAACCTGTCAATTTCCATAGTGTAAGTGCTGAAAGTGGGTTATCAAAAACAACTTTATATAATAACGCTGATATAAAGGCCAGAATTTTGGCATTGCGCGGTGATAACACTAAGGTGAATGCAAATACAAAGCTTTCTGACTCAGGTAAAGATGCCATTATTGAAAGTCTAAAACGAAAAAATCAACGTCTTATGGAAGAGAACAAGGAACTACGTAAACAGCTGGAACTTGCTTATGAAAACTACTATGCGAAGATTTGAGAAAGGCGGTTTATATGAAATTTAATATCGAATTACCAGAATGGTTAAAAGAATCGTTAGAAGAAGAATACAAGGAATATGTTAAAGTTACGCCTATGACTCCAAAAGAGCGCCGTGCGGTGAGAGAGTGGGTGAAGAATGGTAATAGCGTTCATTCAAATCCAGAAGATGCTTGGCAGGATGGCATGGTTCCATTGGATTTTCTTGACACTTATCGTGATACGGAATATATACTTGAGCACACCAAAGGTATGAACAACGAGGAACGAGCCAAATTCGCGATGGCATATTATGGGTGGGATGAACCGGATGATACCATACCAGATAGCAACTTTGAACCGCTAACAGAAGTAACTGGTAATCCATTCATTTAGTTTTGTTATGACCTGAAGTTTTTATACACTTCAGGTCATTTTGTTGTTTTGCACTAATTCATACGATATAATGGATATCTGTCACTAGACAACACTGTCTACCACTGAAAATACGGCATTTCTCGCTTTGTGTCGTGTTCATTGATAGCATGATTTTTTATTCTAGTGATTGAAGGGAGAACCTAGATGGATCAGAAAAAGATTGGGCAATTCATAAAAGAATTGCGAAAAGAAAAAGGAATAACTCAAGAACAGCTTGCGGAAAAGTTAAAAGTATCTGGAAGAACTGTTTCACGATGGGAGACCGGTAGCAATATGCCTGATATTTCTCTTCTAGTTGAAATTGCAGACTTCTTTGATGTTGATGTGCGCGAGCTCATTGAAGGAGAAAGGAAAAGCGAGATGATGAACGAAGAATTAAAAGAAATTGCCACAAAGATGGCGGATTATGCTGATGCTGAAAAAGGTAAATTATTAAAAAGAATTCAAATCATCAGTTTTGTTGGAGTAATAATTTCAATATTATCAATTGGTTGGCAGTCTTTTGTATCATCAAGTAAGGATACTTACGAATTTAGACTTTCTATGCTGATTTCATTTATTATTCTTGTAATAATGGCTGTTATAACACTATATGTGACAGGTTTGCTAGAGAAAATTGTTAAGAATAAACGTCTGCTTTTAGGAGTAAAAATTGTTACAATTGCAAGTTTGATAATAGCTGCTTGGCGAGTGATTATAATAACTATCTTTGCAGGAATACTTATTTGGATGGTTAACGATGCTGAAATTGAAGTATATGAAGATGTATCAAAATATAATGAATACATGAATTTTTCAAATGGAGCTTATGAGCCTGGTGTTGATACCATATGGACTAAGTGTGGAATGGACGAAACCATATGGCCAGCGGAAATCACAGATTCTATGGATGTGGCCGATTTCAAGATGGTTTATTATAATCCATGGGACGAACAATATCTTGGATATTTGGTAGTAGATTACTCTAGTGAAGATTATGCCAGGGAAGTCGAGCGATTAAAGGACTATAATTCGACTGAATATATTGGATATTATGATGTAAAAGAAGAAAAAACATATGACCTCCTTGCTGTAAACGCAGATTCATATAACGGTTTTGTCTATGCTCTAACGGATGGTAAAGGCAGAATCATATATGCAGAACAGATTTTTTGCAATTATTTTATGGATCTTGAATATAATGAATATATTCCACAAGAATACTTGTTGGATGGGTTCAATGCAACAACGGAAAGTAACTATTATAAACAAGAACATTCAACTGATAGTCTATAATATATAAAGGTTATAAAACTAGCAAAGGCACCTAAGAGGGTGCTTTTGAATTTAAGCTTATCTTTCCGTGAAATATAGATTTTGCGGAATTTTATGATATAATCAAAATATATTAAGTTTTTTATATCTAAGGAGTCACTATGAGTCGCGAATACAGAAATGAAGTAGATGAAAAAAACAATGTAAAAATCAATGAATTAATAAACAGTATGCCAGAATTTATCGAAGATTATTATGAGTCATTGGTTGTAAATGGCAGCTCAACAAATACTATAAAAAGCTATCTATATGAAGTAAATGTATTCCTTAGATTTGTTGCGACTATTGTAAAAAAGAAATCTATAACTGATCTTGAAGTGACTGATTTAGATAAGGTCACGCTTACAAAAATAAACAAGTTTGTTGCCAGCTCTGAATCAGGTGCAACCCTAGCAGATAATGCTAAACGCAGGCGTCTTTCTGTAGTTAAATCGATTTACAAATTCTATTTCAAAATCGGCGCGATTACAACTAATCCCGTAATCGATAAAGAAGGTGCTAAAGTAAAGGAAAAGGAAGTTATTAAACTCAACGAGCACCAAGTAAGAACTTTGTTGGATTGTATACAAAATCAAAATGGCGTAAAGGAGCATTCAAAAGCTTATTCTGAGAAGCTCATTTATAGAGATTTGGCAATTATTATGGTACTTTTGGGCACAGGAATGCGTGTATCCGAGCTTGTTGGCTTAAATATAAGCGATTACGATTTGACTACTCCAGGTCAGCCTTGTTTTCACATCATAAGAAAGGGTGAAGATGAGGACTACGTTTATTTTGTTGAGGCTGTCAAAAATGTCGTAGACGATTATTTAGAATTTACTCGTCCTCTTCTGGTCGATTCAGAAGAAGAAAATGCCCTCTTCTTATCTACACAACGTAAAAGAATGGGGGTCAGCTCTATTGAAAAAATGCTTAAGAAATACTGTAAGGCAGCCGGACTTCCAAGTAATATTTCACCACACAAATTAAGAGCCACATTTGCCACTACAGTTTATAAAAACACTAACAACATCTATGCGGTAAAAGATGCTCTTCACCATAGCTCGATTGAAACATCTAAGCACTATATTGGAGACAAGGACGAAAGAAAACAAGAAGCAGCTATTGCAGCTGCCTCGTTGTTCTCATAAAATACTATTAAGTTATAGATGAATCTAAAAAAAATAACAGCTGACTTAGAAAAATTTTGCATGAATATATAAACTACAGGGGTTATTATGCTTGAACCAAACGATATACATTATTTTCAAAGAATAGATAAAGATACTTTAAACGATCTACGTGAAATTGATATTTCCCCTATTGGACCAGCATTTAAGAAGGATTGTAGGATATTTATATTGAAATATTCTTTAGCTCTTATTATTGACTTATTTGCAACCTACTATCTCTTTCTTTTTAATATAAATCTGGCATTACATAACCACTCTATAAAGGGAGTTATAACACTTTTTATTTTAGTTATGATTCCCGTCATTTGTCTTTTTGGAATAGTATCATTTTCAAGAGCAATGAAATACAAAAATCTTAAAGGTATTAAGGGCACCTGTGATAATATCGTTAAATCCTGGAGTAAAACAGGTGGAAGATATTATGCATACCACTGCACAACAGAAATTGGACAACAAGGAATCGCATACACATCCACTATAAAACCAAGAGCCACTACAGGTGATTCAATCCTTTATATAAGAATTTGTAATCATGACTTGATATACAAAATATAGTGTCAGCTCTAAAAAGAGGTAACTGTACATAGCCAGTATGTACGAAGCCTTATTCTATCACATACTGTACGGTGCGAAGTATATGTAATTAATATTTAACCG
>NZ_FNDP01000023.1 GCF_900100545.1 Pseudobutyrivibrio sp. 49
AATTTTTAAGCTTCAAAACCAAGGCAAAGAATACTCTTTTGCACCTTGGTTTTTGAAGTTGTTTTCGATTTTGGAACAACTTCAATTTATACTTCTTTTTCTTTACGAAAAAGTGTATAGACAATTTTCAAATGAAGGATCATTTTCCTTTCCCATAACATCATCTGCTGACAAACCTTTGAAAATTGTCTATGCACTTTCGTATATGCGATATAAAATAAAGTGCTAATAATACCCCAAATAATTCGACTGATACTATACTGCTATCACTAAACAGCCTCATTTAATCTGAAGGTTGGAGCTTCAATTAATTTGACGAACAACACCACATTTACTCTGCTACTACAAATGTGATAGTTATTAGACTTCGTTGTTCCTTGCCAACTTATCTCTCGTAGCCTAGCCTTATATGTGATTTCTGTCCGTCGGACCGGAGATTTGCTTACAGCTTCCTTCAGATTCCACCTCACAATGGACACCCTTGCTGTTCGGCTATACACTTCCCACTATCTGGGCATGTTCGGGACTTTCACCCATTAGAGCGCGCCCATGGCGCGCAAACAAAGAAAGCAGATTTTGCAATATGCAAAACCTGCTTTCTAAGCTTACTCTGCTTCAAGTATAAACATACGAGATGTAAAATCCTTGTCGGCATGATACCATGGTTCGTCAGCACCCATTGTGCCAAGTCCACGTTCCATAAGGAAATCTCCGTATAATTTTTCCTTGTTATTAATATTGTAAATAAGGTTTTCGTCGAGACCCTGAAGCTTTATGGTCTCCATTCCGATGTTTGGAGTCTTGTGGGTCTTGTACATAACTACGACCGCCTTCTTCTTATCATCTGAAACAACCATCCAGCTTGCAATATTCTTCTCAAATGGAGACTGCAATCTGTAAAGTGTTCCGTACTGGAAAAGTCCTCTGTATTCCTTCATAAATACAATTTGGCGCTTAACTGCTTCGAATTCTTCCTCATCCACATCGTTAAGATCCAGCTCGTAGCCAAAGGTTCCGAAGCATGCAATATTTGCTCTGTCATCTACGTGCATGATACGTCCAGTCTGGTTGTTAGGTGATTTAGAAACGTGAGCACCCATAGATGCAATTGGATATCCGTAGCTTGTACCATACTGAATCTTCACACGCTCATGTCCATCTGTATCATCTGATGTCCATGCCTGTGGAGCATAATATAAAAGTCCAGCATCAAATCTACCACCGCCACTAGCGCATGACTCAAACAAGATGTGTGGGAAATCCTTAATGAGTCTCTCGTAAAGTGAGTATACTCCAAGGATATATTTGTGATAAACCATGCCTTGCTTTTCAGGCTCTATTCCTTGGCTAAAGCACTCTGTAATTGAGCGGTTCATATCCCACTTGATATAGCTAATATTTGCCTTTGAAATAACGTCGTAAAGCTGATGATAAATGTTGTCTACAACCTCTGGCTTTGAATAATCAAGTACCATCTGGTGACGACCAAGAGTTCTTCTGCGTTCTGGTGCAGCAAGTACCCAATCAGGATGTGCACGATATAAATCTGAATCTGGATTTACCATTTCTGGCTCAATCCAAAGACCAAAATCAAGACCAAGCTCGTTTACTTTTTTAGCAAGTCCTGTAATTCCATCTGGAAGCTTCTTCGTATTTACGAACCAATCTCCAAGTCCTGCATAATCATCATCACGCTTGCCAAACCATCCATCATCAAGTACAAAAAGCTCCACTCCAGCTTCCTGTCCCTTCTTGGCAATCTTAAGGATTTTCTCCTCATCAAATTCCATCTCTGTAGCTTCCCAGTTGTTGAGAAGAATTGGTCTTGGCTTGTTCTTGTATGGTGAACGAACTAGGTTGTTGTTCATAAATTTATGAATGTTCTGGCTTAAATCATTAAGACCTTCCTTGGTATATGAAATGATAACCTCAGGTGTATCAAACACTTCCCCTGAATTAAGAGGCCATACGAACCAGTTTGGATTTATACCCATTGTAAAACGAAGCTTACCAAAGTTATCCACCTCTGCTGCCGCTCTAAAGTTACCACTGTAGACAAGATTTACACCGATTGCTTCGCCCTGAAATTCATCTGTATTTTTACGCTTCAAAATTACAAATGGGTTGAAGTTGGCACTTGAATGTCCACGCATGCTTTCGATGGAAATAATGCCCTTTTCTACTGAGCGAACATGTGGATAACGCTCTCTTCCCCACGCTCCCTCAAACTGCATCCAGTCATACTCATAATCAGGCAAATCTAAGCAAACACTATAAGCCTTTGTAAGCTTAACTTCCTCAGAGCCAAGATTTCTAAAGCTTGTATGACGAGTGATGATATTGTAGTTTTCATAGATTGTGTAATAAAGAGTTACCTCTACATTTATCAATTCATCTTTGCAAACAATCTCAAGGGTTGTCGCTTCTGAATCCGTATTTACGTAGCTGGCTGGAAGACCAGGAATTGGTTTCTTGCCCTGATATATTTCATATCTATCATAAACAAGATTGGTTACTCTAGAGCCATTTGCCTGTCTGATTTCATATGCTGGTCCTCTGAAATCACCATTACCAAAAGCTGGATATTCAAGGCTTGCCAGCTCCTTAGTATAATTCTCATCATCTGTCACTGGGCAACAAAGAGGTCTGCCTGCGAGAGTCTGATAACCATATATAATCTGATTTTCATTTATCCTTTTTCCGAAGTAAAGCTGCCCGATTTCTCCATCGCGGCATTCGCCAATAACATAGCTCACCTTTGAATTATATAAATGAAATTGTTTTTCCTTTTCAAATACTTTAACTGCCATAATTCCTCCATTGAATCTCTATTTTTCATACGATAGAATGAATTATAGTATTTAATATAGTTTTTTAGGATGTTTTTGTTGACTAAACTGATGTCATTTTGTGACATATATGATATTTTATGAGTGAAACGAAATAAAATGTCATATGCCATCGCGGCGAGCGACATATAATCATTTGGGAGTTTTTTATTATGGAAATATCGGGAGTAGACAGGGTCAAATTCATTGACCTTACAAAGTCTAATGATTTTTACTTATTTGAAATCGGGGAATGTAAATGTAAACCTAGCTACAGCTACGGTCCTATCGTCAGAACCAGAACCATTTTTCACTATGTTGTTTCTGGTCGTGGACATTTTATTCTTAACGATAAAAGATATGACATCGAGCCTGGTCAGGGCTTTTTAATCCCTTCAAAAATAAAAGCATATTATGAAGCCGACCCTGATGATCCATGGGAATATGTATGGATTCATGTGGACGGTCCACGTACCATGGAGCTTTTTGCCAGCGCTGGCATCACTGAAGAATCTCCTGTTTTTATTCCAAATGGAGACTCTGGAAAGATTGTAGATATCATCCATGATATTTACGATCACAGCGACAGCGAGTGCTACTGCTATGCAAAGGTTTATGAGTTTTTTGATACCATTATTTTCATGTCAAAAAACCGTGTATTCCATGATGTAGACCCACGCCTGGCATATGTAAAAAGCGCGATCAACTTCATTCGCTTAAAATATTCTGAGCCTATCACAGTGGAAGATATTGCCGCTGCTTGCTGCCTTAATCGTAGCTACCTTACCAGATTGTTTAAGCATGCCACTGGCTACACTCCACAGGCTTACCTTGGTACCTACCGCATAAAAAAAGCTACTGAGCTTCTTTTGGAAAGTACCGAAAGTGTCAGTAGCATAGCATTGCTAGTTGGATATTCAGATAGCTTTACATTCTCAAAAGCCTTCAAACGCTTCAAAGATGTCTCACCTAGTGAATATAGAAAAAATCACGGAGTCGAAATCTGACCCCGTGATTTATTTTTTTATAAATTCTTAACTAGCTCGTCCATTACGGCTTCTGATGACGCATTTAGAGTAGACTTAATGGATACGACTGGTTCTACCAGCTCGAGATTCTTGCTGCCCTCTAAGATTGCTTTCATCTTGCCAGCAGCCTGAGGTGCCCAGGTACCGTTTTCTACGAAGGCTACCTTACGGTTCTGATAAGCCTTTGCTGTCAGGTGATGTAAGAAATCCTGCATTGGTGGGAATAAACCTCCATCATAGGTACAAGCACAGCAAACCATCTTGTCATAATAGAATGCTCGTGCTACAGCCTCTGACATACTGTCTCTTGTCAAATCAATAAACATAGTCTTCTTGCCAGCAGCCTCTAATTTTTCTTGAAGCTTAAGCGCAGCCTTCTTTGTATTGCCATGAATAGATGCACATGTAATTAACACACCCTCTTCCTCTGGCTTATAGCTGCTCCACTTGTCGTACAAATCAATATAGTACCCAAGATTTTCTGTAAGAATTGGACCATGAAGTGGGCAGATAGTCTTGATATCAAGTGTTGCTGCCTTTTTCAATAATGCCTGAACCTGCACTCCATACTTACCCACAATATTAAGATAATATCTACGAGCTTCATCAATCCAAGGCTCATCGCTATCAAGCGCTCCAAACTTTCCAAAGCCGTCTGCTGAGAAAAGAATCTTCTCTGTAGATTCATACTCTACCATTACCTCTGGCCAGTGAACCATAGGTGCAAATACAAATGTAAGCTCATGAGTACCAAGAGAAAGCTTATCTCCCTCAGCCACTACATGCTTTCTATTCTCAAAAAGAGCAGCTTCCATAAACTGTCCCATCATTGTAAATGTCTTAGCATTTCCAACAACTGTTGTGTCTGGATATTTCTCAAGAAATGCCTTGATAGAGCCAGCATGATCTGGCTCCATATGAGATACCACAAGATAGTCTGGCTTGCGACCAGCAAGCTCTCTATCCAAATTTCCAAGCCACTCATCTGTGACTCTTGGATCAGCTGTATCCATTACAGCCACCTTTTCATCTAATATTAAATATGAATTGTAGGATACCCCATTTGGTACTGAATACTGACTCTCGAATAAATCGATAGTCTTGTCATTGCAGCCGATGTATTTGATTGAATCTGAAATATACATGATTTACCCTCCTTATTATTTATCAATATCATACCAAATTTGTGTATAAAAAAGAACCTTGGAAAAATCCAAGGTTCTTAACATATCAATTATTTATTTTCCAGAGAGTCTTTCTACAATTTTATCAAGTGTCTCACGAGGTACTGTACCATCTCGATATAACTGATTAATTGTGCTTTCACTTCCAAGAAGAGCTGTGGCATCAAGCCATGTTCCCTTTTGAAATTCTTCATCAAATACAGCAAATATTTTTCTGTTTTGCAAAAGCTGTGAAAGCGGAAATTCTCTGTAATCCATAATAGTCCTAACTAAATAACTGTCTATATATTATACTCTTGAGAGGTACTCACCTGTTCTTGTGTCGATCTTAATTGTCTCGCCGTTCTCAACGAAAAGAGGAACGTATACAACTGCGCCTGTCTCAACAGTAGCTGGCTTTGTAGCACCTGTAGCTGTATCACCCTTGAAACCTGGCTCTGTATCTGTAATCTGAAGCTCTACGAACATAGGTGGCTCAACTGAGAAGATTGAACCATTGTGTGAAAGCATCTTAACAATCTCGTTTTCCTTAACGAACTTAAGAGCATCACCAATCTGATCTGCTGTAAGAGCAACCTGATCATATGTCTCAACATCCATGAAGTTGTAAAGCTCACCATCATTGTAAAGGTACTGCATATCCTTACGATCGATACGTGCAGCTGGGAACTTCTCTGTAGGACGGAAAGATGTTTCTGTAACACCGCCACCCTTGATATCCTTAAGCTTTGTACGAACGAAAGCTGCGCCCTTACCTGGCTTTACGTGCTGGAACTCGATAACCTGGTATACCTTGTTATCCATCTCGATAGTCATACCGTTTCTAAAATCACCGGCTGTAATCATTATAAAATCCTCCTTAACAGGTGCGAAACAACATCCTTTCGCACATTTAATACTAATTCAATTGGCATATAGCCACACTCGTATACAGTATTTTACCTCAGAAGTACAATAATTTCAAGACATTTATATATTTCGCACCTATGTTACTATGTCGTAAAAGGAGCGAAAAACTATGGAAATCGAAAGAAAATTTTTAATAAAAGAACTACCTGATTTATCAAAATATGAATACGTGGATATTGAACAGGGCTATCTTTGCACTCACCCCGTAGTTCGAATCAGAAAAAAGAATGATAAATATATTCTTACCTACAAGGGCAGTGGCCTTATGGCTCGTGAGGAAATTGAGGCTGAATTAACAAAGGAAGCCTATGAGCATCTTCGTGAGAAAATTGATGGGCATGCCATCACAAAGCGACGCTATCTCATTCCATTTGATCCATACACAATCGAGCTTGATGTATTCGAAGGTCATAAATCTGGCCTCATTATGGCTGAGGTAGAATTTCCTACCGTTGAAGAAGCAAACAGCTTTGTTCCTCCAGAATGGTTCGGCGAAGATGTCACTCAGGATAGAAGCTATCACAACTCTAATATGATTTACGATTAAAGAGAGCCCCGAGGGGCTCTCAAATTTATTTCATATAATCTTTTACATTACTAGCATCAACTCTTTCAAATGGAACCCAAATGTAAAATCCATCTTCTGATAAACCTTCTATTCCATCTGCTGTACCACCGCTTGCCAATGCTTTTGTTAACTGAATAGCCTTTTGAGCCTGGCCATCTGCTGACTGATAAACTGTAAACTGCATCTCGCCTTTTGCAATAGATTCGCATCCTGCAACAGTTGCATCTACACCTACTACAGGGTATTTATCCAAATCATAGCCAGCTTCTTTTAAAGCCTCTACAGCACCAAGTGCCATATCATCATTATTACAGAAAATAGCATCGAAGCTTTGATTTGTTTTCTGGAAAATATGGAACAAATCCTTTGCCTGTTCAGTGCTCCAATTTGCTGTATCATCGAACACAACATTAACCGCAACCCCTTGGCTTCTCAGCCAGTTCTTTACTGATACTGAACGAGCTACTGCTGCATTATGGGTAGCCTCGCCACGGAAAATAATAATGTTCATTGAGCTTGGCTTACCCAGCTTGTTGTAAACATACTCAGCCTGATATTCACCGGCATTCATCTCGTAACTACTAACTGCCATATATTTATTTGGCTTTAGGAACTGCTCATCAGGACAAGCATTAACGTAAATTATTGGTTTATCCCCAGCTGCAATTTCCAGCTGCAATGCAGTTGCTCTATCCACCGGCAAGCAGATGATGGCATCATATCCATCAGCTACTGCTTTTTGAATCTGCTCCACCTGATCATTTGTAGAAGCACAAGCTTCTCCAATTGTAAGATCTATACCTTCACTTGGGGCATATTCTGCAAGCTTATCCATCAGCATCTGCTTAAAGGTATCTGTACCAGGGCCAGAATAAATCGCCTTAATTCCTCCAGAACTACTAGAACTACCGGAATTACCTGAACCTCCCGAGTTTCCACAGCCTGTTAGAATCAATCCTAAGGACATTATAATTGTTAGAAGAAGTACCGTAAGGTTTCTACATTTTCTGCTAACCTTCATAATCACTTACCTCCTCATCAATCTTAAATTTCTGAACATAATCCGTAAGCTTCTGAGATGTATTTGCCAACTCGTGAGAATTGTCTGCTACATCCTGGCTGCTCTGGCTAATACTATTGGCCTGTTCAACCATATTCTGAGATGTTTCAAGAATTTCATCAGCACTAGCTGCCTGCTCCTCAGATATTGCAGCAACATTGTTTGCAACATCATCAACCTTCTGAATATTATCAAGCATCAATTCAATCAGTTCATTAGATTTTTCTATGTTAAGATAAATCTGATCAAAGGTTTCAAGTGCTGTACCAATTCTCTCTGAGTTTTGTTCAATTTCCTCTGCACTTGTCTGAGCCTGCTCTACAACACTGTCTATTGCTCTACCTACCTCATTGATAAGGTTCGAAATATTCTCGGCACTAGACGCAGAATTTTGAGCAAGCTTTCCGATTTCTGTTGCAACTACAGCAAATCCCTTACCTGCTTCACCAGCACGGGCCGCCTCAATAGACGCATTTAACGAAAGCAGATTTGTTTCGTCTGCAATATCCTTTATCAAACTAACAATCTTTGTAATCTCTTCAGATACTTTTCCAACCTCGTTGATTGATTCAACAAGCTGGTCATTACTACTCTTAATTCCTTCCATAGCAACGGAAAGCTGTTCCATATCAGCCTTACCCTTCTTACTGATTTCAACAGTTTCCTTCATGCTATCATTAGCTTCATTTGAATTATCTCTTGTGTCTGCTACTACCATAGCAAGAGTAGTTGCATTTTCAGCGATTTCATTAACAGCTATAGCCAGCTGATCTACTGTAGCATTCAGATTCTGCATAGCATCCGCCTGAGAACGAGATGCATCAAACATATCCTTTGATACCCTATCAGAGTTATCCGACTGCTCTTTTAATCTTTCAGATTCGTTATTAATTTCAGAAAGCATTCCTCGCATTGACTGAACGAACTCACTTACCTTGCGTCCCATAAGTCCAATTTCGTCATTGCTCTCCTGCTTAACCTTAATTGTAAAGTCTCCAGCAGACATATCTGAAATATGCTTTGTAATATTTCCTATAGGTGCGATTACTCTGCTTACAAGCACATTAATTAGAATGACAATGATAATAATAGCTACTACACCTATTATTGCCAAAAGCTGTATCAATTTATTTACGTCCTGCAAAATTACACTATTGCTTATATATGAAACAAGATACCATTCTGTTCCTGCAATATTTCTAAATGCTACCTGATAGCCTTCTATTTCGGTGGTTGTATAATCACGTTCAGCAAACTTTTTTGCTATACCTGCCATAAGCTTATCTGAATCATCTTCACCAAGAACTGTGAATATTCTAGAGGCATCTCTATGAGCCAATATAGTGCCATCAAAAGAATCAATAAGGAAGGAAGTTGCCTGATCCATTTTTACACCAGAATTAACGATGATACTAATTTGGTCAAGTGTAACATCAGCTGCAAAAACTTTAAGTTCGTCGCTTCCATCATTAAGAATACCTGATGCACTTATAACGGAATCACCATTTGCATTTTTATAAGCCCCACCATAATTTAGGCGCACTCTAGTAATGCCCTGCTTATACCACTCTTCATCCTTTGGATTAGAAACGGTCTTAGAGGACTCACTAGCTTTCATAAATTTTCCTGATTCGCTGGCAATATAAAATCCGTCAGTACAATAGGTGTTGTAGCCATAGAATGCATCCAAAAGAGACTGCAGAGCCTCATCGTCAGGCTTCTGAGTCTCAATAACCTGCTTGGCTGTTGAGAAATTCTCGAGATTTTTCTGTAACCAGGATTCGATATTATCGCCCTGGTTTGAGATAGAAGAATCAAGCTGAGCTGTCGCCATCTTTTTCAAACTCTGGCTAGAAATATAACCAGAAATAACAACCAGTAGTATCACCTGAAGCAATACTACTGGCATCAATAACGCAATCAGCTTATTCTTTATTTTTGCGTGCTTTTCTGAAGATTTTGTATTGGCCATGGTATTCTCCTTAACTAAGAAAAATGTATCCCTTACACACTACATTAAAATTATTTTAATACCACAGCCACATTATTTGTTGTTTTTCACCAAATCTTCATGCATATTTAACATTAACGTCTAAAACGTAATGTTTCGTATTTAGAACGTGTTCTAACACAGTTCTTTAAATCCTGAACTCTAGTCTCAATATCTCCATCCTCAACAACTACATCAATAGAAGATGCCATATTATCTATCAGGAGATTATCGAAATCCATAATAGGTGTTGCCACCAAAATCTTATATTTCTCCTCAAAATCATCTGTATCCAAAAACTCTAAGAGAATTGGATTGACTTCTCCATCATAATTTCTTTCCATAATTTATATTGCTCCTAACTTAAAAATTCGAATAATAAATATGTCTAGCCAAATCAGCTGTACCAAAATCTACGATAATAATACCATAGCTGGTCTCAGATTTAAGCTCATACTCCATAAGTAGAGTATTTAAGGCATTTGCATATCCCTTTGGATGTCCAAATTTACCATCGCCAGCAGTACTAACGAAATTTAGGAAAAAGGTAGTCTCGTCAGCCTCGCAATTTTCCAAACCATCTACCACTGACTCATATTTATCTTCTACAGAATATTTATATCTATCCTGCACCCAGAATCTGTAATCTGAGTTAACATAAAGCTCATATGGAATATCTGCAGGTACTCTATTATCCTGCTCCTCCCATATCATATTCAGACCAGTAACATCAGATGCAAGCTCATCATTAAATCTTGTAGCAAGGATAATTCGACCTCTGACATCACCGAGAGTAGGTATCTCATTTTCTGTGTACCAGTAATCCTTATTAGCTTTTACCTGCTCCAGTAATAGCTTCTGAATATCAGCTGTTGCGTAATCCTCATCCTCGATTTTTATATTTACAATAACAGTCTCACTTTCGTGATTCTGAAGGAATTTATATATATCTGCAACGACATCATCAAAATAAAGAAAATCTGAGAAAAGATTTCCATCTGTGTGACAGCTGGCAAAATTATGCACAAGCTTTAACTTATCTCCGTCCTCAGTCTCTTCGATGGCAACTCTGAAATCCAAATATCGATAACCATCTTCAAGCTGCTGTGCAATTGATGTCTCCTGACATCTCATAACATAGCCCAACGCAACATTCTGAGCGCCTGAGTTGTGAGCTCCTGGTATGGTAATCTGTGAAATATAGGTATCATCGGATATGTTCTCCATCCAGCTGGCAGTGTCCGAATATTCCTTCGTCATATCCACACTGAACTCCGAGGCAGTATCATCATCGCTGACAAACAGAATAACAAGAATACCCACGATGATTGCAATCATTACTCCACAAATAATTCTAAAAAGCCGTCCCTTATCCATAAGCACGTCCCCCGTATTTAGGCTTTAACATTATTCTATATAAATATATTACCATTCTTTAGTGACA
Source organism: Pseudobutyrivibrio sp. 49 (assembly GCF_900100545.1). Classification (GTDB taxonomy): domain Bacteria; phylum Bacillota; class Clostridia; order Lachnospirales; family Lachnospiraceae; genus Pseudobutyrivibrio. The sequence goes on from NZ_FNDP01000023.1 coordinate 11,012, forward strand.
AAGTCTTTCAAAATCGGTACTATTGAATAGAAATATATCTGATTTATGGAGGATAACTATGATAGATAGAGGCAGACTCTTATCTTTAGGATATTATAAAAAAGCTCCCTCTTTTACAGGGAGCGATAAAAATAAATGTTATAAAATTGAGCGCTTCCGCGAGGAAGATTCTGAGGTAGATATGTTCAAAGCCACAATCTGGCCTGGCCCATTCAGCTCAGAAAACACTCCTGAGGAATCCAAGCAATCCAAGCTTGCTCCTTTTACCGAAGACGGCTTACAGGAGCTGGTAGATTGGATGAACAGTCTGGATATCTAAACTGTCTTGGATGCTTTCTTATTTTCGTACATTGATTCGTCTGCGCGCTTCACAAGTGCGCGGAAGTCTTTGTCGAGCTCAGAGTCAAACATCGCAGCTCCGATGGCAACTCCAATTGAGTACTGGTACTTTCCTTCAAGATTCGCAGTATAAATCTTTGTCATAAAGAGCTTCTTTAATCGCTCCATATTAACTGCTTTGCTTGAAGGGATGATACAACAGAACTCATCTCCACCTGTACGGTAGCAAGTTCCATATCTTCCAAATACGCCGTTGAAAATTTCTGCCACAAGGGTAATATACTCATCACCAGCCTCGTGACCATAAGTATCATTACATGCTTTAAGACCATTGGCATCTGCAACAACAGCGATTATGCCATCAAGCTTTCTATCCGACTCAGCCTGACTTTCAAATGCATTTCTATTATAAAGGCCTGTCATACTATCTGTAAGAGCAAATATCTCAAGCTGTCTAGCACGACGTCCCTTTTCAATAAGTTCGTTAGTTCCTCGAATCAAATCCCATGCAAGGAGTAATACGAATATAAGAACCATGTAACGACCGAGTCTGTCAGCATCACCAATTATTCTGTAATAATTGATAACATCTACAACCATTGCAATAAGGAATAAAGATACACCGATAGTACAAATTATTACCTGACGTGAAAAATCACGGTGTAAAAGCTGTAGGATAATAGCACCTACAACATATGCCACGGCAACGGTTATCATAAGCTGTACAAACATCAGATTTTCTCTAAATTCTCGTATCTTAAGGAAATGCATAGATGTAACAGTAATAAATTCCACCATTGATGCCCAAAGAATTATTTTCTTTATAATCTTTCCGTTAATTCCTAAGTAAGAATCAAAGAAAAGAACAAATGGCGGAACTGAAAGCATTAAGCATATATAAGGAATTATCGAATCAAATATCCTATTTTCGGATACCAAAGTCCATGCAATAGTTTCATTTGTTGACCACACGCCAATAAACAACGAGAAATAACCAAGATAAATAAGGTCTTTTCCTAAATTAAGTCGCTTATTCATGAAAATATAGTATGCAAATAGTGTCAAACTAAAAATAACTATAAAGATACTGGCTATAAGCCTAGGAATAGAGTCACGAAGAAACTCAGAATATATCTGATACGTATTTCCTATGTAAAACTCAGGTACCTTTTCGCTAACAATATCATAAGCTGGAGTTAATATAACTGCCACATTTTGCATTTTCTCATTTATAGAAACAAAATTGTATTTAGCTCCTGGTGTAGAACCCCAAAAACCGCCAGTTTTTGTAAATGAGTAAATCTCATGCCCGGCATTATATACGGTAACTGACTGATGCGCGGTAAAAAACACCAAGCCAGAGTACTGACTATCATAGCTAGATAAATCGATAAAGTATTCCTTAGAGCCATCTTCTAAAAGCGCAACTTGATATGGCTCAATTCTAGAGGTAGACGTCTCATCTTTTTTTACATCTCTTGTCATCATGTAACAAATGATAAGACCCACTATCGCTATAACAAGCATCACATTATTCAATTTTCTATGAAAACTAAATAAATTCTTTCCTTGCTTCATAAAAAAACCAATCCAGACATTTTTCAAACATCATTACAAAAATAAATATTTTCATAAAAACTTCACGTTTTATAACGATTATACAATCTAAATGTTGGATTGGCAACTAAAATATTATCTAATAAAGTTATAGATATGTGGATATAATGTATCTTTTTCCACAATATAACTGCTATGATTTTCCCCAGAAAGGATTTTTAATACTGAATTGGGGATACTTTGAGCTATCTTTTCTGTTTCTTTTTGCTTCACGCAGTCATCTTCTCCAGCAAATATCATTGCTGGAACAGTTATATTCTTCAAATCCTCTGGATTTATATCAGGTTCCTGAAGCATCATCAAAGTTCTAGGATCATTATACTTTTTATAATCCTTCTTCATTTCCCTTAAATCTCTGTGATGAAGCCCTGCCGGACTAAGATTTGCACCGCAGCACACTATTCCGGATAACAACTCACTTGCCTGCATGGCAACCAATAAAGAAATAATACCGCCATCTGAATATCCAATGAGATATGGCTTTTCAATATCTAATCCTTTAATTAAGTTAATTACATCATTCGCCATATCACTATAATGATATTCCTTCGGCGTGGCACTCTCACCATGACCTCTTGAATCCATAGCATAAACGACATTGTATTTGCTGAGACGCTCTACCAATGGATCGAAGATATGATGATCTTCTCTATTTCCATGTATGAGAATAACCGGGGTGCCCTGATCCCCGGTCCTTTCATAGCATATGATTTGTGAGTTAAGTTGAATATACATATACGCCCTCGGCTATAATTATTTTTCTGCGATTACTTCTTTCATATCGTAAAGGCCAGCTGACTTACCAGCAAGGAACTTAGCAGCTTCTACTGCTCCCTTTGCAAATACACTCTTTGAATATGCTGTATGCTTGATTGTAATAACCTCATCAAGTCCTGCAAAGATTACCTCGTGCTCGCCTACAATATTTCCACCACGAACTGCAGAAATACCAATTTCATTCTTTGGTCTCTTCTCTCTTCTGTCAGCTCTGGCATAGCAATACTCATACTTTTCATCTAAAGCATCGTTGCAGGCATCTGCAAGAGCGAGTGCTGTTCCACTAGGTGCATCAAGCTTTTGATTGTGATGCTTCTCAACAATTTCAATATCAAAACCAGCATCAGCAAAAATCTGAGTAGCCTTCTTACATAAATCAAATAATGTATTTATTCCTAATGACATGTTAGCAGAGCGAAGGATAGCAACCTTTTTGCTAGCTGCATCTACATGTGCAAGCTGATTATCATCAAGTCCTGTAGTGCAAAGAACAACTGGCTTTCCAGTCTTCTCACAAACATCAAGCAAACCATCTACTGCAGCTGCTGTAGAGAAATCAATTACAACATCGTAATCTACATCAACCTCTTCAAGAGAATCGAATACAGGATAATCATTATCTATGCCTTTGAACTTATCTACTCCTGCAACAATAGTAGCCGCTGAATCATTCATGCATAAATCTGTGATAACTCTTCCCATGTGTCCGTTGCAACCGTGCATAACAATTTTTGTCATTATTCTTACCTCTTTTTCGTACATGCCAATAATATGTTTTATTTTATTATATAAAAGAACTGCCATAGAGACCATAAAAAGTCCATGGCAGTCCTATGAAATTACTTTTCAGGTTTAAGATTTAAAACACTGTCAGCAATTTCAAATATTCCTCTTGTTATATTTAATCCTGTCAAAATAACATTAGTCGAATATGAACGACCTTCCAAAGCGCATAAAATATCCTGCTCTGAAACGATTCCTTCATCAACTACACCAAGAATCTCATCAAGAATAACTAAATCACTTTCGCCTGTGCCGAGAACCTTTTTAGCATAATTAAGGCCATTTTGAATATTCAAAATCTCCTCCTGCTTCTGCTCATCTGTAAGATCAGAAAAGCTTTCCTTTGAGCGCTCAAATCTAAAAAGCTTAATCTCTGGCTCAAGCTTACTTAAATACTCAGTATTTGTCTCAGATTTAAGGAACTGGATAATTGTCGTGGTGCGCCCCTGAGATGCATTACGCACAGCAAGGCCTAGTGCTGCTGCCGACTTTCCCTGTCCTGTTCCATAATATACTTGAACAATTCCCTTTTCCATAAGTCTCCTTATTTCTTAAAGCTAGCTCTCTTTCTAAGTGTTGGATCAAGAATTCTCTTTCTAATTCTAAGAGATTCTGGAGTAACCTCCAAAAGCTCATCTACATCAATGAAATCAAGTGCCTGCTCAAGGCTAAGAACTCTTGGTGGAACAAGTGTAAGCGCCTCATCTGCTGAAGATGAACGAGTATTTGTAAGATGTTTTTTCTTACATACATTAAGCTCAACATCCTCTGCACGAGAGCACTGGCCAATAACCATACCAGAATAAACCTTCTCACCTGGTCCGATGAAAAGTGTACCACGGTCCTGTGCTGAGAAAAGTCCGTATGTAACTGACTCACCTGTCTCGAAGGCAATAAGACTTCCAAGCTTACGATAAGAAATATCGCCCTTGTAAAGCTCATAACCATCAAAAATTGTATTGATTATACCATTTCCCTTTGTATCTGTCATGAATTCTCCACGATATCCGATAAGACCACGTGAAGGAATCTTAAATTCGATACGAGTATATCCACCTGCGATAGGTGTCATGTTCTGAAGCTCACCCTTTCTCTGAGAAAGCTTCTCGATAACTGCTCCTGTAAACTCGTCTGGAACATCTACGTAAGCACGCTCCATTGGTTCGAGCTTGTGTCCCTTTTCATCTTCCTTATAAAGAACCTCAGCCTTTGATACAGCAAACTCAAAACCTTCGCGACGCATGTTCTCGATAAGAACTGAAAGGTGAAGCTCACCACGACCAGAAACTTTAAGTGAATCTGGTGAATCTGTATCCTCTACACGAAGTGAAACGTCGGTGTTAAGCTCCTTCATAAGACGCTCACGAATGTGACGTGAAGTAACGAACTTACCTTCCTGACCAGCAAGTGGGCTATCATTTACAATGAAGTTCATTGAAATAGTAGGCTCAGAAATCTTCTGGAATGGAATTGGATTTGGAGCGTCTGGTGCACAAATTGTATCTCCAATGTGAATATCTGAAATACCAGAAATAGCAACAATTGAACCAATCTGAGCCTCAGTAACGTCTACTTTATTAAGTCCATCATACTCAAAAAGCTTTGAGATACGAACCTTATTATTCTTGCTCTCATCGTGAGCATTAACTACGATAGCATCCTGGTTAACCTTGATCGAACCATTCTCTACCTTACCGATACCGATACGTCCAACGTACTCGTTGTAATCGATTGTAGAGATAAGTACCTGTGTAGGAGCCTCTGGGTCACCCTTTGGAGCTGGAATGTAATCTACGATAGTCTCAAAGAGGGCTGTCATATCCTTATGCTCTTCGTTAAGATCTCTGATAGCGAAACCTTCCTTAGCAGAAGCATAAATAAATGGACAATCAAGCTGCTCATCTGAAGCATCAAGATCCATGAAAAGCTCTAATACTTCATCGATAACCTCGTCTGGACGAGCCTCTGGTCTATCAATCTTATTGATACATACGATAACTGGTAAATCAAGATCAAGTGCCTTCATAAGAACGAACTTAGTCTGTGGCATTGCACCCTCAAATGCATCTACTACAAGTACAACACCGTTTACCATCTTAAGTACACGCTCTACCTCACCACCGAAATCAGCATGCCCTGGTGTATCGATGATGTTAATCTTTGTGTTCTTATAATATACTGCTGTGTTCTTTGAAAGAATAGTGATACCACGCTCACGCTCAATATCATTTGAGTCCATGACACGCTCAGCAACTTCCTGATTCTCTCTAAATACACCTGACTGCTTTAAAAGCTCATCTACAAGTGTAGTCTTACCATGATCAACGTGTGCGATGATGGCAATATTTCTAATATCTTCTCTACTCTGAATTGACATAAATTTCTCTTTTCTTAATTCTTACAATAAACTACATTGTAAAAACCTACCCCTAAATATCAAGCAGTTCCCAAAAATGAGAACTGCTTGATTTTACATTGTTATTTCGTTGGTGTCAACTCACTCTTTCCACCCATGTATGGACGGAGTGCTTCTGGGATAGCAACTGAGCCATCTTCACGTAAGTTATTCTCAAGGAATGCGATAAGCATACGTGGTGGAGCAACTACTGTATTGTTAAGTGTATGAGCGAAGTACTTATTACCGTTCTCATCCTTAACACGAATCTTAAGACGTCTAGCCTGAGCATCACCAAGGTTAGAGCAAGAACCTACCTCAAAATACTTCTTCTGACGTGGTGACCATGCCCCTACGTCACAAGACTTAACCTTAAGATCTGCCAAATCTCCTGAACAGCACTCAAGTGTACGAACAGGAATATCTAAGCTGCGGAATAAATCAACTGTGTTGTTCCAAAGGATATCATAGTACTTCTTTGACTCCTCTGGCTTACAAACTACGATCATCTCCTGCTTCTCGAACTGGTGGATACGGTAAACACCACGCTCTTCAATACCGTGTGCACCCTTCTCCTTACGGAAGCATGGGCTATAGCTTGTAAGTGTATATGGAAGATTAGCTTCGTCATTGAGTGTATCAATGAACTTACCAATCATAGAGTGCTCTGATGTACCGATGAGGTAAAGATCCTCGCCCTCGATTTTGTACATCATGGCATCCATCTCTTCGAATGACATAACACCAGTTACTACGTTTGAACGAATCATGAAAGGTGGGATGCAATATGTAAATCCTCTATCGATCATGAAATCACGAGCATATGAGATAACTGCTGAGTGAAGACGAGCAATGTCTCCCATGAGGTAATAGAAGCCGTTACCAGCAACCTTACCAGCAGCATCCAAATCGATACCATTGAATCTCTCCATGATATCTGTGTGATAAGGAATCTCAAAATCAGGTACAACTGGCTCACCAAACTTTTCGATTTCTACGTTGCAGGAATCATCTGGACCAATTGGAACTGAAGGGTCGATAATGTTAGGAATCTTCATCATGATTTCCTCAACCTTATCAGCAAGCTCCTTCTCAACTGGCTCTAAGTCCTTAATGCGCTGCTTGAGCTCAGCTACCTCAGCCTTAGCCTTCTCAGCCTCTTCCTTCTTGCCCTGACCCATAAGAGCACCAATTTCCTTTGATGCCTTATTCATCTGAGCACGGAGGTCGTCAGCTTCCTGCTGAGCAGCACGTCTCTTGTCATCAAGCTCGATGACCTCGTCTACGAGGCCAAGCTTGTGCTCCTGAAACTTCTTTTTAATATTTTCCTTAACTGCGTCTGGATTCTCACGTAAAAACTTAATGTCTATCATGTTTTTTCTCCTAGTTCTAATCTTAATTCTTTGAAGCAAACTTAAGCTTAAGGATGTACCAAAGCTGTGTTGCGATAAAGATTGATGAATATGTACCAGCAATTACACCAGCAAGAAGTGGTAATGCGAACTCTCTGATTGATGAAACACCAAGGATAAGAAGCATAAGTACCATGATAGCTGTTGTGATTGATGTTGAAATAGAACGTGAAAGTGTCTGAGCAAGTGACTCGTTACAAAGTGCCTTAAGTGTCTCAGCATTTTCTGTTCTAACTGCCTTGTGGTTCTCACGGATACGGTCGAATACGACGATTGTATCGTTGACTGAGTAACCGATAACTGTAAGCATACATGCGATGAATGCAGCGCCTACTGAAATTCTTGCGAATGCATAAAGTGCAAGTACTACAAGAACGTCATGTACAAGGGCGATGATTGCTGAAGAAGCAAATCTGATGTCCTTGAATCTGAACCAAATATATACGAGCATGCAGAGAACTGCAACAAGTACTGCGATTGTAGACTGGCTACGCATCTCTCCTGAGATTGTAGAACCAATTGTCTGCTGAGTTATTGAAGTGTCCTTAACCTGGAACTGGCTTTCAAACATCTCATTTAATGACTCTCTCTCTTCAAGAGTAAGATTTCTTGTCTTGAAGATTGCCTGGTTGCTTCCATCTACTGTTGTAGTCTGGATGCTTCCCTCGCTAACACCGATTGTGCTTGCAATCTGAGGAACTACCTTTGCATCCAAATCTGCAAGTGAATATGTCTCGTTGAAATCAACTGTTGTTGATGTACCACCAAGGAACTCAAGTGAGTAGTTAAGACCTGAACCAGTCTTAGCCTTCATAGCTCCCATTGTGATAAAACCAGCTGCAATAATTGCAACTGAAATTGTAATGAAGATTGCCTTCTTGCCAACGAAGTCGAACTTTGAAGGCTCCTTAGCCTTTCCATAGAACTTAGCATCACGAACGCCAAGTGCATAGAAAGAATTAATAAGAATTCTTGTAATAACAAGAGCTGTAAACATTGATAAAACAACACCGAGTGCAAGAGTAATTGCGAATCCCTTTACAGAACCTGAACCAAGGATACCAAGTACTGCTGCTGCGATAAGTGTTGTGATGTTACCATCAAGGATTGCTGAAAGTGCCTTAGAGAAACCAGCCTCAATAGATGAAACTACTGGACGACCATTCTTGATTTCCTCACGTACACGAGCGAATACGATAACGTTAGCATCAACCGCCATACCGATTGAAAGAATCATACCTGCGATACCAGGAAGTGTAAGTGTAATATCAAATGCCTTAAGAATGCCGATAAGCATTGCTGTGTAAAGAGCAAGTGCAAGTGATGAAACAAGACCAGGTACAAGGTACATAACAATAAGGAATATCATTACGAGACCAAGACCAATACCTGCTGCGATAAGTGATGTTCTAAGAGCATCAGCACCAAGCTGAGCACCTACAACCTGTGACTCTAACTCCTGAAGCTCGATATCAAGACCACCGATACGGATGTAAGAAGCAAGCTTTTCTGCTTCATCCATAGAAGACATACCAGAAATCTCACAGTTACCTGTTGTGATTGCTTCGTTTACCTTTGGAACTGAAACGAACTTACCATCATAGTAGATACCAATTGTCTCGCCTGCAACTGCTGCTACTGTTGTAGCATCACCGAAAGCCTTTGTTCCTTCGTCGTTGAACTGAAGTGTTACAACGTACTTTGTAGCGCTAGTAGTCTTATCCTGCTCGGCTCTTCCCTGAGCTGCTGTAACTTCTTTACCTGTACAAATAACTGAACCATTTTCTGTGAGTGTCTCGATATCGTAGTTGAGCTCGTATCCGTTCTCACCGTAGCTGTAGTTCTCATTTCCTTCGCTATCCTTCTGAGCGATGAAGTAAAGTGTACCAGGAGTACCTAACTCCTCCAATAATGCATTTGCATCTGAAACTCCAGGAATCTCAACTGTGATTCTGTCATCGCCTACGCGATAAACATTTGCTTCTGTAGTTGCGCTTTCCTCGCCAAGGTCATTTTCAATACGCTGCTGGAGCTTAAGGATTGTGTCTGCCATCTGCTCATCTGTAGGCTTGTCTCCAACTGCTTCATATGTAATGCTGACACCTCCATCAAGGTCGAGACCAAGCTTTAAGCTGTCATCATTCTCTTTAATTGTGCCTGTGATAACTGTTGCTGCGTAGTATCCAAGTAAACCAAGAATAACTACAAATGCAACGAGCCAGGCAATCCCCTGTCCTTTTTTTAAACGTTTCATTATTTATTCTCCTATCTTGTAATTTATAACTGCTGTGCAGTCTAAAGAGGACTATGCCTCTTTTGTTTCGTTAATCTCTGCATTGTGCACCTTTAATGCAATTGCACATTCAACACGCTTCTTCTGAAGCTCACATCCTACATGGTAATTACCAAGAATGCTTCCTGTGAAGTTAAATGCATTTGCTGCACATCCGCCGCTGCAGTAGAATCTTGCAAAACAATTCTTGCATTCTTCTTTTGCGTAAACATTGCAATGCTTGAACTGATTTACAACTTCTTTGTTCTTCACCCCGCCCCATACGTCACCGAGACAGAAATCTGTGTTTCCAACGAACTGATGACATGGATAAAGCTCACCTGTAGGTGTAACTGCCATGTACTCTGTTCCTGAACCACAGCCTGAAAGACGCTTGTAAACGCAAGGGCCTCCCTCCAAATCAATCATGAAGTGGAAGAAATTGAAATCCTTGTCTGTACCCTGGCGACGCATCATCTCAGCACAAAGTGAATCATACTCTTCAAAGAGCTTTGGTAAATCCTCCTCACGAAGAGCATAATCATCTGTTTCCTGTGCAACTACTGGCTCAACGGAAATCTGCTTGAAGCCTTCATTAGCAAGATGAATAACATCCTTAGAAAAATCAAGATTGTTACGTGTGAATGTACCACGGATATAATATCTGTCCTGATTACGTGAATCAGCAAGCTTTTTGAATTTTGGCATTACGATATCGTAGCTGCCTGCTCCCTTCTTGAATGGGCGCATAAGATCATGAATCTCTGGACGACCATCGCAGCTAAGTACTACGTTAGCCATCTCCTTATTTGCAAATTCCTGAATCTCGTCATTTAACAATACACCGTTAGTGGTGAGTGTAAATCTAAAGTTTTTATTGTGTTCCTTCTCAAGAGAACGACCGTAGGCAACTAAATCCTTAACTACCTGCCAGTTCATAAGTGGCTCGCCACCGAAGAAATCAACCTCAAGGTTTCTTCTGCTGCCTGAATTAGCAACGAGGAAATCAAGAGCCTGCTTACCAACCTCGTAGGTCATAAGCTCGCGCTTTCCTGTGTGATATTCTCCCTCTTCTGCGAAGCAGTACTTGCAGGCAAGGTTGCAATCGTGGGTTATATGTAAGCAAAGAGCCTTTACAACTGCAGGACGTGCTGTAAAATCAGCAATCCTTGGCTCGTAATTGTCTTCTGTAAATAATGCGCCATCAGCAATAAGCTGCTCAATTTCTGACTGAATCTCTGTAAGCTCTGCCTCAGAAACCTCAGGATGGCTTATCTTCATCTGTGAAAGCGCTGCATCCTTTCCCTGCTCCTGCCAAAGACCAAGAAAATCGTATGTGACTTCATCTACTACGTGGATGGCACCGCTATTGATATCAATAACAATGTTGTAACCGTTGTTTTTAAACTGGTGAATCACTAAAAAAATGTCCTTTCATAAACGCACAATAGACCGTTCCCCACCAAAACTGGTGAGGTCCGGTCTGCGTTAAATATTACTTCTTTAAAAATGAGCTATTACTTAGAGTGCTCACAGCTCTGGTTTCCAACTGTGCAAGAAGTCTTGCAAGCTGACTGGCATGATGTCTGGCACTCGCCACATCCGCCTTCCTTTACAGTGTTCTGTAATCTTGCAGTATTTAATGTTTTGATGTGTTCCATAATGAATATCTCCTTTTCTTTAAACAGCTACTACTCATAGTAACCCTAAGATTAATTGATTATACTATAAATCGGCTAAAATATAAAGCTTTTTCCTATTCTGCTACCGCAGGTGCTCCTGTGTAACTTGCATTATCAATACAGAAATCAAGCGCCTTCTGTGTGAGATATGCCTGACGGAAATATCTCTCACCTGTATAGCCGTCTACGTCATATACTTCATAGAAGCTTGTCTCGTCTGATGCTCCTGAAGATGAAAGGATGCCCTGGATGAACTCCTTATATCCATCCTCATCGATTTCGATGCCCTCAGCCTTTGCAATAGCTTCAAGGATGAGCTCTGTCTCTGTAGACTCCTGAATGCTTGTCTTCATGCTTTCAACATAAGCATCGTAATCCTGTCCCATAGACTCAAAATATTCTTTTGCAGTAGTGCCATATGACTGATACTGCTTTTCATATACATTAAGGTACATGTCTACTCTTGCCTGAAGAAGATCCTCAGGAACCTTTGATACCTTACTGTTGTTTAAAACTGCGTTTAATACTGTTGTCTGCTTGTCGCTCTTAAGATTGTTCTCAAGGCTTGCTGTGTATTTATCCTTAAGTGAATCAATGTAAGCATCAACTGTATCATAGCCAAACTTATCAGATACAATATCATCTGTAAGTGCCTTCTTAGAATCGATAGCCTTTGCAATGTAATTAACCTGGAAAGTGAAGATAACTGTCTGTCCAGCTAAATCTGCGTTGCCATAATCATCTGGGAACTTAACCTCGTAAGCAACTTCCTCACCTACCTTATGACCTACAAGACCAGCAGTAAATCCCTCGATATATCCGCCGCCTGTAGCAGAGCTGTTGTTTCCTACATCGATAAGCTGATCCTCTGCAGAACCGCCATCAAAAGCTACCCCATCCTGAGAACCTACGTAATCAACATTTACGATAGAATCCTCTTTGATCTCCTTTGCGCTGCTATCCTCAACATAGATAGCTGCCTCAGAAATAGTCTTTGAAACGTACTCATCAAAGCCCTTGTCTGTGTACTCATATTCACCATCAAGAGTGATGTCTAAGCCCTTATAATCACCCAATGTAACAAGCTCATCCACATCATATTCTATAGGCTTTGCGTCAGATTTCTTCTCCGTATCTGCTGACTGCTCAGTCTTTGTTTCTGCTTTATCCTCTTCTTTGCTGCCACAGGCTGTAAAAGAAAAAGCCAATGTGCCAACTAAAAGCAATGCTAAAAATCTATTTTTCATTTGTGTAATCCCTCCTAGAAAAGTCTGAATTAGTTTACCACAAATTCAATTTTTAGGCAAAGAAAAAGCTCGCTTACTTGCGAGCCTTTTTCTTAGCTTTAGGGGGTTTTTTAGTTCTGTCGTACATAACCGACATATCAAAAATCTTCTTTGCCAATTCAGGAGTAGGTTCTTTGGCAAGGAGACGCCACTGCCAGTTACCGCTTTCTGTTCCTGGCACGTTGATTCTGTTGTATTTTCCAAGTCCAAGGAAGTCCTGCATCTGAGCCACAAATAAAACAGAAACTGAGCTCATTCCGCCACGAATCATTCCCCAGTTAAAGCCCTCAGCCTTTGAGATACCAAGGTACTTGCTGGCATATTCCTTGTCCTTTTTATCTGCTTCTTCATACCAGCCCATGATAGTAGCATTGTCATGGGTTCCAGTGTAGCAGATACAGTTTTTATCGTAGGTGTGAGGCTGATAATTGTTAGGCTCACCTGAATCAAAAGCAAATTCAAGTACCTTCATGCCTGGCCAGCCACTATCCTGAAGAAGCTTAACAACAGTAGGTGAAGGTTCTCCCAAATCCTCAGCAATAAATTCTATGCTTGGGAAAGTCTTTGTAAGAAGGCCAACAAGATCCATTCCTGGTCCTTTTTTCCACTTACCATTCTTTGCTGTCTTCTCCTTTGCAGGAACAGCCCAGTACTCATCAAAGCCTCTGAAATGATCAATTCTAAGAACATCATAGAGCTTTGCAGCACCTTCAATTCTTCGAATCCACCACTTATAACCATCCTTTTTCAAGGCATTCCAGTCATAGCATGGGTTGCCCCAGAACTGTCCGTCCTCGCTGAAATAATCTGGTGGCACACCAGCCACCTCTACTGGATAATTATCCTCATCAAGGCTGAAAAACTCTGGTTCAGCCCAAACATCGCAGGAATCCAGTGCAACATATATAGGAAGATCTCCAATCACCTCAATGCCAAGACTATTGATATAAGTCTTAAGCTTTGCCCACTGCTTAAAGAATAAATACTGAATGTAAACAAAAAATTCAATATCCTCTTCCAGCTTCTTGGTGTACTTCTCAACAGCCTTTGCCTCGTGAAGACGAATGTCTTCCTCTGGCCACTCCTGCCAGCTAAGCTGACCAAAATGCTTCTTTATTGCCATGAAAAGCGCATAATTTTCCACCCAGGCATTTTTCTTTCTGAAATGAGAAATCTCACCGAGAGAATCTTTGTATCCTCTCTCCTTTGCCTTTTCAAGAATCTTGAAACGACTTTCGTAAATCTGGCCATAATCCACATAACGTGGGTTAGTTCCCCAGTTTTCAGCCTCCACTTCTTCCTTTGTAAGAAGGCCTTCCTCTATAAGCATTTCAAGATCAATGAAATAGGGGTTTCCGGCAAAGGTAGAAAAGCTCTGATATGGGCTGTCTCCGTAACTAGTTGGACCTAATGGTAATACCTGCCAGTACTTTTGACCGGCAGCCTTCAGAAAATCCGCAAAGTCATATGCGGCTTTTCCAAAGGTACCTATTCCATAAGGTGAAGGTAATGAAGATATAGGGAGCAAAATTCCACTACTTCTTTTCATAATTTTTAGTCTCCTTAAATTAGCCTTTTACAGCTCCTGCAATAACGCCTTTAATAATGTATTTCTGTAAGCAAATATACATAATTATGATTGGCAATACAGTCATCATAATACATGCCATCATTGGTCCCATCTCAACGTGTCCGTAGCTTCCACGGAAGTACTGAATGAGAATAGGAATTGTCATATATTTCTTTCTGTCGAGAACAAGGTATGGCAAAAGGTAATCATTCCAAAGCCACATTGTTTCGAGAATAGCAACTGATATAAGTGTTGGCTTCAAAATTGGAAGCACAATCTGGAAAAATGTCTGGATTGGGTTGCAACCATCAATCATGGCTGCCTCTTCAATCTCAAGTGGAATTGACTTCATAAATCCTGTGAACATAAATACCGCAAGACCAGCGCCAAAACCAAGGTAAATAATGCAAATATTATATGGTGTATCCAGGTCCATTCTGTCAGCTGTTGATGCAAGTGTGAACATCAGCATCTGGAAAGGTACTACCATCGAAAATACAAATAAAGCATAGCATACCTTTGAGAGAATTCCGTGAACTCTGGTGATGTACCAGGCACACATTGATGTACAAATCAAAATCAAAACTGCAGATGATACTGTAATTACCAAACTGTATCCAAAGGCTGCTGCAAATCCCTTAGATGAAAGTGCATCAAGATAATTGCTGAAGCCTACAAAGCTCTTTGCATCTGGAAGGGTAAATACGCTGTTAGTGCTGATGAAAGCATCACCCTTAAGTGAGTTAATCAAAATCATAAACACTGGATAAATCCAGCAAACTGCCAGAAGGCACAATACGATGAACACGATAAGACGTGCAACCTGTTCTTTTGCTTTCATTACTGCTGTACCTCCTTTGATTTAGTAATCTTAAGCTGAATCATGGAGATAAGAATAACCATAATACAGAAAATAACTGCCTTTGCCTGACCATAACCCTTCCACTGTGGGCCTGTACGGCTGTAGAAGGTATTGTAGATGTTAAGGGCAAGCATCTCTGATGCGTGAGCAGGCTCACCACCTGTTAAAGCAAGGTTCTGATCAAAGAGCTTGAAGCCGTTTGTAATTGTCAGGAACGAACAGATTGTAATAGATGGCATTACATTTGGAATCTTTATCTTGAAAAGAATCTGTCCTGTTGTTGCACCATCAATCTTTGCAGCCTCGATGTAATCGTCTGGGATAGACTGAAGACCAGCGATATAAATGATCATCATGTATCCAATCTGCTGCCAGCACATAAGGATTGTTAAACCTATAAATCCATATGTAGCATTAAGTGCAAGAAGTGGCTTTTCCAAAAGCGAAAGCACACAGTTGATAAGAATCTGCCAAATGTATCCAAGAACGATTCCGCCGATAAGGTTTGGCATGAAGAATACTGTTCTGAAGAAATTTGAACCTTTAATCTTATTTGTAAGTGCAAGGGCAATAGCAAAAGCTATTACATTTATAAGTACTGTTGATACCACAGTAAAAAGCGCTGTGAACCAGAACGAATGCCAGAAATCAGCATCTGTAATGGCATACGCATAATTTCCGAATCCAATGAATGTAGATTTCTTTATAGTAGTAAATTTACAAAATGATAAATATAAGCCCTGAACAAAGGGATAAATAAATCCAACCGAGAATGCAGCCAATGTTGGCAATACAAAAACTGGCCAGTATTTTCTTATTGCTTTTTCCATAATTATTCCTTTTTGAGTATTATTTACAGTGAAACTTTCCAAAATTATGGAGGGCGTTAGGCCTCGCCCTCCAATGTTAGTTATCCGCGTTTTATGCCGTAGCAAGAACCACGAATTGGGAAGAAAAACTCTTCTATGTGAACTGCCCTAAGAGAATGGTTGATTCGGACAGTTTACATCAATATAAAATTAGTGACTTGCAGCGTACTCTGAAGCCCATCCATCAACGAATGCTGAAACAACATCGTCCCATGAACCTGTACCAGCTGCATAAGCTGTAAGAGCTGAACCTACACCGTTCTTCCACTCCTCAGATGGCATTGTTGTGAAGTTCCAAGAAACTGGAGTCTTGCCTGCCTCTGTGTAAGCTCTATCGTTAAGAACGAAAAGGTTTGTTGTATCTGCTGCCTTCTTGAAAGGAATAACACCAATCTGCTCTGAAAGCATCTTTGTACCTGCATCAGATGTTACCATCCATGTAAGGAAATCAATTGTTGCCTGAATATCCTCCTCAGAAGCCTCTGAATTTACACACCAGTAGTTTTCTGTACCTGTGCAAAGTCCCTGATTCTTTTCGTCGCCAGCACCAACATAAATTGGAATCATAGCAAGCTCATCATCAGTCATACCCTTCTTTGTAAGGTTTGCATATTCCCAAGAACCATTCTGATAGAATACTGCCTGTCTGTCAGCAAACTCGTTCTCAGCATCATCACCTGTCTTGCCAGCTAAATCGCCAGGCTTGCATGTAGCGTTGTTGATGTAGAGATCCCAAATTGCCTTATAGTTGTCTAGGTACTTGCCCTCGATAGCATCTGTAGAATCGATACCCTTCTCCTGATACTCGAAGTAGATTGGAAGGTTTGCAAGGTGTGTCTTGAATCTCCAGTCAGAAGAACCATCCATACCTGATGATGTAAATGCTGCAAATCCAAGCTCATCCTTGCGAGCTGTAATGTCCTCAGCAACTTTCTTTAAATCATCAAAGCTCTGAATATCCTCAAGTGTGTAACCAGCCTGCTCAAGAAGCTTTGTGTTTGTGATGATACCGTATGACTCGATAACGTATGCGATACCTGCAACTGCATCATCATTGTAAAGAGCGAATGAATCGCTTGTTAACTCGTTGTAAAGTGAAGAACCCTTAAGGTCGTAGCAGTAATCTGCCCAGTTTGCAAGACCTACAGGACCATTTACCTGGAATAATGTAGGAGCCTCATCCTTAACGATTTCAGATGAAAGTGTCTCCTCGTATGTACCAGAAGCTGCTGTGATAACAGTTACAGGAACACCTGTCTCTTCTGTGTACTGCTTAGCAATCTCCTGCCAAGCCTCATCTGCCTCTGGCTTGAAGTTAAGGTAATAAACCTTTCCACTTGCTCCATCAGCTGATGCTGAATCCCCTGCTGAATCTCCTGAAGCGCTTGAACCACAACCTGCAAATGTTGCAGCTGCCATCATTGCGATTAACCCCAGTGCCAATACTCTCTTTCTCTTCATTTCTTACACTCTCCTTTTTGAAGTTTAAAATTTTATGTTTCTCATCCCTATATTCGATAGGAATGTTAAAACCAATTCTTAAACTTCTCGGAAGGACTCACCTTCTCGTAATGTGGTGGACAGTAGTATGTGCTTATGATTCTTCTTTCCTTTAATGATATCAACCACAAGCTTTACTGCCTCATCACCCATTTCTTCCATAGGCTGACAGAGAGTGCTCAAAACCGGATTCATGTACTCAGAAGCCTCAATACCATCGATGCCAATTACTGCTACATCCTTTGGTATTGATTTTCCAGCCTCTCTCAGGGCTTTCATAGCGCCCATAGCCATATTATCCGAGATGGCAAATACTGCCGAAAAGTCGTTATTCTTTTTTAACCATGCTTTCATGCCTTCATAGGCATCAGCAATGTTGTAACTATTTATAGGAATGATGAGATTCTCATCAAGTTCTATACCAAAATCATTGAGAGCTCTTTCATAACCGGCGAATCTCACCTGACTGACTGAGCCATCATCTGGACCAGAAAGAAGAACTGCAATTCTTCTGTGCCCCTCTTTATAAAGATACTCAACTGCTTCATAGGCAGCCTGATTATCATCTATGCAAACACTTGAATAATCTGATTTATCCAGTGTTCCGTACTGGTTATTAAAAGTACAGCAAACAAATGGCACATTTATAGCTGAAACCTGCTCCTTTGTATAATTAAGTCTTCCTCCAAGGAAGATAAGACCAAGAAGCCTCTTATCTCTTTCCATTCTGGCTGCTGCTAAGATTTCATCATCTGATGTGCCAATCTGCTGCATCACCATTGTGTATCCAGCTTTTTCGATCTTGTCAGAAATCTCAGTAATAATCTTTGTATAGAATGGGTTCGAGATACCTCTTACCACCAGTCCAATGTTATCTGAAGATGATTTCCCCAAATCTCTTGCACTGGTATTTGGTATGTAATTGTATTCGTTTACTACAGCAAGGACCTTTTCCTTTGCTGATTCACTAACATCCGGGTGATCATTAAGCACACGCGAAACCGTGCTAACGCTGACCCCTGCCAGCTTAGCTATGTCTTTGATTGTCATTTGTTTTCCTTCCATTGCATATAAATGCTTTTTTACATGGGGCCTAATCCATGTTATTTGGAAACGTTTCTGGTAACGTTTCCAGTTCATGATTAAATCATAGCCTATCGACTAATCTCAGTCAATAGGCTACAAGTTTTTCGCTTTTTACGACAAAAATGCACGACACGTGTCGTGCATTTTTTACAAAATTAATTTATCTAGGTGCGATAAGAGAATTTAAATCTAATCCAATCATTTCGCTGGCCTTTGCTGTGTATTCAGGCTCTCCAGCATGCTTGTAGTAATCATAAGATAGCTTATGTGTGTTGTTATCTCTCATAAGTCCAAAGGCAAGTCCCTGTGGAACCTCGATATATGGATCATCCTTCTCACGTGAAAGAATAAATCCATCGATGTGGCTGTTGTTGTTTACAACCAGCATTGCAAATGTGATAGCTGCGCACTGGATTTCTTCACCCTGTGAGGAAGTGTAGCCCTGCTCAGAAAGCTTAACTGTACGAACTGCACCTGATGGTGAAAGTAATTCTGGCTGGCTAAGGAAATCAGTTACAACATCAATATTATAAATTGAAACGAACTTTGTATTCTGGTTACGCTGAACATTTGCTGTAGGTACCCAAGGTGTAGCTGACTTTAATGGATAGTCATAAGCGTGGAAAGCAAGTCTCCAGTCAATATTCCCCTGTGCTCTGATGTAATTGTTGAACTGAGTAATGAATGCCTTTGCACCATGTGTATTCTTTGTATTAACTGCCCACTGGTGATCTGTACAAATGTAAACATTTGCGTTTGCATTCTCAGATTTGATTGCATTAAAGAGAACGCGGAAGGCATTAGCATACTCCTGAGCATATAATGAAAGATTTCCACCACAGCTCATGTAGTTCCACTCATTCCATGCATTTACCTCATTACCAATAATGAAGTTATCAACACGTGCATTCATTCCAAAATATGAATGAGACATCCATCTTGAAGCTATGAAAGAGCCTGCTGCTGCAAGTAATTCGATACCTTCAGTAGTTGTTGCATTAAGTCCGTAGTAATTGTGCTTTCCAAGGCCATTAAGTGCGTATGGGCTGATAAATTCACCCTGTGAAGCCTGGTCTACTAAAAGAATCATAGTAACCTGAACACCCTGTGCATTAAGACGTCCAAGATAATTATCAAAAGCAGCTATGTATCTTGTATCAAAGTTATAAGTCTTTCCATTGTAAACATATGGAACACCACTACCACCTGAAATCTTTGAAAGTGGAAGTGAAACTGTAGCCTGCTTTACACCAAGGTCAGCAAGTGTACGCATACCAAGGTTATCTGTGCTGGCATCTGTAAGAATACCCTTCTTACCGTTGTCCATTCTTGCAATGGCACGTGAACCGCATGCCTCTGGATTTGTAATGTACATGCTGTTTGAAGCTGCTGTAAGAGCTCCGCCTTTCATTACACATACAGTAAACTTCTTAAAAAGAACTGACTCAGCTGAGTTCTTATTTAATGGGAAAGTGAAGTTTGCAGCTGCTGCAACTGGTGCCTGTGCAACCTCCTTACCTGTGTTACCTGCCTGATTTGGGTCAGATGCAATAAGATGATAAATACCATCCTCTGAAGCTGTCTGTCCTGAAGCAGCAACTACTACATTGCCACCTTCAATAACTGCGCCTCCAATTGCTACGCCACTAGTGCCCTTTGCCTCTGCTGTGAGGCTTGGCGCCCCAGCAAACATTGTTACAATAAGTGCCAAAGCAATTACACCGCTGGCAATCTTCTTGAAAACTTTCATAAATCCTATAAATCCTTCCTATATTTATCTATCACTCATCATAAAGCTACTCATGGATTTTGTTCCATGAGTAGCCTATAAACTATTTAATTATCTAGCTGTGATTAATGATGTAAGATCAACACCTGCTATTGCGCTAGCCTGTGCGATAATATCTGCGCTTGATGCATTCTGATAGAAGCTAAATCCCATCTTCTGCGAACCATCCATATTGCACATTCCATAAGAAAGTCCCTGTGCAAGCTCTTCTGGATGATCAACCTCTCTGGTAACTATCAAACCATCAATATATCTATTGTTCTCAGCCACAAGGTAAGCGTAAACAAGTGATGCTGCCTGAAGTTCTTCACCGTCATGACTTACATAACCAACCTCTGACATCTTTACAGATCTAACTGCTCCTGTTGATGAAAGCATCTCTGATGAGCATAAGAAATCTGTTAAAACATCTATATTAGCAACTGTAACGTAAGGAGTGCTCTGGCTGTGTGAAACGTTCTTTGAAGTCTCCCATGCTCTTGGAGCATAAAGTGGAGCATTGTATGGATGAACTGCTACTCTCCAATCAACATTTCCTTCGCTCTTAATAATGCTGTTGAGCTTTGTAAGGAATTCCTTACCTGAAATATAGTAAGAAGCCTCTGCTCTTGACCACTGGTGATCAATACATGTATATACGTTTGCGTTTGCATTCTCAGACTTGATTCCGTTGTACATAATACGGAAAGCCTTTGCATATTCCTGCATAAAAGCATCGTTTGAACCACAGTTCATGTAGTTCCAAAGCCACCAAGCGTTAACCTCATTACCAATGATAAAGTTATCTACCTGACCATGACCTGTACCTGCATAATGCTTTGCAAGGTAAGATGCAGCGTTCTGAAGTGCAGCAATACCCTCTGCTGTGTTAGCGTTCATTCCATAATAATTGTGAGCGCCTAAACCATCATATGCATATGGATTAAAGAATTCCTGTGAAGCATTACCATCAACAAGGATAATTACGTTAACCTGCATTCCAAGCTTGTTGTACTTCATAACTGAATAATCGTATCCAGCAAGTCTGTTAATCTGAGAAAGAGGGATATTTAAGTTAACCTGCTTTGCGCCAAGTGCTGCTGGCTGATTCTTATCAGCTACAGACTTTAATAACTCAGGAAGAACACCCTTCTTTCCAAAATCCATACGACCTGGAGCAAGTGATGCACATGCCTCTGGATTTGTAATATACATACTGTTTGATACGGCCTTTAAAGCGCCACCTGACATTACACAAACAGTAAACTTCTTATATAACATAGAATTTGCAGTATCCTTTGCGAGAGGAACTGAAAAAGTTGCTGCTGCAGCTACTGCTGTCTGAGCTACGTCTGTTCCAGCAGGTGCAACCTGATTTACATCAGAAGCAACAAGATGATACATACCATCGTCAGAACCTGCGGTTCCCTGTGCAGTAATATTAACATTACCACCCTGTATTAAAACGCTACCAATTGCAACTCCAGCTGCAGTGCTGGCTGTCTTAGCAGTCTTAGCCTCGGCGGTAAGGCTTGGTGCTGCTGCAAAGGTAGCAACCATTAGTGTCAAAACAAGTGCGATACTAGCAATCTTTCTAAAAAACTTCATATACCAATACTCCTTTCACAGTCGATAGTACTTAACCGTGCCCCATATATGGGGAGTGTAAACACTATACAATATAATTATAAAAATTATGTGAAAACTAATTGCCAAAACGAAATATAACACATAGAATTCACATTTGAAAAGATGTTTTCCTGTGAAATCTTTGTGAAAAACAAAAAAGCCTGTGGATATACCACAGGCCTACATAGTCTATTGTTTATTTACTTTTAATTATGCCTTTGCTTTAGCAATCTCATCTTCGAGCCAAGCGATTACATCCTCCAAGCCTTCTCCAGTCTTGCCGCTAACAAAGAAAATCTTTGCCTTTGGATTAAGCTTTAAGATTCTTTCAGTAACCTTTTCCTTGCTAAAATCAAAATAATCAAGTGTATCTATCTTATTAATAAGAACAACATCACTTATCTCAAACATAAGTGGATACTTAAGTGGCTTATCATCTCCCTCAGGGACAGATAAAAGCATAAGGTTCTTATTAGCTCCAACATCGAACTCAGCTGGGCACACAAGATTTCCAATATTCTCTAATATAAGAAGGTCGAAATCTTTTGTATCATACTCCATAAGAGCTCGACTGGTCATATCTGCATCGATATGGCACAGACCCATGTTGTGAATTTGGATAGACTGAACACCAGTGGCATCAGCTACACGCTGTGCATCGATGCTGGTCTCGATATCCACATCCATCTCACCAATCTTATATTTATCTTTCATTCTGTTGATGATGGCAGAAAGTGTTGTAGTCTTTCCTGAACCTGGGCCAGACATTACATTAACGAAGAATGTGCCCTGATCCTTCATCTGCTGACGAATGGCAGCTGCGGCAGCCTCATTCTCAGCAAATACACTTTCGCCTATTTCAATTACTTTAACTTCACCCATTTATTTATACTCCTTATCTATACTACATTATACAATCCGCCAGTTACACTAACAAGCCTTAGTATTTCTCCGCTCATCTAACACGATTCGCTTGAGAAATCTAAGAGCTTGTTAGTTACTGGCTAGGTTGTGAAATAAAAAAAGCCAGCGACTATACGCTGGCATTGTTATCGGGGAGTGCGACCAAAGTTGCCCTTGGTCGCTGAGTTATGAAAAATTTGGTATTAGCTTTTCGCTAGTACGATAAGTACTATAACATGTAGAAACCGTTTCCGCAAGATGTTTTTTCATATTTTTTTCACAAAATTGTATTTTTCTTGTATTTGGGGCTTACTTTTTCTAACCTAATACACAGGGTGTGTATTATTGTCTAGAAACCAGCAATATCAAGCCTTGCAACCAGTTATGCAAAACATTTTATCTGGTATGTAAAACTCATCATGTTCGACGAAAATGCGGCTTCCAAATTCGACGTCAAATGTAACATTTTTGTAACCAAGCTGTAACAATATTTCTTTATCCCATTGTGGTCTATCAAGAGTACTGATTGTCAGCATGTGATAAATATCATGACATTCATCTTTCATGCTATCTGGAATCTTGCTGTGAGCAAGATTCTCAGGACTCTTAAGATTGTGGGCGCCTTTAGCGTATTCAGCATCGAAATTAATGAGAATACCGCCCTTTTTAAGCACTCTAAGCCAATCACGATAAGCATCGACTGGATGTGGAAGTGTCCATGTGAGATTTCGTGTAATAACCACGTCAAAAGTCTCATCCTCAAAATCCAGACTCTCTGCATCACCAGTAACGGCTGTAGCCTGAGCAGAAGACAATCCATACATACGAATCATCTCATTGGCCTTAGTAATCATCTCCTCTGTAAGATCGATTCCTGTAACCTGATGGCCCAGCTTTCCAAGAATAACCTCGAAAAAGCCTGCTCCACAGCCTACATCCAATATCTTAAGGCTCTTCCCCTGTGGCAGAAGCTTCTCAATCTCTCCTGTCCAGCGGGCGGCTTTATTACTTTCTATTTCATCATGACGAAGATCGAAAAAGCTGTCAGCACGCTTTGTCCAATAGCCTTCTACTTTCTCTTTAATATTCTCTGCCTCTTCTTCGAAGGCAATATGATGTAACTCACCCATTTTTATTTCCTAACTAACTTCACCATAAAAAGCGGTGTAGATTTATAATTTACCAGTTCCTTTTTTGAATAAACAAGCTGGCCTACATCCTCCTGAACGGTCACCTGGCCTGCCTGTAGCTCTGTGAGATATTCCAAATCCCACTGTGGACGAAGCTTTGCTGTAAGTGGCATCTTGCCTGCGATAACTTCCATCTTGTCGAAATCATCTCCGATATTGTAGTCGCCATAGCCTTCCTCAGCCACGTGCTGACGATCCTCATCATAGGCCGCCTTCTTATCTTCATCTATAAGATATCTGTACCAGTTGGCATCAAAAACCATCATAAGCCCATTTGAACGCAATACTCTTGTCCAATGCTGATAAGCCTTTGCCGGGTCTGGAAGATTCCAGGTAAGATTTCTTGAAATGATCACATCAAAGCTGCCATCCTCAAAATCAAGATTCATGGCATCACCCTGAACAAACTGAATCTGCTTTGCAAGATCGCCAGCGTTAGCCTTTGCCTCTTCTATCATAGTCTCTGCAAAATCAAAGGCTGTGACCTTGTAGCCTGCCTCTGCAAGAATGATAGAAAGGAATCCTGGGCCTGCGCCAATATCAATAATGCTTATATCAGCTGGCTCTCTGTCAGGGAAGGCTGTTGCAATCTCCTTAGTCAAAAAAGACGTCCAATTTTTTCTTTGGACGCCTGATAATTCTTCTCTATTAACTTCCGAATAACCTGCTGCGCGCTTAAGCCAGTAGGCCTTGTTTTCTTTTGTTAAATCTGCGTTCATATCTGTAACTATACCACACCTGTCCATTATTCCAAACCACAGTTACAGGATTGAGTCAACTAAAGACTTAGTGTACTCAGCCTGTGGATTATTAATGATATCATCCGGTTTGCCCTGCTCAACAATCTGCCCATCATAAAGCACTATTACTCTGTCGCAAAAGCTCTGCACCAGGGCAAGATTGTGACAGATAAAAATAATGCTTAAATCCCTAGTTTTACGGAGCTCATCCAAAAGCTCGATTATCTGTTTCTGCACTGTTACATCCAGAGCACTTGTTGCTTCATCACAAACAAGAATGTTTGGCTCCACCGCAAGAGCTCTGGCAATTGCAGCTCGCTGGCATTGACCACCACTAACCTGATGAGGATATTTGGTGGCAAACTCAGGTGTAAGCCCTACCTTTTCCAATAACTGCGCCACCATTGTCGCTGCATCGGATGCTGAAACACCTCTATTTCGCAACGCTTCGCCTATGCTATAACCAAGAGTTTTTCTTGGATTAAAAGACTCTATAGGATTTTGGAAAACCATCTGTATTTTGCTGTAAAGCCCCAACGGATTCTCACGTTTCTGGCTTTGAATATCATTATCGCATATACGAATTTCTCCAGCAGTTGGAGCAATCAGGCCTGTAATCAGTCTTGCCACAGTACTTTTTCCACTTCCTGATTCGCCTACGATACCAAGAGTCTCACCTCGTTCAAGAGAGAAGGAAACTCCCTTGACTGCAAGTGTGTCAGAGTTTCCACGACTTATGAAATTTTTACTCACGTTATTAACAGTAATCATCTCGTCCATTAGACAATCTCCTGACGCCTCTTAAGTCTTGGCACTGCTGACAGTAGCATCTTAGTGTAATCATTACTTGGATTATGAAGTATTTCCTTTGCCGGACCATACTCCATCATATATCCATCCTTTAAAACAAGGACGGTGTCAGCCATGGCAGCTGCCACGCTGATGTCATGTGTAACAATAATTATGGCTGTTCCAAATAGTTCTCGAAGAGCAAGCATCTCCTCCACCACCTGCTTTTGAACTGCCACGTCCAGTGCGCTGGTAGGTTCATCTGCCAAAAGAATAGATGGATTTAAAAGCATTGTAATTGCAATGGCTGCTCTTTGGTTCATTCCACCGGAAAGCTCAAAGGGATAACTGTTCCACAGCTTTTCTGAGTCTTTGAAATTTAACTTTTCAAACAACTCTAATGCTTTCGCCTTTGCTTCATCCTTGTTTATCTTTCTATGGGCAGACATGCTTTCCAGTATCTGATCTCCGATAGTCCTGATTGGACAAAGTGAACCTTTTGCATCCTGAAAAATCATTCCGATTTCTGCGCCACGAATTTGACGCATCTCTTTTTCACGGAGGGATAAAAGATTTGTGCCTTTGTAGCTAATCTCTCCTTTGGTCACTTTCCCATTATCATTTAAAAGCCCCAAGGCGGAGCGAATCAGGGTGCTTTTTCCACTACCTGATTCGCCCACCAGAGCCAGTATTTCTCCCTCATGTAAAGAGAAGCTAATGTCGTGAACAACGGGAAGCTTCTCGAAGGAAATATCTACATTTTCGTAAGTTAATAATGAATCCATATTATTCGATATCTAAATCTGCTGTGAACTCGTAGTAATCACTTGGGTGTGCTACAAGTCCTGTTACGTTTGACTTTGTAATCATGCTCATACGAAGGAATGAACAGAATATGAATGCGTTATCATCGAGAATCTGCTGCTGCATCTTGATTGCAATATCACCTCTTGCATCTGCATCAAAGGTAGCGTTCATCTCATCAGCTAGCTTCTGAATCTCGTCGCTGTGATATCCGCCACGGTTCTTTGATGAATCATCTAAGCAATGTGTTGTGAAAAAATACATTGGGTCGCCGATACCACATGTAACGAAGGCTGCTGCATATACATCCCATGTGTCCTTCTCTGCTACGATTGTTCCGTGGTCTGCTGTAACATTAAGCTGAATATCAAAACCGATATCTTTAAGAGTTGCCTGTGCAGACTCAGCAAGGAGTGGAAGCTCCTGACGGCTTGGATAACTAATCCATCTGATAGTAAGAGTCTGTCCATCCTTCTCACGGATTCCATCTCCATCTGTATCTACCCAGCCTGCTTCCTCAAGAAGAGTCTTTGCAGCTTCTGGGTCATAGCTGTCTGTCTTAACTACATCTCCACCAAATGTGAAGTTATCTGGGAAGGCGCCAATACCAACATAGCCGTAGCCATTTAATAACGTATTTACGAATCCCTCTTTATCGATACCCATAGCAAGTGCCTGGCGAACTGCATCATCCTTGATTACAGGTGAATTGTAGTTCATCTGGCAATAGAAAGCACGGCTTGTAGGTGTGCCTGTAAATACATAATCATCATTTTCAAATAATGGATAGTTTGCATATGCCATTCCATAGGCTGCATCAATGTCACCATTCTGAAGTGCAAGAGCAAGTGTATCACCATCAGAGATTGTGATGACCTTTGCCTCGTCAATCTTTACTTCACCGTTCCAGTAATTCTCATTCTTTACAAGATTAAGGTGGTCACTTGTAACAAGCTCTGTACATACAAATGGTCCTGTGCCCACAACGATACCATCAGCATTTCCTTCCTCAACATCTATTACGCATCCATAAGGATCGCAAAGGTAATTAATAAGTGTAGGCTTTGGTGTAGTTGTCTTAATTGTAAGAGTCTGACCATCAGCCTCTATTGTATCAATAGCAAGATCTCCTGCTGCTCTTTCATGAACAGCTACAAGATCCTCGATGCAAGCCTTTACAGCTGCTGCATCAACAGTCTTGCCATTTGAGAAGGTTACACCATCCTTAATAACAATCTGCCATGTAAGCTCATCTATATTTTCATAGCTCTCTGCCACCCATGGCTCAAGCTCCATATTGTCGTTGAATTTAAATAATGTCTCTCCAATGCCGTAACGGATGCATGCCCATCCACAATAAGTATCGTGTGGGTCGATGTTTGCCTCCTCGTTTTCTGCATTAAATGTTGTGTCTCCAAATGTGAAGGTCTTCTTGCCATCTGTTACCTGCGCTGTATCTGAGCCTGACTCAGACTTTGCTGCACCGCAACCTGTAAATGCGGCGACTGTAAGTGCCATTGCCATAACAAATGCAACCGACTTCTTTAATCCTTTCATATATCATACTCCTTTCTTTATATGGCGCGGCTACTTAGGATCCAAATAATCCCTAACCGTATCACCCAACAAATTAAAAATCACTACCGAGACGAAAATTGCAAATCCCGGTGAAAGTACCACCCATGGGTAAGTCTGAAGCATACTTCGTCCATTGGACATCATACTTCCCCACTCTGCTATTGGAGGCTGAGCTCCAAGACCTAAAAAGGAAAGACCAGCGAGCTCCATCATCATTGTTCCTATATCAAGCATTGATGTAACCAAAATTGGTCCAAGTATGTTTGGCAAGATGTGACGAACAATAATCTGTACTGGACTATCTCCTGCCAGCCTTGCTGCCTGAATGAAGGACAATGACTTCACAGATAATGTCTGGCTTCGTGCCACTCTCGAATACTTTGGCCAACTGATAACAGCCAGTGCGAAAACTGCATTAATAATTCCTCCACCTAAAAGGGCTGCCACAGCAAGGGCGAATACAAGCCCAGGAAAGGCTAGGAAGAAATCTGATATACGCATTACCACCGAATCTACTTTGCCTCCGCAATAGCCGCATATAACGCCTACAGCGGTACCAAATATTGTAATAATGGCGACCAATGCCAATGTTGATAGGATGCTGGCTCTGGCTCCTATGATGACTCTTGAAAACATATCCCTGCCATATGTGTCTGTTCCCATGAGATGCTCAGCAGATGGAGCATTGTAGCTAAGGGATAAATCCTGTGCATATGGATCATATGGGCATAGCCTGTCAGCGAAGATGGACACAAGAATCAGGGCAGCAGCCATTATCGTAAATACGATAAGTTTTTTGCTTGGCTTCTTATTCATTGCTTGTGTCCTCCAATCTGATTCGTGGGTCTAACAGCCTGTAGGATAAATCAGTAATCAGATTAACTGTCACATAAATAATAGCCATCCACATTACATAAGCCTGTATGATTGGATAGTCACGCATGTTGATGGCATCCACAGCCATCTTGCCAACGCCATCCCACATAAAGATGGATTCTACGATGGCAGTACCGCCAAGAAGGCTTCCTATTGAAAGTGCAAGCAGAGTAATGATAGTTACCAGACACTCTCTCATAACACTCTTCCATAGAATCACAGAAAACTTCACGCCACGTGATTTTGCTCCCAAAATATAATCCTTGCTCAGCTCATCAAGAACTGTAGCTCTTACCTGACGAAGATACTTTGCGCTCATGGCGATAGCTAATGTGAAAGTAGGCATAGCTACAGCCGATAAGCTCATATCCTTGGAAATGATTGGGAACCACCCTAATCGAATACCAAGGAAATACATCAGCACAAGGGATACGAAAAAGTTTGGCATACTGTTGCCAATAAAGCTGATGAATCTGATTAAATAATCCCAAAATTTATTTTTGTAAACTGCAGAAATGATGCC
This sequence comes from Pseudobutyrivibrio sp. 49, assembly GCF_900100545.1. Lineage (GTDB taxonomy): Bacteria > Bacillota > Clostridia > Lachnospirales > Lachnospiraceae > Pseudobutyrivibrio. Next base: position 40,262 of record NZ_FNDP01000023.1, read on the forward strand.
TAAAGGGATTGATATTACTATGGTAAGTAAAATAGATGTAACTGTAAGAAATAGTGTAGCTGGTAGCTTTGAAATAAATGTCTCGAAAACATCCTTTCCTGACACATAGCTCACACCCATGTCACCATGGAGAAGCTTTCCAAACCACACAAAATATTGAACTAAGAAAGGCTTATCCAATCCAAGCTCTGCCTTCGCAGCCTGAAGCTGCGCCTCTGAAACTACCTGCCCGGTGTTCAGCATTTTTTGCTCTACAACATCGGACCCAGCCAGTCGCATCATAGCAAAAGACAAAAACGTGATTGCAATAAGTATTGGAATCAATTGTAAAATGCGTTTTATACTATATTTCAAAAAAGAATACCTCTCAAACTAACTAAATAGAGACAGTTTAGTTTACATCCTAAAATCCACCCTATCAAGATAGTTGAGAGGTATTTATTATTCATATATTGAATTGTGGTATTCCACTATGGAATGTTTCACCAAGCACCGCCACCGCCGCCTGAGTCTCCGCCGCCCGAGAAATCACAGCTTGAGCCGCAATCAGAATTATCGGCATACGACCACCAGTGAGAATTGTCAGCTTCTCTTGTTGTTCGCTTTGAGTAGCCTCTTGAATCGTATGGCACATAATCATGCTTACCTGTCAGAGATTCCTTGAAGCGTTTCGCAAAAGGACGTCTTGCGAATTTTCTATTACCGCGTCTAATCATTCTATCAAGCTCTTTATTCAGCTGCTGAATAGTCATAAGGTCAAGACCTTTAAACCACTCAACCTTTGGAACATTGATATCATGCTTTTCAAAATGCTTTTTCCACTGTTTCTCCAAACCAAATGCATAAGCATATGGCAGAATAACATAGTAGTAATTTGGATTTTCTGCCACAAGCTCTTTAAGCTTTTCAGGCTGAGGAAATCTAATAAATTCATATAAGCCGCATACCTTATTACGGATTTCTGTGCTCTTTCTAGTTTTCCAATTAGCAGAATAATGACTTGTGAAAAAGCTTAAGGATTCAACAGAGCGATAAAACTCTTTTTTCTGCAACCCCTTCTCTGTAATTACTCCGCCAGCTCTCATGCCCTTAAATATTCCAAGAAGAATTTCCTTTTCGTCAAAGGTGCATTTTTTGTAGTCGTCCTTCTTTAACGTAAATGCAAATATATTATCTTCTTTTATACTGATATCAAAAAAGCCTTTATTTGCCAGATATGGAATCATAACCAGAACTTTATCTGTCCTGCGCATTGTACGAATTACCTCTGCCTCACGTGGTGAAATCCCATCTGGTGGATAATACATCTGCTTACAATTCTTATATCTCTTAGGAATTCTTTTTATAAGCTTTACAATGCCCTTTATTAAGAGAACTATCAGGACTACCAGAAGGATTTCAGCTAACATTAAGCAGAATATATAAATCCCACCAATAATCTTCCCATAATCAATTTGCTTTTTTGCTGGTGGCACATATTTAAAATAACCCTCCGGCAATGAAGCCCTCACTGTGAATGCCTCTCCCGGCTTAAGTTCATGATGATAACTCCCAGAAATAGTTCGTCCATTCACCGACGCTTCAAATGGATTATCAAGCTTGGAATACTCTACTTTAGATGAATCGAAATCTTTAGGAAGATTAATCTCCCAGCTTACATTCTCAATGTAGCAATCCCAGCCTTTACCAATAATGTTAAAGACGAATTCATCCTCATCTGGAAGCGGATCCTCAGATTCCACCACATAATCATAATTAAATGTGTAAGTATGCTCATCATCATATTTATAATACTTAACACCAACCTTTACTGTTCGTGTGGAATTGCCCCAGCTTGAGTCCGATTCATCATATGATATAAAGCTATTTGCAGTATCACTTTCTACATAAAGATTTTCTACCTTTGCCTTTATCCTACTCTTACTTCCATCAGGACGGACTCTTTTATGATTCTCACTGAAAACCCTCACCGGACCATGATGAGGCTTTACAAAGTTGTAATCGATTGTCTCTGTAACAGAAAACACATTGTTTTCTTGAACATCCACCTTTAAATCAATTGACTCGATGTAATAATCTTTCTTTGATGCTGCATCAGCTGTCAGCGGGGTAAGTAGTCCTAATGCTGTACACAATACCAGCACTAAAATTCTTAAGTTCTTTTTCATATATCTTCTTCCAAATCTAAATAACTGATGTGGGCTATTCTACTATTTTTTCCCAGACTAGTAAATGTGGATATGTAACAAAAAAGACAGCAGGTAATTGCTTACCTGCTCAGAGTGTAGACAAAGAGGATGCTGCAAAACCAAGTTTTGCAGCATCCTTTCCTTTTTTCTAAGATTCTATTTTTATTTTTGTGTAAAAAGACCTGTTTTTAGGCCATTTTCAATTCCCATTCTTGCTGTATTTTTGCTAGCTTCTTTAAATTCATACACGCAAAGGTAAGCGCAACCTTCATTACCATGCGCGCCTTACCATACATCTGTGTATATCTGAAACCATGATTCTCTTTAGCTGTCCCAAAGATTCTTTCAATGGTTTCTTTTCTGTGAGAGTATAAATCTTTCATACCTAAGGTCTGTCTTATATCTTCACATGCTTCCATGTATTCTTCCCAGACATGACGAGTTACAATTTTTACATGATTCTTGCTGGCTGTACATTGTCCTAAGAA
>NZ_FNDP01000008.1 GCF_900100545.1 Pseudobutyrivibrio sp. 49
CTCGCCATGTTTGGGAAGAATACATGGAAACATGTGAAGACATAAGACATACCTTAGGTATGAAAGATTTATACTCTCACAGAAAAGAAACCATTGAAAGAATCTTTGGAACAGCTAAAGAGAATCATGGTTTTAGATATACACAGATGTATGGTAAGGCGCGCATGATAATGAAAGTCGCGCTTACCTTTGCGTGTATGAATTTAAAGAAACTGGCAAAAATACAGCAAGAATGGGATTTGAAAATGGCCTAAAGGAAGGCCTTTTTACACAAAAATCAAAATATAATCTTAGAAAAAAGGAAAGGATGCTGCAAAATTTTAGTTTTGCAGCATCCTCTTTGTCTACACTCTGAGCTTCCCGACTGTATAAGTCGAGAAGCTTTATAATCCCATTCATTACATAGAACGAACAGATTTTTCATAAACCTCATTAATTGTTGTAGCGCCATATTTGCATAGCATAATAAGGTATGTAATAAATGCTCCTGAAATTATAAATATAAAAAATGCTCCTAAAATTGTATCTACGCTTATCCAATTGATCTATTCTCTTAGCCACAACAACAAAAACCGTCAAAATAACACAACCCATGAGTACCGAGTTTCCAATCAATCTCTTATTCATTTCTATCTCCAAAATCTAAATATCAAAATAATAGAGTTCTTATTTGTCACACAAGCTCAAGATTATATAAAGATTTTTCTGCGTTAACAACGATAATAGAATACAATTTTCAATTTAGTCTTATTGGATGCATTTGTGCACTTTGTAATCGCTTTGTATAAATGACACACATTTTGTTATAAATAAGCAAAATAATTCATAATAATTAGACTAAAATAATATATATAAAAAATAGCCTGAAGCTTACGCCTCAGGCTATAAAACTGCATATTATTTATCTCCAAAAGCCTCGGAAATAATCGAATAATTTTTTAACAAAAACAATTACCTGCTCTACCACATAGCGAACTACCTTCTCAACCTGCTCTCTAGAAGGTTTTTCTGGAGCTGGAGTTGGTGTTGGCTTAACTTCAGGGGTAGGTGTTGGTGTTACCACTGGAGTTGGTTCTGGTGTTGGGGTTGGGGTTGGCTCTACTATTGGTGTTGGCTCAACCTCTGGTGTAGGTGTTGGCTCAACAACTGGAGTACCTGGGTTTGGTGCAGGAGCTGGTTCTGGCTCTGGTGTAGGTTCTGGTGTTGGAGTAGGTGTTGGTGTTACCACTGGAGTTGGTTCTGGTGTAGGAGTTGGGGTTGGTTCAGGAGTAGGTGTTGGTTCTGGCTCCTCAGCTGGTTCCTCCTGCTTAAGCTCCTCCTCGCTTGGTCTTACAGTAGTAACAAGAGTCTTGTCACCTTCAATCTGATCATGCTTTCCATTGTCGTTTACGATTAACTGAAGCACAGGTGCCACTTCCTCAGCATGTACTGTGATTGGTGCGAATGTTGTGTCAACAGCATCTTTAACCTTATGCATGAAATTAATAATATTATGTACAATATCGCCTACTGTGATTTCGTCAGATTCCTCTGTAGCCTCTGACTCATCGCCAGACTCTTCGGAAGCTTCCTCAGCAGCTGTAGCTACTGGCTCTTCAACCTCAGTTGTCTCTTCCTCTGCTACCTCTTCTGCTTCTTCCTCAGTCTCTTCTGCAACTTCCTCTTCTACTAACTCTTCATCAGCAACTACATCCTCAAGATACTGACTATCGATATCTACTGAATGCCATCCGTTGCCGATGTGAGTCATCTTTGTTCCTGGCCAGTCACCAAGTGGTGAACCCGCAGACGTTCCATCTGCCTTCTTAAGCCAGCCATACATAAATACGTCACTGTCCCAGTCAGCATCAAGCTTGTAGTAAACTCTTGTCTTTCCTTCTGCAAGCTCTGGCTCTTCTTCGATTGCCTTAAATGCCTTTGGCTCCTCTGGATTAGAAGGTGCTGGTTCCTGAGGCTTTTCATTTACATCAGGTCTCTCAGAAATAAGGTCAACATTATTAATCTGCTCACCATTACCATTGTTATTAGCGATGAGATGTAATCCATTATGTGACAATGCATCTTCGCTGACACTTACTGAATACCAGTTGCCACCGATGTGCTGCATCTGCTTTCCTGGCCATCCACCAAAGTATTCTGTGTTGGCACCATCTGTCCATGCATACATGCTAACTTCATCCCAGTCAGCCTTGTTGTAATAGTAAATCTTTACCTCGCCATCCTTTAAAGCTGGCTCTTCCTCAACAGGTCTGTCTGTTGGCTCTTCGATAGGATTGAGCTCTGGATGAAGATTCTTTTCTAACTTAAGATTATCATTTTCAAGTGCATCTAAAGCTGCTGCCTTTGAAGCATACTTATACTTAGCGCCAATGAAGTAAACCTTCTTCAAGCTGTCGCACTTCATATCCTCAGTCTGGCGCTTGTCATCATCGCTTGTTGGCATATTGTTAAAGATGATGTTGAAGTTTGAGCTTGGAGCGCACTCAATAGTCTTCTTCCACCAGCCATCTCCCTCATATTCACACTGAGAACCTGGCCAGCTTCCCATATCCACATCGCCCCATGTATAAACACCTACATTTCCCCAACCAGCTGCATCATAGAAATGAACGGTTGTTGATGTACCGTTGATACCTGTTGCCTCTTCTGCCTCAGCCTTTGAAGAATACTTGTCTACAACAAGATTTCCACCTGGCTGATCTGCTGAAATAGCGATTACATTCTTGCTCATGTCTGACATTGAAATGTCAACTGTCTGAGCGCCGTCGTTGTTGTTAAAGATAATTGAGAAGTCATGGTCGCCAACCATCTTTACGTCAGCTTTCCACCAGTATCCCTCTTCATTAACAATTGGTGCACCTGGCCATCCACCAAAGTGCTGTGTTCCGTCTGTCCACGCATACGCATATACGGATTTCCACTCCTCTGTGTTGAGGAAGTAAACTGTCTTTGTAACAATGCCAAGAGCGTCCTCTGCCTCAGCCTTGCTTCCATATATCTTATTTGACTTTGCAGTCATAAATCTGCCTGACTTAGAAGTTACTTTAAACTCAGCAGACTTATTTGTTCCATCTGTAAATACTACTTTAAATTCCTTCTCTGGAATGGTAACCTTCCACCAGTTATCCTGTGTATAATCACAAGCATAACTATTACCGTTAACAAGAGCGCTAACGTTAGCCCAACCATCGGTGTTGTGAAAGAAGATCGTGGAATAATCTCCATCAGCTGGTGTATCAAGAACAACTACTGACTTAGCAGGAACTGTTCCATAGATATTTCCATCTGATACTGTATAAAGTCCGTCTCTTCCTTCTACTGAATCAACATAAGTTCCATCTGAAAGATTAGTCTGCGAATCAAGTGCAAAATCATTTTCGCTTGCATTTACAATTACAACTCCCTTAGTACCTCTTTCAATCATTAAGATTGATGAGTTATTTCCTGGATTTCTGAGATTCTCAGAAAGTCCTTCCATTGCTGTTCTAAACTTGTTAACAGCAGCTACCTCAGGTGCTTTGTATATATCGCTACCTGCATCGCCGATGCGATTAGCACCCCATGGGTTCTCAGCTGAGCTTCCCTCTGGACGGCTGAAGAAAAGTGGAGTTCCATCGGCACGTGCTGCAATAATTGCCCATCCAAGGATAACTTCTCTGTCGTCAACCTCGTTATAGCTGTGATCATTAATATAGTTATCGTGAGACTCTACCCAAGTTACAAGCTTGTTTGAATCAGCTGTGTAGGTAGTTCCCATAGATGTGTCATCACTAATCTTGTAGCTTTGAAGCTTCTTTACAGAAACATTGCCTGAAGATGTAGCATTTCTGATTGCCCCACCGTAATTGCTGGCAACTGTTCCGCCAAGCATATCCTGATAGGCAGCAACACGTGATGCATCGCCATCAAGTACTTCGCCGTATACGAAAAGGTCTGCATAGTCCTTTGAACCATATGCATCAATGGCAGACTTCATATTAGGATAGAAGTTATTTCTGTCATCCTGACCTGCATACTCCTCTGGTACCTTGTCATCAGGAAGTGCGATGTGCTTAGCAGTATCAATTCTAAAACCATCTGCTCCACAGTCGATACAATCTTCAAGGAAATCATAGAAGTACTCCTGGAATCCAGGATTCTCTGTATCAACGTCTGGAAGACCACCCATTGCATCGTATGTAACAGATACACGGTTGTCATACTTCATTCCACCATCATCGCCATTCTCAACCTTTGCGCCGATGTGATAAAGAGCATCCTCTCCACCTGCAGCTGCCTTTAAATCCTCAGAAACCTGATCATATAAAGGTGTTGTGTGGTTAGGAGCGATATCTACGATGATACCAATGCCGTACTTGTCAGCCTCGTCACACATAGCCTTAAATTCAGCACGTGAGCCAAGCTGATAGTTTCCAATCTTCCAGTCTGTTGGCTGATAGTGATAGTACCAACGACCTTCGTCTTCTGTGTCTCCATAAAGAGCCATTCCGTTATGGATAGAAAGACAATCATTGATTGGTGATGTCTGAACTGCTGTGTAGCCTGCAGCTGCAATCTCTGGCATCTTCTCCTTTATGGTATTAAAATTCCAACAAAATGCGTGTAGAATTGTGCCATCATGAATTGATGACCTTGTGACAGCAGATGCTGCCTGAACTGAATCCATTCCCTGTGTAGCAAATACACTAAGATTTGCACCAGGAATGCCTGCTACCATGGCAAGTGACATGGCAACTGCGACGAATCTCTTCGCCATCTTACCCATTCTTTTCATTAATGTGACCTCCCTAAACATACTAGTTTTTAGATGCTTGCCTAAGGCATCTGCGCAACTACTTGCGCATAAGTATTTTTAGAGATTTCCTTCCCCCATTAATTTAAAATATAAGGCTTTGACACAAAAAGGTCAATAGCATTATTTTGTCATTTTAATGCGCAACCCTATAAAGAGTTGCGCATGTAATTTAACCTTTTACAGAACCGGATAATCCTTCTACATAAAACTTCTGTAACCATATAAATAGAATGACAATAGGTATTGCTACTATCACTGCCCCGGCAGCAAACTGTGTATAATATCTATCGATACGTCTGAAATCTGTCAACCAGTATAAACCTACTGCAACTGTGTACGAGCTTTGCTTATCGCCAAACAGCATACTTGGGAAAATGTAATCCGACCATGCTGCAAGGAAATTAACAAGTGCCGTATATACGATAATTGACTTTGAAAGAGGCAATGTAATGTGAGTAAAAATCTGTAAGCGTGATGCCCCGTCAATTATGGCTGCCTCATCAACAGCTCTTGGAATAGTATCGAAAAAGCCTTTGCTTACGTGATATCCCATAGCCGCTCCCGCTGCACTTACAATGATAAGTGCCACAAGTGACTGATTAAGTCCGATTCCCTTAAGGATGTTATAAACTGCAATCAGCGACATAAATCCTGGGAACAAACCAATAATCATAAGCACGTTCATAAATGCTTTTCGTCCTGCGAATCTTGTACGGCTCAATGTAAATGATGTAGCAAGAATAATCAGTGTGTTTAACACACATCCACAGATAGCTACTATAAATGTGTTTACCCACCATTTTCCAAATGGAATTACACTGTCCTTGGCAAATAGCTTTGTAAAATTTGAAAGTGTAAGTCCCTTTGGGAAGAAATATCCTACATAATATCCCTGCTCTGCACGAAGGGCTGTAAGTAAAATCCAAAGGATTGGAAACATCCAAATAATTCCCATTATAGTAAGTACAATATAGCCAGTGTTTGTCTCATTTAGCTTCATAACAAAGATTAATGTAAGAAAAGCAAAAATGAATCCACCATAATAACCTAATCCCAGATCCTTGTTTAAGAATCCCCTGGCCAATCCAGCTTTTTCAACTATTGTCTTCGTTGAAAATAATAATACTGTTATGGCCACTGTATTAATTGCCTGAAGACATTGCCATATCTGCACCTTCACCTTTGATTTTGAAATCAGATTCACTACCACAAAGCCAAAGGATAATATCGTAAATACGATAGTTCCATAGACAACTACATTTAATTTACTTCCACCCTCTGTGTGAATTAACATTGATGTCATGTGGAAAAAATTATGCTTGCTGCCTTCAATATTCACATAAGGGAGGAACAAGCAGATGAACTGCAATATTCCAAACACTACTGCCCTTGTGAAATACTTTATATTTAATCCTATAACCGCCTTTTTCATCAGCTGAATCCCTCCTCATTCTTAAGTGAATTTGACCTTGAAAATGATATCAGGGTAAAAATCGCTGAAATAACAAATATAATAATTCCGATTGTTGCCGCTAAATTAAAGTCGTTGCTATCCTTAGTCAGCTTGTACAACCAGGTAACTAAAAGGTCTGTCTTTCCTGCACCCTTATAGTAATCAAGAGTGTGTGGTTCACCTGCTGTCAGGAAATAAATAGTGTTGAAATTATTAAAGTTGCTAATCAGGTTTGAAATCAGATATGGAGTAGTTACGAACCACATATATGGGAAGGTAATCTTCCTAAACATGGTCACAGGTCCTGCTCCATCGATTCTAGCTGCCTCATATAATTCCCCTGGAATATTCATTAATATGCCGCTCACCATCAACATTGTAACTGGAACACCTATCCAGAAATTTACAATGATAACTGAAAATCTGGCCCATGTAGCATTTGATAAAAATGGAAGTGCTGCATTGGTAAATCCCCACTGCTGAAGAAGCACATTGAATATTCCTTTTTCACCTAGCATTGTAGCTACTACTCTAAGCGAAATAAAACCTGGTATTGCCATGGTAAATACGAATATCGTTCTCCAGAACTTTTTAAATCTAATACCCTTTGAATTGATAATCATTGCTAAAATCATTCCACCAAAATAGCAGGTAAATGTGGCTGCAAATCCCCATACAAGAGTCCAGCCAAGTACAGGCCAGAATGTAGATGCCAGTCTGTCGCCTGTAGAAAGCAATGTTATAAAGTTCTTTATTCCTACCCAGTCAAAAAGATTTCCTGGTGGCTGATGATTCTGATCGTAGTTTGTAAATGCCATCAGAATCATGTACAGAAGTGGCATTACCGTAAATACGATAAGTCCTACCACTGGAACACTGAGTAATAAAAATCGGATGTTATTGTTTGAAAGACTTCTTACATCCTCCAAAAAGTTGTTGTTATGTTTTCCTGCCAAAGCTCTGTCTCTGGCAGCCTTTCCAGATGAAACTGAAAATAATCCAATTGATATAACAACACATGAAATAACTATTGTGATTACTCCGTAGAGAAGAATCAACATGGAGTTATCTCCGGCTGTCATTTCGTATATTCCGATTTCCTCATTGAAATTCATACCCTGCAGCTTGTCACCAAGAGTGATTAGCTGGGCGAGATTTCTCGCCCCGCTAATAATCATGAAGAGTATGTATGAAATTTCTAATGAAAGAAAAATCAAACCTTTAACTATCTGTCCGTGGATAATATTTAAAAGACCCCAGACCACATATGATAATTTTGTATAAATATCCTTAATCATAATAATTTCTTCTATTCTGTAAGAGTTCCTGTAATGCTGTCTACTAATGAATCAAGCTGAGCCTGAAGGTTTGCTGATGTAATATCGCCATAGTAGATTCCTTCGCCAAGAGCCTTCATAGGATCCCAATAGTCTCCCATCTTTGGAATACTTGGCTGGTTTGTCGCGTAAGATGCCTGCTGGTTAAGTGCCTTAGCTACGAAATCAGCTGAGATAGCTTCGCTAGAAGCCAATGACTCAAGCACTGGAATATCTCCCTGATTCTCATATCTTGTAAGACAGTTTTCTGGATTTCCCATAAATACTGCAAGCTGCTGTGCTGCAAGTGGATACTGTGTATTTGACTTAACAGTGATTGTCTTGAAATCTACGAAGTTTGAAAGCTGAACCTTGTTGCCTCCGATTGTAGCTGTAGGAAGTGCAACTGCTCCAAGCTTGTCCCCAAGTGCCTCTCTAAACTCTGGTGCTGACCAAGCTCCTGATGTGATAGCACCAAGGTTTCCTGCCTTGAATTCAGAACCTCCTGCTCCATCTAAATCTTCGATGTACTTAGGATTCTTTACAAGATCAACAATATACTGACCAGCTGCAAGACCAGCCTCGTTGTTGAATGTGCAATCTGTTGCATCCTTACCGTCATCACCGAATAATGTACATCCATTTCCAAGGAAGAACATCTCTGAGTACCATGAATCAGTGATGTGTGTACTGAAGTTGTACTTTCCATCTCCTAAATCCTTAGCCATGATAGTATCCAGATCCTTCACATCTTCCTCTGTGAGAAGATCCTTGTTGTAGTACATGAAAAATGTATTTGGTGAAAATGGAACTGCGTAAGTGATGTCGTCCACTGTAACTGCATTTAAAGCACTCTCTGGAAGCTCATCCTTGATTTGCTCATAATCCTTTGTGATTGGAAGAAGGAGTCCCTTTCCTGCAAGATCAGCTACACCACCTGATGGTGTGTAAAAAATATCTGCGGCTGTATCAGCATCTGTATCGAGAGCCTGTGGCGCCTCGTCTATACCAACTACTGCAATCTCGTATGTGATGTTAAATTCATCATGAATCTCATCAAACTTCTTAACCATTGCATCTGTAATCTCTACCTCTTCTTCAGGTACCCAGATCTTAAGTGTGACATGCTGTGTCTCTCCCTCCTGAGCTGTAGAAGCTGTAGCGCTACCCTCGCTACTTCCGCTGTTAGCTCCACAGCCTGCCACTGTGCCTGCTACCATTGCAGCCGAAAGCATGGTAGCTACTAATCTTTTCATTTTCATTCTTTGTTCCCTCCATACCTTTTCTTTGGTTTTGCGTTTAACTCATTTTAAAGAGTTAAACATTCTTCTTCATTTGTTTCTTTGGGTTTTATTTAGGTTAATCGCTTAACTAAAATATAGTCATCGAACCCCAAATCGTCAAGAGGGATTTTTTATTTTGTGATTAATTGACAAAAAGAGACCAATTTAATTTGGCTAAAAAATACAAAAAAGGCTTCCCCGAAAATGGGAAGCCTTACACCTCATCCGTCAGCTTTGCTGACGCTTTTATTCACTTATATCCTTTACTGACTGACGTTCTATCAGCTGCACCGGCAAATGCAGATCTTCTCCGCCATCCTTTTCTCCCTCAAGAATCCTGAACATTCCTTCCACAGCTGCTTTAGCCTTGGCAGAAAAATCCTGAGAAATTGTAGTAAGCTTAGGCGTCATGAATTCGCACTCTGGTAAATTATCAAAACCGACCACGGAAATATCCTCCGGCACCTTAAGACCACACTGCTTTATTCCTTCTACTACACCAAAGGCAACCACATCCGACATGGTGGCTACGGCAGTGTATTTCTTCTTTGCAAGCATCACATCCAGTCCAGTGCTTACTGCGTTTTTGTATATAGTATCTACCTTGAAAACATCATCCTCAGTAAAATCTATATTAAGCTCCTTCAGGGCTGCAGTAAAGCCCAGATATCGCTCTCTTACTACTCCTGTCTCATGATAGTCAGGGCAGACTAAAGCTATATTTCTATGGCCCTTTCCAGCCAGATATCTGGCAGAAAGATATCCACCTCTATAGTCATCCAGACCAACATTAACTGTATCCTTGATGTCTGAATATGTATCAAGAAATACTACAGGCGCACCCAGAGCTTCCTGTATTTCTGCCACATCCTTTTCCATTACACCAAGGAAAAATGCTCCATCTACGTTCCATGAAGAAAGCAGAGGTATTACCGCCCTGCAGTCTGGAACGCATCTCAGCATAAGATAATAATCCCTGTTTCTTACAAAACGCTCGATGGCAGCCACCATGCGGGCATAGTATGGGTTCATGAGGAAATCATCCTCAGCCCCTATATATGGAACCACCAAACCAAGAATCTTACTCTCTTTTTTAGCGAGAGATCTGGCCATGGCATTTGGCTTATAGTCTACTTCTTTGATGATTTTTTCTATTTTTTCTCTGGTTTCCTGAGAAACCTTGCTGTTGTTACCATTTAGAACATTTGACACTGTAGCGGTACTAACCCCGGCAAGTGCCGCAATATCTTTTAAATTCATCTTTATTCCCCATTCTTAGATTAAACGATTAACCACTAATAACTATAAGCCTTTTGCCAATTGATTGTCAATTAATTCACCTACATTAACTCAAGCAAAGCATCCTTAACCATAAGGTTAATATTAGCACCTGAAATCCACTGCTTTAGCTCATCCATAGACTTACAGCTTCTGACTGCATCAAAGGTTCTCTCCTTTTCCAAGATATCCATCCAGCCATTCTCAAGGATAGAAAACGCTGCAGCCTCAATATCATTCTCAACTCTTAGCTTTCCTTCAATCTCCCAGATATAATCCTGCTGAACTGGAATCTCAGGAGTAAGATGGTTCTCCACTTTTCCTTCCAAACCAATAACCTGGATTTCGTATGTACGTTTTTTTGGAATAAGTGAAAGATTGCCCTCTGCCCCATGGATAACTACACGAGTGACATTCCTATCACTAATATATTCAGTGGTAAATCTTGTGGTTACAAAATCTCCATTTTCAAAGTTCTTGCTGCAACCATCATCCTCAAACATGGTAAACTCACCATTTTCTCCTGCACCGATAAGAAGTTTAATGTTTACTGGATTACTTACATCATTTCCAACATTCAATGATAATGGCACTATTCCACCAGCCTTAATAAGAACTGGAATGGAATCAATTGTTCTGTAAAGATTTCTTCTGCCTTCTGTATATCTGTAGCCTGTGAAAATATCGAACCAGACGCCCTCTGGAATAAGCATATTTGCCTTTGCCATACGGAGATTATCATCTGTCTTTTCAGTAATTGCTCCTACCAAAAGATTATCTCCAAAGAAATATTCATTTCCTACCTCGTAAGCATCCTTCTTATCGTTTATACGATAATACATTGGTTCCAAAAGCATCTGACCATCTGTGTACATCTTATAATTCATAGAATAGATGTATGGAATCAGCTGATGACGAAGGCGCATAAATTCTCCCATAACTCTTCTATAAGGCTCAGAAACATTCCAAGGCTCCTTATTGAAGAATGGGCTGCAGCTGCTGTGTAATCTCATAATTGGAGAGAATACACCAAACTGAATCCATCTTATAAGACGCTCCTCATCCTTTGTGCCCATCATGTGGCCACCAATGTCATGGCTCCACCAACCGTATCCAATGTTTGAAGACAACGCTGTGAAATAAGGCTGAAAATCCAGACTCTTCCACGTAGCTACAGTATCTCCTGAAAATCCCACAGGATATCTGTGGCTTCCCACTCCGCCATAGCGAGAGAAAATCATTCCACGACGATTTCCTCTGTTTGAATCCTCATAGTGATAATGATTCAAAAGGAATAATGGGTCTACAGCATTTTCCTCTCCGGTGCCCTGCTGCCAGTCTATCCACCAGAAATCCACACCATCATCCTCATAAGGATCCATTACTATATCAAAATAAGCTTTTCTAAATTCAGCATCTGAAAAATCAAATTCAATTGGTCTTTCACTGGCAGGATCCACTCCCAGTCTCTTTGCCATCTTTTCATACATTGACTCAAATGCTCTGATTCCATCTGCTGGATGTAAATTAAGTGTTGTTGCAAGTCCCCTATTTTTTAGTCCCTTCAAAAAGCCCTTATAATCTGGAAATAAATCTTCATTCCAGGTATAGCCTGTCCAGCCAGTTCCGTACTTTGGATCAACATTTGTAACATGCCAGTCCATATCCAAAACTGCCACTGAAACAGGGATATTCTCCTGCTCCATTTTATCTAAAAGCTGATTGTATTCCTCTGCTGAATAGGCATAATAACGGCTCCACCAGTTGCCAAGCGCATATCTAGGCAGCATAGGTGTTTTTCCACAAAGTGTGAAGAAATCCTTCAATCCGCCTCTGTAATCCTTTCCATATCCAAAGAAATAAAGATCATGCCCTTTATTTTCTCTTGCTACAAATTCTCCATCAATCAGCAATGCACTGTCACTGTCATCAAGGACAGCAAAACCCTTTTCTCCAAAAATTCCATATTCAAGACAGACACCACCATCTGCGTTATCAAGTGTACGGGCAGTACCATAAAGGTTTTTGTCTGAATTTCCATAAACGATGCTATAATGCCAAACCTCGCCGTTTTCTTTAAGCTCAATAGTCAGACCATCTGTGGAAAACTCCCTGCCATCGTATTTAAAAATCAAATCATCTGTCTCTAAAATAAGGAGTCCATCCTTGTGAAGTGTTGTGTACTCCACCTTTGGAAATGATCTGTTCACCACCATCTGAGTTGGTGCATCAACAAAATCATAACCAGCCTGATACTCCATTCGAATAAGCCTGCTGGTAAGCACAGTTATTCTATATTTATTTCCAATTGTCATCGTCGACCTCTCTCTACTACATAAAACTATAATTACAGAGCTCGAACCTTTTGTTGGGGATAAAAAGAGATAAAAAAGAATTTTAGACAACAAAAGGTTTTCGCCATAATAAGCGAAAACCTTTTAACCCATGTCCGTATTATACGTTGCACCAAATCTAATTGCAACTATTATTTTACAGAGATGTAAATTTCTGAGTTGTATCGTTCAGCTGCTCTGTAACCTCGGTATTCTTGTCCATGGCCTTGAAAATGTTCTTAATACCAGTAACAATCTCTGCTGAATTCTCTGCACTCATAGTAATTGCTGTAGAGCTTTCACGAACGGAATTTGTAATTGTATCTACAGAATCAACCATATCCTTCATAATTACATTAAGGCTTTCTGCCTTCTCAGTAAATTCTGTAAGCATCTCGTTCATAACCTCTGCAGTATGTCCATACTTCTCGCCAGTATCAACGAACTCATCATAATCTCCGATTACAGTTCCATTGATGAAATCAAGAACCTCTTCTGCACTGGAAGCCAAAGTCTTAACTGCCGCTGTAACTTCACTGGCTATCTCCTGAATAGTAGCTGCGGTCTGTCTTGAATTAGCAGCAAGCTTACTAATCTCATCAGCAACAACTGCGAAGCCCTTTCCTGCTTCGCCTGCTCTTGCAGCCTCAATAGAAGCATTAAGAGCAAGAAGATTTGTCTGGCTGGCAATGTCCAAAATATCATTTGTAAGATCACTAATCTGATCAACTTTCTCTGAATCCTTAACTGACTTTTCAAGTGTCTCTGAAAGATCTGCCATCTTAATGCCTACATCTGACTTCTTGGTATTAACCTTAATCTGAAGCTCCTCTGCCTCAGTCTTAATTTCGTTTGCTGTCTGCGAGCCTTCCTCAGCCTGATTTGTAATCTTTTCAGCTGCTTCTTTAACATCCTCAACACTCTCATTGATTGATGCAAGAATACCAACTACAGATTCCATATTAGCTGAAAGCTCCTCAAGTGCTGCAGAGGAACTTGTTACATTATCATCTGCAATCTGAAGCTGTGAGTTAACCTCCTCAGAACTATCTCTAAGTACTCCTGTACCATCCTTAACATCCTTCATAATTCCCTGAAGTGTCTCGATGAAATGATTTATACCATTCTTGATATAAAGAAGCTCTGATCTGGTCTTTGTATTAATTCTTGCTGTAAGATCGCCCTGTCCCCTTTGGATGCTATCGATAATATCATTTACCTCAGCACTCATAGACTTGATTCGTGCAACTACACTTCTATAGGTCATGAGGAAGTTGAAGATAATAAGTAAAATGAAAATACCAATACCGATTGCAGCTATAATATTTCCTCTCTTAAGAAGGTAATTCATATTAGACTTGGTATTTGAAGAGTTTTCTTCGATTGCCTCATCCAAAATCTCTGTTGAATGGATAATAGCAACCTTCTGAATCTCTGCCTTATCAAAGAGTATCGCATATGCGTTATCCTGATCTCCAGCATCACACTTCTCGATTGCCTTATCAATAAATGAGCACATTCTGTCGTACTGAGCTTCAATTTCCTGAAGCTGTGCTGCTGCGTCCTCATTGCTGTATGCGGCAAAATCTGTGGTCAGCTGTGAAATATCCTCTGCTATTGTAGACTTAGCCACTTCTATCTGAGGCAACAATGCTTCCTGCGTTTCTGCTGAGCCTGATGCTATATAACCAGTTACCTGATCATAAAGAGACATAATATCTGTTTTCAGCTTTGCATCATGTGTAGTCAGATTCATCATTGAATCAAACATCTCAACACTGGTGCTTGTAGAGGTGTTCATTGATGTCATGATCATAACCATAACTATCAAAAATGCTATAAGCATACCAATATTTAAGAGAGATATCTGTACAACTATTGAATGAATTCCGCCTACTTTTACGTCTCCGTTATCCTTCTTACTCATAACAAACACCCCCCTTCCTATAATTTAGCGTACCATTCTTCAATGGTACGATTGAACTCATCCCTAAAGCCTTCCGCAGTAAGCTCTCCATTTGCATATCTATAATAGCTGTAGCAGAAGCCTCCTTCTCCGTTACCAATACCTTCAGGCAGGTTCATCCAATGCCAGTTGGAGGTTTTTCCTGACGCAATGTAGTCTGAAATAGTCTGTGCGAATGGATCTGAAGCCACATACTTGCAATCTGTAAATGGGCTTACACAACCTGCTGATTCTACCAAAATCTTCTGGCCTGCATCCTCTGAACACCACTGAAGAAACGCCTCAGATGCTGCCACATTTCCTTCCTTGAATACTGCCCACCATGAAGGTGCCGCTGTAAGTATTGTCTCCATTCCATCCTCAAATGCATATGGAACCATTCCTACCTTGAAGCTTCCAGCGGCTGCATAAGCTTCAGAAGAGGTAAGAGATGCACCAATCCATGAACCCTGTGTGATAAATGCGTACTTTCCAGCTGCGAAATTTGCAACCTGATCATCGTAAATACCAGTTGTTAAAAGCTCTGGGTCAGAGTATTGATTAAACAAACCTATCATATTTGCAAAATTTAGGAATCTGGAATCATCCACCTTCTTATCATTTGCAATCATATCGATGTAGGTTGTATCATCACGTGCCAATCCAGAATCTATATATGCGCCAGTAATATGATTACCAGCTGACCAGCCTAAATTAACTGGCTCTGCACAATAACCAATTACTGCTTTAAGTCCTAATGCATCCTTATTAGCAGCTACTGCTTCGAAAGCAGCACGAAGAGCATCTGGTCCTGTGATAGACGCTGGGTCAACACCGCACTTCTCTAAAATGTCAGCATTATATGCCAATCCGATAGCCTCTGTAGTATAAGGGAAGCCCAGAGTTCCATATGTACTGTCTACATAGGCGGCCTCTGTTCTCTTTGCCCAGTCCTGATTGCTCATATCTACAAGCAGACCTTCCCAATTACCAAAGCCCGAAGCCTCGCAGGCAATTATATCTGGCATCTGGTCAGACAGATAATATCCCTTTAATGTTGCCTGTGCATCAACACCAGCTGGGACATTAATCACCTTTACCTCCACGCCAGTGGCTGCCTGATAAGCCTTAGCAAGCTCTTCAACCTGAGAATTAATCTCACTTTTGATGTTTACCATCGTAATTGAGCCACCAGCAGATGTATCACCAGCATCACCACTTGCTGCCTCTTCCTGCTTTCCACAACCACCCAAAACAGTGGCCATAACCAGGAACAAACACATCCACACACTAATCTGCTTTCTCATAAGTTTTCCCCTCCTGCCCTATTAGTAAGCATATGTCTACCCAATTAGTATAGGGAACTTAGATTAAAAAACTGTGAATTATCTATTAAAGTTCATGTCTTAGAGAATATTATCTGATAATTATCCTAGACAAAAAAAGAGTCTCCCGAAGGAGACTCAATAATTAAAGGAGCACTATTCCTTTACACCACCAAGTGCAACACCTGCAATGATGAATTTTGAAAGGAACAAGTACGCGATGATAATAGGTACGATTGCAACAGTAATCATCATGTAAACCTTTCCCATATCGAAGTTCATATAATCAGCACCACGAAGAGTAGCAATAAGAATAGGAACTGTAGCCTTCTCCTTTGACTGGAGAATAAGTGCTGGAACAAAGTAGTTATTCCATGAACCTACGAATGTGAAGATGGCCTGTACTGCAACAGCTGGCTTCATGATAGGGAAGATAATTCTGTTGAATATCTTCATCTCAGAGCAACCATCAATTCTTGCAGCCTCAACAAGTGAAAGCTGAAGGTTTGACTGAAGGTAGCTGTACATGAAATAGAAAACAGCTGGTGATGCAATCGAAGGTAAAATAAGTGGAATTAATGTATCATATAATCCCATATTTGTAATCAGACGAAGGAAACCAAGTGCTGTAACCTGTGTAGGCATTACAAGGATAATCATGATGAATGTAAATGCCACCTTCTTAAGCTTGAAGTCATAAACATAAAGTCCATAAGCAGTAAGTGCTGAGAAGTATGTACAGATTGCAGCGCAAAGGCTGGATACGATAATACTGTTTCCGATACCCTTCATCATCGGGAATGTACCGTCATTAGCAACTGCGTTAAAATTCTTACCGAAGTAATTCTTTGGAAGAGCTGAGAAGCCCTTCTGTAAATCTGCATGCGAACATGTAGAGTTAATAATCAAAATATAGAAGAAGAATAAGCACATAAAAGCAAGAATAATTAAAACTAAATGTGCTATGAAGCTTCTTGCAACTCCCGCAAAATCTTTTCTTGCCATTAGTTCTTTCCTCCCTTCGCTGCCTTCATTCTCTTCTTGGCAGCTTTCTTTTCAGCCTTTGCATCATTATCCTGTCCGTTTACCATCTTATAAACAACAAGGCAAAGAATACCGCTGACAATAAACAAATAAACTGAAAGTGCACCTGCGCGACCGTAATCTGGAGCGCGAAGTAAGTTGTTGAGCCACATAATAAGTGTGTAGCTTGTTCTGTTTGGATTTCCCTGTCCGTTTGTAAGGATCTGAGGAACGTCAAACATCTGAAGACCACCGATAAGTGATGTGATTAATGTGTAAGTCAAAATAGGTCTGATAAGTGGCAATGTGATATGGAAGAATGACTGTCTAGGTGTGCAGCCATCGATTGATGCAGCCTCGAAAATATCAGGGCTGATACCCATAATTGCCGCCATAAGCATGATTGTTGTATTACCAAACCACATAAGGAAATTCATAAGTGCAATAAGAAGTCTTGTTCCTACTGGTGTTCCCATGAAATCAATTGGTCCATTTACAATTCCAAGACCTGTAAGGATGTTGTTAACAGGACCTGATGTTGAGAACAAAGTAAAGAATAACATTGCAAATGCTGATGCCATAATAAGATTTGGTAAATATATCACCACCTTGAAGAACTGTTCACAACGGATTTTAAGTCGAACATCTACAAACCATGAAGCAAGTAGAAGTGCGATGATAATCTGCGGAACAAATCCAATCATCCAAAGGATAAAGGTATTTCCCATATATGTGAAGAAATCCGCACCCATCACATTGATATAGTTATCAAATCCCACGAAAGATGGTCCTACGATACGAAGACCAGAGCGGTAATATTCATAAAAACTATACCTAATCGTGTCTAACAGTGGTATCAATGAAAAAATGAAATAAGTCACAAAGAAAGGCAATATGAAAAGGTAGCCATACTTTGCTCGGCTTATACTTTTTGCTTTTTTCATAATGTAAATCTCCTTAAAAAGTCGGGGCAGACTTATGCCTGCCCCATATATATTTGGGATGAATAGAGAAAGCTAAATTAGATATTTCTATTCTGGCCAGTTAACAGCTGTGATATCTGGATATCTCTCCATAATAGCCTTTTCGAAGTTAGCCTTAGCTGTTTCGAAGTCAACCTGACCCTGGAAGTAATCACCAAATGAGCTCTGGATAAGCTCTACACAACCCTGATCATATGGTGAAAGTGTTGTCATCTTGATAGATGCAGCTGCTGGCTGGAAGTACTTGAATGGATTCTCACCGCCAAGGAACTCAGCACCAAAGCTCTCGTCCTCTGCGATTTCCTTCATACCAGACTGTGTATTTGTGAAATCAAGATAATCCTTTGTAATCTTCATAAGGTTATCCTTGTTTGCTGTAACAGCAAGGATGATTTCCTTAACGTGCTCTGGGTTATCTGTACCAGCACAACCGTGAACGAAAGAACCACCCCAGTTGAATGCCTGTGGACCATCTGTAACTGCCCATTCACCAGCTTCGCCATCCCAGTTTGGATTAAGTACGAAATCGATACCCCAAGCTGGAAGTAAGAAACCAAATACCTTTGAAGCAGAACCCATTGACTTGTTCCAATCATCTGTCCACTGACCCTTGATGTTCTTATCAAGAAGACCAGCATCAAGCCAATCCTTAGAATCGTTAATCCAGTTGATGATCTGTGGATCTACGTTAATCTCTGTTGAACCTTCCTCAACCCATGGAGCTGAAATGCTGTTTCCATAAGCACGGAATGTATCTGCATAACCTGCAAGTGTGAAGTAACCCTTAGCCTTAAGCTCTTCGCCTGAAGCCTTCATTGTTGCCCAATCAGCAACCTTTGCGTGAATCTCGTCTGGATCATCTGTTCCAAATGTATCCTGAGCGATGTCTCTACGATATACGAAAAGACATGGGCAAGCCTGCCATGTAGAACCTCTCTGTACTCCGTTAGCATCAGAAGCAACTGTCTTTGTGAAGTCATACTGATCAGCTAAATCTGTTTCTGGGTCAATACCGAGGTCTGTAAGTGGAATAGCTACATCTGCCTCAGCGTCTGTATACTTAACAACATAATCTGTCTCTGAAAGGAACATATCAATCTTGTCATCATCTGCTGCTGTAGCCTGGTTTAAAAGACCCTCATCAAGCTTGCTCTGATATACACCGTCCTGGTTAGGATTTACTGTCCAGTGAATCTCTGTACCATCTGTAAGGTATGTGATTGTTCCATCGTCAGATGTGTGATCGACCTTGTCATAAACTGCCTCAACTCTTGTTCTGAACTCGTCGTTCCAGCAGTAAATGTTAATTACCTTTCCTTCTTCGCCTTCTGCAACATAGCTGCTATCCGCACTAGCATCTGCTGCACCGCTGTTGTTACCAGCTGCGTCTCCCCCGCAAGCTGTAAGTCCTGCTACCATAGAGAAGGCAAGCATAAGACTAACTACTCTTTTTTTCATTACTTTTTCCTCCTTAAAGAAAACTACTTTGGGATTCCGTTTTTATCTCCCTTAAACGTTTACTATATTAATTTTTCGGCAATCTTTTTAATATCAAATTCATTGCTAAAATATAAAAATCATGCTATGCTTTTCTAAAAATTTAATCCGTTTTATAGAGGATAAAATAATGAGTAATATGAGTAATTTATTTATTAATGTGAATGACGACGGTGATGAGGTTGTTCATCGTCATCAGAATGCCGAGCTGTTATTCTATCAGCAGGTTGCCAAGGGGGATATTGATGCCATCCGTGAAAACTGCTTAAAGCATGAGTTTTTGAATCAAGCAGGAGTTGGCATTCTTTCAAAGGATCCTCTACAGAATCTGAAATATCATTTCGTTGTTTCTGTCGCCATTATTTCTCGTCTTTGTGTAGATAATGGAATGGAAATGGAAAAATCATACAGACTTTCAGATTATTACATTCAGTGTTTAGATGACATTACTTCTATAGAAAAGATGGAGCAGCTTCACGACCGAATGGTCACTGACTACACTGGCAAGATGAAAATCATTCGTCAGAATGCAGGTCTTTCACGTCCTATGACAGAATGTATGAATTACATCTTCTCTCATTTAAAAGACCGTATCACTGTAAAGGATCTTGCAGAATACACAAGCAACTCTGCCAGCTATATTTCACGTCTTTTCAAAGAGGAATTAGGTGTTTCCACTAGTGATTATATTAGAAATGCAAAATTGGAAGCTTCGAAGAATCTTCTTAGATATAGCGATTACTCTCTTGTTGAGATAGCAAATTATTTTTCATTTACGTCTCAGAGTCATTTCTGCCAACTCTTCCAGAAAGAGACTGGCCTTACACCAAAAAAGTACCGTGAAAAATATTACGGTACTCATTGGAAAGGAACTGATGGGGATATAATGGATTATATCCCCCATGAAGAATGAAGATATGTTATCCTAAAGTCACGATAATGCTATTGCATTTTGGAAGGTTATCAATAACTTCTCGTGAGATAGTAACCTTAGTTTCATCAAAGGCGAGTTGGCCCTCATTAAGGCTGGCCGCCTTTATTTTATATGTGCCCTGCTGAAGCTTTGATGCATTCGCATATACGATATCAAATCTCTTATCAGCAAAGTTCAAACTAATCTTAGCCTCGCCGGCTTCATCAAACTGTTCTTTTAAAAGTGCAGGAGCAAGAACCAAATTTCCTGCCTCCCCCTTAACGCCAAACACCTCAGTAATCATAGTCAATAAATACCATGATGCTGCTCCAGTCAGGTAAGGATATTTACCTCGACCCTTAGCATCAAAATACTCAGGGATGCCTGGATACATGTGACTTATATTGAAATTCATAGAAGCTTCTGAAAGAGCATTAAGTGATTTGTATCCCTCTTTAGCGAAGCCTCTCTGATACAATGCATTTGAATACATCACAGCCATATGTGAAAATACCGCGCCATTTTCTTTCTCCCCGTAAGCAAAGCCGAACATTCTGCCAAGGTCGCCCTTAAGCTCATGGAAGTCAGTATTCAGCCTGTAACCTCCAATCTCTTCCCTGTACAGATATCTGTCTGCAGCCTTACTTATATATTCTATCTGCTGGTCAGTTGCCACATTACCCATAATTGCAAACACCTGACCTGTCAGCATCATGCGAGTTTTTTCATCATCCTTATCGTAGCATTCAACTCTACGACAGCTATCATCGTAGTAGCTATTGAACCATCCCTGGCCCTCATCACCTGAAATCCATTCCTGTTTATTCAGATGTTCTGTAAACCATTCTGACATTTCCATAAGCTTAGAAACCAATGTAGATACTGGAATAGAAATCTGCTTACCAGAAACATCTCCTTCAACAAGCTTGCAATACTTATCTAAAAGCTTAGTCTTTTCTGTTACTGATTCGTAAATCTGAACGTATGAATCCAAAAGAACGTTAAGCTCAGAGGCAATGGAAATAGTATCGATGCCGGTATTCTCTGCATATTCCTGAATCAATTTCGAAAGGTCTTTAAGATTTCCAGCATATGCGTATGAGAATGCAACGGACTCACCATTATGTGATGCCATATCAAGAGCATCGTTCCAATCAGCTCCACGAAGCCTTAATGTATTGTGCTCTCCCACCTCGTAGAATGCGCAAAGGTTCTGAACGAGAAGATGCTCGATGATTGAGCCCTCGTATACCTTTCCACCTTCGCTGTACTGGTGATTGCCTTCTGTTTCAAACTTCTTGTCGATAAGATTTCCTCTGTGGACAATAGAATCCTTGAAATAAGGAACCTTTTCCTTGAGAATCTCATAATCACCAGACTGATGTATGTATAAAAGCAATGTCTTAAGTGGCCAGTACGCGTGGTCCATCCAGACTCTTGCGATTCCATTTCTATCTGCAATAAAGTTGCCAAGACCGTCACCGATGATTGTGGCATTGGTACCATCCATTCTGACACCACCAAAGTTTGCAACAAGCATCTTGCGAACGTCATCTGGCTCCATGAAGAGAAGTGCAAGGCAGTCCTGCCATAAATCTCTCCATCCTCTTCCACCTCTTCCGTAGTCATGATATGGAAGGAATGAGCAACCATAAACTCTTCTAAGGAATGGCTGGAATGCTACCCATGCCATAAACTCATCGAATTCCTTGTTTCCTGTGTGGAAGCTAACATTAACTTTGTTTTTCCAATATTCCTTTGTAGCCTCAAGTGCTTTTTCTACATCAGCTTTTGATGCAAGCTTCTTCTTTGCGTCATCAAATTCTGCCTGATCTTCTGCCACACCAATTAATACCGTATATACGATTTCTTCCTTAGGTTCAAGTGTAGCCTTCGCAAACTTTAATCCACCAACAGCCTCAAGACCAGCGAAGCTTTCACCAGCGCCACAGCCTGCTTCCTGACGATATACACTTCTAGGCTTTGAGAAGCTTCCTCCCTCACCTATGAAAGACTCTACTGTAGGGAAGAAAGACTCTGGCTTATTGCCTTTCTCATCAAATCCAATTACAAAATATGTTTTATTATTAAGTCTATGCCCCTTCTCATCAAAGGACATAGTTGGCTTTACAGTAACACCATCTTCTATAGTAGAAATTCGGTGGAGCATAGATGTAACGTTTCTATGATCACGAAGGTTATCTGCAGAACGTCCAAAAATAGGAATTGCTGCAATAGGGGTTATAACCTTTGTCTGTTCGGAGATATTTTTAATTGTTACTGACATGACTTCAACATTTGCATCTACAGGTACAAATGAAGTAATCTCTGCCAATACACCAAGGCTACTGTTTGCTCTTGTAGCGGTATGCCACATAAAGCCAGCGGAAACAAGGCTCTCATCCTGCTCCATTGTGAATTTCTTACTCTCCTGCTCTGCAGAAGTACCAACAGCTGACCATACAGAACCGTTGTCCATATACAGCCAGAAGTTACGGCCATTTTTATTATTGTGGAGGTTCTCCACGCTCACTGGCTCGAGAAGAAAGGTTTCCTGATTTACCATAGCGTCACCACCAAGATTTGGTGTAACAGATGACTTTAAACCCTTCTCACCAGCTATTGGAAAATAAAGGTAGCTTGTGTCCTCGGCTCTGCCGATTTTAAAGCTTCCCTTGTTATCTAAAAACTCAAACTTACCTGTATTGATTGTTTTTAACATATCATACCCCTCACGAAATTTATTTTGTGATTATGTGGTGTATTATACGCCGTGGTTTTAAAAAAAGTTATCAAATCCGTTATTTAATATCAGATTTGTGAACTCAAAAAAATAAGCCACCTCTTTTTTAGAGGTGGCAAAAAAATTATCGTAATTCCGAATATCCAAATGAATTGACAATCGCGTCGATTGGTACCCCCTGCTTGCAAAGAGGGCAGTCATGAAGTGGATAAGAAGCATAATTTGGAATATCCTCATCGTGGAATACTGCAGTGATGTCGATACCAGCGACCTGGCGTACAGCAGAGAAAATAGCACAGGCGCCACTTATCTTTGCTCCATAATACTTAACGCATTCTGCAAGACTTTCTACAGTACGTCCTGTACTTAATGAACCAAAAAGTAGAAGTACATTTTTATCACGTACAGTTAACTGCATATTATCACGGAAAATACTTTGTCCTGTAGATGTAAGCTCTGGAGATGTGACATAGATTGTCTTGTGCTGATTATAATTTGCTACTCCAGCTTTTGTAAGTTCCATAGCTAGAAATGTTCCAACAACTTCCATGTCATCGGCACATACGATTGTGTCAACGGGAGTTTGTACTGAATAATGCATAGCAAGAAGCTGGGCAACACCCTGTGCCTCGTTGCATCTGGTCTTCATTGTACCGATTTCCATATAGTTAGTGATGTGTGAATGATTGGTAGCAAAATGACCAGGAATAATCTTGAGCGCGACTTCTGAATTTAGTGGTGCAGGAATTTTAGTATACTCTTTTAGCATAATAACCCCCTTTTATTAACCTAATATTAATAACCCCATTTACAAAATACTCTCTAGCAAAGTTATTATATCATACCCTTAAAATTAAAAGTGTGAATTTTTTAATGCAACTATTCACAATTTTTTTACTATTGTTATGTAGAATAAACATAAGATATTAGGGGGCATTATGGAATTATTCAGATTCAGTGATGAAATTCAAACTGCATACGAGCGATTACCACATGCACTGGCTATCTATCAATTTATAGATAATCAGATTTTTGCCATTATGTTATCTGATGGATATTGCGAATTATTCGGGTTTGAGGGCAAGGATCAAGCCTATGAGGCCTTGGACAAAAATGTTTATCATAATATCCACCCAGCCGATGTATCTCGAATTAATGACGAGGCTTATCGCTCGTTGATGGCTGGAGATACTTATGACATCATCTATCGCTCTCGCACAGCTGGAAATGACGATACAGCTGAATATAAAGTTATTCATGCCATTGGAAAGCATGTAGATATGGAAAATGGAGTACATCTTGTTCATGTAGTTTATGCAGAATCTGGCGATCAAGTAACTAAAAAAATTATGGATTTACAGGAATCTGTTTCTTCTCTTCTTTCAAATATGCCTGCCATGACATTCTCAAAAGATGTTGTTACAAGAAAATATATTGCTTGTAACCAAGCCTTTGCGGATTATGCATGCA
Organism: Pseudobutyrivibrio sp. 49; assembly: GCF_900100545.1. Lineage (GTDB taxonomy): Bacteria > Bacillota > Clostridia > Lachnospirales > Lachnospiraceae > Pseudobutyrivibrio. Next base: position 24,358 of record NZ_FNDP01000008.1, read on the forward strand.
AAGAAACTCCAGAAGGTGTAGTGGGGCTCACTGATTTTGAGATTTTTGATAAGGAAACCGCACAGCACTTTGTAGATGATGATAAAAAGGCCTTGGACATGAATAAACCTTACATCTTTTATGAAGATGTGCCAGATGCAGATGGAAATCCACGCCGATTTCAGACTACAAAGCTTAAATTCATGGATGCTACAGGAAGAACCTGTCTCCTTGGACTATGCCAGGATGTGACAGATGCCATGGTAATTAAGGAAGAATATAACAAGAAATTGGAAAATGCTCAGAACCGTGCCAACGTCGATGCTTTGACAGGTATAAGAAATAAAGCAGCCTACGTTGAGTTTGAGAACAAGCTCAATAAGACTATTAATGAAAAAGGCTGGGTTCAGTTTGCTATAACAATATTTGATGTAAATAACCTTAAAACCATCAATGACACTCTAGGACATCAAGCAGGTGATCAATTCATATGCGAAGCCTGTAAAATAATATGTACTAAATTTAAACACAGCCCTGTCTTTCGTATTGGCGGTGATGAGTTCGTAGCAATATCTCAAGGGGAAGACTTCGATAACATAGAAGAATTATTACAATATTTCAGCGAGCAAAATAACGCAGCTATAAAGAGCGGTGGAATTGTTATAGCTTGTGGTATGGCCATTTATAACAATGAAGGTAGTGTATCCCCAGTGTTTAAAGCCGCTGATGAACAGATGTATAAAAATAAGCAGTATTTAAAGAGTCTACAATAACTCATAGTAAAAAAATGGACTGGCGATTTCGCCAGTCCTTATATTTTCTATTAAATTTCAGGCATTACCTTTAAAGCACCCTTTACCTGAGTAACCTTTGCAGCTGTAGTGTTTGCTTTAGTAAGCAACTCTTTTACCTGATCTGCTGTAAGCTCCATGCCATGACCTAAAATGTAATGAAGTGCGCAACCCATGAAGGTATCTCCAGCACCTGTAGTGTCTACTACTGATTCCATCTTAACACCAGCTACTTTAACAAGCTCACCATCAGCCATTCCGATACTTCCGTCTGGTCCAAGTGTAACAAACACCTGCTTAGCTGATGACATTTCTTTAATCTTTTTATATCCTGCTTCCATATCTGTAAGGCCTGTCATAAACTCAACCTCGTTATCAGATATCTTAAGGATATCACAGTTTTCCATTCCCCACTTGATAGCTGCCTTGGCATCATCAAGATTTGCCCAGAGTGGCTCACGTAAGTTTGGATCAAAAGAAACAAGAAGTCCTTTTTCCTTTGCAAAAGCTACAGCTTTCTTTGTAGCTTCCTTTGCACATTCTGATGTCATTGAAAGTGTTCCGAAATGGAAAATCTTTGAGTCCTCGATTAAGCCATATTTAACCTCAGACGCATTTAACATCATATCTGCACCTGGATTTCTGTAGAAGCTGAAATCTCTGTCTCCGTTAGGAAGCTTCTTAACAAAAGCAAGTGTAGTGCGAACCTCCTTATCGAAAACAACACCCTCTGTGTTGATTCCGATTTCCTCGATAGTGTCTGTAAGCAAACGACCAAACATGTCCTCGCCAACCTTGCCAATAAATGCAGTCTTGTGACCGTTCTTGTTAAGTAATGAAAGAACATTGCAAGGTGCTCCACCTGGGCATGCCTCGAATGTGTCATTTCCCTGTGAACTCTGCTCACCTGGAGCCATGTCAATTAAAATCTCTCCTAATGCAATTACATCGAATTTCTTCATTTATACTGTGCTCTCTCTTTCTATATAAGATACTGGAAGAAGTGTGCGCTTTGGCACGACCTTTCCCTCCGCAGCTGAAATCACAAGCTCCACCGCCGACTCTGCCATTTCTTTTATTGGCTGGTGTATAGTGGATATAGGTGGTGTAGTAAGACGTGATATCATTACATCATCAAAACCCACCAGCTTAATGTCTTCAGGAACTTTTCTACCTATTTTACCACAAACTTGAAGCACTTGCGCGGCAATTAAATCCGAACTGGCAAATACTCCATCAATATCAGAATCAAGCTTTAAAGCACTATCTAAAAGTGAATGATAATCCAGGCTTTCGTACTGATCCTGACTGGTGACTATTTCCTTATATGAAATACCATTTTTTTCACAAACTTTTGCAAAACCTTTTACACGATCATCCGCAGGCATTGAATTATTAACAACACCTGAAATCATAAGAACATTCTTACATCCTGAATCAATAAGAGCCTGGGCTGCCAGCATTCCCCCCTGTTCATTGTCACACTCTACGGCTGCAGTTCCATTTTCTATAAAACGCTCTACTGTGACAAGTGGAATTTTGCTATCTGCAAACTCCGATACCTGTACACTGGAAGAAAATAATATAACACCTGCCACTCTATTACTTGTGCACATGTCTAGGTATTCCTTCTCCTTGTGTTTTGCCCCTTTTGAGTTGGCAAGGATTATTTTATATCCTTGTTTATTTGCTGCGTTTTCAATATTACTAATCATTTCCGAAAAGTAAGGATGTCTGATATGTGGGACTATAACCCCTATGGTTTTTGTAGACTTCTTGGATAAAGATCTTGCCACCTCATTTGGTTGATAGTTAAGCTCTTCCATGGCCGCATAAACCTTTGCTCTAGTCTCTTCGGAAATGTATCCTCTGTTATTTAATACTCTTGATACTGTAGTGACAGTCAATCCGCACTTTGCTGCCACATCCTTTAATGTTGCCATTTTTCCCTCCAATTAAAGCTAATCTCCCTGTCCACATTCTACCATAAAAATCGGCAATACCACACTGAGCATTGCCGTTTTATTTTACGAATGTTCAATAGTGAACTTCTTAGTTTTTAAGTTAGCTTTAAGTCTTGCAAAAGCATCTCCCTTTTGTCTGAGAATAACAAGCTCTTCATCGCTGCAATCCTCTAATATGAACTCTCCATCAAAAGCTGGATGCTCATTTCTAAACTTCATAAGCTCAAGTAATTTCTTAACCACTGGTCTTTCAACCTCGCGGTCGATTTCATCAAGCTTGTAGTAGTGACGATTAATATTTCTACCAACCTTTGTCTCCTCTAAAAGCTGAAGGTCGTTCTTTCCTGCAAGAAGTCCCACATAATAAACCTGTGGAATACCTGGTGCAAAGAACTGAACTGCTCTTGCGAGAAGATAAGCATCGTCATCATCTCCAAGTGCTGAATAGTAGCTGCAGTTAACCTGATAAATATCAAGGTTATTGTATGCTGCTGTATTGTAAATCTTTTTAACATTAGCGCCGAATTTAAAGATGTCTTCCTTTGTACGCTCGATTTCCTCATCAGGAAGAAGATCCTTAACGTCTACAACTCCGATTCCATCGTGTGTATCAAGTGTTGTAAACTGCTTTCTTGGGCAAATCTCAAGCCAATGCTTTAAGTACTGTGACTGTCCATAGTAAAGACCGTTAATAAGAAGCATAGGAAGCGCAAAATCATATACATAGTAATCATGACTTTCAATCTTCTGCTGCATTGTATAGTGCTCGTGAATCTCTGGAAGAAGTGTTACACCATATGGCTCAACAATCTTAGCTGACTCATCCATAAGCTCCCATACTTCTGGCTCAATAAAGAAGCAAGAAGAACCTGCCTTCTTTGTAGCATATGCAAAAGCATCAAGTCTGATCATAGCAAGTCCATGCTTGCAAAGTGTCTCAAGATTATCCTTGATAAAATCCTTTGCAGTCTGAGACTTACAGTTGATATCAATCTGCTGCTCATCAAATGTACACCAAACCTTCTCAGTAGTTCCGTCTGCGAAATTCGCATCTACGTATGGAGCTCTTGGCTTTCTCTTGTAGATTGCATCTACTTCTTCCTCTGTTGGTTCGCCGTTCTCCCAGAAATCCTTGTAACGGATAAAAAGATCCTTGTACTTAGAATCATCCTTCTTTGCAAGGAAATCCTTATAGTATTCACTCTGTGCTGAAATATGATTAATCATATAATCAGCCATAAGATAATAATCTTCTGCTAACTTTTCAATATCATCCCAATCACCAAAAGCTGGGTCTACTACGTGATAATCCATTGGAGCAAAACCTCTGTCTCCTGATGAAGGGAAAAATGGAAGAATGTGAATTCCACCGACTGCATCCTTAAAATGCTTGTTCATTACTGTTGTTAAATCTGAAAGGTTATCACCCATAGAATCTGCATAAGTGATAAGCATACATTTGTTTTCTAGCTTTTTCATTTTTTCAATCCTTTATTTTTTATTTAACAGCGCCAGCTGTAATACCTTCTACGATATATCTCTGGAGGAACAAATACAAAAGAAGGATTGGAAGCATTGCAAGTAACAGTGCAGCCATAATTAATCCTGTATCTGTTGAATAAGTACCGTAGAATACCTTTGTTGCGATAGGAATTGTGTAAAGCTCTTTACGTCCAAGTACAAGAGATGGAAGTAAGTAGTCATTCCAGAATGCCATTGCATCAATGATTGCTACTGTTGCAATTGTTGGCTTTAATATCGGAAATACGATTTGTGAGAAAATCTGCCATTTGTTACAGCCATCAATTGTTGCTGCCTCCTCAAGTGAGATAGGTACGTTTGTGTGAATACTTCCGTGGAACATAAATGTTGCCATTGAAAGTGAGAAACCGATGTGCATAAAAATAAGTGTAATTCTGTGATTTAATATTCCAAATATTCCACCGTATAAAGAAACAAGAGGAACCATAAGTACCTGGAATGGAATTACCATTGATGCAATCATTGTTACGAATAAAATCTTGTTTGCTTTCCAGTTATTTCTAACAATAAGGTATGCAGTCATTGATGAAAGAATGATTGTACCGATTGTTGAGAAAATTGTTATAAAAAGTGAATTTCCAAATGAGTTCCAGAAATTCATTTTCTTAATAGCATTAGGGAAATTCTCTAATGTAAATCCATGCTTACCAATAAGAGCAAGTGGATTAGCAGTGATATCTGCCTTAACCTTAAATACATTTATGATTACCATTATGAAAGGGAAAATAAATGCTACAAATAATATCGCAAGTACGATAATCATAATGGCGTGTCTAATTTTTTTATTGCGTGCTGCTTTTTCGTTTTCCATTATGCCTGCACCTCCCCTTTCTTACCAACGTATACTTGAATTCCACCGATAATAGCGCAGATTACAAAGAGGATAAGTGCCTCTGCCTGACCTGTACCATAATTCTTGTTGATGAAAGCCTGGTTGTAAACGTGCATAGCTGCAAGTGCTGAGCTTCCGTATGGATCACCGTTTGTCAGTGAAAGGTTAACATCGTATACCATGAAGCATCTTGTGATTGTAAGGAATAAACACTGTACAAATGATGCTGTCATAAGTGGAATTGATATATGAATGATTGACTGTGTCCCCGTACAGCCATCAATTTTAGCCGCCTCAATAACATCTTCTGAAACACTCATAAAGCCTGCTACATAAATAAGCATCATATAGCCTGCATACTGCCAAACTGAAACAATGATAAGTGCTGCAATAGCACCTGTTTCTGTGGCAAGGAGTGACTTGGCATCTCCACTTGCAATAGAAGCTGAAAGTGAAACTAATGCCTTATTAAATACGAATTTCCAAACATAACCAAGTACGATACCACCGATAAGGTTTGGAACAAAGAAACCTGCTCTAAAGAAATTCTGACCTTTGATTCCGCTTGTTACCATGTAAGCGATAATGAAGGCCACTGCATTTACCAAAATAACAGCGATTGCTGAATAGATAAATGTACGTCCAAGAGATACCCAATACCCTGAATCTCCTATTGCATTAACATAATTATCAATGCCAACGAATGGCTTATTTCTAGAAACACCATCCCAACTTGTAAATGTAAGATAAAGACCATAAATAAAAGGAATGATTACCACGCTAGCAAAGATCACTGTAGAAAGACCAGCAAATAATAAATACTGTTTTAATTTATAGCTCAGTGTATTTGTTTTCATAATTTTATCCTTCTTTTAAAATAGGGCTCTTAAGTCTCCCTAAGAGCCCTTAGTAATCAATGATGATTAGTGCTGAATTGGTGTTGCTGTCTTGAAGTACTCTGTTACTTCCTTAGCAACCTCTGCTCTGTCAATTGCCTCATCGAGGTACTTCTGCATAATCTCCTGACCTACTACTGTCATGTGATCATCTGGAAGGTAGTTGTAGTTTGGTACAAGGTTTCCAGCATCAGCGTATGCCTTTACTGAAAGTGAAAGTGGATCAAGTGCTGAAGCATCAATGTTGTCGAATGCAGGAACTAAAGCGCACTTTTCTGTAAGGAAAGCATTTCCTTCAGCATCACTTACTAACCAGTTAAGGAAATCAAGAGCTGCCTGTCTCTGCTCATCGCTTGTAGCATCAGAGCTGTCTACGAAGATGTACTTAGAACCGCCACCAACAAGCTTCTGGTTTGTACCATCTTCTGTGTTCTGTGGAACTGGCATCATACCAAGGTTCTCTGTGTAGTCGTACTGGTTGATTACCGACCAATCCCAGTTACCACCAAACATAAATGCAATGTCGCCCTGAGCAAACTTCATTGATGTTTCTTCACGGTCAGCGTTTGAAGCAGAACCCTTAGCGTAGTTGTACTTAACAAGTGTCTCGAATGTATCCATGATTGAGTTGAACTTCTCATTTCCAGCAAGGTCCTCAGAACCTGCAAGAAGACCATTTACATATGCGTCTGGATCAGCCTGCTCTTCGTATACCATTGGGAACCAGTGAGCACCAAGTGACCAGTACTCTGAAAGAATACCAACTGGAGCTTCCATTCCACCAGCTACAAGCTCATCAAGAAGCTTCTGGAAGTCATCAAGTGTTGCTACTGATGAAGGATCAAAATCCTTACCTGTTACCTTCTTAATTGCATCTGCGTTGTAAAGAATACCTCTTGCCTCTACACAGAATGGGAAGCCAGCAAGCTTATCATTTACTGTAATACCTACTGAAGTGTGACTAGCCCAATCTTCATTTGAAAGATCATAAGCATAATCATCAGCAAGTGAGTAAATATCCTTTGCATCAACCATTGTAAGTGTATATGGATCGTTTGATGCATATCTTGTTGCTACCTGTGAAGCAACTGTTGTATCTGTATCAGCATTGTAAACCTCAACGTGTACACCTGTGTTTGCCTCGTACTCTTCTGCCATCTCTTCGAACTGAGTCTGAATCTCTGTCTTAGAGTTTAAGATTGTGATAGAAACGCCATCACCCTTTGCTGCCCCATCGCCTGAGCCTGAAGCTGAACCACATGCAACCATAGACAATCCCATAGCTGCTACCATAACTAATGAAACTAACTTTTTCTTCATTTCAATTACCCCTCCTTCAAAAGGTCTGTTTGTTTTGATGATTGGATGATAGCACTGTGTGTTATGGTATGTCAACCGGTTGACATATATCTTAAAGGTTTTCGTGAACGATTTGTGAATACCGCTATAAAACAAAAAAGGATTTTGTTGAAAATACCAACAAAATCCCTTATTGCTATATAAAAACAAATATGTTATGCGTTTGACATATTCTTCTTTTCAATTAATTAAAACCAAGTGCAAGACCTATTGCTCTAACTATAAATGCTATGAGCCATGCTACTGCGCACTGGAAGATAACCATCTTAAGAGCTGCTCGTCTTCCTGCTTCTCTTTTTTCTGCTGCTATTGCAGCAACACAAGGTGTGTAAAGCAAGCAGAAAATCAGGAACACAAAAACTGTAAGAGGAGTAAGCTCTGCCTGTAAACCTTCTGCTCCACCATAAAGTACAGTAATCATTGAAACTACGCTTTCCTTTGCAAGGAAGCCTGAAATAAGTGATGTTACCATCTTCCAGTTTCCAAAGCCAAGTGGAATAAAGATTGGTGCAAGGACACCCGCAAGTGCTGCAAGGATACTATCCTCTGATGACTCTACCATATGAAAATAGAAGTTGAAGTTCTGTAAGAACCACACTGCAATTGTTCCAAGGAAAATTACTGTGAAAGCTCTTTGGATAAAGTCTTTAGCCTTGTCCCACATAAGCATCAATACATTCTTAAGACCAGGTAATCTGTAGTTTGGAAGCTCCATTACAAAAGGAACTGCCTCACCCTTAAACATAGTATTCTTCGTACATAGCGCTACCACTACAGCCACCACTATTCCAATCACATAAAGCACTACCATAACAAGCGCAGCCTTCTCTGGGAAAAACGCAGCTGCAAAGAATGCGTAAATCGGCATCTTTGCACTACAGCTCATAAATGGAATAAGAAGCTGTGTCATCTTTCTATCTCTATCAGATGGCAATGTACGTGTAGACATAATAGCTGGAACCGAGCAACCAAAGCCTATAAGCATTGGCACAATGCTTCGTCCAGAAAGACCAATTCGTCTAAGTAGCTTATCCATTACAAATGCCACACGCGCCATATATCCACTATCTTCAAGCATCGACAGGAAGAAGTATAGAACAACGATAATTGGCACAAAGCTAAGTACCGAACCAACACCTGTAAAAATAGCATCTATAATCAGCGAATGAATAGGCGCTGCCACATTAGCCGCAGTAAGCACATTGTCTACGGAATCGGTAATTGCACCTATGATTGTTTCCAGAACTCCCTGAAGGAATGCTCCCACCACATTAAAGGTAAGATAAAACACTAGGGCCATAATTCCGATAAACGCTGGAATAGCTGTCCACTTACCAGTGAAGAACTTATCAAGATTTCTACTTCTGATATGCTCCTTACTCTCCTTAGGCTTGATAACTGTCTCTTCGCATATACGATTTATAAATGTAAATCGCATATCTGCCATGGCTGCTGCTCTATCAAGTCCTCTCTCCTTTTCCATCTGAAGAATAATCTTCTCTAAGGTATCTGCCTCATTTTCATCTAGACCAAGAGCCTTTGTAACAAGTGAATCTCCCTCTAGAAGCTTTGTTGCAGCAAATCTAATAGGAATATCAGCCTTTTCTGCATGATCCTCAATCAAGCTCATAACACCATGGATAGCTCTATGAACTGCACCATTGTGATCTTCCTTGCCACAGAAATCTGTGCGACCAGGCTTCTCATTATACTTTGCAATATGAATAGCATGGGAAACAAGCTCCGCAATACCTTCATTCTTAGATGCAGAAATTGGAACAACTGGAATCTGAAGTAAATCCTCCAATTCATTAATAAGAACTGAACCACCATTTCCTGCCATCTCATCCATCATATTAAGAGCGAGAATTGTAGGAATCTCCAGCTCCAAAAGCTGCATGGTAAGATAAAGGTTTCTCTCAATATTAGTGGCATCAACTATATTAATGATAGCTGATGGCTTTTCCTCTAATACGAAGCGACGAGATACAACCTCCTCGCTAGTGTATGGGCTCATAGAATAAATACCAGGAAGATCCACCACCTCAGTATTTGGATAGCCCTTTATTGAGCCACTCTTTCTATCTACTGTGACACCAGGGAAATTACCAACATGCTGATTAGCACCAGTAAGCTGATTGAAAAGTGTAGTCTTTCCACAATTCTGATTTCCTACAAGGGCAAAAGTAAGCTTACCAGTATTTACTTCCTTTGCCTTATGCTCTACCTCATAATCATGAGTGAGCGTCTCTTCACCAAGTGCTGGATGGGGAATACTTTTTTCATGTTTCTTCTGATTCTTTTCCACCTCAGCAGTATCTCTTATATTCTCAATTTCTATTTGCTTAGCATCTGCCAGTCTGATGGTAAGCTCATAGCCAGATATACGAAGCTCGATTGGATCTCCCATTGGAGCATACTTAATCATGGACACATCTGAACCAGGAATGATACCCATGTCCAGAAAATGCTGACGTAATGCTCCACTACCTCCAACCTTAGTAACCGTGGCAGTCTTGCCTATTTCTAACGTACTTAAATTCAATATATTGACTCCTCTAATCTAAGTTAGTTTCTTATCGCGTTCATTATATCATACTAACCAAGGTTTGTTGTATACAATATACAATTTTGTTTAAATAATGCTTATATGCGGTTCCTTTAATATTGGGGCCGCTATTATTTTGCTCATAAAACATATAGAAATAGCCCACCATGCTACCGTGCCCTGCCATTCTCCTGCAGCATTTGAGCAAAATGTTAGATTTTTTTAAGCTGCTGGTGGAGCTTTAAGTGGGTGTCCTTTCATTGATTTTGCACTTCGAAAAGAATGCTGTGTTTTCCACAGACATGTTTTTTGTCTATAAATATTCTCCAAAGTTTTTTGTTGAGGTTGCTTCCATATTCCGTTTGCTAAGTAGAACTTAAAAAGAGATATTTGTTTGTAAGGGCACCGTGGCACATTCAACGTCCTGTTTCAAGTGACCACTGCTGCCGCCGTCCTAGCGGCAGCTGCCCTTACAATTCAAATATCTCTTTTAGTTCTACTAAGCTCACTCCAAATATCCAGCAACCTTCAACAAAAAATTTGGAGAATAATTCATAAAATATATTTCATGTCTGTGTTAAGCACACATTCTTAATAGAAGTGCAAAGAATGGAAAGAACACCCACCAATAAAGAAAGCGACACGCAGCTTATAGAAAATCAACATTTTGTGATTGGGCAGGAGAATGGGCAGGGCACGGTAGCATGGTGGGCTATTTCTCAATACACTAAATTGAGCAAAATAATAGCGGCCCCCCGCCTAAGCAAGGAACCGCATATAAGCATTATTCAACCAAAATTTATTCTGTAAAAAGTGGTGTTGAGTAGTATCTGTCGCCTGAATCTGGGAGAAGAGCTACGATTGTTTTGCCCTTGTTCTCTGGCTTCTTAGCGTACTCGATGGCACCGTGAAGTGCAGCACCTGAAGAGATACCAACTGAGATACCTTCCTTCTTAGCAAGAAGCTTTGCGGCTGCAAATGCATCCTCTGCCTCTGCTGTGAAGATTTCATCATAAACTTCTGTATTAAGTACATCAGGTACGAAACCAGCACCGATACCCTGAATCTTGTGAGCACCTGCACGCCCCTCAGAAAGAACTGGAGAATCTTTTGGCTCTAAAGCTACAACCTTTACATTTGGATTCTGGCTCTTGAGGTACTCGCCAACGCCTGTAACAGTTCCGCCTGTACCAACGCCTGCGATGAAAAGATCAACCTTTCCGTCTGTGTCCTTCCAGATCTCTGGACCTGTTGTTGCACGGTGAGCTGCTGAGTTTGCTGGGTTTACGAACTGACCTGGAATGAAGCTTCCCTCGATTTCAGCTGCAAGCTCCTCAGCCTTAGCGATAGCCCCCTTCATGCCCTTAGCACCTTCTGTAAGTACGATTTCTGCACCGTATGCCTTAAGGATATTTCTACGCTCAACTGACATTGTCTCAGGCATTGTAAGGATTGCTCTGTAACCCTTAGCTGCTGCAATAGCTGCAAGACCGATACCTGTGTTTCCAGATGTTGGCTCAATGATAACTGAGCCTTCCTTAAGCTGTCCCTTCTTCTCTGCATCCTCAATCATAGCAAGTGCTACTCTATCCTTTACAGATCCTGCTGGATTAAAGTACTCAAGCTTAACTAATACTGTAGCCTCGAGACCGAGCTCTTTCTCAATGTTTGTTACCTCTACAAGTGGTGTGTTTCCAATGAGCTCTGATGCGCTCTTATAAATGTTTGCCATAACATTAAACCTCCGATAATTTCTATATTGTATTCTAGTCCTTTTTAGACTGCCTGGCTATTAGTTTTTGAATCCGTATTTACGTTATTAATACCGTCAATTGCTGCAAAGCCTTTCTCAAGGTCCTCAATGATGTCATCAATGTGCTCAGTACCAATTGAAAGTCTGATTGTAGACTGTGTGATTCCCTGATCAAGTAACTCTTCCTCTGTAAGCTGTGAGTGTGTTGTTGTCGCTGGGTGAATTACTAAGCTCTTTACATCAGCTACATTTGCAAGGATTGAGAAAATCTGAAGATTGTCGATAAACTTAAATGCTGCTTCCTTGCCTCCCTTGATTTCAAAGGTGAAGATGCTTCCGCCTTCCTTAGGGAAGTACTTCTTATATAATTCGTGGTCTGGATGATCCTCAAGCGATGGATGGTTCACCTTAGAAACCTTTGGATGATTCTTAAGGAACTCTACAACCTTTGTAGTATTCTCTGCATGTCTGTCGAGACGAAGTGGAAGTGTCTCGATTCCCTGAAGAAGAAGGAATGCATTGAATGGAGAGATTGTAGCTCCAGTATCACGAAGCAGGATTGCTCTGATGTATGTTACGAATGCTGCAGGTGCTGTTGCATCTGCAAAGGAAATTCCGTGGTAACTTGGGTTTGGCTCTGCAATTGCAGGGAACTTTCCGCTCTTCTTCCAATCATAAGTACCTGCTTCTACGATAACACCACCAAGTGTTGTTCCGTGTCCGCCGAAGAACTTTGTTGCTGAATGAACTACGATGTCTGCTCCGTGCTCGATTGGACGTACCCAATAAGCTGCTCCAAATGTATTATCAACAACAAGTGGAAGGTCGTGACGGTGAGCGATTTCTGCAAGTGCATCAATATCAGGAATATCTGAATTTGGATTTCCAAGTGTCTCGATGTAGATTGCCTTTGTGTCGTCCTTGATTGCATCCTCAACCTCTTTAAGGTTGTGAGCATCTACGAAAGTAGCTGTAACGCCATACTGTGGAAGTGTGTGTGCAAGTAAGTTGTAGCTTCCACCGTAGATTGTCTTCTGTGCCACGATGTGTCCGCCGCCTGCTGCAAGTGCTTCGATTGTGTATGTAATAGCTGCTGCACCAGATGCAACTGCAAGTGCTGCTGTACCACCTTCAAGTGCTGCAACTCTCTGCTCTAAAACACCCTGTGTTGAGTTTGTAAGTCTTCCGTAAATGTTACCTGCATCTGCAAGACCAAATCTGTCTGCTGCATGCTGTGAATCTCTAAATACATAAGAGGTTGTCTGGTAAATAGGTACTGCTCTTGCATCAGATGCTGGATCTGGATTTTCCTGTCCTACATGAAGTGCTAATGTTTCAAATCTATAGTTGCTCATGTCTTCTCCTCCTTTGAATTACCTACCCTTTAGGTTCGTTTTTTATTTGATGATGTTATGTTAAACGTTATTACCTACTAGGTCAATAGGTTTTAAGATAAAGAAAAACTATAGCCAGCTATCAATCAAATTTATAACCAGCTATAGTTTTTCATTTACTATGGTAGTTGGACTTCTACAAAATCAACTCACTATCACGAACCGTTAAATACTTATTCGCCCCTTCACTATAGGTATCAAACGTACCTGAGATTGTGATGAAGTCTCCCTCCTTCGGGTAATCCTCCTGAGTATATTTTTCCTCATCCAAGGTGAACTCAAGCCCTTGGGCACAGCACTGGGTTGCATCTTTAATTATACAAGCATAATAGACTTTACCTGTTTTTTCATCTGTATATATAGAACAAGTGCCCTCCATTTTGACCTTTTCACCTATATATACCTCTGGTTCCATTACCATGTTGTAAACTTCTGAGTATACAAAGGTAGCTGAGAGAACTGTCAAATCAATATCTACTGAGGGGTCACCTTTCAGCTCTTCTTCAGCTGGGTCTTCCTCAGGCTCTTCTTCCACTGGAGTATCATCAGCAGCTTCTTCAACAACCTGATTTTCCTCTACATCAGATGCACTCTTAGAATTATCCGCACCAGAGCATGCTATAAAACATAAAGCCTGTAATATGATTCCTAATAAAATAATCTTCTTCATCAGCTATTACCCCCTAACTTTACCTAGCAAGTAACATGCTAAAAACAAAACTACATCTGCTGTTACAATAGTTGAACCTACAGGAGTACCAGCAAGAATAGAAATTATAATTCCAAACAGTGCACAAACGACTGATGAAATAGCTGAGAAAACTATTACCGCCCTAAAACTTTTTAAAACACTCATAGCTGAGAGAGCTGGAAAAATTACCAGTGCTGATATGAGTAATGAACCAACTAAATTCATAGCGAGCACGATAATCACAGCAATGATTGTAGCAACAAGGAAATTGTAAGCCTTCACATTAGTCCCTACTGCTATGGCAAAATTTTCATCAAAGGTAACCGCAAAAATTCTGTTGTAAAAAAGGATGAAAATGCCCACAACTATCACTGACATTATTCCACTAATCCACACCTCTTCTTTGGTAAGTGTCAATATTGATGTAGAGCCAAAAAGAGTTGAACAAACATCTCCAGAAATATTAGAAGAAACTGGAAATACATTCATCAACATATAGCCAAATGCCAATGCTCCAACAGAAATCATGGCAATGGCCGCATCACCCTTAAACTTGGTATTATTACCATTTTTCAGCAAAAGAATGGCAGCAAGCACTGTAAAAGGAAGTACTATAATCATCTTATTTGTAAAGTTTAGTACTGCAGCAATAGACATAGCGCCAAAGGCCACATGTGATAAACCATCTCCAATATAAGAATATCTCTTAAGTACAAGGGTGACTCCCAACAATGATGAGCAAAGCGCAATCAATACTCCAACAATAATCGCATATCTGACGAAAGGATACTGCAGATACATAAAAAGCATTTCTAACATGTACTTACACCTCCCTGCACAGAAATGGTTTCTGGAATCTGATTCACATCAAATATCGTATTTGCGAATTTTTTCACATTGGCAATATCGTGACTTATCATAATTATTGTCAATCCTTCATCATTAAGCTGCTTTATCATCCTATACATTTCTTCTGTTGCTTCCGGATCAAGACCAGCTACAGGCTCATCCAAAATCAAAACCTGTTTTGTGGCACAAAGAGCTCTTGCCAGAAGAACTCTTTGTTGCTGTCCTCCTGACAGTTCCCTGTAGCAACGTTTTGCCAGATGTCCTATCCCCATTCGCTCTATATTTTTCAGTGCCATTTCCTTTTGACTCTTTGAATAGAAGAATTTATGTGCCAAGCCATTTTGGCAGCCTGAAAGAACAATCTCAAATACTGATGCTGGAAAATCACGCTGAACATCAGACTGCTGTGGTAAATATCCTACAGCAGTCTTAGTAAAACCATCTCCATAATTCAATTCGCCTGAAATAGGAGGAATGAGCCCCACAATTGTTCTAAGCAGAGTTGTCTTTCCTGAGCCATTCTCTCCCACAATACAGAAATAGTCCCCAACATTTACCTCAAAGTTAACATTTTGAAGTACAGCCTTTCCTTCATAACCAACCGCCAAATCCTTTGCTGATAATACAATCATTTTTATTTCTTACCTCAATGCTTCCTTTAATACTTCCAAATTGCTTTCCATAATACTTATGTAAGAAGCCCCTCCTGCAACATCCTGGCTTGTAGTAGCCTGCATTGAATCCATAGCCAAGACTATTGCATCCTTGTTTGCAGTGTTTTGAATTATCGTATTTGCGATTTTTCCATCAGATTTTTCTATTGTAAGCACAGTATTCAAATCTAATTCATCTACCTTCTTTGAAAGGAAAGCAACAGTCTCAAAGCTTGCTTCTGTCTCTGCAGAACATCCTACAAATGCTGCATAATAGTTAAGACCATAGTCATCAACCAAATATCTGAATGGAAATCTGTCTCCAAAAAGTAATGTATCCTTACTTGCATCAGCTACTGCTGCAGTGTATTTTTCATCTAAATCTGCAAGCTTTGCAATGTAAGAATCTGCATTTGAAGAGTATGTCTGACTATTTGGGGCATCTATCTCTGAAAGCTTTTCTGCAATTACCTTCACTAGCGTTTGTGCATTCTTTAGAGAAAGCCAAACATGCTCATCGATTTCAGGCCCTTCTTCCTCTTCTCCCTCTTCTCCTTCTTCTTCCTCTTCTTCAGCTTCCATACCTTCAACAACCTCTTCTTCCTTAAGGCTGCTCTCTCCCAAAGCATCTAAAAGGTTGATAACAACCATATCTGGATTAACAGACTCTTTAAGGGCATCCTCAACCCACTCATCTGATTCTCAGTAATCTCTGAAGACTGAGCATTGCCACATCCAATTACACTTCCTGCCAAAATGACTGCAGTAAATAGAAGAGTCATAATTCTACGATTCTTTGTAAATAGTCTTTTAGTAAAAACATTCGATATTAAATTTTTCATTTTTGGATCCTTTCATGCTAATTATCAATTTCATGCAACACAAATAAGACCTGAGCTATCAGGCCTGAAAATAAGCATTTTTCAAGAATCTAATCTAACCTTTTGTGAAACTAATGTAGTCTGAACAGACTGATATTTATAATCTAAGCTTACAGTAAATAGCTGCACTAAAACAGCCGCATATAATACTGCAACTATAAGACCAGTGCCAAGTGACTTAAGACTGCTCTCACACTGAGCAAGCATTGAACATATAGGACAATCTGCACTATCATTACAATGATGATTGACATGTCCTGAAGAATACGCAACTGAAAAAAGCATCACAAAGATAGTAGCTACAAGGGCTACCATAGATATTATTCTGCTGTGAGACTTATTCATATACATGCAAATATCCTTTTTCAAAAAATTAACGTCATAGAAATCATAGATAAAAATTTTTCATTTGTCAAAGAATAATTACCCCTCGGCAGCGTAAATTTGTACCAAATATGCGGCAATATAAAACAGATATTTAACCAACAGAATGCTGCTTTATATTGCCGAATATGTTATAATTATTCCATAAAGATAATTAATGAACTTTCGGAGAAGCATATGATTTATATTGATGTTACAGAAGCCGCAAATAAATGGAATATATCAGAACGTAGTGTAAGAAATTATTGTAATGCTGGGAGAATCCCTGGAGCAGTAATACAAAATGGTTCGTGGGCTATCCCTTCGGATGCTGAAAAACCAGCAAGAAAGCAAAGAGCTGGAAAACTTCCGACAGATCTTCTTTCACGCTTAAAAATAGAAAAGGACGCAGGAATCACGGGTGGAATATATCACAAAATTCAGATTGAATTAACATATAATTCCAACCATATAGAAGGAAGTCGCCTTACACACGATGAAACAAGATACATATACGAGACAAACACAATAGGCGTAGAGAAAGATACTATTAATGTCGATGATATTGTGGAAACAGTCAATCATTTCCGCTGTATAGATCTTGCTATTGAACAGGCAAATTATGCACTTAGCGAGAGTTTTATTAAGCAATTACATCTTGTTCTCAAATCGGGCACTTCTGACAGTAGAAAACCTTGGTTTGCTGTAGGCGATTACAAAAGACTCGCCAACGAGGTTGGAGGATTAGAAACTGTTTCTCCTGAAAATGTTCCAAATTCCATGAAAGAACTTATTAAGACATATAATAAAGACAAGATAAAATCCATAAATGACATAATCGAATTTCACTATCAGTTTGAAAAAATCCATCCATTTCAAGATGGAAATGGACGAATTGGGCGACTTATCATGTTCAAAGAATGTCTTAGAAATGGAATTACTCCGTTTATAATTGAAGACGATATAAAAGAGTTTTACTATAGAGGTCTGAAAGAATGGAATAATGAAAAAGGTTATCTCACCGATACCATTCTCTCATGCCAAGATCGATTTAAGAAGTACATGGATTATTATGGTTTAAAGTATAATGACTAAATAAATGCGGTTACAAAGGACAGGTATAATGTAAATCCCTGTCCTTTTTGGCACCACAAATTCCCTATCTTATAAAAACTCAGAGAAAATAGCAATGGATTTTTTCTCAATGAGCAAGCCCTTTTTGTTGCCAATTTCTAGCCGATAATCAATCCACACTCTAAACGAAGTTCTCTAGCGTATCATTTACAGGATTAAGCATCTTCTATTTTGGTCCAAAAAAATCTGCTTTGAGCTCAATTGACCTAATCCCAGCCCAAAGCTTTTCTCTTTTCCTTCATGTCATTTACAATCTGCTTCGCAAGCTCTACTGGGTCTGTATTTACGTTCATTGTAGAACCAAGCAAATCCTTTGTTCCATACTTTAAGAACTCGATGACATTCTTTGAGCCGTAGATTGGAGCCTCCACACAATGATATGAGCTGATACCATTAAGTCTGAAGCCAAGCGCTGCATCAATACCCTTTTCATTTCCCCACTCAGGTGATGAAAATGCAAATGGAAGCTCGTAAAGATTCTTTCCAAGCTCACCTGCAATTCCTGCAAAGATTCCTGTAGAACGGGTATTATCGATACACTCTCCCACGTGCCATACTGGTGGAAGATCTGGTTCTAAGAATTCTTTTAATGATTCTCCAGCCTTTTCCTTTCCTGAAACCGCACAGTAGCCAAGCTTCATTAGTGGGAAGGATGCACATCCATTAGTAATGATAAGTACGTTATTCTTAAGGAGCTCATCTGCCACATCAATGATACACTTCTCATAAAGTACCTTTGGATTATTGCAGCCAACCATATTTACAACACCAAGAATCTGACCTGACTTAATAGCCTCTGCAAGTGGCTTCATGCTTCCAAATCTCTTGTGAATATACTCCACTGAAAATCCCACCTCTGCTTCCACCTCATATGGTGGGATGTATACAGGGATTTCCTTTCTATCTTCAAAGCTTTCGATGGCACGTCTAACAATCTTTTCCGCAAGCTCCTTTGTCTGACCAATATTGCTGTGATGATGGTCGTATTCATATCTTTCCGCACCTGGAAGTCGTGCTGAATCACTTGTAGTAACAACAACTGTTTTAAAGCACTTTGCCACATCCATAATTGATGGAAATACATCCTGCACATCTGCCACCCAAAGATCAAGTGCGCCTGTGCCAAGTACAAGCTCTGCTGAAACAGCATTTGAAAGTGGAATAACTCCGCTGTCTCTGTACATAGCTGAAAGTCCAGAGCAGCAAATACCGTAAAAACGAATTCCCTTTGCCCCCTTTTCCTTTGCAAGAGCAACTAAATCCTCTCTCTTACCAGCTGTCACTATCTGGCTAACAAGCGTTGGAAGATGTCCGTGAACTGCAATATTTACATAACCCTTTTCAAGAGCTCCAATATTTACCTTTGATGTAACTCTGTCACCAACACCAAATAATGAATCTGTTGCGAGGCTGGCACCTACTACACCTGAAAATGTAAAGGCAAGACCGCAGCGTAAGAACTGTTGCATAACGCTCTTCCAATCTCCATCTGTAGCACAGCCTGATTTATGATAAGCCTCAAATACTTCATGGTAAGCACTGATTGGTAGGATATCTAATTCCTCCCACACCTTCTGACGCTCTGGAAGTGCACAGGCTCTAATAGTTTTATAGTCATCTGGAACTGTTCTTGATAAATCCTCTAAAAGAACATCTGCCAAATCCTTTGCTACATTTTTAAGCTGTCTGTTCTTTTCTCTGATTCCAAATGCCTTGGCTGTGCTTCTGATTTTCTGTTCACCAAGAAGTGGAATATCAAGCTCACCTTCTGCTACTTTTTTAAGAGTAAGCATAACCTCACGGGCATGCATACCGTGCTGAGCTGCACCAGCAGCTGCTGAGCGAAGAAGATTTCTTGCAACAATCAAATCTGCATCTGCGCCGCACACACCCCTCTGAGCTTTTGCTGTAATACGACATGGTCCCATATTACAAATTTTACAGCAGGTACCACAGAGACCAAAGTTACACTGAGGCTTCTGAGCATCAAATCTATCAAAGGCTGTATCAATTCCAAGCTGTTCCATTCTAAGAAGCATATCTCTTACTGCTGGGTCTGGAGTCTGGTCGATTACATCCTGCTTTGAAGGAAATGTCTTTCTATATTCCTGTACCGCATTCATGTAGTCTCTTGTAAAATCCTCTGGACTGCTTTCTCCACCATGGTCGCTGGCTTTTAAAGTGACAGTAGGAATTCCATGCTCATCAAAACCTATAAGATTTCTGTGTGAATGTATATGTTCAAGGCCATGTTTACCATGAGAATGTGAATGACTATGTTCATGTGTGTGACTCATTTTATTTCTCCCTTTACTAAATGTTGTACTCAATATTTTCTTCCGTCTTCATGTTCAATAAGTCAAATATCTTATCTCTTACTAATAAGAAATCTCCGCTGGTTCTGTCTCTGAAATGATGAAGCGGAACTGTAATAACCCCCTTTACTTTGCCTGGATTAGGTGTCATTACAACAATTCTGTCAGCTAAATAAACCGCTTCATCTATATCGTGAGTGACGAAGATAATCGTCTTCTTTTCATTTTTACAAATATCTAAAATATCATCCTGAAGCTTCATTCTGGTGATAGCATCAAGAGCACCAAATGGCTCATCCATGAAGATGATATCTGGCTCCACAGCAAGGGCTCTTGCTATTGCCACTCTTTGCTTCATACCACCTGAAAGCTGTCTTGGGAAGCTGTTTGCAAAATCCTCAAGCTTTACAAGTTTAAGGTACTCTAAAGCTTTTTCTCTTCTGGTCTTCTTTTCAATCCCTTGAGCTTCAAGTCCAAGCTCTACATTTTTCACAACTGTGCGCCATGGTAAAAGCCCGTAGTTTTGAAAGATAGTTACATTCTTTGTACTTGGAGCTTTAACCTCTTTTCCATCAATTTGAACACTTCCATGATTCGCCAAATCAAAACCTGCTATGGCATTAAGTAATGTACTCTTTCCACATCCTGACGGGCCAAGCAGACAAATGAATTCTCCCTTTTCTATATCAAGATTTACCTCTGACAGGGCTGTGAATTCTATGCCATTTTCCACAAAAGTCTTTCCTGCATTTTCTATATGAATATATGACATTAGCTTTCACCTCCCCATGCTTTAAGAATTCTCTTTTCTGCAAGTCCAATTAAGAAATCAAGTAATAATCCAATCAAGCCAATCACCAGGATTGTAGCAAGAAGAATATCTGCTCTGATGTTATTTCTGGCATCAATGATCTGATATCCAAGTCCTGACTGAGCACCTACCATTTCACCTGCCACAAGGAAAATCCATGCGCTTCCAAGAGCAAGATGTATCGCATTTGCTATCCCAGGAAATGCCGCTGGTAAAATCACCTTCCACATAAGTGCAGGCTGCTTGATTCCAAAGTTGTCAGATACCCTGAAATAGATGTCATCAATCTTTGAAACAGCAGATACTGTAGATAGCAAAACTGGGAAAAATGCAGCAATGAAAATAATTACAATGGCTGGCAAATCTCCAATACCAAAAAGAAGAACTACAAAGGGCATCCACGCTGTTGGCGAAATTGGTCGTAGCAACTGCAAGGTTGGATTTATATAGTTAAATACCTTTGGCAGGCTTCCCAAAATCAATCCTAAGAACACTGCGATAATAACAGATAAGCCATAGCCTATTACAAATCTGTACATACTGGCTCCAATTGATGCAATAAGTGTTCCATCGACTATCATTTCCACCAAGGCCTGAAGTGCCATTAATGGTGATGGAAACAGAGCCTCACTATAATCACTTATCGTAAATGCGAATTGCCATATAGCAATTAATATTAGTATTGAAACGATTACATACTTTAAAGAGATTAATCTTTTCATGCTTCCCCTTTTAGCCCCCATTAAAAGTCACTTTTTACGAAATCAGCATATGCTGGTGGATTGTCTGAAAGACCATAAGACTTTACCTTCTCAGCAAGCTCGTTGTACTGCTCCTCTGTGATTGTCAAATCATCATAAGAAATCCACTTGAGAGAAATATCAAGAACATCATCCTTCTGATTTAAATATTTCTGTGCAACTGCCTTTGCTGTATCTGCATCAAGATTGTTTCCTGCTGTCTTATAACCATCTACAAAAGCCTTTGCTGTATCTGCATGGTTGTCGATGAAATCATCTGTAAGAACTAAGGCGCAGCATACTGAATCCTCCCAAAGCTCCTCTGATGTATAAAGAACCTTTCCTGCTCCAATTGAAACACCCATAGCACCAAATGGCTCAGCCACGCAGTAGCCATCGATTGTTCCAGCAGCAAGAGCTGATGGCATCTCTGTAGGTGCAAGCTCTACTACATTAATGTCATCAATTGTAAGTCCATTCTTTGCAAGAGCATCATTTACTAAAATGTTATGTGATGACTGGCGGTGTGGAATGGCAATTGTTCTGCCCTTTAAATCAGCTCCATCCTTCACATCATTTGAAACTATGATTACATTTCCATCTTTATGACCAAGGGCTACTGCCTTGATGCCAACTCCCTCTGCCTTTGATTTCATGGCAAGCTCGATGAGTACTGATGCACCATCTACCTGTCCTGAATTGAGTGCATCTAAAAGCTCTGGCCAAGAACCATATTTAACAAGCTCAACTCTTACTTGATCATTGTTTGCAAGCTCCTCAGCTTCCTCCAATGCTGCAAGAGAATGAGTAATTGGAAGATAAGCAATCTTCACAGTTTCTGCTGATTCACTTGCCTTGGCGCTACCGCAGCCCACAAGAGCAAATGATGAAATGATTAGTAATGTAGTTAATAGTATGTATTTTTTCATGTTCTTATCCTCCACTTTATCTCAATAAATTCCTATCGCCTACTAGGTTAGTAGGATAATACCAAAATAAAAGAACCAGGTCAATAAACCTGGTTCCCACAATTTATGATAGCTGGGTATCAATTATATTAATAACTATATTTTATCTCCACTCCACCTTATTGTAGTGGTTTGTTTTCATAGGTCTGTCGGTTAATTTGACTTGCCAGAACTCCGGCACCATATCCATTATCGATATTTACTGTTGCAATACCGTTTGCGCAAGAATTTAACATAGTCAATAGTGCAGAAAGTCCATTAAAGCTAGCGCCGTAACCAATTGAAGTTGGTGTGGCAATCACAGGACATTTCACAAGACCTGCAACGATACTTGCAAGTGCACCTTCCATTCCCGCAACAGTAATCACACAGCTGGCATCATCAAACACGCTCATATTATTAAACAGCCTGTGAATACCACTGACACCTACATCAAAAAGACTAACCACGTTTGCTCCCATAAAAGATGCTACTTCCACCGCCTCTTTAGCTACTGGAATATCCGCAGTTCCTGCTGTACATACAACCACTTTTCCTATGTGTTTTTTATCTTCTTTTTCAATTTTTAAAATACCTGATTCTTCGTCAAACTGTAGCATAGGAAGTTCTTTTTTTAAGAATTCATACTGTTCCTTTGATGCTCTGGTTCCAAGGACTTCCCCATTTAACTCATATAGCTTTTTTAAAATCTCAAGAAGATATTCATCCTTTTTTCCACTACAAAAGACAACCTCAGGAAATCCCTGTCTTTGCTGGCGTCCAATATCA
Organism: Pseudobutyrivibrio sp. 49; assembly: GCF_900100545.1. GTDB lineage: Bacteria > Bacillota > Clostridia > Lachnospirales > Lachnospiraceae > Pseudobutyrivibrio. The sequence continues at coordinate 47,589 of NZ_FNDP01000008.1, forward strand.
AGCCTTGCAAATCCCATATCCTCGGTGCCATCAGGTGTAAGCAGTTTCTTTACATCTTCTTTAGAAAACTGTCCGTTTTCAAATCCACTTAATATTTCATCAATAGTCATGTCACTTCTCCACTAAGCAAATCAAAAGTATTGCAAGCAATCTCATTGTGCTTCTTATATATTCACTATACACCATGGAACTAACTCCAAGTCAAGTACATTTTAATTAGCAACCTCTCTTACTCACTACATATAATAACAAAAAAAAGTAATACATAAATCAACAAACAATTAGTCGCTCAAAAATATATGTGATATATTTAGATTAATAATTTGTAAAAGGAGATTATGTATGGGCGAAAAATATTTTGGTGAAGACACACCTAAGCTGGGGTTTGGACTAATGCGATTACCAAAGGAAGCTGGCAATCCTTCAAAGATTGATATCGAACAGACCAAGAAAATGGTAGATATGTTTATGGAGGCTGGACTAACTTATTTTGATACCGCTTTTGTATACGATGGTGGCGAATCTGAGAAGGCCGCAAAGATAGCTCTCGTGGACAGATATCCTAGAGAAAGCTACACTCTTGCCACAAAGCTTGGAGCATTTGCAGCTCATGATGAAGAAAGCGCAAAACAGGAGCTTCTTACCAGCTTGGAGCGTACTGGTGCAGGCTACATTGATTACTATCTGCTCCATGCTCTCTCAGAAGGAAACTTAAAAAAATACGAAGAATGGCACCTTTGGGACTACGTAAAAGAGATGAAAGAAAAAGGCCTTATCAAGCACTATGGCTTTTCTTTCCACGATACACCTGAGCGTTTAGATGAAATTCTTACAGCTCATCCAGATGCAGAATTCGTTCAGCTTCAGATTAACTATGCTGACTGGAACAATCCTAATGTACAGTCCAGAGGCTGCTACGAAGTAGCTAGAAAGCACGGAAAATCTATCGTGGTTATGGAACCAATCAAAGGTGGTACACTGGCAAATCCTCCAGCTGCAGTCCGTGAGCTTTTAAAGGGAGCAAATCCTAACACAAGTATTGCATCATGGGCAATCCGCTTCGTTGCATCCTTAGATGGTATTATCACTGTACTTTCTGGAATGTCTAATGTGGAGCAGATGGCTGATAACCTTTCATATATGAGTAGCTTTAAGCCTCTATCCGATGAAGAACAGCAGGTTATTTCAAAAGCGCAGGATATACTTGATAGCATTGATTCTATTCCTTGTACATCATGTCACTACTGTACAGACGGCTGCCCTATGCAGATTCCTATTCCAGAGATTTTCTCTGCCAGAAACAAACAGCTTATTTGGGAACAAATTGAAGCCGGTAAACAGGATTACGAAAAGGCAACTAAAGATCGTGGCATTGCTAGCGCATGTGTTCAGTGTGGACAGTGCGAAAGCGTTTGTCCTCAGCACATAAATATTATTGAAAGACTTCAGGATTGCGCCAGCGTATTTGAATAAAAAACAAGAACCATCAGCAAAATAGCTGATGGTTCTTGTTCATCTCTTATTGCAAATTATTACTAGCAACCTTTCTTACTCGTTACATACACTAATTCTCAGAATATCCCTATGTGGATTAGTCTTAGCAACACCTATTTCTTCTATCTTCGCCTCCATAGGCACAAAGGATTTCTGCAAATATGAAAATGCCTCCCGCATCTGCTCTGGTTCAAGGGTCTTGCCAAGAGTGATGTGTGGCATCCAGGAATATGGCTGATAATATTTACTAAATGATATCCCCTCTACATCTTTCAATGCAGCATATAACTTTGTCTGCATATCCATTAGATATTCATTTATAACAGGGGATGCATAGATTACCCCAGGAAGAATCTGCCCTAAAGTAGGAATCAGAATTTCTCCTGCCAATAGTGTTTTCATCACAGCAGAAGCCTTCTCCACTACCGCATCCTCATCCCTGGCCTCTATACTAAGAACAGTAAGATGTGGTGGTACATTATTATCTGGCATAAAGTTATTTCCGCAAGCTTTTGCCACCCCATCCACATATCCAGATAAAGTCTTATTTGTTTTTTCATCAAAATATGCTGATATTAAGTACATATTCTACTCCCCACACAAATCCTCTGGTCTGCATTTCAATACTTTACTTAATGATAAAACTGTAGCTGCGACCGCCTTATTTATATCCTTAGCACCTATTTCATACTGCTGCAAGGTTCTCAGATTAATCCCTGCTTCCCTGGCTAATTCACTCTGTGACAATCCATAAAGCTTTCTCTGGCACCCATATCTCTGGATACTTTCTTAGGATAATAATCATCATAGTCTACAGGAAAAGCCAGCCATGGCTTCCATGACTGACTTCAAAATAATCATATCCTATTGTATGTCTATAGTTACACTTCCCACACTTCCGGTTCCATTGAAACCAAACTCTGTGCTAGCGCCATTAGAAAGGCTTGAATTCCATTCTGCAGGAGTAATTACATAATAATCTCCTGATTCCTTCATGTTTACACTCCAGATTGAATCAATCTTTACTTCACTCTTCTTAAGTTTGATTGTCCAACCATTTACAGTCTTTCCTGTAGTATTTGAAACCTTAACAGTAGCTGTGTAACCTGAGCCCCAGCTATTAATTCTTATAGATGCCTCAAGACCTGAAGCTGCAGCTGAAGGTGTAGGTGTTGGCTGCTGTGTAGGCACTGGTGTTGGAGTAGGTGTTGGTGTTGGCTGAGCAGTGCTGTTATCTACTGGCTCAAAAATCCACTCCTGATTTGGATTTCCATAATATAACCACTGACATACATTTGCTCCATCGTTCTTCTTGTGCTCATATACATCCACATACTTGGTTGCACTAGAAACCTTTGTGCCAAGTGTATAAACACCTGATTTCTTTGTATTCTTTACAACAAACTTCTGAGCATCACCTGAGTAACCATGATAGATACCAATGTTTGCGCCATCAACATTTTCTGCGTTAGCAACGTCAAGCATAAAGCTGCCAAGGCCAGATGTTAATGTGATATATCCATCAGATGTGTTTGTAACATACCACTTCTGTCCATCTGCACCTGTACCTGTGCTGATGCATACATTAGTTGCAGCTGCTGCCTTGTTGCCTTCAACTGTAAGATACTTCTGAGAATTTGTATTCTTTAAGTAGTACCATCCATTTGAAATGCTTGCTGTTGAATTCGTATTTACGTTAGCACTTGTTGTAGGTGTTGTAGTTGGTGTAGGTGTAGGCTGTACTGTTGTGCCACTTGCAGGAGTGAACTGCCAGTAATTGAAGTTCATAAGTGAACCGCTGCCGCCCTTAAATACAAAGTAAAGGTCATGCTTACCTGTTGCACCGCTTATGTCACAGGTCTTTGTAACATATGACTGCCATCCAGCTGTCTTTGCAACGTCAACTGTACCAATTAATCTTCCGCTTGTTGAATCAAGACGAAGTTCGATTCTTCCACCGCCATAGGCTGAAGCAACGCGTGCTGAGAAGGATTTTGCTCCATTTCCAAAATCTACATTCTTAACCTTAATCCAATCACCGTTCTCGATGTATGAAACATTCTGTGTTCCCTCGCCGCAGGCTTCTGTCTTAACACCTGATGAGTAGCAGATTGTCTCAGCCTCTGTCTTGAGGTATGGGTTAAGTGTAGCGATAGCACTTGGGCCTGATGTAGACATCTTTATAGTAGGAATGCTGCCATCTGGATTGTACTTAAACTCTTCTACTGCTACTGAACGGGCAAATCCACTACCACCTGGCAGGGCTCCATTATGGTAGAAGAAATATGAATGTCCCTTGAAATCTACAATACCAGAGTGATTTGTAAAGCTCCTGCCCTCTGTAGGCATGATTACACCGCGATATGTCCAAGGACCTGTTGGTGATGTACTTGTAGAGTATGCAATGTGCTCTGGAATTCCACCGCCAGAGAATACCATGTAGTAAAGATTTCCTCTCTTATAGAACCAAGGTCCTTCCTCATAAGAGCTGCTTCTTCCAGCATAATAGCCAAATGAATTAGCTGTGAGATTAACCTTATTGATTCCTCCTGAATAAGAGGTCATATTAGGATTAAGTTTTACATAGCATAAGTTTGGATTTCCAAAATAAAGATATGCCTGACCATTTGAATCAACATAAACTGTTGGATCAATAAAGCCATAGCCCTGACACAAAGGTCTGCCGATAGCATCCTTGAATGGACCAGTTGGGCTGTCAGATACAGCCACACCAATAGAATTTCCACCCTGCTTTGCAACTACAGGGCAATAGTAATAGAACTTTCCGTTTCGCTCTACTACCTGTCCAGCCCAGGCATCAGACTTTGCCCAGCTGAATGTGTTAAGTGAGCATACCACGCCATGGTCAGTCCAGTTAACCATGTCTTTAGTAGAATAGCAGTGCCAGTCTCTCATGTCGTAATAGCTGGCGCCGTCCTCATCATGTCCTGTGTAGACATAAAGAGTGTCTCCATAGACCATAGGTGCTGGATCTGTGGAGTAGATTGTTTGTACGATTGGATTGTCAGCTTTTGCCACTGCTGGATTTAGACCAGTCAAAACAAGAGCTGCCGCAAGCAACCCAATCAAACCCCCTCTTTTTTTCATTTTTTCTCCCTTTCTCTCCCCCTTATTATTTTTATCATAACTCCCAGTGTGTATATTATACCACACTCGTGTTTTAATTATCCATAAGCTGAATATTAAAAAAGGAGTCCTTAAGGGACTCCATATTACATCAACATTTCTTTACAAAATGATTAGCTGCAATTCCTCCTACCGCATTTCCGATAGTGATAATCAATAATCTGATAAACATATCTTTAGAATAATTTCCTGCCATGTTGTAGTAGAACATATCTGCAACACAGTGTTCTGAACCCACAAGTATAAATCCCATCACAGAAAGAATAATTGCCACGTATTTTCCAAGTACATGTTCATTCTTCTTATACTCATCCACTCCAATGAAAATGAAAATATTACAAATAATGCCAAGCATAAACAAACTCAGGTAAGAATCCTGATTTTTAATTTGGCACAGGCCTACCGCCTTCTCATATAGTCCTCCATAAACTCTGGTATTTTTAATAATAAAGGTAAGAATAAATGAACCAATAAAATTACCGCACCAAATCAGTACAATATTAATAAGATTATTTTTCACCTTACCTTCCAGCACGTAGCAAACTTTACCTGTAAATAAACTGAAGTTCATTGTTAAAACTAAAAATAATCCGATGCTGAAAAGTGCTGAGCCCACAATTTTATTGTCCACGGAGAGGAAAATCATTCCTCCAAGACCAATAGAAAAGCCGGCAAGAATTGAAGTTAGAATAGTTTTCTTATAATCCATAACAAAAATCCCCCTACACTGTCTCCCAACAATATAGGGGTATTATATCCTTCCTTTGTGAATATTTAATGTTACACAATTAGTTAAATTACTTTACATTAAAAGCTCCCATTCCTGGATAATCTGCTGCAGCACCAAGCTGTTCCTCGATTCTAAGAAGCTGATTGTACTTTGCAACGCGCTCTGTTCTAGATGGAGCACCAGTCTTAATCTGGCATGTGTTAAGAGCTACTGCAAGATCCGCAATTGTTGTATCCTCTGTCTCACCAGAACGATGTGAAGAGATTGCTGTGTAGCCTGCCTTATGAGCCATCTTAATAGCTTCAAGAGTCTCTGATACTGAACCAATCTGGTTAAGCTTAATAAGAATAGAATTTCCACATCCATTTGCGATTCCCTTTGAAAGACGCTCTGTGTTTGTAACGAATAAATCGTCACCTACAAGCTGTACCTTGTCACCAATCTTAGCTGTCATCTTCTGCCAGCCTTCCCAATCTTCCTCATCAAGACCATCCTCGATAGAGATGATTGGGTACTTGTCAACAAGAGCTGCCCAGTGATCAATAAGCTCATCTGTTGTAAAGTCCTTGCCTGACTTTGGCTGATGATAGAAGCCCTTGCCTTTCTCAGACTTCCACTCGCTAGATGCAGCATCCATAGCAATCATAAAATCCTTGCCTGGCTCAAAACCAGCTGCCTTGATAGCCTTTAGAATAGTCTCGATAGCATCCTCATCATTCTTAAGAGAATTAGGTGCGAAACCACCTTCATCACCTACAGCTGTTACGTCTCCCATATCCTTAAGGATAGCCTTGAGTGCGTGGAATACCTCAGCACACCAACGTAAGCACTCGCTAAATGAAGAAGCACCTACAGGCATAATCATAAACTCCTGAGTGTCAACAGCGCTATCAGCATGAGCACCACCATTTAAAATGTTCATCATAGGAACTGGAAGCTTTGTCCCCTGAACACCACCTAAAAATCTATAAAGAGGAATATCAAGAGCTGTTGCAGCTGCTCTACAGCAAGCAATGGAGGTTGCGAGAATTGCATTGGCACCAAACTTTGACTTATCCTTTGTACCATCTGCCTTAATCATTGCTGCATCAATGGCATAGATATCCGAAGCATCCATACCACAAATTGCATCTGCTATCGGCCCATTGATATTCTCAACTGCCTTAAGTACTCCTTTACCTAAATATCTATTCTTATCTCCATCTCTAAGCTCAAGTGCCTCAAACTCGCCTGTTGATGCACCTGATGGAGCCATTCCGCGTCCCACTGTTCCATCCACAAGAGTAACCTCGCATTCTACAGTAGGATTTCCTCTTGAATCAAGAATCTCTCTTCCAATAACCTTTTCAATTTCTAAATAATCCATAAAACTACCATCCTTTCAAAAAGTTTAGAACTCCTTTTTTAAGAGGTAGCAACTCTGTGAAATAAAAAAGGAGTTCTGCAATGATCCACACGGTTAGATGTTTCTAACCAAGAGTAGAATAGCAGAACTTCTTTGATTACTCAAGAAATCTATTTAGTTTTTATTGATTATTTTTATCGATTAGAAGGCTTCCTCTAAAACCTGCTTCAAAGTATCACCTGAAGCCTTAAGCGCAGCCTTCTCTTCATCACTTAGTCTGATTGGAACAGAACCCTCCACTCCATTTCTACCAACTATTGCTGGCATACTAAGTGCCACGCCATCAATTCCAAAGTCTCCATGCTGGATGCTTGAAATAGGGAGGATTGATTTCTCATCACGTATAATTGCCTCGCAGATTCTGCGAACACTCATTGCGATTCCGTAATAAGTAGCTCCCTTCTTTTCAATAATGCCGTAAGCACTATTCTTAACATCCTCTGCAATTCTCTTCATTGATTTCTCATGCTCGAAATGTCCTCTCATCTCACAGAAATCATTGATAGGAATTCCAGATACATTTGCTGATGACCATGCTGCTATCTCGCTGTCACCGTGCTCTCCAATAATAAAGGCGTGAACAGAACGGCTGTCTACATCAAGATGCTCGCCTAATAAGTATTTAAATCTGGCTGTATCAAGAACTGTACCTGAACCAAATACTCTGTTCTCTGGGAAACCACTAAGCTTTGCAGCTACTGATGTAAGAATATCAACAGGATTGGCAACAATAAGAAGAATTCCATCCTTATTGTATTTTGTAATCTCAGGAATAATTGATTTAAAGATTCCTACATTCTTCTTTACAAGATCAAGTCTTGTCTCACCAGGCTTCTGTCCTGCACCGGCAGTAACAACTACAACTGCTGCGTCCCCAGCATCCTTGTAATCTCCTGCATATATAGACATTGGCTTTGCAAAAGGTAAACCATGACTGATATCAAGTGCCTCGCCCTCTGCCTTGTCCTTGTTCACATCAATGAGAACCATCTCAGAAAACAATCCGCTTTCCATTAGTGCAAAGGCTGACGCTGAACCAACAAATCCACAACCTACAACTGCAACTTTTCTTTCATTTAACTTACTCATGATTTTACCTCCTATGTTTTTCTTTATTCTCCTACATCTTAACCTAAGAGGCAATAGCTATGAGTTGCATTTGCAACTTTTAAAGTGATAACATTTCTCAGTTAAACTGAATTACAGCCTCAAGAGTTCTTACAAACTCCTCAAGACCAGCCTTATCTTCATCTGAAAATCTATTGAGGCTTGGGCTATCAATATCTAACACACCTACAACCTTGCCATCCTTATGAATAGGAACTACTATCTCAGAATTGGATGCACAGTCACATGCAATATGTCCCGGGAATTCGTGGACGTTTGGAACTACAAGTGTTTCATCCTTTTCAGCTGCTGTTCCACATACGCCCTTTCCAAGAGCAATTCTTATGCAGGCAACCTTTCCCTGAAATGGTCCAAGTAATAAAGAACCGTTATTCATCAAATAAAAACCTGCCCAGTTTAAATCATCTAAATTTTCATTTATAAGTGCAGAAGCATTTGAAAGCACAGGAAGGTAGTTTGGCTCATCCTCTGCCAAAGCTTTTAATTGTTCTGAAAGTAATTTGTAATCTGTCATTTTTCCTCTACGCTCGTACTCTTTAATTATTTTTCTTTAATAATTGAGATTGCTACAAAAACAATCAACACAAATGGATAAATCAACCATGGAATAAGTGAAAAACTGGCAATCTTTGCAATGTTTGCCGCCACAAGAAGCTGAGCTCCATAAGGAATGATGCCCTGCATAATACATGAGCAGGTATCAAGAAGTGATGCTGTCTTCTTAGGCTCCACGCCGTACTCTTCACTAATGTGTTTTGCAATTGGTGCTGCTATTACGATAGCAACTGTATTGTTTGCTGTTGCAAGATCCATAAACATAGTAAGGAAGGCAATGCCAAGCATTCCGCCCTTTTTGTTTCCTGCTTTTCTTCTTATTAACTCTAAAATAGCTTCAAAGCCACCGTGTTCTCTAATAAGAGATGCAACAGATGCAACAAGAATAGTTACAATCATTGTCTCAAACATTCCAGCGATTCCTGTTCCCATTGAAGAAAGACCAGAAACGTAGGTAAGGGAACCTGTGAAGATTCCTACTACAATAAACATGAAGCATCCAAGTAGAAGTACTTTAAAAACATTTACACTAAGAACGGAAAGCACAAGCACGATGAAATATGGAAGTGCCTGCCATAAATTGTAATCAAAGTTTCCAATTGCACTTACCTCTGTTTTAAAGGAACATGCGATAAGGATTGCAAGTGTAACAATAGCTGAAGGAAGTGCAAGCTTTAAATTTGCTTCAAACTTATCCTTCATCTCTATTCCCTGTGTCTTAGTGGCTGCAATGGTAGTGTCCGAAATAAATGAAAGATTATCTCCAAACATAGCTCCACCGACAACTACACCTACACAAAAAGCCAAACTAATATGACCGTTTTTAGCAACAGCACAGGCTATTGGTGCAAGGACAGAAATAGTACCTACGCTGGTGCCCATTGCCATAGAAATAAGGCATGCAATGATAAATAGCCCTGGCACTGCAAACCTGCCTGGGATGACACTAAGCAAAAGGTTAGCTGTAGATGAAGCTCCACCAGCCTCTCCCGCTACACCACTGAAAGCACCTGCCAATATGAAAATAAAAAGCATTGTTACGATATTGTCGTCCCCAATGCCCTCTGCGCAAATATGAATCTTCTCTTCAAAGCTCTTACTTCTGTTTTGAGTAAAAGCAAGAATAAGCGCAAAAGTAAAGGACAGAACTACCGAGACTACATAAAATCCCATCTGCCCTTCAATTGGTGAAATGTATTGGAAATAGATTCCATTACCAAGATATAAAACCAAAAACAATGCTATAGGCAGTAATGCCTTAGCATTTGCTTTTGGTTGATTATTTGTATTACTCATTAAATAGCTTCCCTTCAATATTTCTTTAGGAACTATTTTAACTTATGTAAGCGGTTTTTGGCAAATAAAAGCCTCCGCTAATTAATGCATATGACAAGCCTCTACCTCAGGGTCAGGGAAATCCTTTGGATCATATTCAATGCCATTATTATCATAGTAATTCTTTACTGCAGACTTGATTGCCTCCTCTGCAAGAACTGAACAGTGAAGCTTGTGAGCTGGAAGTCCATCAAGTGCCTCTGTAACAGCCTTGTTTGTAAGCTGAAGTGCCTCAGATACAGGCTTTCCCATAATAAGCTCTGTTGCCATTGAAGATGAAGCAATAGCGCTGCCGCATCCGAAAGTCTCAAACTTTACATCCTCAATAATCTGCTCATCATTTATCTTAAGATAGATTTTCATGATGTCGCCACAGACTGGGTTACCAACTTCGCCTACACCATCTGCATTTTCAATTACTCCTACATTTCTTGGGTTTCTAAAATGGTCCATGACCTTTTCGCTATATAATGCCATTGTTTTTCCTCCAATTACTTCTGTCTATTAATTAAGCCACTGTGTGCTCTGCAAATACGTGTGGACGCTTGCCACTTACTAAATCACCCCAGAATGGTGAAAATCCACGAAGGTATTCAACTACTTCTGAAACAGACTTGATGATGTAATCAACCTGCTCCTCTGTTGCATCCTCACCAAGTGAAACTCTAAGTGAACCGTGTGCAACCTCATGTGGTCTGCCAATTGCAAGAAGCACGTGGCTTGGGTCAAGTGAACCTGATGTGCAGGCAGAACCTGATGAAACTGCCACTCCCTTGTCATCTAATAATAAAAGAAGTGATTCTCCTTCGATTCCTTCAAAACAGAAGTTTACGTTTGACTTTACTCTTAAATTTCTGTCACCGTTAAGCTCTGAATAAGGAATCTTTGAAAGACCTTCGATTAATCTGTCCTGAAGCTTTTCAAGCTTCTCATTTGTCTCATCAATGTGAGCAACCACATCCTCAAGGGCTACTGTAAGTCCGACTATACCTGCAAGGTTTTCTGTGCCGGCACGCTTGCCTCTCTCCTGAGCGCCACCGTTGATTACGTTTGTAAGAACGATTCCGCCTCTTGCGTAAAGGACACCTACGCCCTTAGGACCGTGGAACTTATGAGCTGAAATTGAAAGCATATCAATGTTCTGCTCCTTTACATCGATGTGAACATGGCTAACTGCCTGAACAGCATCTGTGTGGAAAAGAACTCCTCTTTCCTTGCAAACTGCACCTATTTCAGCGATTGGCTGAATTGTTCCAATCTCGTTGTTAGCGTACATAATAGTAACAAGAGCTGTATCCTCACGGATTGCATCTGCTACCTGCTGTGCAGATACAACACCATTTGAATGTACGTCAAGAAGCTCGATTTCGAAGCCTTCCTTCTCAAGTGCCTGAAGTGTATGAAGCACTGCGTGATGCTCAAACTTTGTAGAAATGATGTGCTTCTTTCCCTTCTTCTCTCCAATTCTGGCTGCTGAGATGATGGCCTGATTATCAGCCTCACTACCGCCTGATGTGAAATAAATCTCTCTAGGTGAAGCGCCAAGAACCTTTGCCACTCGCTCTCTTGATTCCTCAAGAACCTCCTTAGCCTTCTGGCCTACTGAATAGAGGCTGGATGGATTACCATAAACCTCTGTAAAATATGGAAGCATTGCTTCAACTACCTTAGGTGAAACAGCAGTTGTTGCTGCGTTATCTGCGTATACGAACATATCCTTTTACCCTTTCTTTTTATATTACCTACTTGCCTAGTATTTTAGTCTGCGATTAATATAAAAGAAATCACCTATCGAGTCAATAGGTGATTCTCAAAAATATGCTTATTGCGAGTTTTTATCAATTACTCATATCTTAATGCGTCAATTGGATTCATTTTGGCAGCATGTTTTGCTGGTGAGTAGCCAAAGAACATACCTATGGCTGTAGAAAAGCCTACAGAAATATAAATGCTTGCAAGTGAAATTGTTGGAGCGTATCCCATAAGCTTAGATGCCACATCTCCAATAACAACACCAATTACCATTCCTATAAGTCCACCGATAAGGCAAAGTATAACTGCTTCACTAATAAACTGAAGCATAATCATGGAATCCTCCGCACCAAGTGCTTTTCTGGTTCCAATTTCTCTGGTACGCTCTGTGATAGAAACGGTCATTATGTTCATAACACCTATTCCACCTACAATAAGCGCAATAGCTGCTATAAGCGAAATTGCCATGGTAAGCTGATTCATCATCTTATTGTTTTCCTGGATCATGGACTGATTGCTGTATGCATCAATCTGAAGTTTATCCCCCAATTGATTTGCCATTTTCTGATTAAGGTAAGCTTTTATATCATTAGAAAGAGCAATGGTATCCACTCCTTCTGCCGCAACTACAGTCGGAGAATACATATCTTTATTATGGTTAAAGTTCCAGGCTGTAAAGAGAGGTATATACATAGTTGTTGTTTGGACACCAGCTGCGCTGCCTCCCATTCCCTGAGACTTTTGCTCCTCATAGATTCCTACAACTGTAAGATTAATGTATTCATCATTTAGATTAACCTCATAGGTCTTACCAATTACATCCTCATTCTTATAATTGTCTCCAGCTATTTGCTTGGCATATTTTTCTGAAACAAGAGCCACATTAGTACCCTGTCTATATGCATACTCATTAAAATAACTTCCTGACTTTAGCTTAAGATTATTTGCTTTGAAATATCCGGCACTAACTCCGGTAACATCAACCTTTGCTTTTTTATTATTAACAAGAACTGTTCCGTTTCCAAGACTAGAATCCATGGATATAGCTGCTATTTTTTTGCCAAAATGTTCTGAAAGAGAGTGAATATCTTCTGGCTTAAATTTAAGATTCTCCTGCTCTTCTTCGGACAGTTCCTGTGAATAATCTATTGTTGAAATATACACTTCAATATTTTGAACGCCATAGCTTTCCAGCTGTTTTTGTACGCCCTTAGTCATGGAGTTTCCCACTGTCATGATTGCAATTACAGCCGCAACACCAATAATAATTCCAAGCATTGTCAAAAATGCTCTCTTTTTATTAGCCTTGATACTTTTAATTGCAAGCTTGCAATTTTCAACTAACATACGATTTTCCTTTCAGGATTGTTCATCAATCCTTCAACCTCATTTATCTTTTCATTAATAATATTGCCATCACTAATTGTAATTATCCTTGGTGTCTCTGCAGCAAGCTCATTTGAATGAGTGATTAACACAATGGTCTTTCCCTGCTTTTCGTGAAGCTCGTGGAAAATATCCATAACCATTCGGCCTGTTCCAGAATCCAATGCTCCTGTTGGCTCATCAGCTAGAATAATATCAGGGTTATTAGCCATGGCTCTAGCAATTGCAACTCTTTGCTTTTGTCCACCTGAAAGCTCATCTGGTGTATGATGCATTCGTTCTTTCATTCCTACCATCTCTAACAGTTCTTCAGCTCGTTCTCTTCTTTCTTTGGGTGAAATACCTGCATAAAGCATTGGCATTTCTACATTTGAAATGGAATCTGTTCGAGCAATTAGATTGTAGGTCTGAAATACAAATCCAATATGTTTATTTCTTAGCTTTGCAAGCTGCTTCGCAGGCGCTGTAGAAATATTTACTCCATTTAACACGTACTCGCCAGCTGTCTGCCTATCTAAAATTCCAAGGATATTCATCAAGGTACTTTTACCAGAACCAGACTGACCTACTATAGAAACAAATTCGCCTTTACGAATATCCAAATCTATCCCATGTAATATCTCAAGTTCGTTGGGAGTTCCTATGTAGTAGCTTTTTCTAATATTTCTTGCTGACAACAAAACACCATTATTACTCATCGTAAATACCTCCATCTGCTCCCATTGCATCAAGAACAACATCTGCTCCACCGTCCATTGAAGCTTCTACAATTTCCTGTCCCTCTTTAAGCTGACCGCCTGTAATCTCTGTATAGAATTCATCAGATATACCTGTTTCAACCTTAACATTGGTAGTAGTTCCGTCTGCCTGCTGCACTACAACATACTTGCTTCCATCTGCATCTGTCTGAATGTCAGCTGAAGGTACTGCAAGAGCGTTTTGTTTATCTGCAATAATAAAGGTCATTTTGGCAGTCATTCCTAGTCTTAACGCTTCATTTGAACCTTCTAAATCAACATCCACTCTATAAGTAGCGCGGGTCTTAGAAACTGATGCTGTTGATGATTGATTATCTGTGTTCTTGTTACTATTTTTTGTCGCTGTGGGTGAAACAAAAACTACAGTACCCTTTAAAATTTCATCGCCTGTTGCATCTGTCTTAATCTGAACCTTCTGGCCTTCTTTAACATTTGGGATTTGTGCCTCATCTATGTCAGCAGTAGCTTTTAGATTTGTAACATTATCTATTACTACAGCATCTCCCCCACTAAAAGGCTGCCCCGCCTTAATATTTACATTAGTAACCGTTCCATCCTGAGAGGCATACACTATTTCTTTCGAAAGCTCTTCCTTTGCCTTGCTCATCTCCTGCTTTGCTGAAAGACTACGCTGTTTTGCATTGAGCTCGTCCACTTTGGATGCCATGTACTTATCAATTATTGCATCGTTAGCATCTTTCTTTGCCTTATCTGTTTTTATAATCTCTAACTCTAAATCCCTTTTTGCTTCCTCTAAGGCATCCTTAGCTGGCTGTAAAGCATTTTCTGCTTCTATTCGCTCCGCATGAGCACTACGTTTTTCTTCCTCCGAGTCTCCTTCTTCTGCATGTCTAACAGAATCATAGGCCCTATCAATGGCCTCCTTTGCTTTCTTTACATTTCTTTCTGCCTCAACAACTGCCTGCTGCTTTCTTGCTATATCTCTATCAGCATCTATAACTGCAATAGCACCGCTATCCTTGGTACTTTGCATACCTCTTTCAGCGTTCTGCCTTGAGATATCGTCAAGCTGATTCTGGATGCTAAGTGCCTGCTGCTGATAAGACAGCTGCTCTTTCATAGAATTCATATCAAGCTTATATAGTGGATCTCCCTTTTTTACAACATCTCCAACTTTTACATATACTTCAGCCACAGGGTAACTACCTGTAATGGAAGCGTTCTCTGATGACTCTTCAGATGAGATGATTGTTCCAGTTGCAGAAATTGTTTTTTGAATATCCTGCTTAGCCGCCTGCACTGTAAGAATCTCAGGTAACTCTGTATTGCCTGCCTTAACATTTTTTATTACAGTCGCTCCAATAATAGTTGTTAGAAGTACCGCAGCAATAACCATGGCTGCAACTACTTTTTTATTTAATCTCTTAAAAAAGCTTTTATCCTGCTCTGACATTTCGCCTTCATTTTTCTGAGCAGCTAATATTTCTTTTAACTTCATTTTATTATTTCCTCCGAAGCACATTTTTAACTTACAGAGGACATCATACAGATAGATTCTTAAGAAATGCCTATGGTAATTCTTAAGAAATCTAAAATAACCTTTTTTCAAAGATTAAACACTTTTTTTATGCTAGTATACATTTAGGAACAAAGTATTTTTGTTTAGTTAAGGAAAAATTTATGAGTAAACAAAAGATATTAACAGTAGATGATAATGAAGAAATCCGTAACATCATAAAGATATTATTAGAAAGTGAGGGCTATGAAGTTATAGAAGCACCTGATGGTGAAACTGCCCTTTCTCTTGTGGATAATTCCATTGACCTTATAATTCTTGACATTATGATGCCTGGCAAATCAGGTCTGGATGTTTGCAAGATAATCCGTGAAAAGTATCAAATGCCAATTCTATTTTTAACTGCAAAAGGAACTGATTCTGATAAATCGTTAGGACTCTTAATAGGCGGTGACGATTATCTGGCAAAGCCATTTTCCCATGCAGAGCTTACCGCCAGAGTAAAATCACTTCTGCGCCGCTATTATGTATATAAAGGAAAAGAGGCACCTGTCGATGATAATCTAATTTCCTATGATATATTCAAGGTTGCCAAAGATAGAAATGAAGTATTCACTACCGATTCAAAGGGAAATGAAGTTCAATTAGATTTATCCGAACTAGAATACCAGATTTTTAAGCTTCTTATTAGTAGTCCTGGCAGAATCTTTCCTGCCCAGCTGATATATGAAACTATTTGGAATGAGCCATACCTATACAGCTCAAATGCTACAATTATGGTTCATATTAGAAATCTTCGTACCAAAATCGAAGAGGATCCTTCTAACCCACGACATCTGCTAACAGTTTGGGGAAAGGGCTATAAATTACAATGATAAAAGTAAGGAAATTATTATCCAAATCATTATATATAGAGTTGGCCATTGCAGTATGTATTTCTGTATTGCTGGGCGCAATCTGCTATTTTTTCCTTTCTAGATTTTCAGCAGATGTCTCTTCCTCAAAATGGTTTGATAACACCTACAAAGAATATAAAATCAATTCTCTAATAGATAATTTACAAACCTTCATCTACGAGGAAAGTGTAGACTCGGGAGATACTTCACCGCTTAATGATTGGTATGATTCCAATCCCAGAGCTTTCTTTTACCTAAAGAAGGATAATTCGATAATATATTCCTCCTTTTACAATCCAGGCTATGCTGAAACAACCATTGATGCGGACGATGCCGAGTTTAAAGAAAATGTCGATATTTATAGCGACTATTTTCCAGAGCAAACCACACGTACACTTAATCTTACTGATTGCAAGTTAACACTCTGTTTATTCACTGACGTTCAGTATTCCTTCTACTCTAATTTGTTACGATTAAGTATTGCAATATCAGCTCTGATTAGCCTAATTGTGCTTGTTTTATTTGTTAGAAATAAAATCAATTACATCAATGATGTTACACAGGGAATTAGAATCTTAGAAGGTGGCAATCTTGATTATCAGGTTCCCGTAAAAGGAAATGACGAAATATCACAGGTGGCTGAAAGCCTTAATTCTATGCGTATAGCCTTGGATCAGCAAATGAAAAATGAGAAGCAGGCTCTTCAGGCAAATAATAGTCTTGTTACTGCCCTTTCTCATGATTTGCGAACCCCTCTTACCACACAGATGGGATATTTGGAGATTCTTAAGGAGCATCATTACAATTCTCCGGAAGAAATGGATAAATACATTAACACCGCATTAGATACCTGTCATCAGATTAAGGAAATGTCTGACCGACTTTTCGAATACTTCCTTGCCTTTGATCCTCATCCTGAACGTCCGGCAGAAGCTTTGGAAGAATATGATGGCGTCGCTCTTTTTATGCAGCTGATTTCTGAGCTTTCTCTTCCACTTGAGGCTCAGGGTTTTAGCTTTGAATTTGAAGAACCTAAAGATACCTTTAATATTCATGTGAATATGAATGATATATTAAGAATCTTTAATAACGTATTTACGAATATTGATAAATATGCTGATGAAGCTGAGCCAGTTAGAATTCGCATTTTCCATGATAATGAAAACGCTGTACTTTCTATTACTAATAAAATCAGAAAAGAGCCACGTAAAAACGAAAGTGCAAAAATTGGTCTTATAAGTATTTCAAGTCTTATGAAACGTCAAAGTGGTGCCAGCAAGACTCGCACCTCAAGAGACCACTTTACACTGGAACTCAAATTTCCAATCACTAAACTTACAAAAGCTTAGGATGATTCTCTCATCCTAAGCTTTTTGTTATCTTCCTTATACTTCCGCATCATCCTTGAAGAATGAAATCTCTTCATTCAGCTTAACAGCAATATCCTTCAAATCATCTGCAGAAGCTGCAAGTGTAGAAACTGTTGCTGAAAGCTCTTGAACAGAAGCACCTGTTGTCTCTGAAGACGCTGCATTCTCTTCTGAAATAGCTGAAAGAGATGACATTGCATCAGATACGATGTCATTAGAAGATACGCAAGTCTCAGCTCCACCTGCAATCTCCTTAACACCATCAACAGTTCCATTGATATCCTCAAGCATTCCGTTAACAGATTCGAGGGTTCCTCCGATAGCTTCCTGTTGCTCTAAGTTGCCCTGCTTAACAAGGTTAGCTGCTGCAACGGCTGCCTCAGACTGCTTCAGAAGGATATCCATCTGAGTTCTAATATCCTGAGCCATGCTGTCTGAATCATCAGCAAGCTTTCTAATTTCCTCAGCAACAACCGCGAATCCCTTACCAGCCTCGCCGGCACGTGCTGCCTCGATACTTGCATTAAGTGAAAGAAGGTTTGTCTGAGAAGCGATTCCTGAAATACCCTCTACGCTCTCGTTAATGCTTGTAACAGCATCTTTTGTAGCGGAAATTGTTTTAGCAATTTCTTCAATCTTCTCTGTCATGTCACTACTTGAATCCTGGAGATTAAGAAGTGACTTGCTTGAAGCCTGTGAAGCATCCTTCATCTTGCCTGCAAGAGTTTCCATGTTGTCGGTAGAATTCTGAACGCCAGCTACAGCATCTGTAATCTTTCCAACATTCTCCGCTGCTTCCTGAATTTCCTCAGCCTGCTGAACAGCACCTGTAGCAATTTCCTGAACGGCATTTGCAACAGTGTCTGTTGTGGCAGCAATCTGATTTGCCATATCAGCCAAATCTTCAGATGACGTTGTAACAGTAGAAGCAGAATTCTTAATTGAAGCAACAATGCTTCCTAATCTATCAATAACGGAGTTTGTACTACGGACAATTTCACCAAATTCATCCTTGCGTTTTTCATGACCATCAATCTTCTTGAAACGACCATCTGCCAACTGAGTGATAGATGCTGTAACAGCAAGAATAGGTCTTGTAAAGCTTGTTGCAATAATAAGTGAGATAACGATAGATATTACAAGCAATATAAGTCCTACAAATACAGTTGTCATTGCTGATCTATTAGCTGATGCCATAATATCAGAGTGAGTCTTTGAGGCCGCTACAACGTATCCTGTCATTGGCTCTTTTACCCAAGACATATATGTAAGCCCTGAGTCAAATTCTGATTCAATAACACCACTACTTTCACTAGAACCTACAAATCCAAAAGAACTTAAATCGTATTCTTCCTCTGGACTAATTTCGAACTGAGCATGAGCTACCATCATACCAGCACGATCAGCAATAAAACCATCAGAGATATTCTCTGCAAGGAATTCATGTAATCGATTCAAATCATAGCTTCGCTGAATGGTACCAATTACCTGAGTTTTTGCCTCGTTATATACAGGAACGCAGATAATCATGATACGGTTTCCAGCCTTCTTACTTACCTGAACATTAGAGATTGCAGGCTTTCCAGTTGAAACAGCCTCCTGGAAATATTCTCTATCAGAAATATTTGCAAGCTCTTTTCTATCAGTTCTCAGCATCTGATCACCATTGAGCTGAGTAAAAATCATACTGGTATTACCATCATTGATAAACTCATTGATGGCATCCATATGGGCAAGCATTACATCATCTGGCACTGGCTGATTCTCAGTATGATAATTTTCAAGGTAATTTATCGTACTAGGTGCAGTGGCAAAAGTTTGAAGAGCTGCAGTATTTTGCACAACAATTTCTGCAAACTCGGTCTCTACCATTCTTGCAGTCATGTTCAATAATTCTAAGGCATCATTTTTATCCTTAGTTCTTGAATTACTATAGCTAATCGCTATAGAAATAAGTAATGGAACAGCTACAAGTAAAGCCATGATAAGTATAAGCTTAGTCTTAATACTATCTTTGGCAGCTATACCAGACTTTGCTGGATTTGTTGGCTTTTCTTTTTTCTTTCCCATAGTACACTCCTCATACAAAATCAACAGGTTACTATTGATGACTAAGTGAATTATAGGGCAGAAATATGAAAATTCAGTTAAATACCATAAATTTTCACAATTGTCAAACGAATCCTCTATAAATAGATGAAAAAAGGGCCAGCTAAGCTGACCCTCGGAGGATTAATTAAAAATGTCGTTATTCACATTAGAATGGAACTACTGCTCCATCGTATGTATCGTTAATAAACTTCTGAACGTCATCAGACTTAAGAACTTCTACTAAAGCCTTAATTCCGTCATTGTTCTCGTTGCCCTCAGCAACTGCAATGATATTAACGTATGTCTTTGCCGCCTCTGAATCAGAAGCCTCATATGCGATAGAATCCTTAGCTACTGAGAAGCCTGCCTCAAGAGCATAGTTACCGTTAAGAACTACGTATGCAACCTCATCCTTTACACGTGCAACCTGAGCTGCCTCAAGCTCCTGGAACTCGATGTTCTTAGGATTCTCTGTAATGTCGTTGATTGTAGCTGTAAGACCTGCACCTTCCTTAAGTGTAAGAAGTCCGTTGTCCTGAAGAAGAAGAAGTGCTCTAGCCTCGTTTGTTGTATCATTTGGGATAGCGATTACATCACCATCAGCAACATCATCGAGAGATGCCTTTGTACCTGGGTAAATTCCAAATGGCTCATAGTGAATATCGCCTGCATCTACGAGATGTGTTCCCTGCTCCTCGTTGAAGCTGTCGAGATATGGAACATGCTGGAAGTAGTTTGCATCAAACTCACCAGACTCTACTACCAGGTTTGGCTGTACATAATCATCAAAGACTGTAACATCAAGCTTGTATCCCTTCTCCTCAAGAAGTGGAGCTGCAAACTCTAAAATCTCTGAATGAGGTGTAGCTGATGCAGCTACCTTGATTGTTGTAAGCTCACCAGTTGCTTTATCTGCAGCTTCTTCTGTTGTAGCCTCTGCTGGCTCTGCAGCTGTCTCCTCTTTGTTTGCGCTACCGCAGCCTGTAAGTGCTGCTACTGCAAATGTTGTTGTTAAAAGTCCTGCCAATAATTTCTTTTTCATAGTTCTTTCTCCTTTATTGTGTAATGCTAATTGTGTCCTGTTTCATTTAAATTTTATGGTTAAGCTTTCTTGCTATAAACATTCCAGTGTTCTGGAAAATCTGGAACAATGCAATAAGCAAGATAACTGTAACAATCATGATATCTGCCTGATATCGATAGTATCCGTAGCGGATTGCGATGTCGCCAAGTCCGCCACCGCCTATGGTGCCTGCCATTGCTGAATATCCAAGGACAGTACCAAGGGCTATTGTCGCGTTGGTGATAAGTGAGGTTCTGGCCTCTACTAATAAAACCTTAAAAACTATCTGGGTGTTTGAAGCTCCCATTGCCTTTGCTGCTTCAATAACACCCTCATCCACTTCCTTAAGTGAAGACTCCACCATTCTTGCAATGTATGGTGCTGCACTGATTACAAGTGGAACGATTGTAGCTGTGGTGCCGTAAGACTTTCCAACTACAAGTCTTGTAAATGGTATTAACAGAATGAGAAGAATTAAAAATGGTACAGATCGTACAACGTTTGAAATCGCATCTAAAATCTTATAAAGCACTGGATTTGGCTTTAAGCCATTCTTGTCTGAAATTGTAAGTAGTACTCCCATTGGAAGTCCCAATATATATCCAAAGAATGTAGAAACTATACTCATGTATACTGTTCCAACAATTCCCTCTAATATCATGTTAATTGTTGTGCTATCCCACATAATTTCTTACCTCCTTAATGCCAGCTTTCTCGAACTCTTTATTCTTCAGCTCATTTTCTTTATTCAGCCAAAAAAACTTGTCCTCTGGAAGATTGACATCCTCAAGTCTTCCGCTTTCGATGAGCTGTCCCTCTTCAAGGACTGCCACCTTATTACAAATAGCCTTTACTACTGACATCTGATGCGTAATAAGAACTATCGTAATTCCGTATTCCTTATTAATCTCCTTAAGAAGTGTAAGAATCGATGCTGTTGTCTGTGGGTCAAGTGCGCTTGTTGCCTCGTCACAAAGAAGAATCTTTGGATCTGCTGCAAGGGCTCTTGCGATAGCAACTCTCTGCTGTTGTCCACCTGAAAGCTGCGATGGATAAGACTTTGCCTTATCCTCAAGTCCTACCTTTGAAAGTAATTCAAAGGCTTTTTCTCTGGCTTCCTTCTTCTTAACTCCCTGAAGAACAAGTGGAAAAATGATGTTATCAATAACGTTCTTCTGCTGAAGTAAATTGAAGTGCTGGAATATCATGGCGATATCCTGGCGCTGTTCTCTAAGCTCCTTTTCATTAAGCTGTCCCAGCTCTTTTCCTTCCACGATAACCTGACCACTTGTAGGCTTCTCCAAATAGTTTATACATCGAATCAAAGTACTTTTTCCTGCTCCAGACATTCCTATGATTCCAAAGATATCACCCTTATCAACTGTGATGTTGATGTCTCTTAAGGCATCTACCTTTGTATCTTTGTCTACGAAGCTTTTTGAAAGATTTTTAATTTCTATCTCGTGCATTTCTATCTCTCCTCATATCTAAAATGGCAATAAAAAAACCATTGCCAGGTTTTTGACTCCCAGGCAATGGTTCAATCAACTCTCAGTGATTTACTCCGTAACAGGCGCAAGACATAAAGCCATCGCACCAGAACCATCATTAGCTGCCTGGGAGATAAGCATTCGACGCATGCACATGTACATCATTGTATGTCTCATAAGCTTTTTCATATGTCTTGCTCCTTTCCTAAAAGATGACTTAACTATACCACTGTTTTCTTAAATATGTGAAATAGATAAAAATAATAGCTGGTTATCAATATAATTTATAGCTGGAGCTTATTCATATGCAAACGTCTTCAGGAATTTCTGAGCTCTCTCCGTCTTAGGCTGGATAAAGAAATCTATCACATCACTTGTCTCTTCAACAATATCTCCCTTGTCTAAGAAGATAATTCTGTCTGCCACCGCCTTGGCAAACGCCATTTCATGAGTGACAATCAACATTGTCGAACCGCTTTTTGCAAGTGCAATCATTGTCTCTAACACCTCGTGAACCATTTCCGGATCAAGGGCTGCTGTGACCTCATCAAATAAAATCACCTCTGGATGCATAAGAAGCGCTCTTACGATTGCCACTCTCTGCTTCTGTCCTCCTGAAAGCTGACGTGGATAATAATCCTTTTTATCTACAAGACCTACCTTGTCTAAAAGCTCTAAGGCTTCTCTTGTAGCATCCTCCCTTGTACGCTTTTGCACCTTAGTTGGCGCTAAGATAATGTTTTCCAAAACAGTCATATGAGGGAAAAGCTCGTAGGACTGGAACACCATTCCAATCTTCTGTCGAAGCTTTGTAATATCGCGCTTGCCTGCTTCTACAGGAAGTCCATCTACTGTGATTACTCCGCTCTGAATCTCCTCCAATCCGTTCAAACATCGAAGGAATGTACTTTTACCACAGCCGGAAGGACCAATGATAACAACTACCTCTCCCTTTTTTACCGACAAATTAATGTCCTTTAAAACTACATTCGGTCCGAATTCCTTATGTAAATGTGTAACCTTTAATAATTCACTCATCTATGCCCACCTTTTTTCCAAGTAAGTGGCAAGCCTGCTTATAGGCCAGCACACTATGAAATATAGTAAAAACACCACCAGGAAGACTCCAAATGCTGCATTAGGTGAAGTCTTTCTATTTGCCTCAATAATCTGCTGAGCCACCTTCAAAACCTCTACAATACCAATCATCATAACTAGGGATGTGGTCTTAATCATTCTTGTAATTAGATTTATTGAAAGTGGAATCAGACGTCTGACTGTCTGCGGAAGAATAATGTAAAAATATGTCTGTACCTTATCCATTCCAAGAGCCCATGCAGATTCAAATTGGATAGCTGGAATACTTTTTATTGAACCTCTAACCAAATCTCCCATCTCTGCTGTTCCCCAAAACGTAAATACGAATATAGCTGATGTCTCAGCCGACATATCCCAGCCAAAAACTCTTGTGGTTCCAAAGTAAACAATAAATAAAAGTACCATCTGAGGCATGATTCTTACTGTCTCAAGATAGACCTTAAGAATTGCATGTAATACCTTGTTATTTACTGTCATCAAAACACCTACTAATAATCCAAGCAGGATGCTAAGAACTACTGAAATCAAACTGATTTCTATTGATACCCAAAGTCCCTGAAGAAGTCTAAGGAAATTGGTTCCTTTAAATAAAACATCAATCCCCAAACTGGCCATAACGCATCCTCCTTTCTACTACTGCCCCTATGATAGATATAGGAAGAAGCATTATCAGATAGAACACCACCAAAAGGAAAAGGCATTCTATTGTTTTTGCATACATTCCAATCAGATCCTTTGCTGTAAACATCAGGTCCATAAGACTGATTGTGGAGAATACTGAGGTCTCCTTTAATAAGAAGATTACGTTTGCAAGAAGTCCAGGAATACTTATAGTAATAGCCTGTGGCAATATTACATGCCACAAAATCTGAAGCTTACTCATTCCAAGGCTTGCTGCACTCTCAGTCTGAATTACAGGTATTGCCTCCACTCCACTTCTAAAAGTCTCAATCATGTAGGCTCCGCCTAAGAGACCAAGTCCAAGTACACCGCAGGCTTCTGCTGTAACTTGTATGCCCACCTTTGGCAAAGCAAAATAAATAAAAAATAGCTGCACCAAAAGTGGTGTGTTTCTGAAAATTTCAATATATACTCCCACAATTGTTTTGAGCACCTTCACCTTAAAATGTAAGATGGCAGAGCCGATTAGTCCTATCACGAAAGCTAGTATTATGCCCTGCCATCCAATTTTAAGTGTTAATATAAGTGCATCCTTATATAGTGGGAGATATTCAATAAGAATATCCTTATCCATTACTTCAGGTTAACTGTTCCTTTCATATCGTAATTACGATTTTTTTACTTGCCACCCTCTAAAACAAGTGTGTCTTCATAATCAGCACCGTATGTATCAAGAAGAGTTGCCTCATAATCAGCGTGGAAGAAGTTCTCTGAACCAAGTGATTCAATCTCCTCATTGAGCCAATTAAGAAGTGTCTCATTACCCTTTGTTACAGCTGGTGCGATTGTATCCTGATCACCAAGTGATGGGATACCTACTGTATAGCCCTCGTTCTCAAGTGAGAAGGCGATAACCTCTGTGTTGTCATTTGCCCATGCTACGCCGTTGCCATTTTCAAAGGCTGTCTTTGCCTCTGCGTAAGCATCGTACTTCTGAAGCTTGATATCTGGATAATTCTTTGTAAGATAGGTCTCAGCAGTTGTACCAGAAATTACGATAATCTGATCATCTGCTCCAAGGTCATCAAGGCTTTCCACTACTGCTGAATCAGGTGAAACTACACCAAGGGCTACGTTCATATATGGAAGTGCAAAATCAACCTCCTGTGCTCTCTCTTCTGTAACTGTGAAGTTTGCAAGGATGATATCTACCTTTCCTGTCTGAAGGTACTCAATTCTGTTTGCTGCCTCTGTAGATACGTAATTGATTTCTACACCAAGGTCCTTGCCGATACGCTCTGCAAAATAAACATCATATCCAGCATACTCGCCATTCTCATCCACAAAACCAAATGGGCTCTTATCTGAAAAAACGCCGATGTTAATTGTTCCACTTTCCTTAATTTCATCTAAGGTTCTAAAGCCTGCGTTTGAGTCAGCCTCTACTGTATCCTCGCCTGTTGCTGCCACCTCATTTGTTGATGCGCTAGAGCCGCAACCAGTAAGTGCAGCTCCTACAAGTCCTGCTACTAAAAGTCCACCTGTTAATCTTTTTACAAAATTCTTTTTCATTTCAATCTTCCTCTTTTCATTTTTTATTTTGATTTTTATGCTGCTATCAATTTTTTATAAACAGCTTCTGCAAGGAACCTGTGACTTTCTACGTCCATATGCTCCTGATCCGTTTCTGAAGGCTTCGCCACATCAGATGCTGCCAAAAACATACAATCAAATTCCTCTGCCAACTTTGCAAATACTGCCTTAAGTTCTTTTGATGTAACCACTGATTTCTCATCAAATTCTGGGTCATACTCCTGTTTCCAAACCTGTTCCCCCAGGAAAATTGGAGACAATAACAAAATTTTTGCATTTCTGTTATTTGCCTTTATCTGTTTAAGAAGAATTTCTGTTCCTCTGGCTATAAGTGCAGGTGATGCATTATAAACTGTCTTACAATCATTTGTGCCAAGCATCAACACTACTGTATCAACAGGACCGTGACTCTCTAGTAAAACAGGAAGAAGCTTTGAACCGTTGCGACCAATTCTTGTGCTGTCCTCAAACACTGTGGTTCGACCAACAAGTCCTTCCTCAATCACTTCGTATTCGTTATAATCAAGCATCTGTGAAAGAATACCTGTCCATCTTTCATTCTTCTCATATCGTCCACTGCCATCTGGCTTTAATCCGTATGTGTTTGAATCCCCAAAACAAAGTACACTTTTCATGCTGGCCTCCTCTCTCCCATTGTTTTGTGCCTCATATCCTTTACATGTTGGTATGTTAAACCTATTTACCTACTGCGTCAATAGGTTTAATAATCGGGAAAATTTATAGTTCGTTATCAATTAGCTTTATAACAAAAAATAGCTAGGGCATTTTGCCCTAGCTACCTCATTTTTCGTAATTTATTTACTCTGTATCATCCTTAAAGAAGGAAATCTCTTCGCTAAGCTTAACAGCAATCTCCTTCAAGTCATCAGCAGAATTTGCAAGACTCGAAACTGTAGCTGAAAGCTCCTGAACAGATGCACCTGTCGTCTCTGAAGATGCAGCGTTCTCTTCTGAAATAGCTGAAAGAGATGACATTGCATCAGATACGATGTCATTAGAAGATACACAGGTTTCTGCGCCACCTGCAATCTCCTTAACCCCATCAACAGTACCATTGATATCCTCAAGCATACCATTAACAGATTCAAGGGTTCCACCAATAGCTTCCTGCTGTTCCAGATTACCCTGCTTTACAAGATTAGCTGCTGCTACGGCTGCCTCAGACTGCTTCAGAAGGATATCCATCTGTGTTCTGATATCCTGAGCCATGCTGTCAGAATCATCTGCAAGCTTTCTGATTTCCTCAGCAACGACTGCGAAGCCCTTACCAGCTTCACCAGCACGGGCTGCCTCGATACTAGCATTAAGTGAAAGAAGGTTTGTCTGAGAAGCAATTCCTGAAATACCTTCTACGCTTTCATTGATACTTGTAACAGCATCCTTTGTAGCAGAAATTGTTCTTGCAATTTCTTCAATCTTTTCTGTCATGTCACTACTTGAATCCTGAAGATTAAGAAGTGACTTGCTTGAGGTCTGGGACGCATCCTTCATCTTGCCTGCAAGACATTCCATATTTTCAGTAGATGACTGAACACCTGTTACAGCATCTGTAATCTTTCCTACGTTCTCAGCAGCTTCCTGAATTTCTTCAGCCTGTTGAACAGCACCTGTTGCAATTTCCTGAACAGCCGTTGCCACAGTATCAGTTGTGGCAGCAATCTGATTTGCCATATCTGCCAAATCTTCTGAAGAGGTTGTAACTGTAGCAGCTGAATGCTTAATAGCAGAAACAATAGCACCTAATTTATCAATAACGGAATTGGTGCTACGGACAATCTCACCAAATTCGTCTTTACGGTTTGAATATCCATCTATTTTCTTAAATCGACCATCTGCCAATTCAGTAATTGTATTTGTAACAGCAAGGATTGGGTTTGTAAAACTTGTTGCCATAACAAGGGAAATAATAATTGCTATTATCAGCAGGATTACACCTATAATCACTACAGATATTGCAGCCTTATTAGCTGAAGACGTAATCTCCTCTTCCTGCTGGGCGATTATCACTGAATATCCTGTTATAGGCTCTTTTACCCATGCATTGTAGGTATTAACACCACTGAAAGCCTGTTCAAACAAACCACTTGATTCAGAAGATGTTACAAACTCGCCAGAGCTCATATCATACTCTTCATCAGGGCCAATATCAAACTGAGCATGTGCAGCCATGATACCATTCTGATCCACGATATAACCGTCACTTATATTGGCTGCCAAAAACTCATGAAGAACTGATAAATCTATACTCCTCTGGCACTCGCCAATAACCTCGCCACTCTCACTAAAAATAGGTACAGCAATAATGGCTACTCTTGCTCCTGAAGACTTACTAACAATAACACCTGATACTGCAGGCTTTCCTGTAGATATTGCTCTTTGGAAGAATTCACGATCTGCAATATTAACGCAGTCGCCACCATCAGTTCTAAGAATCTGCTGACCTGACACCAAAGTTAATACTACGCTATCGTTTCCATCATTAATTATTGTATTAATTTGAGCCATATGTGCCTGAATTAGTGCATCTGGAATATTGGTTCCATCAGTACCATAATATTCCATATAATTCATAGTACTTGGAGATGTGGCGAACATCTGTAGAGAATCAACATTTTCTCTTATAATCTGTTCATATTCCTTTTCAACATACTTAGATGTTGTCTCAAGCAATTCCAAAGCATCTTTTTTTGCCTTATTAGATGATGACAAATAACTAATAAAGATGGCGACAATCAAAGGAACTGCCACAAGTAAAGCCATAATAACTATAAGTTTGGTCTTTACACTATCCTTTGGATTAATGCCTGACTGAGTCTTGGCACTCTTAGTTTTTGGTTTCTCTGCCATGTTCCCTCTCCTTTACTGAAAAGCAGCCCCACTGCACACCACAAAGAAATTATACGACAAATATATGTTTAAATGGTTAAAATTCTGAAAACTCTACAAAAATAAGGGATTCCATTTCTGGAATCCCCCAATAATACTTTTACCACCAGCCAAAAATCTTCTTAAAGATGTTTGTCACAGCCTTTATTATAGGCTTGATTACTGGCTTTATTACCTCTACTACCTTCTTAACACATTTTACAACCTGTTCAATTACAACCTGCGCCTCTTTAGCTGGATCAACCTTTTCGTCCTCCTTAGGTTTATCCTCAGGAGTTGGTGTAACTGTAGGAGTTGGCTCATTATTCTCTCCAGGATTATCTACCTCGCCATTGTCATCATCCTTTCCTGGTTCAACTTCCTCAATAACATCTCCTGTGCGATAAAGATAGAAATCATCCCATGCGCCCCAGCCACCAGCTACAGCCTTTACTGAAACACCGACTTTTACGGTAGTGCCATCTGCATTAACCTTTATTTCCTCTACCTGTGGATTAGCCCAATTCTGCCATCCTGTTACACCTGTTGGAGTCTCAAAGCTATCCTCTCCAACCTTAGCATAAAGCTTTAAGTCTGCATCATCTCCGCAGTCTCCACCTTCTACATAAGCACCAAGCTTATAGATACCTTTATCTAAGGTAACCTCCTGCTCGACTGTGTAATCGATGCTTTCATTATCCCAGAACTTCAAACTCATTGTTCCAGTTCTGACATTAGATGAATCAGCCTGAATTGCTACGCCGTTTTTTCCATCAGTATTTCCATCATCCTTAATGGTCCATACTGTGTTGCCATCCTCAAAACCTGGATTAGCAAGAAGATTTCTAGGATTGATTGTAAGCTTGCAGGTAACTTCTTCCTCTTTATCAAGGACTGTTACTGTTCCCTTAATTGTATATTCACCTGCTCCGCTATTTACTGCTGCTGTAAGGGCTTCAGTATCCCAAGTAATGGCTACTTCTATTTCAGAACCATCGTTATATACTACCTTGGCATTCTCTGGAAGCTTTACTTCATCTCCAAGTTCGAAGATAACATCCTCAACATCAATTCGTAAAACCGATAATGGAGCAGATGCACCTGTTCTTACATAGCTATAAATCCTTGCTGACGGAAGGGCATGACCTTCGAAATTAAACCATGCCTCGTTATCTACTGCTGAACCTCCAAACCAATCTCTGGCATCCTTATCGTATTTTCCGGAATAAGATGATGCCCAGCCTGAACCATATTTCTCCCATGCTTCCTTATTTGAAGCAAGGACTTCCTCTGCATTATCAGCATCCTTGTCATATACATTTACTGGAATCCATGCTGGCTCCCAATAGAAAACACCAATACCATTATCAATTGAAGCTACAGTGCTAATGACACTGCGAACAGAATCTGCCTGTCCCTGAACTGAGATGTCATAATTTAAAGCATCTCCGCTTTTCCCCTCATATTCAGTATTGGTATGACCATCGCCATCCTCTAAGGTATGTACATAAGAAGTTTCTGCAACCATTACTTTCTTATTGTATTTATCTGCTATATTAGAAAGAACATTTTTCAGATTTGCAAGTGTTCCATGCCAATATGAATAGTATGAAGATGCGAAAACATCATAATCTACTTCATATTTCTCAAGATTAGCTGCATAGCCTTCATATCTGCCGCTTGTCTCTGGGTTTGTAAAATGAACGGCTACTAAGATATCCTTATCATTCTTCTCTGCTACAGTTCTAACAGCTTTACTTCCTGCAGAAAAGATTTTAGCCATATTAGCCCATGACTTTTCTCCTGCCACACCATTATTGGTCTCATTACCAATCTGAACCATTCCTACATCAACACCTGCATCTAAAAGCTTCTGTAGACTTTCTGATGTGAATTTTTGGCAAGCCTTTGCCTTCTCCTCTACAGTCATTCCAGCCCACGCCTTTGGTGCAGTCTGTTTTCCAGGGTCAGCCCAAAAATCTGAGTAATGGAAATCAATGAGTACCTTCATTCCAGCATTAGAAATCCATCTTCCCATTTTTACCGCTGAATCGATATCGCAGTTTCCACCGCCATAGCCATTACCATTTTCATCTGTTGGGTCGTTCCATACTCTGAGTCTGACGTAGTTAACTCCGCAATCCTTTAAAAACTCAAAGAACCCTTGATTACTAAGCTCATTTCCATCGAAATCGTAGAATTTAACACCACTGTTTTTCTCAGAAAGATATGAGCTCACATCGACACCTGTGATAAAGTTTGCATCACAGCCTGGTACCTTCTCTACGTTAATATCAGCTTCTATCTTGTTATCCTCTTCCTCATCTTTATTATCATCATCCTTTTCGTCGTCATCTGATGATTCCTTTAAGGAATAGAGTACGAAGTTATCAACATCTCCCCAATAACCTGCAGCTACATCTCCACTTAGAGCAACAGTTAAATCCTCCTCTTCTTCCAAAGTAAACTCTTCTGTTGTAAAAGTGGACCAGCTATCCCAGCCGGTGGTCTTAATTGAAACACTCTCACCATTAATAGATACTGAGACACCTGCTTCGCTCTCAGCACCATCTGCTTCAAAAGAAAGCTTGTAGGTACCTGCTGGAACTGCATCTACAGTCTGCGAAAGCTCAAGTGAAACTGCTTCTTCCTTGTTGTTCCAGTAGTTGAATATGTTTGTTGTGTTGTTGCTTGCCCACTGATCAACTTTGATTTTACAGCCTGCACTGTCTCCATCATCTTCTGGCATTTCAACAGTCCATCCCGATAAATCACCTGTTTCAAAATCACCATTTTCAATAAGGCTGGTTTCCTTCCAGCTTTTCTCTTCCTCCGCTTTTGCAGGAATAGCCACACCAACCTGGCACAAGACAGTTGCTGCTGCAAGCCCTACACTTGCAGACTTTGCAAAAAACCCTTTTTTCAATCTTCCCATAGTTTTACTCCCTTACCTCCTGTTATTTATTTGTCATCTATTTTTATTTTAGCAAAGGCTGTTTTCCAAACCGCATAGTTCCCACGATATTTCGTGCAAATTCTACTATCTTAAACGCAAAAATAGCGCAACCCCCGGTTGCGCTACTAATAAAAAATCTGCTATCTACCTTATGCTTTTAAATTATTTAGCGTATCATTAAAATCTGCTCGTCTTCTATGCTGAGCTTCCTTATCCTTATATAATAATTCATCTGCTTCGTTAAATACCTGCTCATATGTCATGCTTGATGTTGAACACTTATATGCACCTACACTAAAGGAAAGTGCATAGGTCAGTTCATTATTATTATGTAGCACTTCCTCAAGCCTTGCTCTTACATCCGTAGCAGCTATTTCATTTTTGCTGGCCACTACAAATTCATCTCCGCCCCATCTTGCAACGATAGCATCATATCCCCTAAAAATTTCTTTCAGAGCATCTGAAAAGACAATTAACGCTCTATCTCCCTCATCATGTCCAAAGACATCATTAATGCTCTTAAAATAATCAATATCCAACAAGATAACTGTAAGAGGGTTTTCCTCATCACAGTTTGCCAATTCATTATTTATATATTCTGTAATACGTCTCCTGTTATTAAGCTTTGTCAAAGCATCTGTGTAAATCTGAGAATCCTGAAGCTCTACAAACAACTTTATAACAATAGGAATTACACAAAGCTCTATTGCAGGAAGATTCAATAAAAATCCTATAAGTATTCCGCTGACGGTAAAGAACACAATAAACAGAATCTGACTACCATATTTCTTCTTTTCAAGTCTATTCTTGGCTCGTCTCCTATTCCTAATAGAAATAATAGTTGCAGACACCAGATACACATAATCCAAAAACAAAATAAAGGACAGCATGGGAGTAAACACCAGCATACCATCTACTATGTCGTACACAAAAACATGAAGCGGCGTAAAAAGTAAGCTTACAACAATTGCAAGTGGTATTATCGCCAATGTATCCCATAAATTAAAGGATTTAATCTGCTTCTTTTTTATCTTAGGATTAATATTTGAAGATACATGAATAAACCAAAAATAACAGGCTAGGGACATAACCCCAAAACCAAGTGCCACTATAAAAAGGACAATTGTTCTTGGGAACATTGTGTAAAATCCATCTCCAATAAGTAATCTTATATCAACAAGAGCATATATCATAAAGGATACAAGCATTCCCTTAAAGGACATAACCTCTCGTTTGCTACCTATGCTTTCATTAGTTTTTGCAAAAATTACATTCAAGGATATAAGGCATACCGCAAGAATCAATAATATGAAAGGTTTTATCTGTGTCTCCAACTGAATCGTCATAAAATGCCTCCATGAACAAACACACACTGCTCATGGTAGCATTTTACCAAGAATATATTTAAGAAATGTGACGTGTTGATGAAACTTTTTATTCCCTATTCTCTTCTATCCATTTGACAGCAAAATCTACTAGTGTCCTTTGGCTCATACAGCGGATAACAGTGCCTCCAAGCTCTGCCTTTTTTACAGTATTCTTCTCCTCGAAGGCGGCACCTATATCAACAAAATCCTCTCCATCCACAAATAGTGTCTCGTAGGATTTCCATATGCGCTTGCCATCTTCCATCACGGCACTATGCTCGATTGTATTATGCTTGCTCTTATAATCAGCTCTCACATCTGCCAGATGAATTGAGGTGTTCTTATCATAATCAACGCCTATTAACAGCACTTTACCATCAAGCTTATACAGCTTTCCTACTGGAGATTCCTCACCAAAAATATCACACAGGTCGTGATTTTCTGTGAGATAGCTGGCATGCTTTCCCCAGGCAGCTACAGACCTGGCAGGATGGTCACTACGAAGAGCTCCTGGCCACTGACGGAACTTTTCCGCCGTGGCACCCATGGTGTTTGTTGGGGTTATTTTTTTGTCATAGGCTGGCCAGTTCTCTCGTATTATATTCCAATACTGTTCGTCCACATCCCAGTGGACTCCAGTATCAGGATCTAAATTTTTCCAGGACTGGGTAGGCATCATGATTGTGCCTTCCTGTCCAACTACTTCTATCAGTGCCTCAATAACAGTTTGGGCGCCACCACATACATAGCCAATCTGACCAAGAGAGGTGTGAACCATGACAGCATCACCTCTAGTCAGACCTACTGTTTTCAATGCATCTATAATTTCATTTTTCACAACTGGTTTCATAATCATCCCCCGTGTCCTCGTCTATCCCTTAACAGCACCCTCTGCTATACCATTAACCATGTTTTTAACAAGGGCAAAATACAAAATTACGATAGGAACAGCAATAAACACACTTCCTGCTGCAAATCTTGAAAATTCTGTTTCGTCAAGACTCATTAAACCAACGGCAACGGTGTATAAATCCTTTTCTTTAAGTAAAAGCTTAGGCAAGATAAAATCCGACCATGGCCAGGTAAAGGAAGTTAATGCCGTATATACGATAATCGGTTTTGACAATGGTAGATTAATCTTCCAAAATATCTGGGCTGAATTTGCTCCATCTATTTTGGCTGCCTCATCTATTGCCTTGGGAATAGTATCGAAAAATCCTTTTTGTGTGAGATACCCCATAGGCGCTCCAGCAGCGTAGATTAAAATCAATCCCCAAATCTGATTGATTAAGCCAAACTGTGTCATCAGAATGTATACCGCAGTCATTCCCATAAAGGATGGAAACATACCAAGAACCATGGTAGTTTTCATCATTGGTTTTCTTGCCCTAAACTCAAATCTGGACATGGTATAAGCTGTAAGTATTGTAAGAAAGGTGCCCAAAATACAGCTTCCTGCTGCCACAAATAAAGTATTAAAAAACCATCTTGGGTAATTGTACATGGTGGTATCAGTAAATAATTTCTTAAAAGTATCTATGCTATAGGTGGTCGGGAAAAATCCTTCAAAGGAATAAATACTTCCTGATTTTGAAAAGGAAGCCAGCACTATCCAAAGACAAGGAAAGAAAAATATAAATCCAACCACTATAAGAAGGGCATAGGTCCATACTGCATCAAAGACCTTCCCAAAGCTCTGCTTTTTCATCATTGGAATGTATCCTCCTCTTTAAAGGATGGTGAGTTCACATAAACTGCAAGTGAAATCACTGAAGTGATAATGAATATTATCAAACTTATTGCTGCTCCTATGCAGTAATAATTATTGTCGATTGAAAGATTGTATAGCCAGTTAATCAGCAAATCTGTATCGCTGGCAAGGAAATATCCATCAAGATATAATCCACCTCTCAAGAAATAGAAAATACCAAAATTATTGAAATTTCCAATAAACTGTCCTAAAAGCACTGGCATAGTGGCAAAGAGCATAAATGGTAAGGTCAGCTTCTTAAACTGCTGAAAAGAAGTAGCTCCATCTATTCTGGCTGCCTCATATAAAGACATATCTCTGTTTGATAAATGTCCTGTTGCCAGTAGCATAATAGCTGGAACACTTATCCAACAATTAACTAAAAGACCAATCAGTCTTGCTATCCACTTTGCATCCAAATCTAAAAATCCAATTGGTACTCCTCCTACAGAGCGAATAAGCTGATTAACAGGACCACCATATGAAAACATAAATTTAAAAGCTAAAAGAGTAATAAATCCTGGGATGGCATAAGCCAGAATTGGGAAAGCTCTAAAAAATGCTTTTCCTTTTACACAGTCTTTATTTAATAAAAGGGCCAGACCTATTCCTGCAAAATAATTAAGTGTTGTAGAAACCACTGCCCATAAAATATTCCAGCCCAGTATTCTAATAAAGGTAGGAGCAAACTTTGAGAGTGTAAGTATCTTTTTAAAGTTATCGAAGCCCACCCAATCTACAAGCTCAGGCGGAACAGTGCTCCCACCATAATTAGTGAATGAAATAAGTATCATGAATATAATTGGAAGAATATTAAAAACACATATTCCAATCACAGGTAACACCAATACCGTTACATAGAATTTTCTATCTATTAATTCCTTTAGCTCTTCTTTAAAACCTTTTGGTCGCTTTCCTGAAATTATCGTATTTTCGATATTAATAACATCCTTTAAATTCGAGATATAAACTCCAATAAAAAGCGCCATCACTATCCAGGCAAAAATACCCATCAGTAGCATTACTACTGAATTATCGCCTGCTATTCCAAGCCAGGCATCTGCCTTCTGAGTTCCTAAGGTAAAGAAGCCCTCGATATCCTTACCGCCTCTGACAAGCATGTAAGAAATAAATCCAATTTCCAAAAGCAAAAATATGATTCCCTTGGCAATGCACCCATATAAAATCTGGCCGCTGCCCATGAGAAGAGCTGAAAGCTTTACACGCCACGAACTATTTTTGAAAACTCCTATGTAATTCTTAAATCCTTCTAACATTATTTCTTCCTCTATTCCAAGGTATAAATCGCATCATGAATCTGATTGCACATATCCTCAAGACCTGCTTTCATAGAATCCAAGTCCTTATATTTCTTCTCAGCTTCACTTCTAAAGGCATCCTTTGCCAAATCAGTAAAGAAGGTCTGACCTGGAGTCCAAATCTGACTCACTTCCTTGATAGATGGCATAAGTACAATATTGCCCTTATCAAGCTCTTCAAACATATCCTTTGAAAGACCACCTAATTCTGAGGCTGCGTCCTCTCTGGCTGGAGCTATTCCAAGAGTCTCGTTTCTCAGCATAATCATCTCATAGCTGGTGGCAAAATTTACGAAAGCAAAGCATGCATTTGGGTACTTTGTATAAGAGCTAATGGCATATCCATTAACGCCTCCCATTGTTTTACTATCCACAAGCTTAGGGTTTTCCTCTGTAAGATTTCCACTTTCAGGAAGCTTAGGAAGCCCTGTCATAACAAGATTCTCCTTAGCCTTCTCCTCTGCTTCTGCCTGAGCTAATCCCTGACCTACATATTCATTTACCAATTCATCATAAAAGGTTGAGTAGGTATCAGGAGTAGAAAGTGTTGCAAAATATGTACCATCAGCAAGCTTGCTGTAAGCGTTAGTAGTTATAGTATCATCAATACAATCTTCATTCATTGTGCTGGCAAGCTGGCTTAATACCCATGCGCCCTTTTCTGAATCTCCTGCTGCAAATCCAATATCCTCTGGATTTGTATTGTTATCACCAAAGATATATCCACCATAAGAAAACAGGAAGCCACTAGAAAAATACACATCATATAAGGACTTCATATATCCATACTGTTCTGAATTTTCCTGATGACGCTGGACAGAAAAATCATACATATTCTTCCAGTCCTCTATCATATCTGGCACATCATTGGAATTTGCATCCCAATTTTCTTTCCAGTCCTCAGGCAGTAAATCCTTTCTGTAGTAAAGCATAGGAGCCTGCACATTTACTGGTACTCCACAGGTATAAGTACTTCCATCAACATCAACCTTATAGGCCTGCCATGCTGTTTCTGGAATCTGAGAATAACAATCCAACTCCTCCACTGGAAGTGGCAAAATATGTTTGCCTTGCGCATACTGCATAATCACGTCATTTGCCTGATACAAAACATCTGGGCCATAACCATAAGGACCATCATTTGCCAAATCCAAATACTGATCCATATTGGCATCAACAGCTGTTATTCCATACTGCTCATATTCCTTGTTAAAAGCCTCTATAAGCTGACTAAAATATCCCTTTGAAATGGCAGTGTCATTTTCCAAAACCTGAATAGTAACATTTTCTTCAAGTTCTCCGCTGAAAATACCGTTTGCCGTTGAACCTTCACTGGCTGCACTAGAATTTTCAGCTTCACTACCACATCCATTTAACAGGCCAAGCGACATAATCGCTACAAGCATCATTGCTATTTTTCGTTTCATTTTCTATTCCCCCTATACATCCATCTGTATCGTATATACGGTAGGACTTTTTATTGTAAGTATTGCATTTTTTCCATTGTAACTTCTTACAAGCTTTATCGCACCATCTTCATGTTTTATAGAAACATCTCCCCATTGTAAAACAGGATTTTTCTTTAGCGCCAATAAGCCCTTGATTTTATCCATAAGCTCTATATCCCAATGGTTCTTATCCCAGTCAAAACAACGTCTGCAATCAGGATCATATCCACCCTCCATAGCAATCTCCGTTCCATAGTAGATACAAGGTGTTCCAGGGAAAAACATGGTTAACGCTATGGCTGTCTCAAGCTTTTTCTTATCTTTTCCGATTTCTGTAAAGAAACGCAATGTGTCGTGGCTATCCAGCAAATTAAGCATCATGTAATTTACCTGCTCCATGTTTCGCATAAGAATAGAATTCAAATGCTGAACTGTCTTCTTCTCATCGCATCTTCCTTTTGCAAAGTAATCTAGACATACCTTCGTATATGCGTAATTCATAATGCTGTCCTGTTGCTCTCCCATAAGTGCAGGATATGCATCATGCCAATTTTCGCCAATAATTACTGCATCCTTCTTTTTTGCCTTAACAGCCTTCCTAAACTGACGCCAGAAATCATGAGAGACCTCATCTGCCACATCAAGTCGCCATCCATCAATATCAGCTACATCAATCCAGTATGTTGCAATATCTAAAAGGAACTGCTGCACTGCTGGAACCGCTGTGTTCAGCTTAGGCATATACTCACAATGGGCAAAGCACTCAAAGTTGCGCTTTTTCATATCAAGCTTGTCACCATCTATGATGAACCAATCATAGAACTCAGAGGCTTTTCCCTTCTTTACCACGTCCGCAAACTCATTCATCTTATCGCTGCAATGATTGAATACCGCATCTAAAACAATCTTGATTCCACGCTTGTGAGCTTCTTCTACAAGCTTTACCAAATCTTCTGTAGTACCAAACTGTGGGTCGATTTTCTTGTAATTGATGATGTTGTATTTATGGTTGGATTCTGACTCAAATATAGGTGTAAGATAAATGCCTGAGATTCCTAAATCCTTAAGGTAATCCAGTCTCTTGATAATGCCCTTCAAATCCCCACCTGCATGGTTCTTTGGTGTAGGCTTATCACCCCATTTCATATCTATGTAAGACATGTCTTTGTTCTCATCACCTACGCAGAATCTATCAACAAAGATTTGATAGAATACTGTCTCTGGCATCCAGTCCACCATAGGCATCACATCATTTTCATTAATGTATGGCAGCTGGAAGAAATTATAAAAGCACTCTTCGTAGTTGTAATCCTTGGTGAGACCGTCCTCACTGAAGTAATATTTCTTTCCCTTTTCTTCAAGCTCAAAAATATATACTAATCTTACGTCGTTAATATTAAGCTTCACCTCATAAAAAGCGTAAAGCTCATCCTCATATTTAAGTGGAACCTCTTCAGTAAATCTTTCCTTTTGGTAATCATATTTAACGCCGTAAATGATTTTTACTTTCAGACCAGCCTCTGCATCTTCTTTTGCAGTTCTAAGTCTGATGACCACCTCCTCCTTTGATAATGGAAAACAATATCTCGATTCTGGTATATGTAACAGTGCGTGCTTATTCATCTAAAAACTCCTTATTCTACGAAATTCCAGGTAATCTTGTCATATGGGTTTGAGTTAAAATTCTCTCTTGTTTCCTCTGTGTAATATGGGTCCTCCTCGTCGTACACATCTTCACCAGGATAAGTTGTAAGTACAAAGGTATATGTACCTGCAACAGCAACCTCGATATTCGACTTCTCAGCAGGTGTATCTCCCAAGCCTCCCGAATTCTTGAAATATGTAGTGCCATCAAACATTCCTGACTCAAGATAACCATAGCCTCTCTGATTTGACCAGCTGGAATCTGTAGCAAACTGGAATTGATCTCCTTCATTAAGCTCAAGGGTTATCGTATATACGTTTTCATTTTTCACATCTTCTTTTGTGAACTTCTGGGATTCTCCAATAACCTTTCCCCAGTCTGATTCACTTAAGACATCCGAAGTACCAGAACCTACAATATAAAACTCTCTGGTGTCCTCAGTATAGCTGACAAAACCTGCATACAAAGGAGTATCCTCAGTAATAGCTCTGTCAAAATCAAACTCTCTGGTAAGCTTTGGTGTTGCAAACCAGCCAACAAAGGTATATCCATCTTTTTCAGGAATAAAGCTTTCTACCTTTTCTTTATGAGCTACTGTGGCTGTATCAAGTACTGTAGTACCATCGGAATCATAAAAGGTAACTGTGTGTTCATCCGCCTGCACCTGTGACTCAGCATTTATCTCAGCTGAAGTCATATCCTCGCTACTTCCGCAACCTGTCATTGAAACCGCATTTACGATTACACATGCTAATAATAAATAACTTACAATTCTTTTCTTCATAGCAAAACCCTCCGTTTCATTTAACCGTTTAAATTAAATTTTAAAAATATAAACAAGCTCTTGATATAGCTTGTTTAATCGTTTAAACTAACTTCATAGTATAATTTTTATTTTTAGATGTCAATAGAGAATAAAAAATTCTTCGGAGGAGAAAAATGGCAGGCAAAAAAGTCACCATAAAAGATGTTGCAAGGGAAGCTGGTGTGTCTGTAGCAACAGTATCATACGTGGTAAATGGAAGGACAGATTTGAAGATATCTGATGAGACTAGAAAAAGAGTTTTACAGGTTATTAATCTTCTAAACTACTCTCCTAATCAGGCAGCAAAGGCTCTTGCCTCAAAGAGAAAAAGCCAGGTTGGGTTTGCCATTTCTGATAGTAGTTCCATCTTAAAGATTGCAGATCAGATGCATGTCATGAAAACAATTGCAGCCTTCATGGGAGATAAGAATTACGATGTATTTTTAATTCCCCCATCACGCTTTGAAAACTATGGTCAGGCAGATGCACTTATTTGCTACGACTTAGATAAAAAGACCTTTGCCTCTTTAGGCGATTGTAACTTTGCACCACTTTTAGCTTTTGACTGCTACATTAATGACTCACTATTTTTCCAGATAAATACTAACCTGAACCGACTTAAAGCTGCCGCTGAAAAGAAATTTAAGGGTGCACCTTATCAATATGTGATGCTAGAAACACCTAATACAGAAAAGAAGGAATTTACCAATAACACTTTTGATAGTGTTATCTACATTGATAATCCCTCTGATTTTGATAAGCTATCCTGCGATAACCTACTTGTTTCCAGTGAAGTTTTATTAGATTTTGTTCCCAAAAAGTATAACGTATGCTACGAGCCTGATATAACTACCGACAAACTTGAGTTACTTTATAAAGCTTACGAACAAGCTGCAGAAAGAATCCCAATCGAAAATCATAATCTTTGTATTTAAACCTAACTCTTGATTCACCTATTTACCTACGTTATAATAGTGTAAAT
The DNA here is from genome assembly GCF_900100545.1 of Pseudobutyrivibrio sp. 49. GTDB lineage: Bacteria > Bacillota > Clostridia > Lachnospirales > Lachnospiraceae > Pseudobutyrivibrio. Next base: position 88,136 of record NZ_FNDP01000008.1, read on the forward strand.
AAAAAGCGATTAGGAGGTACGTAAATGTTTAGTACAAAAGGAAGATACGCACTTCGAGTTATGATAGATTTAGCTCAGCAGAATCAGGAAGAATACATTCCTCTTAAGGACATTGCAGAGCGTCAGGATATTTCAAAGAAGTATTTGGAGATTATTGTTAAAGAGCTTGTCCACGGCGGTTTTGTCAAAGGCGTCAGCGGAAAAGGCGGCGGCTATCAGCTCACTCGCCCTGCAAATGAGTACTCTGTAGGCGAAATAATCGAGCTTATGGAAGGAAGCCTCTCTCCTGTAGCCTGCCTCTCAGATGAAAACTATTCATGCCCTAGAGAAAGCATCTGCAAAACACTTCCTATGTGGACTGAGTTCTACATGCTTGAAAGAGATTTCTTCTATGGCAAAAAACTTAGTGATTTAGTGGTTTCTTAGGCCTTTTGCAATTGAATTTGAACTATCTTTATGGTATAAAAAGTTGGTTTGACTTTTTATACCATTTTTATTTTAAGCAATACATGAGGAGACATAATTAATATGGTTAAGTTTTTAAATGAAATCAAAAAGTATGGAAGCGATACTGCTTTTCGAATTTTAGATGGTGACAAATCTTTCAATATCACCTTCGAGGATTATTATAAAAAATTAAGCAGCTGTGCTTATAATCTAAATAATTTAGTTACAGATTTAGCCCATAAAAAGATAGGTATCTACTGCAATTCTTCCTATGAATACACCTTGCTTCTTACAGCAATCATGTTCAGCAGAGCTGTTGCTGTTCCACTCAATATCCGCGAAAGCCTTGATAACCTTCAATATGAAATAGAAAATTCAGAAGTAGACTATGTGGTAGTAGATAATGATGTATTATCAGGTCTTACAAATATTAAGCTTGTCAATAAGGATAAGCTTCTCAAAGAAAATGGTGGAGCTGTAGCTTTAACGGATTTCACTGAGGAGGAAAAAGAAGCTACTTCTCTTATCGTTTACACTTCTGGAACTACCGGACGACCAAAGGGTGTTGTTCTTTCAGTCGCAAATCTTTTCGGCTTTGAAAAGGCTATGTATGACGATAATGCACCTTTTGATAATTTGGAAGGACTAAAGGTTTATACCAACTTCCCTTATTTTCACATCGGTGGAATAAACGGATGGATTACACATTTTGAAAAGGGCTGCGCTACATATCTCAGCATAAATCCTGGTAATATTCTTATGGATTTAGAAAACGAACAGATAGACAGTGCTGTCGTAACACCAGCCACCTTAAATCTTTTCAAAAAGTCTGTTGCCCGAGGTCATCTTGAGCGACTTGGTGGTGCAAAGCTTCTTGTATCAGCAGGTGCCCCTGTGGATATTAATACTGTGGAGCTTCTAATGGAAAATGGAATAGGTTATGGACAATACTATGGCATGTCCGAATCCTGCGGTAATATTTCATGTAACTTTGATTGTAAGAATCATCTAAAATCAGTAGGTATGGCAGACCCTAATGTAAAGGTTTCTATCATTGATGATGAGATTTGTGCTGAGGGTCCTGGAATCATGCAAGGATATCACAAAAATCCGTCAGAAACCGCAGCTACATTAATCAATGGCGTTCTTCACACTGGAGATCTTGGCTATGTGGATGAGGATGGCTACATCTATATCACCGGACGTAAGAAAAATCTTATTATCCTTTCAGGTGGAGAAAATGTCAGCCCTGAGGAGCTTGAAAAAGAGCTTTATAAATGCGATTTCATTACTGAATGTAAAGTATATGCGGAAAACGACAGAATCGCCGTTGATATATTTGCAGACGAATCTAATTCAGAGGCTATCTTAGAATATATAGCTGAATTAAATACTAAGCTTCCTATATATAAAAGAATCTATAAGAAAAATCTTTTAAATCAGCCTCTTGAGAAAACCAGTAGCGGTAAGATAAAAAGATAAATATCCCTAACACAAAAAGGACTGACACCTATGTGCCAGTCCTAATTTTATATATTATAAATTCTCACCATTTGAAGCGATAACCTGCTTATACCAATCGAAAGATTTCTTCTTTCTTCTAGCAAGTGTTCCTGTTCCATCATCATACTTCTCTACATAGATGAAACCATAACGTTTTGCCATCTCACCTGTTGATGCACTAACAAGGTCAATGCATCCCCATGGTGTATAACCCATAAGATCTACACCATCCTTTACAGCTTCTCTCATCTCTGAGATGTGCTTTCTAAGATAGTCGATTCTGTAATCGTCATTGATTGAACCATCAGCTTCGATTTCGTCTCTTGCGCCAAGTCCATTCTCAACAACCATAAGTGGAATACGATATCTGTCATAAATCTCATTAAGTACATATCTAAGTCCCTGTGGATCAATCTGCCATCCCCAGTCAGATGACTCAAGGTATGGATTCTTTCCACCCATGATAAGGTTTCCTTCACCCTCGTTGGCATCAGGATTTCCACTAATTGTGTTAGACATGTAGTAGCTGAAAGTATAGAAATCAACAGTTCCCTGTCTTAAAATCTCCTCATCCCCTGGCTCCATCTTGATAGTAACACCAAGTCTATCCCAAAGACTCTTAGAGTATGATGGGTATTCACCGCGAACCTGAACGTCTGAACAATACCAGTTAACCTCACGCATATGCTCCTGATTTGCAATAATATCTGCTGGGTTACAAGTAGCTGGATATGATGTTACAAAGCAAATCATATTTCCCATCTTGTACTCTGGGTAATTGTCATGAGCATATTTTACAGCAAGTGCTGAAGCAACGAACTGATGATGAAGAGCCTGGAATCTCTCCTGTGGCTTATTTGGAACCTCTGTTACAGGTCCTGTGTAGCCCTTTACTGTTCCTGTAGATAAAACAGCTCCCATTGGCATTGTACCAGCGTTGATTTCGTTGAATGTGAGCCAATATTTTACTTTGCCCTGATATCTTGCAAAGATTGCCTTGCAGTAATTCATAAAGTACTCGATAAGCTCGCGGCCTTCCCAACCATTATATTTTTCTACAAGGGCATATGGAAGCTCATAATGTGAAATTGTAACAAGTGGCTCAATACCGTGCTTCTTGCAGCAATCAAACACCTTGTCATAGAATGCAAGACCTGCCTCGTTTGGCTCAGACTCCATTCCTGTAGGGAAGATTCTTGTCCAGTTGATAGATGTACGGAATACCTTAAATCCCATCTCTGCAAAGAGTGCGATATCTTCCTCATAGTGATGATAGAAATCAATTGCCTCGTGTGAAGGATAAAGTGTATCTGGCTCAATAGTAGTTGTAATTCTCTTTGGGGTTGTATGACTACCATTTGTGCACATATCTGATACTGATGCACCCTTACCATCTACATTCCATGCTCCCTCAAACTGGTTTGCGGCAACTGCGCCTCCCCATAAGAAATCTTCTCTAAATGTTCCCATTATTATTGCCTCTCTTTCATTGCGTATATCTTATTTATTAGTGGGGCCCTAAAGCCCCACCTGATTATATTAAAGTAATGTGATTAACTCATTACCACTCTCTACTGATACTGAATCTGTAGGAATGATATCTGCATACTTACCTGAGTTTGTGATTACGATAGGTGTCTCTGTAGAGTAACCAGCCTCCTTGATGAAGTCGAGATCGAACTCAAGAAGAAGATCTCCTCTCTTAACCTTGTCACCCTGCTTAGCTACAGGATTGAATCCCTTGCCCTCAAGCTGAACTGTGTCCATACCTACGTGGATAATAACTTCTGCACCCTTGTCTGTAGTAATACCGATAGCGTGACCTGTTGCGAAGAAAGCTGTGATTGTTCCATCAGCTGGAGCATATACCTTGCCTTCTACTGGAACGATTGCAATACCCTTGCCCATTGCCTCTGAAGAAAATGCTGCATCAGAAACTTCTGTTAAAGGCTTAACCTCGCCCTTTACTGGAGCTACAAGAACTTCACCGTTTCCTGAAGCATCAGAAACTACTGTCTTCTTAGCTGCTGGAGCCTCGTCCTTGTACATAATCATTGTAAGTGTAAATGAAACTGCTACTGCAACAAGAATTGAGATGATTACCCAAATCATGCTGTAAAGGCTGTTTGTGTTTGGATCAATGTAGCATGGAAGTCCGAATAAACCAAGACCACCCATTGTGTAAGACTTAACACCTGCTACTGCTGTGATGATACCACCTGCTGCACCACCGATACATGAGATAACGAATGGTGTCTTCTTTGGAAGTGTAATACCATAGATACATGGCTCAGTTACACCGAATAATCCTGAAATAAATGCTGGGATAGCGATATCCTTAAGCTTCTGATCCTTTGTCTTAAGAATCATACCAAGTACTACTGCTGACTGTGCAAATGATACGCAGAAGTATGGTGAAAGAATGAAGTCATAACCAAGTGAACCATAGTTAATCATTGCAAGTGGAACAAGACCCCAATGTAAACCGAAGATAACAAGTACCTGCCACATAGCACCAATAAGTGCACCAGCGATAATTCCACCAATAACTGGAATGTTATATAATCCGCCGAAGATAAGTGTAAGTAAATTACAAACTACTGTAGCAACTGGTCCAATTACAAGATATGTAAGTGGCATCATAATTCCAAGAACGCAAAGTGGAACGATGAATGTCTTGATTACATCTGGAATGTGCTTCTTGAAGAACTTCTCAAGCTTTGCTGCAATGTAAACAGCTAAAACAACTGGTACAACTGACTGTGTATAACCAGAAGCTGGCATGATTACTGGAATTCCAAACCAGTCTGTCATGTAATCCATGCTGAATGATGTTCCAGCAAATACTGTTCCAAGAACCTCAGCGCTCTTAAGAGCAACCATGTTTGGATATGTAAGACCTACACCAAGTGCCATACCAATGAATTCGCTACACTTGAATTTCTTAGCTGCTGTGTAACCTAAGATGATTGGTAAGAAATAGAAGAAACCATCACCAACTGCGTTCCAGATTTCATAAGCACCGCTTGTTGTTACATCAATACCGAATGAGCTGCTAGCCACGAATGACCAAACTGCAAGTAAACCTTTGATGATACCAGCTGCACATAATACTGAAAGAAGTGGCTGGAATACACCAGAAATAATATCAATAAGAGCTGCACCAGGGCTCATCTTCTCAGCTGGGCCGTCATCTGAAACAGGAGCTGCTCCTGAGATACCTGCATGCTCACATACTACGTCGTATACATCAGGCACATGATTTCCAATAACTACCTGATACTGTCCACCAGACTGGATAACTGTTACGATTCCATCTGTGTTCTTAAGGATATCTGTGTTTGCTTTGCTTTCATCCTTAAGCTTAAATCTAAGTCTTGTTATACAATGTGTAATACTTTTAATATTGCTCTTACCACCAACATTCTGGATGATAATGCGAGCTAAGCCATCATACTTGCTTGCCATTTTAATTTTCCTCTCTTTTTATCCCTATAATATATTTATCTTCTTCAGACCCTGCGCACTGGTCTGTCAAATTCCAATAAAAAAACCTGCACCTAGTTATAGTATCTACGTATAGACATACTTCTATAACTAACGTACAGGTTTAGCCGACTCTGACGCCGTAACTATCCTAAGCTTTTGCTCTTTCTGTTATTCTAGAGATATGAACTGTGAGATATAACATCTCTTCGTCTGTAATCTCCTGTGGATATTTTGCTTCCATATAGCTTTTAATGCGCTGTGCGCATTTGTAAGCATCTGGAAATCTTCTTTTTATACTTTCATATAACTCTTCGTCCTGAGGCTCGTAGTAAGCACTACGCTCTGCTCTCTGTAAAAAGTATTTCAGATGAGTGATGAATCTTTCATATGAGAAAGTTCCTTCATCTAACTCTGAGTTATATGTGAATTTAACGATGCTAACTATATCATCAATAATTTCTGGAGCTTCCATGGTGTGATGCATGTTACCATCTAACTCCGCATTTACGATGTGCAGCGCAAAGAACCCTGCCTCATCCTCTGGAAGAACAACTCCCAGCTTATCCTTGATAATATCAAGTGCATGTAAGCCCATGCAATACTCTGTCTTGTAGTAGTTCTTAATCTCCCAAAGAAGCTTATTCTTAAGAACTGTCCCTGTTTTGCTTCGCTCAATAGCAAAGCCAAGGTGATCTGTAAGAGTGATATATATATTATTGCAAAGTCGCTTACCAAGGTTATTAGAAGCATAGGTGATAATTTCATCAGCCACCTGAATCTGCTCATATGGCATTTCAGATACCAGCTTCATAAACTGCTCACTTGACTTTTCCATAACGAAAGTTTTTTCTATTTTACTTTCGTCCAACTGATCTCCGCTCTTCTTTTGAAAGCAAAGACCACAGCCTGTATAAACTATTTCGTTTCCCTTGTCATCAATCGCCAAGGCCGCATTATTATTTAAAATCTTTTTAATCTTCATTCCTGATGGTTCTCTCTACAATTTTAAAATAAAAAAAATGACCGAATCAGCCCCTCACACATGTATCATCTCGAATAAGATAATACCATAATCACGAATGATTATAAATAAATTGGGCGATTCAGTCTTGCCTGCCTTGCAGTAACAATCCGAACTTGTTTTGTTTACAAGAAATACTTTACAGTTAATTCCTGTTTTTGTAAATACCTCATATACAATTTCGACGTTTTCGTTAATTTAAGTTTGGCTATTTTGTATATGTTTCACAAAAACTTCACATTTTAAACACAAATTAAAAGCTCAGAGCTAAATACCCTGAGCCAATTTATACTATGAAATAGACTTTCTAACTACACCCTTTGGGTCCTTGATAAGCAAATACACTACCCAAATGATAAGTGCAAATGCAATAACAGAAAATCCGAGGAAGCTATCATTAATCATATCCTCTACTGCAGGTGCAAAATAATCTGCACCAAGCTCTGTGTACTCTGCAATAGCATCTACAAACCACATAAGTGATGCTCCCCAGAACATAAACATCAAAACATGAAGCTGCATGTCATTATTCTTTCTGTTGTACCAGAGAATAGTTGTTACAATTGCAGCGAATACTGTCAACAATAATGTCATGGCGCACCTCCTAGTTTGAAGCCTTTGCGTTTGAAACTGGACGCTTAACAATAACGTCAGCAGCTACGCAAATTCCAACCCAAACCGCAGTAACTAATACTGCCATACCAACACCTACTGTACCCATCTCATGAAGCATCTCTGCCTTGTCTGCTGGGTTTTCCATAGCTGTAAGGAATGGGAAGAAAGGCTTTACCTCTCCATGCCATACATGCTCGTATGCTAAAAGAACTGAACCACCCCAGAGAAGGTTTGTAAGCCACTTTAACTTACGCGAAAATGGAATACCATTCTTAGGTGTCAAAGTTCCTTCCTTAATCTCTTTCTTATCAATTACTTTCTTAACTATAGTTGTAACTACAGCCTCGCCAGCTGGCACTGTAAAACAAGCCATATCTGTACCTCCTTACTATTTAAAACTCCAATTAGAAGTATAACAAGAAGGCTAGTATATTTGGAAGTAAAATATGACCTTTGGACATTCATAAAAAGAGTTTTGCCATTCCGTTCTAGAATAGCACAGCTCTTTTCTTATCAAAATTTGGGGAATAATTGATAAACACTATCCTAGGAGCAGTATTGGCTGTATATTAATTGAGTTGCACTGCCTTTGAGGCAGTGACGGTGTGATTTTATTTCATTTGCACTGCCCCAGAGGCAGTATTGGCGGGTTTTTATTTCATTTGCACTGCCCCAGAAGCAGTGGTGGAAGATTCTCGATTGATTTCCACTGCTCTACAAGCAGTGGCGGCGGTTTTTTATTTCGTTTGCACTGTCCCAGTGGCAGTGGTGGCGGATTTTCAATTCATATGCACTGCTCTAAAAGCCATTTTTATAAAAAGAGCTTGGCCATTAGCCAAGCTCAGTTCTATTAGTCCCATCCAAGCTGCTTTCTCTTCTCTTTCATGTCAGCCACAATCTTCTTAGCCAACTCAGTTGGGTCTGTATTTACATTCATTGTGGAACCAAGAAGCTCCTCCAGCTATTTCATAGCAATAGTTATCATCTCTAGCGGTATTCCCTAATGGCTTTCCATAACCATTAGGATGAACTACTCAATTTCCACCTCGTCCATTATTGCTTCTAATTCATCCATGGTGAAACCGCTTTCTTTTACAACATCTTCAAATGGAATAGTAGGACTATCTTTTCTTTCCTTTATAATTTCTTTTATCTCTTCTTCTGTAGGTAAATTATCATTATCCAAAGAATATTTAAGGATGCTTTGAAAAACTTCTTTTCTTTCAGCTTCATTAGGAAGTACGTCTATTACCTGTGCTCTCCACTGACCCATAAGATCATTTATTTCTCCAAGCTTAGGCGTAAGGACTTCTTTCTCCTTATCTCGTAGAAACTGGGTGAGTACTGGACTCTTTCCACTACTGGAAAATGCTCCTACAAGGTCCCCCTCTTTCACATATGATGAAAAAATAAAGGAACATTTTTCCTGATCGTCAACAACGTTTACTGGGATGTTGGCCTCATTGCATTTTTCAGATACAAAACTGTTAAAATCATTGTCATCTGTAGCGACTACAACAAGCTTTCTCCCCTTTAAATCAGAGTCTTCAAACTGACGCTCTTCTATTTGTAAATTATTATTCTTACCAGCGATTTCTCTAATCTTTGAAGATACTTCCCTGGCAATAACAGTGACTCTGGCATCAAAATCCAAAAGGACTTTCACCTTTCTGTATGCCACCTGTCCGCCGCCGATGATTAGGCAGTCACTGTCTGTTAAATCTATGAACATTGGGAAATATGCCATATTAGTACCTCAATATATTTATTATTCCATCATAAGAAGCATCCACAGCCTCCGTTACCTCATTCACGCCCTGACCTTTTAAAACAGCTGTACAGCTTGGTCCGATAGAGAATACCTTGTCAGGTAAAGTTATCCCTGCCACTGCCTTTGCATTGCTTCCACTTGTAAAGATAGCTCCATCGCATTTACGAATTTCTTCCTTAAGCTCATCAGAAATTGTAAGCTCATTTTGTACATTCTCATAGCAGACTATTTTATTCAAGGCATAGTCACTTCCAAGAGTCTTTTCAAATTCTGGTGACTGGACTTTTCCACAAAGCCAGTTTATAGCAACACCTTCGCTAACATTTTTCTTAAGTAATTCTGCAAGTTCTGCACCTGTCTGCTTTTCAGGAATTAAATCAGCTACAATGCCAAACTCTCGTAATATAGCTGCTGTCTTTTCTCCTACAACAGCAAATCTAAAGTTTGATACCGCCCTAATATCTCTTCCCTGCTTTTCAAAAAGATTCCAGAAGAAAGAGCGGACTCCATTACCACTGGTAAATACGATATAGTCTCCCGTAGTGGCTAATTCCAAAAATCCTAAATCACACTCAACTGGCTTAATCTTACCTGTGACAACTGTAACAACCTCAGCACCATCTTTCTCAAGTCTTTCTTCAAGCTCGTTGTATAAAATCTCTGTAATCCCTGTTTCAAGTTTATAATTAAAGCTTTGAATCTTTGGAAGGAAAAATCTCTTACCAAAGAAAGGACGTTTCTCAAAGAAGTCTAAATCAGCTGCAAGCCCTACTACTTTTCCAACCACAATAATTGATGGTGATTCAAGGCCTGCTTCATTAACAAGACTTTCTATATTTGAAAGTGTTCCCACTACCTTGCGCTGGTGATTTGTGGTTCCATTTGAAACAACAGCAACCTTTGTATCAGCTGCTCTTCCAGCATTAATCAAGCCCCTTGCTATCTCTCCCACATGAGCAAGTCCCATAAGGAAAACAAGTGTGACATCTTCATCCATAAGCTGGGTAAAATCGATGTTAGTAGGCTCATCCTTTCGACTGTGGGCTGTGATAACCTGAAATCCCTTAGCCAATCCTCTATGTGTAATAGGAATACCAGCATCTGCAAGTGCAGCAATAGATGAGCTGACTCCTGGCACTATCTCCACAGGAATATCTCTTTCCTTTAAATAAAGAGCCTCTTCTCCACCTCGACCAAATACATAAGGATCACCACCCTTTAGTCGAACTACAAAGTCATACTCCTTAGCCTTTTCATATAAAAGCTCGTTGATTTTATCCTGAGTCAGTGTGTGATGATGATTAGCCTTGCCAACAAAAATCATTTCACAGTCTGAGCTGGCCAGTTCCAACATCTTCTTGTTGCATAATCTGTCATATACAATACAATCAGCTTTTCTTAAATATTCTTTTCCTTTTAAAGTGAGCAGATCCAAATCTCCTGGACCTGCTCCAATTAATGCTACTCTTCCGTATTTATTCATTACATTATTCACCTAGCTGTGCCTTTATTTCAGCAACAGCTTTATCTATCAATTCCTGGTTGGCATCTTTGCCCCTTACCACTGTAGTAGCAAGCTTGCTTCCCGATTCATCACCAAATAAAGCTCTAAGAGTATATCCTTCTTCAGTCTTTGAAGCATATGCTCCCACCGGCAAATGACAATCTCCACCAATAGCTTTTAAAAAGCCTCTCTCCAAAAATGTAATCTCTTTTGTTTCTTCATTTGCTAATGCATTTACGATATTCAAAAGCTCAGTATTATCCTCTGCTATCTCGATAGCAAGTGTACCCTGTGCAGGAGCTGGAATCATATCCTCCACATCTAGATACTGAGAAATGTTTCCTTCCAAACCAAGTCTTCTCACACCGGCTGCAGCAAGGATAATTCCATCAAGTCTCTCCTTACAGGGATTTTCTTCATAAAGCTTTCTGATTCGCGAATCTATATTTCCTCTTATTGGAAAAATATTAATATCAGGCCTTAGCTTTAAAAGCTGGTATGAGCGTCTCTTACTTCCTGTGGCAATATTTGCCCCAAGTGGAAGCTCCTCCAAAGATGAAGCCGTTCTAAGAATCAATACATCTCTGGCATCCTCTCTAGTCCATGCGTCAGCAAATACCAATCCTTCCTTAGGAGTATCTGGCATATCCTTCATGGAATGTACCGCCATCTGTATCTTTCCCTCTAGTAAAGCATTCTCGATTTCGTCTACAAAAAGTCCCTTGGAACCAATTGCATCCAAGGGCTTTGATAAATCGATGTCGCCTTTAGTAGTAATAACCTCTATTTCATATTCATTTTCAGGGAAAGCTGCCTTAAGCCTGTCCACTACATAATTTGTCTGAGCTAAAGCCAGCTTTGAACCTCGGGTTCCTACTCTAATTTTCATGAAATCTCCTATGGCAATTAATAATAATATTCTTCCGAAATGATTCTCAAATCCTCTTTTGTCACTTCGCCATTTTCAATGTGAAAGCTGTTAAAAACAGCTTCTTTAGACATCAATGATAATATCATATAACTTGCCTTTGAATCAAAAGCTAATTTGATGTCTTCAACAGATGGTCTTGATGGCGACTCAGGATGAGAATGCCAGTTTCCTAGAGGCTTTAAACCTAATGAGCGCATGTCCTTTATTGCCTCCATCTGCTCTCTTGGATCAAGAGTAAAGTGATCATTAGCATGATCAATATTTTCCAAAAAATATACTTTTTTGATTAGTCTTTCACCATCCTCCTCGGTGCCTGCGATAAGACCGCAGGCCTCCTCTGGAAGATGTTCTCTGGCATAGGCTGCCAGCTCATCGTATAATTTGTAGTCAATTCTTATTATCATCTTGCTGCCTCAAAGCGTCCTGCAGTTTCCTCACAAACCTCCTGCTCATAATCAATAAGCTCTGTGATTGTAGGATTCTTGCCACATACTGGACATGTGCTGGTGTCGTGTGGAAGCTTAATTTTTCTGAATTCCTGATTTACTGCATCATATGTAAGAAGCTTTCCTGTGAGAAGCTCACCAACTCCTACAATGTACTTAATAGCCTCCATTGCCTGAAGTGAACCGATAACACCACCCATTGCACCGATTACACCAGCCTGCTTACATGTAGGCACTGCATCCTTTGGTGGTGGGTTCTTAAATACGCATCTGTAGCATGGACCTTCCCCAGGAACATAAGTCATAAGCTGCCCCTTGAAGCGAATGATACCAGCGTGAGAAAATGGTTTCTTCTCCATTACGCATGCATCATTGATAAGGAACTTAGCTGGGAAATTATCTGTTCCATCAATTACAAAATCGTATTCACGAATTATCTCTCTTATATTTGTAGAATCCACAAACTTGTGGTAAGTCTTTACCTCCACATCTGGATTCATTGCATTCATTGTCTCTTTAGCAGACTTAACCTTAGGTTTTCCAATGTCCGCTGTAGCATGAATTATTTGACGCTGAAGATTTGATAAATCAACCTCATCCGCATCTACGATACCAATTGTACCAACGCCTGCTGCTGCCAAATACATAGCTGCTGGAGCACCAAGTCCGCCAGCACCAATGATAAGGACCTTTGCGTTAAGAAGCTTCTTCTGTCCCTTAGCTCCTACCTCCTTAAGAATGATGTGACGGCTATAGCGTTCAATCTGCTGATCTGTCATAGCCATTACTGTCCACCTCCCATGAAGTAAAGGAACTCTACTGAATCACCTTCATTTAAAACTGTTGTAGCTTTATTCTCTGTAAGAATAAACTCATCATTAATAGATACTGTTACATACTCTGGTGTCTCTACATTTTCTGCTTCAATAAGCTCAGGAAGTGTAAGTCCATCCTTGTATTCCTTTTTCTCTCCTGCTACTGTAATTGTCATTTTTCCATTCTCCTTTACTACTAAATTAGACCATCAATCCAGTCAGTTAACTCGTCATAATCCTTGGCACCAATCTGTCGATCAACAGCTTCGCCATTCTTAAAAAAAATCAATGTAGGATTACTTAAAATCTCATATTCCTGAACAAGCTTTGTGTCATAGCCTGTATTTACCTTGAATACACTTACCTTACCCTCGTAATCTTCCTCCACATCGCAAAGTGTAGGAGCAAGCTTTTTGCAGGCAATGCATGAATCAGAGTAAAAATCTACTAGCACTGGAACAGGACTATCTAAAACCTTTGCCTGAAAATCATCAGCGTAAATTCTCTCTGCCATTATTCCTCTACCTTTCTCACATAAAGTGTATATGTGCCATCGCCATTGTCATCAAGCTTAAGTACCTGATGGCCATCCTCTTTAAATGAACGAGGTACGTTCTGTACTGGCTCACCATCATTAAGGCGAATTGCCAAAACCTCACCATCATCAAGCTCTTCGATTGCAACTTTTGCAGTTACAAAAGTCAAAGGGCAAACCTTATCAGTGATATCAATCTTCTCATCAAATTCAATTACATCTGCCATTTTAGTTACCTCCTTGGTATGCTTTATTTACAACTTCTCTTAATCCCTCATCTCCAAGTCTCTGAAGTGTTGCGCGGAAGCGCTCACTTGGATTTGCGTTAGCCTCGAAGTATTCGATAGCTGCATCTGTTACTCTAAAAAGTGTCTCCTTATCACGGATAATTGGGACAAGCTCCTCGGCTTTGTAAATCTTATTTCCAAAGGTTCCACCGAAGGATACGATATATCCTGGGGCGCCTTCCCATGCATCAGTAGGACAGCTCTTTACACATCGTGCACAGTTGTTACACTTTGTTCTGTCGATTTCTACCTTGCCATCTGTCATTGTAAGAGCTTTTTCTCTACAAGCCTTTACGCAGACACCGCATGAAATACATGCATCCTCTTTATACTCAACTGTCATACCGCCCTTAATTCCGACATCGTTTTCCTCCGCCTTAAGGCAGTTGTTCTGACATCCAGTTACACCAAACTTAAACTTGTGTGGAAGCTCTCTACCGAAATATCTTGCGTCAAGTTCCTTTGCAAGAGTGTATGTATCAATACATCCACTAGGACAAATCTCTGAACCCTGACAAGCTGTGATAGTACGTACTCTAGGTCCGCATACACCGGTACCAACTCCGCCTTCCTTAAGTTCATCCTTTACCTTCTGAAGATCATTTACATGGATAAATGGAATCTCAATTCCCTGACGAGATGTCATATGAACATATCCATGACCATATTTCTCTGCTACCTCAGCAACAGTCTTGATTGCCTTTGCATCAAGGTTGCCTCCGATAACCTGTAATCTGAGGGAACCATATCCCTTTTGTACCTGCTTCATGAAGCCGCCAGCCTTCAGAGCCTTGTAATCAATTGCTTCTGCCATCATTATTCTCCTTTTAATGCATTTCTAAAATCTTCTATCAAGTCATCAACGTCTTCGATTCCTACGGATATACGAATTAAATCATCGTATACACCTGCATCTTCCAGCTCCTGTGGAGTACTGTGAAGAGAAATCGTTGAAGCTGGATGAACTACCAGTGTTTTTGTATCTCCTATATTTGAAAGGATATATGGAATCGTCAGCTTATTCATTATCTGGAAGGCTCTTTCTTTAGAACCCACTCTAATAGTAAGAATCGCTCCATATCCATTCTTCAATTGTCCTTCTGCTATATCATGCCATTTGCTGGACTTTAGTCCCGGGTAATTTACTGTGATGTCTGGATATGTTTCCTCAAGCCATGTTGCAAGAGCTAAGGCATTGCTGCATTGTCTATCCATTCTAAGACCAAGTGTCTCCAGTCCAATCACATTCAGATATGCGTTGAATGGTGACAGGCATGTACCCATATTTCTGAATAAACCGCTACGCATCTTTGCTATATAAGCCATAGGGCCAAACTTTACATAGTCTCCAAGTACTGGATACTTTTCCCTTGTCCATTTGAAATGTCCGCTGTCTGTTAATACACCGCTGATTGAATTGCTGCTTCCATTTATATATTTTGAAGAAGAATTCACTACTATGTCAGCACCAAGCTCAATTGCTTTTATTAAATAAGGAGTAGCTGTTGTATTATCAACAATAAGTGGAACTCCATGTGTGTGAGCGATTTCTGCAAGTTTTTTGATGTCTGTTACGTCCAAACAGGGATTGCCGATGGTCTCTGCAAATACCACCTTGGTACGTTCATTGAAAGCAGCTTCTATTTGCTCTAGGTCGTTGTTTCGCACATAATTTGTTTTTATTCCAAATGCTTCTATGTCACGGAACAAATCAATTGTTCCGCCATAAAGACTGGCACTTGAAATTATTTCATCTCCAGCCTGTAAAATATTCAGCAAAGCATTTGATAAAGCTGCCATCCCTGAAGAACAGGCAACTGATCCTATTCCCCCCTCAAGCTTTGTAATCCTGTTTTCAAAAGCTGTGATAGTAGGATTTGCAACTCTGGTGTAACAATAGCCCATCTTCTTATTCTCGAAGATTCCTGCCAAATCCTCTGCAGTTTCCTGATCAAAGGCACTACTTTGATATATAGGAGGAAGTGTTGCTCCGTTTGTCTCTCTTGTTACTCCTTCATGGAGTAATCTAGTATTAAATCTCATACAGGCGTTCTCCCTTTTATTACTCTAATAACCAATTACCTACTAGGTTGATAGGATATTATCAAATAAAAAGAACCAGGTCAATAAACCTGGTTCAACATTAATCTTATAGCTGGTTATTAATGAAATTTATAGCAACGTATTTACGATATTATTCCTCATAAATTACCGATTTATCTATCTGATCAAGAGCTTTCTCCATCTCCTCCAGATACTGCTCCCCTATCTTACTCATAACAGCATTTTTCTTTGTGATATATCCGATTTCCATAACACTGTTTGGATTCTCTTCATCTCCACGGAATGGAACAACAATATAGCCATCACCATTGTAATCACCGTAAATGATACCAGAGCATAACGTATATCCGTTAAGAGCCTTAACAAGATTAAGCATGGTAGAACGGTCTGTAACACGAAGTGTCTTAGGATAGAAATTCTCGCTAAGGATTTCCTCTGCAAGGAACTCACTGTTGTCACCCTGCTCGAAGAACATACATGGGTAATCTTCCAAATCCTCCATGGTAATATATTCTTGATTTGCAAGAGGATGATCCTTCCACAGGTAAACAAAAGCCTTACATTTTATAAGGGGATGGAACTCCAGGGCATGCTCAGTGAATAGTCTATTCATAGCCTTGCGGTTGAGCTCGTTGATATAAAGGACTCCTATCTCACTCTTAAGTGTGCTGACATCCTTAATGATGTCCATGGTGGTAGTCTCGCGAAGAGCGAAATCGAACTCGTTCATATCATATTGCTTTGCCATATCAACAAAAGCACGTACGGCAAAGGTGTAATGCTGTGTGGAAACACCGAACTTTCTCTTGTAATTTCCTTCTCCGCTGTACTTCTGCATAACGATATCGTATTGACGATAAAAGCCCCTGATATCCTCTAAAAATTCTGCTCCCTCAGGAGTGACAATTACGCCCTTGTTTGTTCGCATGAAAATGGTGATTCCGACCTCATTTTCAAGCTCCTGAATGGCGCTTGTAAGTGTAGGCTGAACAATATAAAGCTTTTCAGCCGCCTTATTCATTGAACCGCATTCCTGAATCGTTAGTGCATATAAAACCTGCTGAAGTGTCATTTTCTTCTCCCTTTAATTCTAAGTTTATAAACCTCTACCAAAACCGTCAGATAAATCTTTTATAACCTCGCTGGCAAGCACAAGCCCTGCCACAGCAGGTGTAAATGCAATAGAACCTGGAATGTCCCTGCGCTCTGTACATTTATGCTCTGCACCTGGTGGACAGATACAATTTGTCCTACAGCTGATAGCCATATCCTCTATTGGACGTGTAGGCTTCTCGTCTGAGAATACAACCTTGAGATTCTTAACACCGCGCTTTTTCATCTCACGACGCATAACCTTTGCCAGAGGACACATGGTAGTCTTGTAAATATCAGCCACCCTGAAACGGCTAGGATCAAGCTTATTACCTGCGCCCATGCAACTAATAACAGGAACATCATCCTGCTTACATCTCATAATAATCTCAATCTTTGCTGTGACAGTATCAACAGCATCTACAACATAATCATATGATTTAAAATCAAAATCATCAGCATTCTCAGGAAGGAAGAAGCACTTGTGAACAGTGATATCAGCCTTTGGGTTGATATCAAGCATACGCTCCTTCATAACATCAACCTTATGCTTTCCTACTGTAGAACGGGTAGCTATAATCTGACGATTGAGGTTTGTGAGACAAACCTTATCATCATCAATCAAATCAAAATGGCCAACGCCTGTACGAACCAAGGCCTCACACACATATCCGCCAACTCCACCTATACCAAAGATGGCAACTCTCTTATTCTGTAACTGCTCCATGGCATCCTTACCAAGAAGCAATTCTGTTCTCGAAAACTGATTTAACATAAATACCTCTAAACATATGAATAAAGCAGATGATATTCACCATCTGCTTATTCTCCTACTAACTCACTAGGTTTTATTTTATTTGGTTTATAAGACTTTGTCAATCGCTGACAATGTTTTTTCCAAATCTTCTTCAGTGTGAGCATCAGAGATGAACATTGCCTCAAACTGACTAGGCGCCACATAAATTCCCTCAGCCACCATGCCTCTAAAATACTGGGCGAATTTTTCTGTGTCACATTTAAGTACATCAGCGTAGCTTTCCACTGAACCATCTGTAAAGAATGGAGAAAGCAGTGAACCTACACGATTGACACTAATGCCCTTTTTCTTATAAGCCTCTTCAAGCTTTGAAGCAAATGCATCAATTCTCTTATAAATATCCTTGTCGGCTTTTAGTACCTTAAGACTTTCGATTCCAGCTGTAACTGCAATAGGATTTCCTGAAAGAGTACCTGCCTGATATACAGCTCCAACAGGTGCCACCATATCCATGATATCCTTCTTACCAACATAGGCTGCAAGAGGCATACCGCCACCTACAATCTTGCCAAAGGTAATCATATCTGGCTGAATTCCAAAGTATTCTGATGCACCGCCGAAAGCCAATCTAAATCCTGTGATAACCTCATCAAAAATAAGAAGTGCATCATTATCCTTTGTAATCTGACGAAGGAACTCTAAAAATCCCTTCTTTGGCGGAACCACACCCATATTTGCGCTGACAGGCTCCACAATAACTGCTGCAATCTCGCCCTTATTGGCCTTAAACAAAGCCTCCACAGAAGCCTCATCATTGTAATTAGCCAAAAGTGTAGTCTGAGTATATCCCTTTGGCACTCCTGCAGAATCAGGTGTGGACTCAGTGAGAAGACCTGAGCCTGCTGTAACAAGGAGTCCATCACTATGTCCGTGATAGTTTCCTCTGAATTTTATAATCTTATCCTTGCCTGTGTAGCCTCTTGCAACTCTGATGGCACTCATGACAGCCTCTGTTCCAGAATTTACAAGACGAACCTTATCCATAAAGGGAACAGCCTCTAATATAAGCTTTGCAAGTACTGTTTCCTTCTGAGTAGGCGCTCCGTAAGAAAGTCCATTATCACAGGCTGCTTTTACAGCGTCGATAACAGGCTGATAGGCATGACCTAAAATCATAGGTCCCCATGAACATACATAATCTACATATTCATTTCCATCTACATCAAATATGTGACTACCCTTTGCATGGTCTATAAAAAGTGGATCCTGTCCCACTGATCTAAAAGCTCTTACAGGGGAATTTACTCCACCAGGAATATGTTGCTTTGCATCCTCAAAAAAATCATGTGACACACTCATTATTAAACGTCCTCTTCCTCTAAAAATCTGGCTACATCAAGTGCATGATAGGTGATGATTCTGTCTGCACCAGCTCGCTTCATAGCAATCATATTTTCAAGAACAATTCTCTTTTCATCTATCCAGCCATTGGCAGCTGCGGCCTTTACCATAGAATATTCGCCGCTGACATTATATGTGATGAAAGGCACATCAAAGCACTCTCTTGCTTCCTTCATAATATCAAGATAAGCAAGAGCCGGCTTTACGATAATCATGTCTGCACCTTCCTCTAAATCATCCTCTATTTCTCTCATGGCTTCTCTGCCATTTGCAGGGTCCATCTGATAAGATTTTCTGTCACCAAAATGAGGTGCAGAACCTGCTGCATCTCTAAATGGTCCATAGTATCCAGAAGCAAACTTTGCACTGTAGCTAAGGATTGGCGTATTGATAAAGCCAGCCTCATCAAGAGCCTCTCTGAGAGCTGCCACTCTTCCATCCATCATATCTGATGGTGCCACAATATCTGCTCCAGCCTTTGCCATTGAAACTGCCATCTTCGCAAGCAAAGGAAGTGTCTCATCATTTAAAATATGTCCCTCGCAAACAAGACCACAGTGACCATGGCTTGTATATTCGCAAAGACAAACATCCGCAATTACGATAAGACCAGGATAGTTTTCCTTAATGTGTCTCACACACTGCTGTGTAATTCCATTGTCGTCATAAGCGCCGCTTCCCTTTTCATCCTTATGCTCTGGAATTCCAAAAAGAAGGATGGCAGGAATCTTTGCTGCCACAACTTTATCCAATTCTTCAGCTATTCTATCAAGGGAATACTGATAGATGTTTGGCATTGAAGGAACTACATTTTTAATATTGTTTCCTTCAATTACAAATAATGGATAAATCAAATCCTTTACTGATACTTCATTTTCCCTGACAAAGCTTCTCATCTGGGGTGTCTGTCTTAATCTTCTAAATCTTCTCATAATCCTTCTCTCTAATCTATTTATTAAGCTCCTGTCATCTGTGTTACCACATTTACGAAGCTTGAAAATTCTTCTGCCGTGGCAATTTCCTTGTATTTAAAAAGGAAATGCTGAAAATCTCCACTTGGAGAGTTCTTTATAGCTTTTAGCTTTTCCCTGTTATCGTGGAAGATCAGATCCTTAAGCAAATCATTAATCTCTTCCTCAATAATAAGCTCTCCGCTTTCTTTTTCCTGAAGCTTTATGGAATTATTTTCCTTTGCTATAGCTTCAAAATCATCTATTGTAATAAGCTGGCTTTTGCCAAGCTTTAATATGTCTTCGTCAATATCCTTTGGAACAGCCAAATCTATAAACAGTCTGTCCCTTTCTTCCATGTGAATATCCACAAGTTTCCCGTATGTAATGGTATAATGTGGACTCTTTGTAGCTGATACTACCACATCCATATCATTAATGTATTTATATCTATCCTCATAAGGTATCGTATTTACGTTTTTAGAATCTATCTGATGAATATGCTTAGTTACATAAATCTCACAATCCCCGTAGGACAAAAGATTTTTAAAGACCTTGTTACCTGTGTCTCCTGTGGCACCGATAATCATGACCTTTTTATTATCATGGGCAAAATTATGAATTTTTGTAGCGGCAAGGGATGCAACTGAAACAGATGATTTTGATAGCTTTGTCTCTGTTTTAATTCTTTTAGCACATGCGATAGCGCTCTGAAAAACAGTGTTTAATTCAAAGCCAGTGAGGCCCTCCTCCATGGAATAGAAATAGGCATTCTTTATCTGTCTAAGAATTTCATCTTCACCTAAAACCATAGACTCGAAGCCTGCTGCGACATGAAACAGATGATTCACCGCACCATTTCCATCAAAGAACAAAACATTTTGTTTTAATTCTTCCACAGAAATGCCTGCAAGCTCAGCCCAAACAGGAAGCAGCTTTGTGGCTTTTCCCACTCCATAGACCTCACATCTGTTGCAGGTATTTACATAAACGCATTCTTTTATGCATACCTCAGCAAGTCTACGAAAAAACTCCTTTGTTTTGTCTTCATCAAAAGCAAAACTCTGTCTAAATTCAGTAGATGCTGTTTTATGATTTACTGAAACTACAAACATAACACTTATCGCCCTTTCATTGCCCATCATTATATATTATCTCTATAACAGAGCCAACTATAAATTGACTTATAGTTGGCTCCATAATTATATGATGTAATACCACTCCTCTGATTGATGCAACTCTTCTGTCGCTATCGTATTGTCGGATGTCCGATACTCCATCTCCAAATTTTTCATGCTCACTATAGTATTAGGATTGATTGAGCTGGTAATAAATGCGTTACCACCTATTACAGCATTCTCTCCTATTATAGTATTACCTCCTAATATGGAAGCTCCTGCATATATAGTGACATTGTCACAAATGGTAGGATGTCTCTTCTTTCCAGAAAGCTTTTGACCACCTCTGGTAGAAAGAGCTCCTATGGTAACTCCCTGATAGATCTTTACATTTTTTCCTATAATCGCCGTCTCACCAATAACAATACCTGTTCCGTGATCTATAAAGAAATTTTTATCAATAGTGGCACCAGGATGAATATCAATACCAGTTTTTGAATGAGCAAGCTCTGTCATCATACGTGGCAATACTGGCACCTGCTCAACATAAAGCTCGTGGGCAATTCTATAAACTGTACTAGCTATCAGACCAGGATAAGCAAGAATAATTTCCTCAAAACAACCTGCAGCAGGGTCGCCGTCGTAAGCAGCCAGCAAATCGCTTTCTATGTATTCGCGAATCTTTGGTATTCTACCAAAAAAAGCTTTACAGATTCTGTAGCTTTCCTTTCTTCTGTCATCTTCTGTCATAGTGCCTCGTTTTTTACAGAAATCCAATGCCAGAAAGACCTGCTTGTTCATATGATAAAAAGTATCCTCGATAATGACAGCATAGCTATTGCTAGGATTGTATATTTTGAATGACTTATCTCTGAAATAGCCAGGATAAACTATTTTGAAAAGGTTTTTCACCAATTCCTGCACTTCCCTTTTATCCGGCTTATTAAAGATATCAACAGCATCAATATTTTTTCGACCGTCAAAATCCGCAAGGATATCTTTTACAATCACATCTATTTCCTGTTGTTCTTTAACTAGTGTGCTCACTATGTCCCCTTTCTACATTTTAAGCAAATGTTTTTAATACTCTTACAAGAGCATCAATATCATCTGGTGAATTATAAAGTGCTAATGTAGGACGAACTGAACTCTCATATCCAAAATGTCTAAGCACTGGCTGTGCACAGTGATGTCCTGTTCTTACTGCAATACCATAGCTGTTAAGTCTGTTTCCTACCTCTTCATCTGAGTAGCCATCTAATTTGAATGAAAGAACTGATGCTTTATTAAGGGCTGTTCCAATAAGGTGCAACCCCTTTACTGTCTTCATTTCCTTCATGGCATACTGTAAAAGCTCGTGCTCCCATCGGTATACACATGGCATTCCAATCTCAGAAAGATATGAAAGTGCTGCGCCAAGACCTACCGCATCTGCGATACTTCCTGTTCCTGCCTCAAACTTGTTTGGAGCTGGATTGTAAATAGTACGCTCAAAAGTAACATCCTTAATCATGTTGCCACCGCCATGATATGGTCTGGCAGCATCCAACAGCTCCTTCTTTCCATAGACAACACCGATTCCTGTAGGTGCAAATACTTTGTGTCCAGAGAACACGAAGAAATCAGCATCAAGAGCTGTGACGCTCACTGGAATGTGAGCAATTGACTGAGCTCCATCAATAAGTATTCTCACCCCGTGTCTGTGGGCAATAGCAATAAGCTCTGCAACTGGTGTAACTGTACCAAGTACATTTGATACATGAGCTACTGAGACAAACTTGGTCTTCTTTGTAAACAGCTTCTCATATTCATCTAGCTTCAGCTGGCCTGATTCATCAACAGGAATGACCTTAAGTACTGCACCTGTCTCCTGGGCAATAAGCTGCCATGGAAC
The DNA here is from genome assembly GCF_900100545.1 of Pseudobutyrivibrio sp. 49. GTDB lineage: Bacteria > Bacillota > Clostridia > Lachnospirales > Lachnospiraceae > Pseudobutyrivibrio. The sequence continues at coordinate 110,776 of NZ_FNDP01000008.1, forward strand.
AATATTTGCATGATGCTCAAGGATAGAAACGATAATCTCATCTCCTGGCTCAAGTGTAGGCTTTACATATGCGTTTGCAACAAGGTTAATAGCCTCTGTTGTGCCTCTGACAAATACGATTTCATCAGATGAGCCTGCACCGATAAAGTCTCTTACAATATCTCTTGCATTCTCATATGCATCTGTAGAGCGGGCTGCCAAAGTATGAGCTCCTCTGTGAACATTTGAGTTCTCATGCTCATAGTAATATGAGATTCTGTCGATTACCTGCTGTGGTCTCTGTGTAGTTGCACCATTATCAAGCCATACCAACTGACGACCATTAATCTGCTCTGAAAGAATTGGGAAATCACTTCTTATCTGGGCAAGAGTCTTAGAGCCAATTCTTATGGACTCATCTCTTGAAGTATAAGAAATATATTCCTCACTTTCTTTTTTCACCTGGTCTCCACCAAGTGATGTAGGCACATCAATAGCCCTGCTTTGCTCGTCAGCCTGAGTCTGAGACAGTACCTGTGGAGCATATCCGGAAGTTTCTAGAGTTGCTGTAGGCACTTCTGGAATAGCAGACACTTCTGGGATAGCTGGAATCTCAGGGACATTTGCATAAGGCAAAATGATATCCTGACTTCCGCCATAGATTGTCTGTTCTGGAACCTCTGGTGCTTCTGGCTCTGCTATGCTGCCTGTCAAATCAGGGAACAATTGATTAGCAAGTGCTGTCAGTTCTGCTGCACTTGGAACCCCTGCAAGATTCTCAATCGTAGTCATAATACTCACCTACCTCTACATCTTCCAATACTGCAATAGCGTCATCTGCAAGAATTGCTGCTGAGCAGTATAAAGACAAGAGATATGATGCTACACCCTTATCATCGATTCCTCTAAAACGAACAGATAAGCCTCTTGAGTGCTCATTCTTAAGACCAGCCTGGAATAATCCAACTACACCACGCTTTGCCTCACCTGTACGAATTAGTAAGATGTTAGTCTTACCGCTCTGTGACTTTGGATTCTTAAGACCATCAACCAAAAGCTTGTCGGTTGGGATAATTGGAATACCTCTCCATGCTAAGAATGTTCCTCCAGCAAGATTTACAGTTACAGGTGGAACACCTCTCTTTGTACACTCTCTTTCGAAAGCTGCAATTGCACGTGGGTGTGCAAGGAAGAATGAAGGCTCCTTCCATACCTTTGTGATGAGCTCATCAAGGTCATCTGGTGTTGGAGCACCATTTCTTGTCTGGATTCTCTGAGAATCTGGAACGTTCTTAAGAAGACCATAATCATCGTTGTTGATTAACTGGCTTTCCTGACGCTCTCTTAAAGACTCGATTGCAAGTGAAAGCTGCTCCTGAACCTGATCATAGGGTGCGCTGTAAACATCTTCGATTACAGTGTTTACGTTAATGATTGTTGAGATTGAATTTAATCTGTACTCTCTTGGTGAAGTCTCATACTCAACATAACCATCAGGGATAATGTCAGATTTCTTTGTCTGACTGCAGAGAACATCAAGTGGGGTCTCACCTTCCACTACCTTGTTAACTCTGTAGATACCTGTCTCCAATCCCTTGAATTCCAAAAACTTTGTAAGCCACTTAGGTGTGATAGCACCAAACTGAGGCTTAGTCTTTGTGACATTCGCAAGATTGTAGGCAGCCTGGGCACCAAGAGCATTGATGCCTTCAGTCTTTTCTACTGCTTCTTTTGCCATTTTTCTTATCCTCCTTAAAAAAAATAATATGGGGTTTTATTTAGAAACGCCATTTGGCGGTTTCTATCCTTATAACCACGCACCTTCATGAGAGAATATAATATCTTTCATTGCATCTAATCCTCCCTTAAGATTGTACATAGGTCCTTCATAGCCAGCTTCCCTAAGGGTTCTGATTGCAAGTTCGCTTCGCTTGCCCTGTTTACAAATAAATATCGTGTCTACATTAGGATTCAGCTCATTCTTTCTTCTTGCCAGCTGTCCAATTGGAATTACTACTGCATTAGGAAATCTAAGCACTGCTCTTTCATGAGGCTCTCTTACATCAACAAATGTAATTGGTTCCTCTTCCTCAATTCTTCTAGCAAGCTCCTCTGGTTCAATGCTTTCGATTGGCTCCTCATCCTCATCAACCCTAAGTCCGCAGAAGTCTTCATAGTCGAAATCTTCCACATCAGTGATAGTTGGTGAATAACCACAGAGTGGACAGTCGTGATTCTTATCTACATGTAGAATTCTTGAATGAAGATAGAGGCTATCTACCACCAAAAGCTTTCCATCCAAATGCTCACCAATTCCTATAATTAGTTTCAAGGCCTCATTGGCCTGAATACTTCCAATAATTCCACCTAAGGGACTAATTGAGCCTCCCTCTGAACAGGTAGGAACCAGTCCCGGCTCTGGTGGTGCAGGATAAAGACATCTAAGACATGGGCCTCCCTTATAATTGAAGACTCCTACCTGACCTTCATATTGGAAAATTGCACCAAATACAAATGGAATTCCTGCCAAGACGCAGGCGTCATTTATTAAATATCTGGCTTTATAGTTATCTGTACAGTCGATGACAAGATCATATCCATCGATTACAGAGACGATATTATCTGCATCAAGCTGAACATTCTCGTCCTCGAATACAATACTTCTATTAATATTCCTGACCTTATCTCTTGCTGATGCCACCTTTGGTCTCTTTAAATCACGGCTTGTATGAAGCACCTGATTTTGAAGGTTCTCCAACGATACCTCGTCGAAATCCACCACCTTTATAGTTCCAACTCCTGCTGCTGCAAGATACTGAATCACAGGTGAGCCAAGGGCTCCTGCTCCTGCCACAACAACACGGGCAGCCTTAATTCTCTTTTGCCCCTTAACTCCGATTTCACGAAGCATTAAATGCTTACTAAATCGCTCTACCTCTGAATCATCAAAGGCCACTGCCTTTCTTCTGTCGTCTGAAATGATGCTGTCCTCTGGAGCACCACCTGCTATAGCTGGAAGAAGAAGAACTTCCTGTGATGCTTTAATTTTCTTGTTCCAGTTTTCGCTGTGGCTGTAGTTTTCGTCTCCCACATATATCTGTACGAAGCTTCTAAGTTTTCCCGCCTCGTCAAACAATACTTTCTTTGAATCTGGGTACTCATCAGTAAGAAAACCTAAAGCTTCTTTTATGTTGTCAGCTTCCACATTAAGCTGTACGTTTTTGTCGAAAAAATTTCTAAGTGTAGCTGAAATGTAAACTAGCATTATCTTCCCTCCAAGTCTTTATATATGAACCAATACTCTCTCTTCCTTTACGTCTGTAGTCTCTGGCTTTTCTCTTCTATAAGCTCTCATATCTACAACTCCGTTTTTAGTAACAGCAAATATAAGATTTAAAACTCCTGGCACCATATACTCTTTGTCTGAAGTTGAAAGAGTTGCTGTCTTGTTAGGATGTGAGTGATAAAATCCAATAATCTCTTTTTGCTCCTTCTCAACCCTGTAAATTTCCAACGGATTCATAGAGAAAAAGGACTCCCTTTTGTCATTTTCTCTGTTGGTTGCTTCTTTGATATCGTATATACGATTATCATGGAGGTTTCCAATAAGAATCCCACAGGCTTCATTTGGATACGTATTTTCGATATGTTCTGCTAATTTGTTATACGCATCATCTTCAATTACAAATGTTCCACTCATAGGCAATCCCCTTTCTTTTATTTCCTATCTATCCACTAGGTTGATAGGATTATAGGCTCTAGAGCCCGTAAAATCAATACTTCTAGTTCCTAAAGATAATTAGAGCCAGCTATCAACTCAATTGATAGCTGGCTCAATAACTTAGCTAATCACAATAATCACAGCTTTTTCTCCAGCCATGACCATACTTTGTACATGAAAGCTCCCCATATTAAAAACAGTGCAATATGAACCCACATAGGAAACTCCGATTTAAAATGATCCACATTTACATACTTAGAAAACTGAGGGATATCTGCGTAATAATATGCTCCAGCACCAAATTCCAGACTATCTATCAAGCCAAGTCCATTTGCCATGATATAAATAACTAGCGCCAATACTGCAATAATAAATACTACACCAAAAATTCTTTTAACTTTTCCTAAAGTGAATCCATTTTTCATATCTGTTGCTCTCCTTAGTTCAATACTGGAATTGGGAAGAACTTTCCTGAAAGTAATAAATATACTGCAAGGAATGTAAGCACAATGTTAAAAAGCTGTCCTACTATGTAAAGAACAAGTGGCTTTCCTCCCCTGAACTGCTCCTTAATCTCCTTAAAGTTTGTATCAAGACCTATACTTGTAAATGCAAGTACAAATGCCCAGTTCTTATACTGATCAAGAACACCGTTGATTCCTGATACTGATTCCTTTCCTACTGTTGGAAGGAAAATAAATGATGCAATAAGTGATGCTACAAAGAAACCAATAATAAACTTTGGAAGTCTATACCAGATTTCTGCTGCTGTCACATTAGACTTTCCATTCTCTTTCTCTACATGTGTCGAGAAGAAAATTGCTACCGCAAATGCGATAAAGCCAATCAAAATATTCTGAATTGATTTTACCAGCACTGCAGCTGTCTGTGCTGTTTCACCAAGAGCTGTACCTGCAACTGTAACTGCACCTGTGGAATCAATAGTACCACCAATGAGTGCACCGCCCATAAGCTCGCCTAGTCCAAATACTCTGATAAGAACTGGCTCAAATACCATCATAATTACTGTAAAAATGATTGAAATAGATACTGCTAGTGAAAGATCTGTCTTCTTAGCCTTTGATGAAGCACCTGCTGCAATTGCTGCTGAAGTACCGCAGACAGAAGTTGCTGTAGCAAGTGTAATTACAAGTGGCTTGTTATCAATCTTAAGTACCTTTGTACCAAAGAACCACATAAAGATGATTACCACTGGAGTAACAATCCATGCAATACCAAGGCCATAGAGACCAAAATTAATAATATTTGAAAACAAAACTGAGAATCCCATTACTACAAGTCCAGCCTTGATGTAATATTCTGTCTGCACCGCTGGCTTTAACCATTTTGGAACTCCAACTGTATTAGAAATTACAAGTCCAACAATAAGTGCCCAGAACGCCCACTCTAAATATCTGTTAAGTGTATATTCTGCAGATATGAATCTTACGAGGATAGCAAGCAGGAATAATACTGAGTATGCTGGGATATAATCCTTTACTGATTCACCCTTTAGCTTTACACCTGCTGTAAATAATGCTCCTGTAACAAGAAATGTTCTGATGAGTGCCAACCAGAAGCTTCCCTGTGAAAGCTGTTCAAAAACACTTACTCCATTTCCCCAGGTAGCAAACTTTGCTGCTGAAAAATCAAATGCTCCTGTGAGGACTGCTATCGATGCAATAGCGATAAGAATCGCTCCGATCCAAATTGTTAACCAATCTTCCTTTTTCCATAAATCTGAAATCTGAGATTTGCTGGTTGTAACCAACTCATCTTTTTCGATGGAATTTCTTCCTAATGTTATGTCAGCCATATCATTCTCTCCTTCCGTTTTTTATTATAAACTACTTATCTACTAGGTTGGTAGGATTATATGCTATAAACCCTTGTAAAATCAATACTTCTAGCTCCTAAAGAAAATGAGAGCCAGCTATAAAATACTTTTATAGCTGACTCTTTATAATCCGTAAATGCGTATCAAATTACATATTCAACATCCAAAGTTTCTTCATCCGAATCCTCAAATAGATAATCATAAATCTTCTTTTTAACCAGGTTGAAATCTGGACTATTTCTCTTTCTGGCTGCCAAATCCACCTTGATTACATCCTTTACCTCACCTGGACGGGCACTCATAACAACAATTCTGTTCCCCAAAACAATAGCTTCTTCTATGTCATGGGTTACCATAACCATTGTAGTGCCTTCTTCCTTTTGAATTCTAAGAATCTCCTTTTGCATCTGAATACGTGTAAGCGCGTCAAGCGCCCCAAATGGTTCATCTAAAAGCAAAATGGTGGGATTGTTTACAAGTCCTCTGGCTATGGCTGCTCTCTGGCTCATACCTCCTGATAATTGGCTTGGATAACTGTTTTCAAACCCGTGAAGACCTACTAAATCTATATATTTTTGAACCTTCTCATTCTTCTCTTCCTTGCTGAGATTTTTCAATCCAAAACCTACATTACTTTTAATCTTAAGCCAAGGCAACAACCTGTGATCCTGAAAAACCATTCCGCAGTTTGGACCTGGTCCCACAACAGCATGTCCATTTCTCTCTACCGTACCATCCTCATAGGAAACCAGACCACACATCATCTTCAGCAAAGTGCTTTTACCACAACCTGAATGACCTACTATTGTAATAAATTCTCCTTTTTGTATGTTTAGATTAATATCGTTGAGAACCTTCATTGGCTTTTTATCTATGAAGAATTCTTTGTTTAAATGTTCTACCTTAATAATTGTGTTATCCAGTTCTGCCATAATTTTTCTCCAAATCACTTAGTTGTCACACTTAGTTCTATATTGCCTCCAGAAATGAAACCAATAATTCTGTAGGCTTTGTGTTTAACTTATGTCGTATTTCTTTTTCTTCTTCAGTATCAATCTCATGCTTAGCTATGATTGTCGCATCTTCATTTGCAAGATCAGAGAATATTCTAATAGCCGCAAACTCCGTATCCTTTGCTGTAGCCACTTGGGCAATTGCAGCTGTTTCCATATCAAATGAAATTGGATTAAAATCTTTTATTATGCTCGCACGCTCATTTTCATCATGCAAAAAGAAATCACCAGTAGCCAGCTTCCCCGTCAGATAATCATAGTTCTTTTCCTGTGCTGCCTTTTCAAGACCACTTACAATCCATTCAGAAGTATCTTTAATAACCGGTAAATTATCCTTGATAAATGGTTTAAAATCTGTTTGAACATAGCTCTTACCTATAGCGACTGTTCCTCTTTTTACATTTTGGGCCAATCCACCTGACACTCCAATGTTTACAAGCAAATCCGGATGATACTGATTAACAACATCAGCTGTTTGAAATGCTGCGTTAACCTTTCCTACTCCAAGTACCTTTACAAATAACTGCAACTGCTTTTCGTCATTTGTATAAGTATTTTCCTCAGTTTTATTCCAACCTGGCCTATCTGTAATATATTGATGTATATACTCTGTTTCCTCATCCATTGCACTTACTATTGCAACCTTCTTCATCGTTTATTCTCCCAAGGTGTAATCTTTTTAAATATATAAGATAAAATCAAATCACTAAGTATACCTATTGCTCCAATTATGATGATACAAAGAATAACCTGATCTGACTTTAACATGCTTCTCGCATCATTTAATCTATAGCCAATTCCTGAAGTAGCTCCTAACATTTCAGCTGCCACAACTGCCATCCATGAAGCACCCATTCCAAGCTTTAATCCTACTAGAATATTTGGAAGTGCGTTTGGCATATATACCTTTAAAAATGCTTCCCATTTGCTGAGCTTGTATAAATGAGCTACCTCTAGAAAAGAGTCAGGTGTAGAAGCAACACCACTCATGGTATTTACCATTATTGGAAATGTAGCAGCAACTACTATTACCACCACTTTTGATTCTTCTCCAATACCACACCATAAAATAATAAGTGGAATCCAAGCTATGATTGGCACCTGTCTAATTGCAGTTGCTACAGGAATAATTAACGTCTTTACGAATTTGTTCATTCCTGATAAAGCCCCAACAATAACTCCGATACTTACAGCAAGAAAATATCCTTTTAAAACTCTAATCAAACTTGCAATAACATCCTGTTGAATACTTCCCTTTTCCGCCAAGCTTTTAAAAGTAGCTATTACCTCAGATATCTCAGGAAGTATTGCTCCTGAAATTCCTTTCACAGTGGTGGCATAAAACCATGCCACCACAATAGTCAAAGGAAATATAATACTTACTAGAAAATCTTTTGTTCTAACCATATTACTTCCTCCAGATTCCACTAACTGGCAAGAGCCTCCTCATGCTCCACTTCATCACTTGATAGAATTGGTAATCTGCCCTCTTCAATTCTATAGAAATCAAGTACAAGGAAATCCGGTGATGGTGCCACATCGAGGTACTGCTCGTATGTGATACCAGCCTGCTTATGGAGTAGATATGTCTTCTGTGCTAAGTCAAAATGCCACTCTGGAGTAGGTGTTCTATGTCCTTCAAGTTTTGAGCCTGGATTTGGGCACCATGCATTTGTAAGGCAGATAATACCTTTCTTTGTTAGATACTCAACACCTTCAAGAGTTCTCTCTTTTGGTTCAATACCTGCTACGAAACCAGTACGAACTCTTCCTGGACCAAATACACTGACAGCCTTTTCAAGAGAATCAAGCCAATGCTGACGTCCACCGCACTCCTTATCTTTTCCTGGGCATATAACCTTAAAGAAGTTTTCATCCCATACTTCAAGCTGAATAGCAATTGTTCTAAATCCTGCCTCCTTATATTTTTCGATAACATCCAAATCAGCAGGTGCACCAATTACTGCAGTACCATTGAAATCTTCTAAACCAGTCTCATCCTGAATGGCCTCAGCAACATCGATATAGTAATCTACCTCGCGTCTTTCAGGTACGAATCCACCTGTAAGATTTACGTGTCTTGCCCCACTGGTACGGAAAGCTTCCGCAACTGTCTCACCTATCTGACGAGGATTCTTCCACTGAATATTTTCCTTTTCAGCATATGTATCCTTTGTGGCATTAGCATTGCAGAATAAGCAATCCAAACCTTTTTCCTTTAGTGAGCATTCATTACTGTATGCAATACCTACCACTCCATTTGAGAATGTTCCTACATGTGACATATAAGTGCCGTCAGAAGTCTTTTTATTGTAATAGGCTGGTCTCTTATCAAATTCGATACGGAATTTTTCCTGACCATTGTCGTACAAGTAAAATTCTCCATCGATATACTTAATCTCTACACTTGATCTTGGATCCCAGGAGAATGAATATCTGATTCCACTTGGGGATGTGAAATTGCAAGGGAACAATACCTCTGGATGAATTACATGATCCATTTCAAACAATGCATGAATCTGTTCCTGATATTCTCCACCTAAATCCAAATTCTTGAAAATCTTTGGATCCACTTTTATTCCATCTACGTTAACCTTAGCTTTAAACTTTAATTCATTTAATAATTCTGTCTTGATATCACTCATTTTTATTCTCCTTTATATTCCGCTTTTGCTCTCTCATAATATGAAAGGTCATACCATTCATCTACATCGAAATCTCCATCTGTAAGGTCGTTTTCCTGTAAGAATTTCAGTGTGTTTTTCGCATTTTCCACAACATCTTCTGTAGCCTCAATTGTTGCGTAATTATCATGATTAGGATAAGAGTAATCATAGCTTTCAGCCTTATAACCTGCAGCAACCCATTGTTCCTTTAAAGCATCTGGATTATTTTCGATATATTCATTAGCTCTCACAAAGGCTGTTAGGAACGCCACTGCTGTTTCAGGATACTGTTCAAGAAAATCATTTCTGATTTCTGACATTCCACCTGATGACCAGCCTTCATGGTCTCTACTAAAGATAACCTCATCATATCCATTTTCCTGAACTAATCTGTAAGTAACATCACTCGGCTGCGTAACTGTAGCATCGACACTTCCCGTTTCAAGAGCTGCCAGTGCATCTTGCGCTGGAAGATTTACAAACTCGATATCATCAATTGTTAAACCTTCTGATTCAAGGATGTATGTTAATATTCTGTGCATAAAAGCGCCCTTTTGTGTTGCTACCTTTTTCCCTTTTAAATCTGCAACTGTTTTGATATTTGAATCTGGATTGCCAAGTACTACTACTGTATTATTCAGACCGCTGAAGGAAATTACAGTAGTTTCAATTCCATTTGACTTTCCATTTACTGCCGGAACATCTCCTAGGATTCCAATATCCAAACTTCCAGCAGCCAATGCTTCATTAATAGCTGGTCCTGCTCCCGCCATTGGTACCAGATTCGCTTTAAAACCTATTTTTGCAAACTCCTCCTCAAAGTATCCCTGATCTCTTGCAACACCTTCTGTTCCTAAAAGAATATTTGCTCCTGATGTATCTACAAAACCAATATTTATCTCTTTTAATTCTCCATTGGATGCAGTGATGTTTTCTTCCTCTGTTTTAATATTTTCACTTGCTGTGCTTCCGCATCCAGTAAATACTCCCGCCAATAAAGCTGCCATAACTCCAAATGCCAATAACTGATTCTTTTTCTTCATGTTGTCATCCTCCGTAATTAACTAATTTTGCTGTTCTTTCAGAGTTTCTAACAACAGACTTCCCATGTGATAGCTCGTGCCATGATTCTCCTCCTTTTACACTCTGTACGAATCTTATAAGCTCTTCCTTTTTCTCCAACTGCTTTTCTTTAACAATTGAAATGTAGCTCTGTAGCAATTCAATCTGTCCTCTGACTCCCGCTGTAGTCTGGTTCAAAATTGCTCTATGATAAATTGGATAGCTAAACTCAAGCAATGAAACATTGTTTTTCTCTGCAATCTTTTTCTCAAGTGAGCTTCCGATTACAACTTCTGCTCTGCTTCGCTTAATAATATCCTCAATATCTTTTGCATCTGATGTGATGTAGATGTTTTCCGCAATGGATTCAAGCAGCTCTGTGTTATCTCTATCGTGTTCTTCATCCTTCTTTAATGCGTCTGTAAGAACTGCTCCTACCACTCTTGCTCCAAGGACTTCACTAAAGAGTTTTCCATAGCGGATTACCTGTTCCTCATCACCTACGATAAGAGTTCTCTTTCCCAAATCATATTCAAAGATGTCATCCCTGATTCTTGAAAGATAATTCTTCTCGTATTTTTCTTCACTGTTCAGGAAGCTCTCCCTAACCTCCTGGTCAATATCCACGTACTCTGATATCTTCTCGATGAGTTCTCTTTCATCTCTTGCTGATGCAGGTAATGAACTTACAGTAATATATGGTACATCAAATCTTTCCTTTAACAGCTTTGCTGGAAGCTCGCCCCATCTGCTGAAAACAACTGAAGCAACAGCATTTTTTGCATTCACCAAATCATCTACACCGCCATATACTCCAAAGAAAAGATTCACCTTTAAACCTACCCCTGTAAAAATTCTTCTAATCTCCTCCAGATTGCCCTGCCAATATGGGTCCTTCTGTGGAACTATTCCAAATATATTGATAAGCTTTGAATCTGTATTTTTCTCATTCTTTTTAACTCCATCAATAGTCTTTAATATGTCATTTAAAACATGCTCATAACCATAGTGACTACCGCCATTAAAGCCTGCTATAAGAGTGTCTACAACAGGCTCTCCCTGCTCTACAATCTCCCTTGTCATGGCATCTACATCGTCGCCTACCATCGCCGATTCGCAGCTGTTTAAGATGACATATAAATCTCCGTTTACAACCTTGATTGTGTTTTTAATCTGTTCACGAAGTCTTGATGCTCCACCAAAAATAACGTGTCTCTCCTGTGCGGCTGTGCCTGGAATAGCAAATCCGCTGTATCTGCCTGCTCCGTTTCCAACCGATTTATTTGCAAGGTAGTTTATAACTCCACAACCTGCATTTGCATGAACAACTGGTACCACTCCTTCGATTTCATGTACTGTCTGTAAAGCACCGTGAAGTGCGCATCCATTTCTTGGATTTTTAATTACGTTTGACATTAGCTTACCTCCTGCTTTACATACCAGTTTCCACTGCGACGTTTAAAACTATCTTTATAGCTGCTGACGTTTCCGTTCTTTCCCTGAAGTCTCAACGCTCTTCGAATTGAAGCAATGATTACATCTACACCTTCAAATCCGTATGTAACTCTGTTCTTTGTGGAAACAACTACTGCTCCCTCATCTGTCACGTATGAATTACCCACATTCTCGCTAAAGAAAATATCGATATGGTTTTTCTCCAGCTCGTTTGCTTTTTCAAACTGCTGTCCATTTCCAATTATGGCTATAGCATTCTTCTGTAAGAAATCAAATCTCTTAAGCTGCTTTTTGTTATCCAAATCCACAAATGGAGAAGAAAAACCAACCATTTGTCCACCAAGGTTTGTCAACAATCTTCCATAGCCATATACCTTACTTAGGGATGCATCTACAAATACTCGCTTGTCTTCCAGAATGTTACTTACAAACTGCTCAGAGATTTTTGCCTCCGCCTCGTCAATGTAAGCTACTACCTGCTCTTCAATATTCAAGAAGCTTCCAAGCTTCAACAGGAAATTCTTTGTTCCCCTGAAACCTATAGGGGCTTCGCTTTCTATGTAAGGAACCCCAAATACCTCCTCAAGTTCCTTCGCCAGATAATCTCCCTCTTCTGGATTTAAAACGACAGTGGCCCTGGCCTTTGATGCTTTTCTGATTTCCTCAATGCTTGAAAATCTTGGAAGCACCTGGAACTTAATGTTTAGCTCATGAAGTATGCCTGCTATTGAAGCTACATCCTCAATGTTCTCCGAGAAGGAGATTACATTTATGAAGTCTTCCTTCAAATCTACATTTTTATCTACCAGATACTTCAACAAACTGTGTGTCACAATATCGTACCCAGTTACTGGTGTTTTTGATTTAAATCCGTCTGTATAGATACTGATAATTGGAATACCAATCTCGTCCTCCAGCTCGAGAATTACTGAATTTATATCATCATTATTAATGGCGACTACAGGAGTTCCAAGAATGAAGATTGCCTTTGGATGCTTCTCTTCATTTGCTCTGAGGATTGCCTCACGAAGCTTGTCATCTCCACCGAGGATGGTGTCCCTTTCCACAAGATTTGTAGAAAACCATGTGAAGGCTTCTTCTTCATCCTGTGCAATTCCAAGAGCCGAGCAGCCGATAGAACCATTCACAATAATCACCGAATCTTCTATCTTTGATAAGACATCAAAAGCATAGATTGTCTCATCAACATGAATCTGTGAAAATGTTCTGATTCTCTGTTTAATTTCTGTTCCGGATGTTTCATCAATAAGTCCTTCTAAAGTCCCGTGAAAGTGACTAAGAGCACTGAGTCGTTTTTCTCTTGTTAATGCTTTTCTATCATCTAAAAAACTCATTTAAATCGCCTCCGCTACTCCAACTACTCCGCTTTCAATATCGTAAATACGGTCTCCCCAGTTTCTAGCCCAATCTCTAAGCTCTGCAGAACCAAGCGGATTAGGAACCACAAGATTCTCATTTTCCGCAATGTACTTGGCAAGATTTCTATAAATATCAGCCTGCGTACTATTAGGCTTAGCCTCAATAACAGTCTTTCCATAAAGCTCGCTCTGCTGAACATCAATTGAACGATTTACATAGCCTGCGATGCTTGTACCTGTCTTTGCCACAAAGTCCTCTACGATTTCTCTGTGATAACCTGGCTTCATGCTGTTGGCAATAACACCACCAAGCTTTGCACCACCTGTAGGAGCATATTTGTTAATCGCCTTGAAAAGGTTATTGGCAGCATATAAAGCCATAAAATCTGATGAACTTACAACGTATGCCCTGTCTGTAATTCCATCTCTGATAGGAACTGCAAAGCCACCACAAACTACATCTCCAAGTACGTCATAAAGAACATAATCAGGCTTAAATTCTTCGAAAAGATTTAGTTCCTGAAGAAGATTTACTGCTGCGTTGATTCCTCGTCCTGCACATCCTACCCCAGGAACTGGACCACCAGATTCAATACAAAGAACTCCACCGAATCCTTTTACGGAAATATCATCCAAATGAATCTTGTTACCTTCTCTTAAGCTATCAAGAACTGTTGGAAGATAATTATTTCCTCGAAGTGTGTTTGTTGAATCACTCTTTGGATCACATCCAATCTGAATTACTCGATATCCTGCTTCTGCAAGGGCTGCACTAATATTTGATGTAGTTGTTGATTTTCCAATTCCGCCTTTGCCATATATTGCTATGTGCTTACCAATTTTCTCTGCCATTGTTCTTCTTACCTTTCTACCTATACTGCTACTGCATCTCTGGCTTCAGAAATATGCTGAACAGCCAGGTCAACTCTTATATCTTCAAAAATCTTCTTAATCTCATCCACCTTGTCTAAATGCTCCCAAGGTAAATCCACATCGGTCCTGCCGAAATGTCCATAAGCAGCAGTCTGCTTGTAGATTGGTCTACGAAGATTAAGGGCATCGATGATTGCTGCTGGTCTAAGATCAAATACTCTTTCAATAATTTCAACAATTTTTTCATCATCAATCACTCCTGTTCCAAATGAATCAACTGCTATAGATACAGGCTTTGCTACGCCGATTGCGTATGCAAGCTCTACTTCAAGTCTCTTTGCTAATCCTGCAGCCACAAGATTCTTTGCTACCCAGCGAGCTGCGTAGGCTGCAGAACGATCGACCTTTGTTGGATCCTTTCCTGAGAAAGCACCGCCGCCGTGACGACCTGTGCCACCATAGGTATCCACGATAATCTTGCGTCCTGTCAGTCCTGCATCTCCCTGTGGACCGCCGATAACAAATCTTCCAGTTGGATTTACATAATATATGGTGTTTTCGTCTAGGAGTTCTTCTGGAATTACCGGCTTTATGACGTATTCAATTACGTCTTTACGAATCTGCTCAAGAGTTACATCCTCTGCATGCTGTGTTGAAATTACGATGGTATGTACTCTCTTTACAGTCTGTCCATCCTCTGCAAATTCCACAGTTACCTGTGATTTTCCATCTGGTCTAAGGTATGGAAGTGTTCCATCCTTTCGAACCTTTGTAAGCTGTCTAGTAAGACGATGAGCAAACGAAATAGCTGGTGGTAAATACTCTGGTGTTTCGTTTGTTGCGTATCCAAAAATGATTCCCTGATCACCTGCTCCTGTTCCAAAATCTTCCGTCACTCCTTCCTGTTTTGATTCAAATGCCTTATCAACTCCAAGTGCAATATCTGCTGACTGCTCATCAATTGATGTAAGTACTGCAATTGAATCTGCATTATATCCATCAACGTTATTTACATAACCAATCTCTCTGATTGTTTCCTTAGCAACCTTTGCAATGTCCACGTAAGCCTTTGTTGTAATCTCTCCTACAACAAGAGCTAGTCCTGTTGCCACTGTTGTCTCAGCAGCGACTCTAGAATATGGATCCTGAGCAAGTAGCTCATCAAGGATTGCATCAGAAATTTGGTCTGCAATTTTGTCTGGATGTCCCTCTGTTACTGATTCTGATGTGAATAACTTTCCCATGTTCTTTTTCTCCTTTACATTTCTTTTTTATTTTTGGGGTTTATAGAAAACTAAAAGAGGCTCAGAAACACAGCAAATGAAACCGTGTTCCTGAACCTCTAGTTGTCTAGTCAGTTCTAAATCTTTTCTTTATAGCCTTATTTTTTCACTTTTGTCTATCTGGATGATTTTGCCATCCTGAATGATGATGTTTACGGAGCCATATTTTATGGACTCGATGTAATCTTTGATTTTTGCCAGTTGATTTTCAGTTACTTCTTTTACTTCTGCCATATTCTCTCCTTTCACCCTCACTGGTGCCAGATGGATTCGAACCACCAACTTCAGCGATGCCTCGCCTATGCCTTTCCAGCGGCTATGACACCAAAAAAGACTTAAGGTCCTTAGCTAAAAGCTTTGGTCTTAAGTCTTCTTAAAAAATTTAATTCGTATATACGATAATTTCAAACCTATTGCTTTTGCCTAAATCCTTTTTTAGTTTTGTTCATACAGACTGTTTTACAAGTACAACAAATAGAAGTCTGACAGCAGGCCTTACACATACAAGTATTCATCATAGCTGTAGAAATTGTTGTTCTCATTTAGTCTGTTCCTTTCAAATTATTTTTGTAAGTATTTTTATTTCCTACTCACTTACTAGGTTGATAGGATTATATGCGACGCCCCCTATATAAGTCAATACTTCTGGTTACTAAAGAAAATTAGAGCCGGCTATAAAATGAGTTTATAGCTATGGAATGTTATGGTATCATTGTGATGTTATTAAACTGACAAATGGAGAACGCACATGAATATTTACGTAGATTTTGACGATTGTCTTTGTGAGACTGCCCTTCACTTTTCAGGGCTTGTGAAGGAAATGTTTGATAAGGATGTACCTTACGAGAATATACAGTTTTTCAACTTACAGAAGTCCTTTTCATTGACTGAGGAGCAGTATCAGGAAATGATGATAAAGGCTCATACTCCTGAAGTACTATTAACTTATGAGGAGACACCTGGTGCTTCTGAAACCATTAATAGGTGGCTGGATGAAGGGCATGATATGAGTATCATCACAGGCCGCCCTTACAGTGCATATGAGGCTTCCCGCCAGTGGCTTGATGAGCATAATCTTGAAAGAGTAAAACTCTACTGTCTTGATAAATATGGACGTGACAGCTTTATTAAAGACAGTGAATTTAGCTTAAAGCTGGAAGAGTATTATAAGATGCACTTTGATTATGCTGTAGAGGATTCACCTCTTGCGTTCAAATTTTTTGATCATTTACCAGCTTTAAAGGTAATGGTCTTTGACCGCCCATGGAACCGCAATACAGAACTTCCAAATGATAACTATCACAGATGTATAGACTGGAAAACTATTAGAGAATTAGTGAAATAAAGCAGGAATGGCACAGGTCAAACGACCTGTGCCTTTTTCCATGAGGGATTATTTATTTTTTCTAAGTAAGTAAGCTGTTGTAGCACCACCGAAGGCTATTAAGATTATTATTACTATAGGGACAATTCCAAAACCATTTGAGTTTATCTCCTCTTCAAGGGCAGCTTTTGCTACCTCCTCATCCTCAATAGCATCCTCTGTTACTGACTTTTCTGACTCCCCGGAAGCCACTGAAGCTTCCTCTGTGTTTTCAGCAGTATCATTTTCTTCTGTCTCTTCTGTGTTTGCTTCTTCTGAGAGTTTTTCTTCGGTTGTATCTGTTGTTGACTTTGTTGCTTTAGTCTTAGTTACCTTGTTTGCCTTGTTACTAGCAATCTTAGTGTCACCTGCTAATGGCACCTGAGCTTCTGCAACTGTTGTAACTGTATTATTAGCTGCAGGCTGAGCTGACACTGCGGTAGCTGCGCTATTTGAGCCTGATGAGCTGCTCTGATTAGATGAGCTGCTCTGATTAGAAGAGCTGCTCTGATTAGATGGCGCTGGCTGAGCAGTCTGATTGCCTGCTGCAGGCTGTGGTGTTGGAGCTGGCTCAGAGTGTGCAGGTTCCTCCACTGGTACTTCTGCAGGTTCCTCTGACTCCTCCTGCATAAGCTCTTCAGCACTTGGTCTTACCATAGTAAATAATGAATTTGCACCTACTATACTGTAGCCCTTACCATTATTGACACTTAATATCACTCCATCTGCAAAAATATTAGACTCAGCTGCTTTTACCTCCATTGGAGAAAATGCTGATTTTATTTCATCTACTAATTCCTCAAGAACCTCTTCCACTTTATCAAGAATTGTTTCCTCTGTTGGAATTTCCTCAGACTTTGTTTCCTCACTCTCAGCATCTAATATTTCCTGCTCAGCATCTTCAGAATCTTCCTTATTTTCTTCCTTGCTTTCTACTTTGATTTCTTCTTTGATTTCATCCTTTAAATCTTCCTCATTCTCTGCAGCTAAAAGTTCATTTGGAACGTTTACTGAATACCATCCGTTTCCTATGTGAGCCATAGCTTTTCCTGGCTCCGCACCAAAACCTACTGGATTTCCATCAGCATCTACAGCATAAACATTTGCTTCCTCATAGAACTCATCGTCCTCTAGTCTAATATAAAGCTTTGTCATTCCCTCTGCATCAGGCTCCTCCTCTGCTATAGGCTTAACCTTATGCTCTGGCTCCTTTGGCTCATCTTCTTTATTACCCATATATGTTGCATCATAAAGACTACTTATCTCAGATGCTGTCAGTGCAGTATCGTATATACGAACATCATCAAATAAAGCATTTCTACAATCCTCATCTGACCAAATATCACCTGCACCAACCATTATATGATTAGCATTCTGAATTGCTGCATTTTTGCCACTGAAGCAATTAGAGATATCCTTCTTGTCGTATACAATCTGGTTACCATTTAAATAAACCTTGATACCCTTTGTATCCACTGTATATGTTACCAGCTGCCATTTACCTGTTAATTCTCCATAGGCAATTCCTGGAAATGCGTCAGAATAATCATTTGCATTGATTCTTCCTATAAGATTAGCACCGATTCTTGTCATAGGATAATTGCCTGTAACTGCACCACCTGAAACCATATCTGCTTCAAAAAGAGCACTATGCTCCCAGGTAGAAGCACCAATATTTACCCACATGCTTACAGTATAGCCAGACTTATCAATATCCTTGAATAGTTCGTTTGGCAAAGATAAATAATTAACCTGCTTATTCCCTTCACTATTCTCAACTTTCAGAACCTCCCCTCTAGTCTCATCCTTGATTACAGAAGCTGTTCCCATTAATGTTGCATTTCCACCTACTACTGAGGCACCAGTAGCTGAAACACTTGTCCCATCTACATTTTCAAAATCATATCCTGCAATAATATGTGGGCCATCGTATACCATTATCTCATACTCTGCAGTCCTAGACTCGGCACCGCAAGTAATTGTTGCTGTAAGCTTTACCTTTGTATCTACTGATGGAACTGATACTTCACCCTCGTTTGATAATACAGATGGTGTGTCTGAGCTCCAGGTGATAGTTGCACCTGAAAGAGTCTTTGGAAGAGAGAGGTTCTCTCTTGTTGTATCTGGAAGCATTCCTGCTAGCTGATCGATAACCTTTCCAACAACAAGATCTTCTGACTCTTCAAATTTACTTCCCCACACGGCCAGATTGTTATTTCCAATAGCAGTAAAGGTCATTGTCTTTTCATCATTATCGTTTGTCTGTTCAAAGAAAACTCCCTTATAAGTAGCATCACCTATATTTAATGTTACATATGTATAATCAGCAGCATCTGCCATTGTCCAAGAGCCTGTTTTGTCACCTGAAATAGTACCATCTTCATTTAAAGTAACTGATTCAGTAGAAATCATGCTGCCATCCTTTTCAGCATTTCCATGATTTACAAACTCATAGCTTCCAACTACATCGTCCTTTGTATACTTTTGAATCTGCTCATTACGATTTTCGTATACTGCTGTTACAAGCCATTCATCTTCATTTAAGAACTGCTGTCTAACTCTAACCTCATGGCCTTCACCACGAGAAGAATCCAAAAATCTCTGATGATAGAAAAGATAATACTTACCATCATCTGTAATCATCGCTGAGTTATGACCAGCTGCTCTATATCCAGGCTGTCCATAGAACTGATAATTACCAATCAGCTTAACGCCATATTTATAGCAATTTACACCACTTCCACCGGCCTCATTTCCAGCTGGATCAACATATGGACCAAAAACATTTTTAGAGCGGAAGAGACGCATGTTATATCCGCCAGTTGTTGTAAGTCCTCCATATGTTTCGTACATGTAGTAATAGCCGGTATTCTTATCGTATTCAATGTATGGACCCTCGCCAGACTGGTGATTTCCACCTGCAATATGAACACCAAAATATCTATCCACGTAATTACCACTTGTTTCCTCTACTCCATCTGTTCCAGGATAGATTGCTTCACCTGTTGTCTTATCAAGCTCTAAAATAAATAATCCACCTGACCATGAGCCATATACCATATATAAATGCTCACCTGTGGCATCAAAGAAAAGAGTTGGGTCAATGGCATTTGGAGCATAATTATTGTTCCAGCTACCGTCCTTATTAAAGCATTTCCATGTGGATACATCCCCATCAATTACACCATCTGCAATTAAATCATTAAAAGGTAAATAGTCATTAGTATAGGTTGTATCTCTCTTGCTATTACCATCGTAATTTACGCTTCCTGTGTTTGTGAAGCCTGAATATACTACTGTTCCACCATACTGGTATCCACCATCATAGCTCTTCGATACCATATAGCCAATGCAAGAACGGCGCCATGTAGATGAAGCACTGTAATAAAGCATGTACGCTCCCTTGCTTCCATCTTCCCAAACATAATCTGGATTGTAGATTACATCTGGAGCCCAAACTGCATAATTTCCACCGGCACAGTCGCCGTCGTCATATCCTGCCCACTTAAATGACTCTGCAAGATTTTCTCTTAAATTTCCATAAATTACATTGCCGCTAACATCCTGATAATCTCTCGAAACCTGTGTCCAGTTGACTAAATCATCAGAAGACGCTGTGGCAATATGTGAGCCAAATACATAGTATTTGCCATCTTCTGCAAAAATAGATGGATCATGTACTGACACTCTTGAAATGTTTGAAGCAGCCTCTGCCTTCATTGCCCCTAGGCCAGTTAGCTGCGCGCCTGAAGTAGCCATAGCAATAGATAATCCCAATGCCACGGCTTTTTTCATTTTCTTCATTTGTTCCCCCTTCTACCTTTAGTTTAGTATTTACTAAACTATTTTATTTATATGATTCTTAAGTCAATTTTATAACCCATTTTATACAATTTTTCAACATTGATTGTTTAAATTATGTCTTATAATACAATATTTGTTAAAATATTTTAATTTTTTATGTTGTTTTTTATCTATTTTGCTCTATTCTTTTTTCAAACGGTTATGAAAAAATAAAGGCCTAGCCAAAAAGCCAGACCTTAATTAATCTTTTTCTTAGATATTTATTTTTTTACTCATCATAGGTATCAAGGAAATGATGCTTCACACCATCCTGCTTGTAAGCAATTACTGTAGCCAGATTTACATTTTCCACGCTGCGGAAGATGTTTGACTCCACGTATGGATTAACCTTCTTCAGTTCTGCAATAAGATTTCTTGTCTCTAGACGCTTTGATGCGCTGGTTCCATCTACTGAACAGCTGTCACAGGTCTCTGTAAAGTGACATGCACACTGTAAGAAGTGAAGTCCATTGTAACGCTGCCATGCAATAATATCATCCTGTCGAACCAGATAAAGAGGACGAATCAATTCCATACCTTCGAAGTTTGTTGAATGAAGTTTCGGCATCATAGTCTGAACCTGTGCACCATAAAGCATTCCCATAAGGATTGTCTCGATAACATCATCATAATGGTGTCCAAGGGCAATCTTGTTGCAGCCAAGCTCTTTTGCCTTAGAATATAAATGGCCACGGCGCATTCTTGCACAGAGATAGCAAGGATTCTTATCCACTGTATCAACAGCATCAAATATATCACTCTCGTAAATCACAATAGGAATTCCCATAAGCTTTGCGTTGCTCTCAATAAGCTGGCGGTTTACAGCGCTGTAGCCAGGATCCATAACAAGGAATGTAAGCTCGAAGTTTACCTTCTGATGACGCTGTATTTCCTGAAACAGCTTTGCCATAAGCATGGAATCCTTACCACCGGAAATACAAACACAGATGTGATCTCCCTCTTTGATAAGTTCATATTCCTTACAAGCTCTGGCAAAAGGAGAAAACAATGTCTTATGAAATTTCTTTCTAATACTCTTCTCTATTTCAGCAGTCTGAGCGTGAAGCTCAGCTTCGCCTTCTGCATCCTGCTGCTCCATAAGTGCGGAAAGATAGCTGTTATAGCCACCCTTGAGACTTACTGCATCAAAACCATTGTCGCAAAGAAGCTCCGCATCCTCTATTGAAACCTGTCCTCTGGTGCAATATAAAACAATCTGCTTTGATTTATCTAGGCGAGTCACAACACCATCCAAATCAGTATCAAATAACTCATGTGTAATGCTTACAGCACCAGGAATCATGCCATATTTTAGACTATCTTCATTGCGGATATCTACTAGAATGTAGCTACCTTCCTGAAGCTCTGTTAATTCTTTATATGTTATTTCTTTCATTAAACGTTCCTCTTATACATAGCAAAAGCAGATGGCTAGCATCTGCTTTATTCTCCTATCGACTAACTAGGTAGCTATATAATATTTGCTTTCCTTCCTTTTGTCAAATAACATCACCTACAGGGCAGCGTAAATTTGTACTCGGAAATCACAGAAAAGACTATCCATGTGTTTTATGATAAGAATTAGATTTGTTATAATCTTACTCTTTTTCTCTTTTAAAAGGAAGCCCTGCTTCGCAGGCCTCTAATTAAGTGCACAAAGCGTACTTTACTGTACGACAAATAATCCTTCGTTTGCTTGTTGATATTTTATCTGCCTTGAAATGGGTGTCAAGGACTTCAGCCTTCGGTGCGTAGCATCCTTGACTCCCATTTCTGGGCAGATACACTGTAAATCAAGCAAATGAAAGATTAGGTTTGTGCGAAGCACGTTTATTAAAGGCAACACCGTCAGGTGTTGTTTCCTTT
>NZ_FNDP01000043.1 GCF_900100545.1 Pseudobutyrivibrio sp. 49
GCTCAAATGAAAAACTAACTTCTGGCAAAGAACATCAAAAACGCCTCAGTTGAGTTTTTTACAATTATTTACAATCAAAACTACATTTGACGACTCTGTAAAACGTGATAAAATCGTTTTACAGAGTCTGTTTGTTTGCATGGCAAACAGACGACTGGAAATAATTGAGCAAAAGTAAATTCCACCCGTCATTAAGTAAAAATGATGATTGAGTGGTTACCTGTCTGCTCTAAAATATTATTTTTCTAAGAGTTCCGGTTTTAATAGGATGTCGTCTGGCGAGACTTCATATTGTCCTGTTAGAATCGGAATTCTTTTGTCGATAAGTAGCTTTGAAAGTGCAAATGGAGTTGCACCATTTAGGCTGTCGCGAGCAGTTGAGTTGATGTGGCTGGCGAGTTTGTTCATGTCAGCTTGAGTAAAGTTTTGCATGCTCTTTCCTTTAGGAATCACATATCTAATGTATTCATGATTCTTTTCCAATTTCCCTTTTTGATTAGATGCATATGGATCACAGTAGAATACATAGCATCGATGCTTTCCATCAGGGCCTTTCTCGATATCCCATGGATTTTTAAATTCTGCACCATTATCAGTGAGAATGACTTCAAAATATTTTCTAAAAAGTCGTAGAGTAATAGTCTCAACAAGATTATTAATGGCGTTGATTACGCATTCCTGAGAACACCTAGGAAGGAGAATAATGAGCATGAAATTGCAGCTTCTAAATAAAAGCGTCAAAAGACATTTGCCGGTTTCTCGAGTTCCTTTAACAGTGTCCAATTCTACAACTGATGCATCTGGATGATGTTCCATGTAGAATTCGAAATCTTTATAAGTACGTTTGTTTCTATAACGTTGGGTTATGTCTCTTGAAACAGAATGTTTAGCGCGACGCTTTTTGTAGCGAACACGTCTATGCAAGTCAATATTTCTAGCATCAAAAACTCGTTGATCCAGATAATTGTAGAGTGTTCTTCTACAAACAGGTATGTCATCAGCATGAACAGCGAAAATGTGACTCAATGGTTGTCCCTTTTTAATCAAAGGGGAAATCATAGAATTAAGTTCATCCAATTCTTGTGGTGTCAGGTTGATTCCGACACGTGAGCGTACGAGAGTGGCTTCGTATGTGGTTTGAGCCTTTCGGGCATGGTACACATGCTTTTCAAGATGGCAAGTGGGGCGATTCTCGCAACCGTTACAAACATATGGTGGCTTGAAAGGAATATCGCATGTAAAAAAATCTTCAGATGGGCATGTAACGCGTCGTCTAAAAGTGAAACATTGCTTGCATTTTCTCTTGCAATGCTTGTTTCCGCATAAGTTATGGATTTCGCAATCATCATAATTAATGCAATTGCGACAGCTCGTTGCGACATCTGTAGCTTCAATTATTTCTGAATGAAGCTTAACTTCTTTAGCGATTGTGGTTGGGTCTTTTCCAAGTGCTGAACCAATGCTTTTAAATGTAGAACCGCATGTGATTTCTTGTTCAATATAAGTTCTGTCAGTAAGAGTTAAATGACGTTGTCTTTTCTTTTTGTTTGCCATAATTAATTCTCCCTGGCAGACAGATAACCACTTACAATCATGAATAATAAAAAATGCTTGTGCAAGACTAAATTCCAGTTTGAGAGAAAAAAAGCCCATAAAACCGGAATTTAAAATTTCACTTAAGG
>NZ_FNDP01000038.1 GCF_900100545.1 Pseudobutyrivibrio sp. 49
TGTTGTTCGTCAAATTAATTGAAGCTCCAACCTTCAGATTAAATGAGGCTGTTTAGTGATAGCAGTATAGTATCAGTCGAATTATTTGGGGTATTATTAGCACTTTATTTTATATCGCATATACGAAAGTGCATAGACAATTTTCAAAGGTTTGTCAGCAGATGATGTTATGGGAAAGGAAAATGATCCTTCATTTGAAAATTGTCTATACACTTTTTCGTAAAGAAAAAGAAGTATAAATTGAAGTTGTTCCAAAATCGAAAACAACTTCAAAAACCAAGGTGCAAAAGAGTATTCTTTGCCTTGGTTTTGAAGCTTAAAAATTGAATAGTGTCTGAATCACAAACACTCCGAAGATGGTAGTGTTTAACCGCAAGATTAGAGTTCACACTCAGCGATACCTTTCATGACAATGTCAGCTGTGATCATCTCAGCTTTCATTGCATCACCAACAAGTAGGCAACTGTTGCAGAACTTATTAATTAGACGAGGGGTTCCATCAGCAGCGTTGAGTATTGCTTCTATTGCAGCATCTTCAAAGACTGTTTGTATACAACCTGCCTCTTTAAGTTTTGTGTGGATGTAGTCTTTTCCCTCCTCTTTGGTGATACCTTCCAGGTTATAGTTCATGATTACACGTTGCCTGAAAGGTTCATGGATACCAAGATTTAAAGTGGTATTTATTTTTGGAAGGCCAGCAAGAAGTACAACAGCTCTATCTCTAGAATCCATTTCAAAGTTAAATAGGAGTTTAAAGTCATTGAGAATAGCAGCATTAATGTAATTGGCTTCATCAATGATAATTACTGGAGTCTTCTTTTTCTCAAGTGCAAGTCTATTAATTTCTTCTTGGATACGCTTGAAGTTATCAGGTTTTTTGAATGCCGCTTCGGCACCTAAATCTGAAGCAAGTGTTCTGTAGAAATCATTGGCACTTAACGTAGAAAAACAAGTGTAGATAACTTTATACAAAGATGGATTAAGAGATTTGGCCCAATTTCTAACAAGTGTTGTTTTACCTTTTCCAGGACTGCCAGTGAGGACACCAAAACCTTTGGTTGAAAGAAGATAGTTTAGTCTGTAAACGGCTTCCTTGTATTCTTCTGTTTCAAGAAGAATTTCCTTTGAGTTCTTTAAGAATGGATTGAACTCTAGACCATAGCGAGTATAGTACTCCATTATTCTTCACCTCCACAAAGTTTGACTTTTTCACGCTTGACGAAAGCGTTTTCAGTTTTATTTAAAAGCCTGATAGGAGTTAAAGTTCCATCAGCTTCAACAATGAAAATATCTTTAAAATCTGGAGAATAACGAAGCGTGATATGTTGCTTTGCAAAGCGATAATCAACTTCGTATTCAATGTGATCAATAGTAATAACACTGTCAGAAGATACTTTACGTTCAATCTCCAGTAAGAAACATTTATCAATAGAATCCTCTGGCAGGCGGTGTATAAGTTTTGACTCTGAAAAGTAACGCTGCTGTGGCGACATACCTTTTAAAGAAGAGTGAACTGTTTGATTGTATTTTTGGACATATGCATGGAGGCTTTCTCTTAGTTCATCAAGGGAATGGAAATCATTGACGTTCAAAGTTGCCATCCATTGATCCTTTAATGTCCTGAACCAACGTTCGATTTTGGCTTTTTGAGTAGGAGTATATGGTTGGTCATAGTGAACGACAGAACCAATTCGAGCTACAAGCAAATCCATCTGTTTATTACGATAGGAACTACCATTGTCAAAATTAAACACCTTAGGGCGACCGTACTTGGCAACAGCGGACTTAATAACACTCATAAGATTTATGAAGTTGTCATTGAAAAAGACATCGATACCAACAATAAATCTGCTGGCATCATCAATAAGGGCGATTATATAAACTCGGTGCTTTCTGCCATCTTCAAGTTTAATGTAAGGGCCGACACTGGAGTCACCGCACCAAACTTCATTTATGTGAGGTCTTTCATAGCGACGCATGTCCTGATTGTTAGTAGTACGTTCAACAATGGCCTGATTTTTAATGAAGCGGTTTACAGTAGAGAGTGAAGCTTCATTTTTAGTGATATCTCCATCTTTAATGAGTTTTAAGTAGATATCTGTGGCAGACATGCGAGGGTATTCCTTTTTTAGATATCTAATACGCTCCTGGACATCTTCATCGAGTTTTCTAGATTTACCGATGTCAGAACGATTACCGGGAATGAGTGCTTCAAAACCTCCTAATTTGTACTCTCTGTACCATCTTTCAATTGTCTGAGGAGAATAAATCTTACGCTTGCCGTCAGGAGTCACAACTCCTTTTTCGGAGGCATCACGAAAGAAAGCCGCAAGTGTAGGATACTCATCTGAAAGTCCAAGTATGGCAGGAGCGATGACTGAATATCTCATTAGGGCTTTATCATGCTTTGTTTCTTGATCCATAAGTGGGTCCTCCTTATCTTTTTTCTATAGTATAAGGAGTCATGAAGAGGTATTGGATTAAGGCTATGTGGTATTTACCCAAAGAGAATTGGCAGTATTTCTAATCTGCATAAACTGCAGCGAATAATTAGCAAAAGATAGTTGTGTCAGTTTGGAAAGATTTGAAAAATCAAGTGAAGCAATGAGCTTCATTTGTTTCCAGTATTTATAGTAGTTGGAAATGATGTAATTGATACAGTAAATACTAATAGAAAGCTTAGCTTCGATTGAAGAATAAGAGGTCTTCTTCTCAATCTCTTCAATAATTTTTACTTGAGTAGAAAGAGCTATCTGGGAGTAGGGAACCATTTGCGAGGTAAGAAGGGCTTGAGTCATAGAGCATGAGTTGCATTTGATGCGCTGAATTCGGATAGAAACACTGGCGATGCCAGTTGTTACAGTGCGCGTATAGTATCCATGTATACCAAAATGACCAATACATTTGCATTGGGGACATGAAATTTTGTAAATTTGGAGGTCTTCAATTAATTCATTATAAAAAGTTTGAGATAAAGGGTTGTTTTCATTCACGAGTAAAGTTATCATAGTTTCCTGTAAAGGGTTGTGTATAGTTTAATTTATGCATAACTAGAAAAGGCGGGAGCGGACTGTGGTAGGTGCGGCTCCTGCTTTTTTTTAGCAGTATACACAACAAGAGCTATAATAATCGAAGAAGGCAAGGAATGGAACAATCTGACAAAAAATGCTTCAGATTAATCTATCCTTGCCTTCATTTATTTTGAAGAAAAAAAGAAATTTTTATTGCAGGTAAAGTTACTTTCAACA
>NZ_FNDP01000007.1 GCF_900100545.1 Pseudobutyrivibrio sp. 49
ACATGAAATTTTGTAAATTTGGAGGTCTTCAATTAATTCATTATAAAAAGTTTGAGATAAAGGGTTGTTTTCATTCACGAGTAAAGTTATCATAGTTTCCTGTAAAGGGTTGTGTATAGTTTAATTTATGCATAACTAGAAAAGGCGGGAGCGGACTGTGGTAGGTGCGGCTCCTGCTTTTTTTTAGCAGTATACACAACAAGAGCTATAATAATCGAAGAAGGCAAGGAATGGAACAATCTGACAAAAAATGCTTCAGATTAATCTATCCTTGCCTTCATTTATTTTGAAGAAAAAAAGAAATTTTTATTGCAGGTAAAGTTACTTTCAACACTTCACGAAGATGAAGCAACCACATATAAGGTATTATATAAATCCAAATTAGTAGCCTATATACCTGAGTGTTTTTATAAATATTATCAGCGTGATTGCAGCATCATGACATCAGGATTAGAAAAAAGATATCCTGATTACATTTTGTCAATAAAAGAACGTATTCAATACTTTCAGGAACGCGGGGAAAGGGTGCTCGCTGACCACAGTATATTGAGAGTTTTGGAATACGTTAAATATATATATAGAAATGTTTCTTCTGAAAAAAAAGAGGAAGTTGGTATGCTCTATAATCAAATGATTAAAGAGTATGGTATTCCGCAAACTATAAAGACTAAAAAAAAGCTGGCACTATTATTGTGGAAGTTTGTTAAGGCATAAATGTTATGAAGAAAAATCTTATTTCGGTAGTAATACCGGTATACAACGGTGAAAATAGCATAAGACATTGTCTTGATGCTCTCTTAGATCAGACATATCAGGAACTGGAAATAGTAGCAGTAGATGATGGTTCTACTGATGGTACCTATGAAATTCTGAAAGAATATGCACAGAGAGATTTTAGAGTAAAGGCATACACTCATAGCAATGTGGGTGTTTCTGCTACACGTAACGAAGGAATAGATCATGCAACAGGAGAATATGTAATTTTCTGTGATGCGGATGATTATCCTGAGCCTAATCTTGTAGAGCGCTATGCTCGCGCTATAGAGGATTGGTCCAATTCTGAAATAAGCTTTATTTGTTGCGGAATGTTTTTTGATAATCTTTACAACAGAAATGTAAAGAATAAAAAATGTTTGTTGGAAGCAAGCTACGGCTTCGTTGAAGGCGAAAGTTATTTGATTTCCCGCACAGCAGCATCTACCCTTGCATGGCTTAAGATTTTTAATTTTGTTACTAACAAATGTTATGATTTGAAATTTTTAAATGATAACAATATCAGATTCAACGTTGGCACTAACATAGGTGAAGACCTTAGATTTAATTTAGATTACTTGGAAAAATGTCCTGGAAATATAGGTGTAATTAATGAATGCCTATATCACTATGTAAAGAGAACCCGTGACAGTCTTTCTATCACATATCATGTTGGTGACTTAGAAGATACAAAATGTATCTACAGGCGTTTTATTAATTGGATATCAAAAGAATCCGGTGTTACAGCTGACAATATTTTAGTTGTAAAAAGCCTTTATATTTATGATTGGGTTTGTCGTCTTACCAGCATGTATGAGGCAGCTGAACGAGACGAAAGATGCAGCGTTAAGAAAAAGCTAAGCAAAGAACTGAAATCCAAAGAATTTCAGACCATACTAAAAGAAACATACGCTGCAAAAAAAATAAGCACACTTAGATATGTGTGCTTAAGAACTAGAATATTCCAGATATTCTATTTCTTCCGTGGTATATACCAGCTTATGAAGGGCTAAGATGGCTATACATAATCGGAGCGATTATGTAGGCCAGGCGCCTTTTTGAGGAATGGGAAGGATGAACATTTTTTAGTTCAGTTTGAACTCCTCTAATTTGAGGTAGCACCTCTTTATTCCCATTCTTATATTCTTTTAGAAGACGGTACATGCTGTATTCAAGAATTGAATTATAGCTGTCCTCCACAAAGTCTTCTGAAATCAAATTTCTGATTTCATCGAAGGCAGGTTTATATTTAAATACTGTTCCTTTGAACAGATTAATGTTATTGGTCGCAGATGTGCTACTTTGCACATAGTGATATAAAGGAAGATTTATATAAGTAAATTTCAAATCAGGATTCTTAGAAAACAAGGTGGTTTGAAATAATAAATCTTCACACATACTTATAGCGGTATTAAAGTAAATATCTTTTATAAGCTCTGCTCTAAAGAGACGAGTAAATAAAAAACCTCTGACATTATCGTCGGAAAACATAGCCTTTAAAAGAGTGCTTGAATCAATGGCTTTTGGATATGAGCCAGTGTAGGAGGTTGTGAGACCATCCACCTCGGTAAAATATCCGCATACACATCCAGCTATATTTTTATCCGTTAGACCAGAAATCATACATTCATAATAATTTTTTTCTAAATAATCATCTGCGTCTAAAAAACTAATCCAATGAGATGTGGCATATTTGGCGCCTAGGTTTCTAGCGGTGGATACACCAGCATGATCTTGATGTATGTATTTTATGAATGGATGCTTACTAGCATAATCCATGGCGATAGCTGGTGAATTATCAGTGGAGCCATCATCGATTAAAAGTATTTCATCTGGCGTAACAGTGCCAGCCAAAATACTGTCAAGCATTTGGCATAGCCCAGCGCCACAATTATAAAATGGAATTATTGTTGTGATTGTTTTATTCATATCTTGATTATATGTGAATTTAATCATCACTGCAAATAACCTTGAGGAGTTTTATGAGTGAGTTACTAATACCTAAAAAAATACATTATTTTTGGTTTGGTGGGGCAGAGAAATCTGCTAGCGTTTTGCGTTGCATTGATTCCTGGAAAAAACACTGCCCAGATTTCGAAATAATCGAATGGAACGAAAACAATTACGATATTCATAAACATCCATTTATGGAAAAGGCTTTTAATGATAAAAAATGGGCATTCGTTTCTGATTATGCTCGCTTAGATGTACTAATTCAGCATGGTGGAATTTATTTGGATACAGATGTTGAGGTATTAAAGGATTTATCACCATTATGTAAAGCAAATGCATTTATCGGCTTTGAAAGAACAGACCTAATAGGTGACGGCCAAGGCTTCGGTGGAGTTGCAGGCTATCCAATATTTAAAGAAATGCTTGCAGAATATGATGGTTTAGATCAATACATCGAAAGTCCCAAGCTAAGGACAAAGGTGTTGCTTAATCACGGACTAAGGCTAGATGGCACACATCAGCAAATCCATGGAATGGAGGTATATCCAGTAGATTATTTTTGCCCTAAAAGCTGGACCACTGGAAGAACTAAAATTACCGAAAATACCTTTTCAATTCATCATTTTGATGAAAGCTGGAAGGGGAAAAGCGCACATAAATACACTGTGCTAATGAGGTTTCTTAACAGAACCTTTGGAGAAGAAAAAGGCCAAAAGCTGTTTAAAGATATAATTTCTATTAAAGACAAGCTAAAAGGAGAACACTGATTTGGAGCAAAGACCACAGGATAAATTAATATCAGTAATCGTTCCAGTTTATGATGCTGAGAAATTTCTTGATTATTGCATTAGCTCAATAATGAAACAGACCTATCAGAATTTTGAGCTTATTCTCATTGATGATGGCTCAAAGGATTCTAGTGGTGCTATTTGTGATGAATGGTACAAAAAGGATTCTAGAATAAGGGTTGTTCATCAGAATAATTCAGGTGTTGCAGTTACTCGCAACAAGGGACTTGAAATGGCAAAGGGTGATTATATCTGCTTTGTTGATAACGATGACTTTGTAACAGAGAATTTCCTTGAGACATTTATCATTGCCATGGAAAAAACTGATGCTGATATTGTTATGTGCGATATAGTTTCAGCCAAGGTTGGTGAGCCTGACAGGCCTTTGGACAAGGTGATAAAACTTGATGTAAAAGGATGCATGGATTGGCTTTCTAACCCATTATCAAAAGAATATGTAATCATGGTTGTTATCTGGAACAAGATGTACAAAAGAAAGCTGTTTCAGGAAAACCGTTTTGCAAAGGGCATCTATCATGAAGACGAATTCATGATTAACAATATGTTTAGAACAGTGGAAAATGTTACCTTTGTTCCATTACAGAATTACATTTATCGTTCCAATGAAACCGGCATCACTGGTGAGAAAAATAAAAATGCAATGTATCATCTGGAATTTGCTGATGCATATGATGAGAGAATCCAGCTTGCTCTGGAAAAATATGACGATGAAGAATACGCGCTAAAGGTTGCTAAATGGATTTTCATTAAGCTGGCCGAATTCTACAAAACAGGCAATCCTAACATGCAGAATGCTGTAAAGAAAAAGTATTCTGAGATGTATGATAAATATTCATATCTGCTTTCAGATAAGCAGAAGGCTAAATATAAGATGTTTACAATAACCCCAGGGTTATTCTGCAAGACATTTATCAAGTATTTGTAAGAGGTGAAAAGGTTGTGCAAAGATAAAAAGCTGGTATCCATCATTATTCCAGCTTACAACGTAGAAAACTACATAGACAGCTGCATCGAATCTATCCTTGCGCAGACTTACACAGCTATTGAGGTGCTGATTGTTGACGATGGCTCAAAGGATAACACCTGGTCCCATATTGAGGGCTTCATGGCACAAGATGAAAGAGTGAGGGGATTTAGACGAGAGAATGAAGGCGTTTCAGCCACTAGAAATTTTGCCCTGACTCAGGTAAATGGCGAATACATCCAGTTCGTTGATGCAGATGATTATCTTGCAAAGAATGGGGTTGAGCGATTGGTAAATGCTATGGAATCAACAGGAGCAGATTGGGTTAATTGCCAATACAATCGTGTTGACGAAGAGGGCAATCTACTGGAGCAGTATAGCTTCCACCATGGCTTTAAAGACACCAGCACACAGGAAGCTCGCTTTAATCTTATTAGAGATGAGCTTTTAGAATATTTCATTGGTTATGAGGTTTGGAACAAGCTATTCCGTACTTCCATAATAAAAGAAAAGGGTCTTGCCTTTGATGAAAGCTGTCACATCGGTGAGGATTTAGAATTTAATACTTGCTATGGATTCTATGCAAACTCAATCAATTGCATTGAAGACAGGCTTTACTATTATCTTATCCGATCAGATTCAGCAATGGCAAAGTCAAAAGCATTATCTAATAATTTCAGGCAGCATCTGGAATTATCAAAGGGGATTGAATCTCGTTTTAATGAGGCTTTCGATAAAGAATTAAATGGCAAATTTTATCAGCTCTTTTACAAGCTGATGATTCATGGCTTTAAGTCATATACTGCGGAGGAAGCCTTACAGATTTCTAAAGAGGTTGATGATGATTTTTACAAAAAATATCTTTCAGAGACCTTAAAACACAAAGATGAGTTTAGCAAGATGTTTTATCCTGAAATATCTAAGCTTTACTATAGATATGGTCTTTACATAGCCGCACACTTAAATAAAGACCATATAAGGGAGATATATTTAAAGGGTTATGATCTATATCGCATGTTGCGAAAAAGGGAGACTTTAAGGGAGTGGAAGCTATCCTAAAGGCTTGTCCTAAAGGAGATTAATGTTGTGGAAAAGAAGCATGCATATCTAGTCATGGCGCACAGTGATTTTGAATCACTAAAGTATTTATTACAGGCGATTGATGATGATAGAAATGACATATTTATACATATCGACAAAAGAACCAGCTACGCAGATTTTGATGAAATCAAATCTTGGGTAGAAAAAGCTGGTCTATTCTTTGTGCCAAGAATGAAGGTCCGCTGGGGACATTCAAGCTTTGTGAAATGTGAACTGAAGCTTTTAGAAAAAGCCACAAAGGCAGGGCACTATCATTATTATCATTTCCTCTCGGGAGTAGATTTTCCTTTAAAATCTCAGGATGAAATCCACGACTATTTAAGAGATAAGGATTTAGAATTCATAAACTATCATTTTGACGGTGATAACGGTGATGAGTTCGCTTGGAAAATAAGATATTATCACTACTTTATGCGGTGGATAGGGCGAGGTCATTTTGATGGCCCTGGCAAACAAAATGCCATTCTACGGCGCATAAAAGATAAAAATTGGGAGCTCGTTGGAAGGCAGGAAGCCAAAGGCTTTGATAGAAGAAAAAAATACCAAAATATTGAATTTGTAAAGGGCGATAATTGGGTTTCCATTACGGATGATTTTGCAAGATTTTTGCTATCAAAGAAAAACAAAATCATGAGGCTTTCCACCTTTGCAAACACCCCAGATGAATTCTTTATTCCAACGGTAGCTTACAATTCAGTTTATAAAGCGAGGATAGCTGGGGATAATCTAAGGCTAATTGATTGGAATCGTGGAAATCCTTACAAATTCGCATATACGGATTTAGATGAGCTAAAGCAGTCAGAAAAGCTTTTCGCAAGAAAGATATCATTTGTTAATGAACCAAGGCTGGTTCTTGAGTTGATGGAACATATAGGTGTGAAGCCTGCTTACCAAAAGCCAGACAATCCACAGGTAAGCATTGTGGTTCCAATCTACAACGTACAGGATTACCTTGCAAAGTGTCTTGAATCAATATCAAGTCAGACCTACAAAAATATTCAGGTGATTATGGTAGATGACGGCTCCACTGACAGCTCAGGTAATATTGCCGAAAGCTTTTCACAAAAGGATTCACGCTTCTTATACATACATCAACAAAATGGCGGCTTGTCTGCAGCCAGAAACACAGGAATCAAGGCGGCAACAGGTCAGTATATAGCAGTGGTTGATTCAGATGATTGGGTTGAACCAGATTACATTGAAGAGCTGCTGAAGGTATCAATGGAAACTGATGCTGATATCACAGTCTGTGGATTGATAAAGGAAAGCAGCACACCACAGGAAATTAGCATCAAAGATAACAAGGTATACTCACGAACCTCAGCAATGAATATTCTCAGTAATATTTTTACTGAAGATTATTTGGTGATAAATGTGGCCTGGAACAAGCTTTATAAGAAAAAGCTTTTTGACAAGGTGAGTTATCCAACAGGAAAGCTTCACGAGGATGAATACATTATCCATAGATTGATAGATGAATCTCGCTTGATATGCACAACGCCAAAGGCTTTGTATCATTACAGAATCCGAGATGACAGCATAACCGGTGCAAAGCAGGCAGCCAATATAAAGCACTTCGATATCATAGAAGCCCACAAAGACAGGGTGAAATTTTGCAAAAGGCAAATCTACGGTGGCTTCTACAGATTGATAGTATATTCGTTGTTTGAAGAGATTATTTGGCTAATGCCAACCTACGACCATTCTTCCTTTAAGAAGTATGGTTTGAATAATAAATTCAGGCGGATAATGCTCCGTGAGTATATAAAAAACTATTCGCAGCTGGACAGACATCAGCGTTTTGAGTACCTCTCTGTGATAATTAATCCAGAAGAGTACAAACAAAATTCAGACAGTTAGAGAATGGAGAGCGTTTTGGGAAAATATAAAAATAAAGTATTAAATTTCAAGGACGGAATTATTAGCAGACTATATTACAACCTTAGATGGGTTTACTCATTTTACAGGATGTATTTAGGCAGAATCCTACTATATGCTTTTATAGAAATAATGCGTATGGGTGTTGACTTTTTCATAACCTATAAGATTGGAAATGTTGTTGATTTTGCAGTTGCAAAGAACACAGACAAGGTAATAGGTATGGGATTACTATACGCCGGGTTGTTCTTTGGAAACGCCATACTAAGCATAGCGTCAAACCGTACAGCAGCATGGAATTACAATTCTATGCAGGCAGATATGGTTAAGAAGCTTTTCAATAAAGTACTTAAGGCTGATTGGGAAGAGCTTACAGCCTTTCACTCAGGTGATTTGATTACAAGAATGTCTACCGATGCAAAGACAATTTCGCAGAATGTAGGTACGTTCCTTACCACAATCATCACACAATCATTGATGATTATCGTGGCACTTACAGTTATTCTTGTGAATGATGCTAGCATGATTCTTGTAGTTATTGTTGTTGCTCCTATAATCGTATTCTCATCAAGATTATTCATGAGAAAAATATATGAGTCACAGACAGCAATTAAAAAGATTGAAAGTAAAGAGACTGCTTACAGCAAGGAGTCCTTCCACAATATTCAGGCTGTTAAGGCATTCGGTCTTGCAGATGAATTCTATAGACGAATTAATTTTTTGGAGCAGGACAGATATGCTGCTGACATGAAGTCCAATATGTACTCACTTATGTCATGGATTATCACATACCTTGCTGGTATTTTCTCAGCAATTATCTGTATCGGCTGGGCATTTTTCAGAGTTGATTCAGGTGCTATGACACTTGGTGCCCTTACAGTAGTAATCATGATGGCATACAGAATCGCTGTTGCAGGAAAGGCACTTTTACAGCAGATTCCCCTTTCATTACAGCTTACAGTTTCAATTGAACGTGTAAGAGATATTATCAACATCCATAACGAAAAGCTTGTTGAGACTGTAGAGTATGAAAAGTTTGCAGTTGAGACAGATAAAAACGGTGTTTCAGTTCATGTTGATGATATGAGCTTTGCATACAAAACAGGACGTCAGATTTTCAACAACGTAAATCTCGAGGCTAATCCAGGAGAGATCATTGCTCTTGTTGGTCCTTCAGGTGAAGGTAAGACAACAATGCTTAGAATCCTTCTTGGAATTCTTAAGGCTGCTTCCGGAAATGTATACGCACAGCTTCCAGAAAACGGCGAAAAGTACGGATTCTCAACAGAGACTCGTTCACTTATAGCCTATGTTCCACAGGGCAATACAATGCTTTCTGGAACTATCAAGGAAAACATGCAGCTTATAGCTCCTGATGCTACTGATGAGGAAATCATAGATGCATTAAAGCAATCCTGTGCATATGATTTTGTGCAGAAGCTTCCAGATGGTATATATCACAATATCGGTGAAAGTGGTGTTGGATTCTCTGAGGGACAGAATCAGAGACTTGCAATTGCAAGAGCAATCCTTAGAAAGACACCTATACTACTTATGGATGAGGCGACTTCCGCTCTTGATGTTGCTACAGAAAGAAAGGTTCTTAGTAACCTCATGAAGAAGGACACAAAACGTACCTGTATCCTTACAACACATCGTCCTAGTGTATTATCTGCATGCGATAGAGTATATCGTATATGCGATACTAAGGTTACAGTTATAAATGAAGCTGAAATTCAGCAGCTTATGAATGATTTTTAAAAGGGAAATGTTATGAGTCAGGGAATTTATGTCACAAAACCAGTACTTCCACCATTAGAGGAGTACATGGAGTACTTAAAGGAAATTTGGAGTACACACAACCTTACCAATTTAGGTAAATTTACAAAGGATTTTATCATTGAATTAAAGGAGTTCATGGATGTGGACTATTGCCTTACACTTTGCAATGGTCACATGGCACTTGAAATGTTATTACAGGCCATGAATTTATCAGGAGAGGTTATAACTACTCCATTTACATTTGCATCCACAACACATGCTATTGTACGTAATGGTTTGACACCAGTCTTTTGTGATATTAGGGAAAGCGACTGTACAATTGATGTAGATAAAATCGAATCGCTTATCACTGATAAGACAACAGCTATCGTTCCAGTTCATGTATATGGAATGCCATGTGATATAGATAGAATTGAAGAGATTGCAAAGAAGCACAACCTCAAGGTTATTTACGATGCTGCCCATGCCTTTGGTGAAAAGGTGAATGGTGTGAATATTGCCAAGGCAGGAGATGCTTCAATGTTCAGTTTCCACGCTACAAAAGCCTTCAACACAATTGAGGGTGGCTGTGCAGTTACAAATGATTTTGATGTTATGAGAAGAGTTTATCAGCTTCATAATTTTGGAATCATGGATGAGGAGAATGTGGAGTTCGTCGGAGCAAATGCAAAGATGAACGAGTTTGAGGCCATCATGGGTCTTTGTAACCTTTCTCATTTCGAAGAAAACAGACAGAAGCGTAAGATTCTTTTTGATACATACAGAAAGCGTCTTTCTCAGATAAAGGGAATTAAGCTCCTACAGTATGATGAGGATGCTGTAGAGCTTAACTATACATATTGTCCAATCATCGTAGACGAAGAAGAATACGGTATGGATAGAGATGCCTTGCATCAGCTTTTAGGAACTCAGGGTATTCATGTTAGAAAATACTTTTATCCTATTACAAATGAATTTGCATGTTTTAAGAATGCAGGCTATAAGGGAGATGTTCCAATTGCTCATCGCATTTCGCGACAGATTGTTACACTTCCATTGTATACAGATTTGGAGCTTGAACAGGTTGAAAGAATCTGTGACATGATTGAAAGGAAAAAATAAGGACTAATGGGAACTAACATTATTGGCTTAGGCGTTTTCCCATTATTGTTGCTATATGCATTTTCACATCGTTACAACACAGGGGAATTTGAAAAGGAATTCTTTTCAAAACGACAGACGCAGACCCTGAAAGGAATACTAATTATATTTGTATTCTTTCATCATTTTGTTGAGTTAAACAATTGCGAAGGACCAATTTTTGGAGTCTACTTTTTCGCACAGTTTACAATAGCACTCTTTTTCTTGATATCAGGTTATACAACAGCTTTAGGATATTCCCGCTTACAGGGAAAGCCTGATTTGAAAAAGATGTGGATTAAGAGAAGTTGGAGATTATATTTACCTATAGTTATTTTTACTTTGCCAACAAATAACTTTTTAACGGCAATTCTATTCTTCTTTGTTTTATCAGATATTGCTTACTCGCTATTTGATTCAGACAAAAAAAGATTAGCTTTCATTTTCGCAGGTAATATGATTTATCCTTTCACCCTCAAACTTTTGGGATTTGGAGATTGGTGGTATGATGACATACTGACCTTCTTCATGGGAGTAGCCCTGTTTATGTACAAGGAGCAGATTACCAGCTTTTTAAAAAAGAAAATCTATTGGGTGATTATGCCAGTAGGAACTATTTTAACAGTAATCAGCATTTATCTGGCAATCATGAAACTGCCTTTTGATTATTCAACAATGATACGATCAACTACTATGACCGTTATCATCGTGTTGTTCCTTCAGAGGTTAAATCTAAAATCAAGATTGTTTTACTTTGTAGGGGAGTACACCTGGGAAATCTTTCTAACACACCAGATTATTATTCGTCTGATGCAAAGGATATTTAGCAAAAATATCCTGGTATTGATTTCTTCAATAGTGTTAACAATCCTATCAGCGGTAATTGTTAATAAAAGCGTACTGAAGCTTAAAACTATTATAGAAAAGAGGAGAATGAAAAATTGAAGTTAGGAATTAATCAGCCATATTTTTTTCCATACATAGGATATTGGCAGCTTATGAATGCAGTAGATGAGTATGTGCTAGCAGATAATCTGAACTTTATAAAGCAAGGATACATTAATCGAAACAAGATCTTGATAAATAAGGAGCCTCAGTATTTTAGACTTCCTGTTCGTAAGCCTTCTCAGAATAAGCTTATCAATGAGCATGAGACTTCACTTACAGAGGAAGAAATCGAGAAGATGCTTCACACACTTCAGTGTGAATATAGACATGCACCAAACTTTGAACATGTATATGAGCATGTAAAACAGGTTCTTGAATTTGGTCTTACTGAAGAGGGGAAGAATCTTGCTACTTTTCTTGAAAATGCAATAACCCTTACTGCAAGAGAGCTAGGTATTACTACACCAATTAAATTAGCTTCAAGGGATGTCATTCTCGACAGAGATTACAAGAGAGAAAACTATGTTATTGCCACTTGTAAAAAGCTTGGTGGT
Organism: Pseudobutyrivibrio sp. 49; assembly: GCF_900100545.1. Taxonomy (GTDB): domain Bacteria; phylum Bacillota; class Clostridia; order Lachnospirales; family Lachnospiraceae; genus Pseudobutyrivibrio. Next base: position 11,802 of record NZ_FNDP01000007.1, read on the forward strand.
ACAGAATATTACAATGCTATTGGTGGTAGAAAGCTTTATTTTCAGGATTTCTTCAGAGCAAACGAAGTTGGCTTGAAATTCGTAAAGACGAAGGAAGACATTAGCTATGAGCAGTTTGGTGATGAGTTCATCCCAAATCTGTCTATTATAGATGTTATGATGTTCTGTTCAAAAGAGCAGATATCAGAAATGTTAAATGATTTTGAGTTGGTAGAAGGTTATGAAAGCCCTGCTGACCTAGTGGAGGAATAGTCTTATGGGAAATAAGAAGGTAAGTATTGTAGTTGCTACATACAATCAGGAAAAATACATTCGAAAAACTCTTGAAAGTATTATCGCACAGAAGGCAAATTTTGAGTTTGAAGCAATTGTTGGAGATGATTGTTCAACAGATGGCAATGCTGAAATTATAAAGGAATTTGCAGAAAAGTATCCTGATATCATCGTTCCTGTTCTTCGGGAGAAGAATCTTGGTATGCATGGAAATACTTTGGATCTTATGATGCGTGCTCAGGGAGAGTACATAGCCTTTATAGAGGGTGATGATTACTGGATTGATGAGAACAAGCTTCAGAAGCAGGTTGATTTCTTGGATTCACATCCAGATTATGTGGCTTGTTTTGGTTTTTGTCATATTGTTGATGCAGAAGGAAACAGACAGGAAAAGCTTGAGCAGTGGAGTGGCTTCATGAAGGAAGGTGGCGAGTACACCTTACAGATGTTCCAGGATTATCTTCTCCCAGGACAGACAGCTACTTCAATGTATAGAAGAGTAGCTTATGGTGCACTTCAGCAAAAGCTTATGGAAGCAAACATTGATATAAGCAAAATGATTGATCGTTCTCAGGTTCTTTGCATGCTTGCTGTAGGTAAGATGTACAACTTAGGAGAATATTTAGCTGCATACCGTTATGTTCTTACAGAAGGAAGTGGCTCATGGTCATCACAGAACGATTTCTACAGTAAAGACAACGTTCTGAAGTACATAGCTGGAATGAAGGATATGGAAAAGACTGCCAAGGTTCTCGGCGTAGAGCTCGACTTCGATGCTAGAAGAAAATATGAGCTTATGAAGCTGGAAGTTTGTGCAGATAAATTTTCAAAAAAAGATTATAAGGTGATTCTCAATCAGTTAATTGAGGATGCTTCTGACAAGAAAGGATTAAAGCGCATACATTCGACAAGACATCTTAGAAAATTAATTCTGAAAATGCAGGGGAAAATTTAATAAGGGTAGTAAGTAGTTTTTGTTTTTTTAGAAATTGAGGTTTTATGTTATGAAAAAGTTATTATTGTTGGGCAACAATTGTCATGTGGATGAACTAATTAAGCATGCGAAAGAAAGGGGAGTGTACACAATTGTTACCGACAATCTTTCGCTGGAACAATCTCCAGTGAAAGCTATGGCAGATGAGGCATGGAATTTAAGTGTTCTTGATATCGATACTATAGAGGAGAGATGTAAACAGGAAAAAATCGACGCCATTCTTTGCGGCGCCAGCGAAGTTTGTATTAAAGCTAATAAAGAACTTTGCGAAAGATTAAATTTACCATTTTATGCCAATCAGAAGGCATGGGATATTACAAATGACAAACTGGCTTTCAAAGAGATTTGTCAGGAATGTGGTATCCCAGTTCCATATGAATACGATCTTGATATAGAATTGAGAGCGGACGATTTGGCAAAGATAAAATATCCAGCTGTTGTTAAGCCAGCGGATGGTTGTTCTAGCATTGGGCTTCATATCTGCAATAATGAAGCCGAGCTAACAGAGGGATATTTGGATGCTTATGAAAAGTCTACAATCAAGAGAGTTATTGTAGAAGAATTTGTGCCTGGTGAGCAGGTAGGACTTATTTACGGAGTCATAGACGGAGTGCCTTATATGAACGCAGCGGGTGATGATTGTGCCTGCAAATATGACGCTCACAGACGTGTATTTGGAGCATGTCCAACCAAGCACAAGAAAATGTTTGAGAAAATACTAGAAAAGCCAATTGTTGAGCTTTTTGAGAAGCTCGAAATCAAAGCTGGTGTTGCAGGTATTCAGGTTATCACTGATGGTGAAAAGGTTGCTGTTCTTGAAATGAATTATCGTTTGCCAGGAGGCAAATTTCCAGGTGAAAAGTTCCTTTGCGACGTAATGCTTGATAATGCTTTGGGAGAAAATACAAATCCAAAGACAGTACCACAGCAGGGACAATTATTTAGTTATGCTATCTGGTTAAAGCCAGGTGAAATTGCTGAAATAAGGGGACTTGATGTTTTACGAGCTCGTCCACAGGAATTTAATATTCAGCAGTTTAGACAGGTGGGCGACATAGTTCAGGAAAACACCGGAATGAAACAGGTTCTTGGTTATATAATGTTCTTTACTGATGTTGAACATCATGAAGAATACATAGATTTTATTAATAAAACAGTTCAGGTTATTTCTGTAACTGGCAAAGATTTGGTGTGTCACTATCGATTTGAGAAGGGATATGCTGTGTAATAATCTACACACAATCTTTGATAGTGTGTCAAATCACTATTATGCAACATAAAAAGCATGCATTTTTATGCACATTTTTTGCGAAAAAGATAGTATTATATATACACTTGTGAAGAAACTGTGAACTCGGAGAAAGTTGTAGCAAAGAAGTGCTACAAAATGTTCGCAGTGACAATATTTAGTAGGGAGATAGAGATATATGACAAAGGAAAAAGCTATTGAGATCCTTGAAAAAGCTGGACAGGGTCATGTAATGAAAGGGTTTGATAATCTTTCCGCTGAAAAGCAGGAAGCATTTCTTGCTCAGATCGAAAATATCAACTGGTCTGATTTTAAGCTCATCGGAAATGATTCAAATGATGCTAGAGGAGAGTTTACAGTTCCTCCAGCTATTGAGCTTTCAGAAATCGCTGAGAGAAAGGCTGAGTTCGAAGCAGCAGGTCTTGAGGCCATCAAAAAAGGCGAGGTAGGAGCCGTTCTTCTCGCAGGCGGTATGGGTACACGTCTTGGTTTTGATTTACCAAAGGGTTGCTACAATGTTGGTCAGACACACGAGTTATTTATTTTCGAGTGCCTCATCAATAACCTTATGGAAGTAGTTAATAAGGCAGGTGCATTTGTTCCTCTTTACATCATGACTAGTGAGAAGAACGATGAAGCTACTCAGAACTTCTTTAAGGAGCACAATTACTTCGGTTACAATCCAGATTACGTTAAGTTCTTCATTCAGGATATGGCTTGCGCAGTAGATTATGACGGAAAGCTTCTTCTTGAGGAGGAAGGTCGTCTTGCTACATCACCAAACGGAAACGGTGGTTGGTATGCTTCTATGATGAAGGCAGGTCTTAAGAGTGATATTCAGGCACGTGGTCTTAAGTGGATCAATGTATTTGCTGTAGATAATGTTCTTCAGAGAATTGCAGATCCTTTATTTGTTGGCGCTACAATCCTTGGAAACTATGTATCAGGTTCAAAGGTTGTTCGTAAGGTAGAGCCAGCTGAGAAGATGGGACTTCTTTGCTTAGAGGATGGCAAGCCAAGCATCGTAGAGTACTATGAGATGTCAAAGGAGATGTCTGAGGCAAAGGCTGAGGACGGAAGTCTTCTTTACAAATATGGTGTTATTCTTAACTACTTATTCTCAGTTGAGAAGCTTGATGAGATTGTTAACAACAACCTCGTTGTACACGTAGTAGAAAAGAAGATTCCATTTATTAATGAGGCAGGTGAGAAGGTATCGCCTACAGAACCAAATGGTTATAAGTTCGAACTTTTAGTTCTTGATATGATCCACATGATGGATAACAACCTTGCATTCGAGGTTGATAGAAATTATGAGTTCGCACCAATCAAGAATCTTCATGGGGTAGATTCAGTTGATAGTGCAAGAGAGTTACTTCAGAAAAACGGTGTTGTATTGTAAAGGGTAGGGTAATGTATAAGAAAAAGAAAAAGTTTTGGGCAAAGCACTGGGACATAATTTTATTAGACACTATAGCAGCTTTGCTTGCTATGATAATTGCCCTGTTTTTCCGCTTCGAAAGAATACTTTTCTGGGATGTAATCCCACACGAGTATATTTATGAAAATATCATGATTATGATCGTCTTTGCCAGCGTTTTAAATGCTGCTTTGAGAGATCCATATACAGGTATTGTTCATAGAAATAAGTGGCAGGAGTTAAAAGCAGTAGTAATTCATTCGTTTGTTAACTTATGTGGAATATTAATATTCCTCTATGCATTCAGATATTCAAATCGTATTTCACGAGTTGTGATTTTATCATGGTTCGTACTTATGGTCTTTATCATGTTTGCAGTTCGTATTGTTTTTAAGCGTATTGTTCGTGTGAGAAAGCATGATGACAGCTTAAAATCATCGATGCTTGTTATCGCTGATTCAAGCACAATTAATCACTGTCTTAGCCAGTTGGCGGCATCTGATTATGTTGAGTACAAGGTTGTTGGCTGTGCCATTATTGATAAGGATTGGGTTGGAAAGAAAATACAGGGTGTTCCTGTTGTAGGAGATTGTGATTCTGTATTTGAATACATCCGTACCCATGTAGTAGATGAGGTTTTCATCGATGGAAAGAATAGATACAGCGAGGAACTTCTTGCTGAGCGTCTTACAGATTTGGGATGTACAGTTCACATTTCCCTTATCCATACAGAACATCTGATGAAGAACCGTGCTATTGAGTACTATGGTGATTACATCACTATGACAACTAGTATGCACATGGCCACAAACCGTGAAGCCTTCTGCAAGAGAACAATCGATATTCTCGGTAGCTTGGTAGGATTGCTTATCAGTGCAGTTGCTTTTGTTTTCATAGCACCTGTAATCAAGATTCAGGCCCCAGGCCCTGTATTCTTCTCACAGACACGTATCGGAAAGAATGGTCGCCGCTTTAAGTTCTACAAGTTCCGAAGCATGTACACTGATGCTGAGGAGCGTAAAAAAGAGCTTATGGATCAGAATGAAATGAATGGACTTATGTTCAAGATGGAGAACGATCCTCGTATCTTCCCAGCAGGTCATTTCATTAGAAAGTATTCTATCGATGAGCTTCCACAGTTCTGGAATGTTTTAATCGGAGATATGTCTCTGGTTGGTACAAGACCACCTACAGAGAATGAATTTGTACAGTATGAGTTGCATCACAAAGCTCGTCTTGCCAGCCGTCCAGGGCTTACAGGAATGTGGCAGGTAAGCGGTAGAAGTGATATCACAGACTTCGAAGAAGTCGTGGCACTTGATACAGAATATATTAAGAATTGGTCACTTGGACTTGACTTACAGATTATCCTTAAGACAATCGCAGTCGTATTAAAGGGATCAGGTTCTAAATAGACAAATAGACCTAGTAAAGGGTATAATATCCTTTACTAGGTTAATTTTATATTGGAGACAAAAAATGAAAATTTCGGTAATCACACCTTTTTATGAGGGTGATAAATATATGGATAATTTAGTGGATATACTTATTGCCAACGAATTATCCCTTACAAAAATGGGGCATGAGCTTGAGGTGATTCTTGTAAATGACAGTCCATGGAAAAAGCTTGAGGCACCTGCTTCTGAGGGACAGTTCATTAAGGTAATTACTAATCCAGAAAACAAAGGTATTCACTATAGCAGAGTGTCAGGGTTATCAGAAGCCTCTGGTGATTACATCATGTTTTTGGACCAGGATGATTCCCTTACAGAGGACGCACTTGTAAAGTTGCTTAAATCAGCGCTGACTTCTCAGTCTGATGTTGAAGTAGCAAATGCTTCACTAGAGCAGTCAGACGGCAGCAGGCTTTTATGGTATCGTAATAGCGCACACAAGGCTTTGATTGGAGATTTGAATACGTATTTACGAATCGGCATTCAGATTATCTCCCCAGGTCAGTGCCTTATCAAAAAGTCTTCTGTACCAGAGTTCTGGAAGGAACATATTATGACAGAAAATGGAGCAGATGATTATTTCCTTTGGCTGTTGATGTTGGCTAAGGGCATGAAATTCCATTATTATGATGAGCCACTATATGTTCACAGATACACTTCAGCTAATCTATCTGCAGACACTACAGTTACAGATAAATCAGTATTTGATTTCATTGATTTGCTTCATGACTGCGAGTATTTTAAGCAGGAAGATATTTTCACACTTCATGAAATGATTAGCTACAAGAATCAGTTTAGAGCCAGTGGTACATTTGGAAAGATTACCTGCTCGTTGGCTAATCTTGGTTTGTTTATTGATAATGTTAAATTTAAGAAGAAAACAGGTACTGGATACGGGTTTAACAGATAATGAGAGATACAGCTATACTTCTTGCTACCTATAATGGTGAACAATACCTTAGGCAGCAGCTAGACAGTCTTTTTGGACAGACTAGTCAGGAATTTAGACTGGTAGTTCATGATGATGGCTCTACAGATTCAACTGTAGATATAATAAATGAATATCGTGATAAATACCCTGACAGGATAGAGATTTTGTATGGTGATTCCTGTGGCGGTCCAAAGGAGAATTTTTTATGGATGCTTGGCAAAACAGAAGCAGATTATTATATGTTCTGTGATCAGGATGATGTTTGGTTTCCAGAAAAGGTGAAGCGGTCCGTGGAAGCCTTGGAAGAAGCTGAGGGGATGATTCATTATGAAGGGGATGAGGTTCAGCCGGTATGTGTATTTACGGATATGGTTGTTGCCGATGATAATCTGAATAATCTATCCGATTCCTTCATAAGATATATTGGTCGTTTGCCATCAAATACGGCATATACTCAAATCTTAATAGATAATCCAGCTGCTGGATGCACGATGTGCTTTAATCGTCAGCTCAGGGATTTGGTAGTTCAGCTTGAGCCAGAATTAGATATGAAAAATATCCCAATGCACGATGCACTGGTTTTGGAAATTGCAGCGATTATGGGAAAGGTGGTTGCTATTGATGAGCCACTGGCATATTATAGACAGACAGGTCATAATACCATGGGAGCTGTAACAGAGACAGAATCAGATAAGGCCTCAAGAAATATTCAGGATTTGAAACAGGGGTCTATATTTGAAAAGAAAAAGGCTTTTGTTAATGAGTCCAGAGTATTTGCTGGTGAAATCGCAAAGGCAGAATGGCTTCCAAAGGACAAGAAGAATGTTCTTCTCCGTTACTCAAAGATTGGAGAGAAGGGGAAGTTCAAGCGAATGAGTTTTTATTCAAAAAATAATTTTACCAGAGCTCACCACAACCTATGGTTTAGGCTTTGGGTTTAGGAGAATAAAATGAAAAAAACATTATTGTACATGAAGAAGCATGCAGATTTTATCATTTTGGATTTGCTTGCCCTTATTATTGGTTACGTTGTAGTTGTTCAGTTTAGATATTTGGCAAGACCAGTTCACCATGGAGAGTTATTCTTTGATTATGGTGTTGTTCTGACAGCGGTATACTTTTTAATATTGCTCTTCAGCAAAAATTTATCAGGTGTAATAAAGCGAAGCTTTTTCAAGGAATGTCAGACCTTGCTGGTGCAGGTTTTCGTTAGCTGGGCTTTCTTTACAGTAGTTCTTTATGGCATCAAGAGTGCTCAGAACTTCTCTCGAAGCGTTTATGCAGCAGCGTTTATTATCTGTTACTTCTGCTTATTATTTGAGCGTAGTGCATTGAAATGCTTTATAAGATTTAGCCGTTTTCATTCGGCACTTTGTCCAAAGCTGATTATCGTTTGCGATAGCAATCATTCTCAGGAGGTTATCAAACGAGTGCTCAAGGGCTCTTTTGAAAACGATTATGAAATCGTGGGTGTTGCCATGAATGACGAGGGTGTTACAGACTATATCGATCATTTCGATTCCTTAATCGGTCTTGATAAGCTGGAGGATTTTATCAAGGATAAAAAGATTGACGAGGCTTTTATCGAGGTGGCAGATGCAGGCGTAGAAACTCACGTAATCAATCTTCTTTTAAAGCACAACATTATTGCTCATCGCAGTCTAGAGGAAAGCACAATGAATTATGTTGAGCAGGAAATTGACGAGATTAGTGGTCACTACGTAATTACGATACGTGATACTCAGGTTTCATTTGTAACCAGAGCAGAACGTCTCGAAACAAAGATATTTAGAAAGTTGACAAAAAAGGATTAGCATGAAATCAGCAGTATTTTTTGATATAGATGGAACTCTTTGGAATTATGATAAATACATTCCGGAAAGCGCCAAGGTTGCAATTAAAAAGCTAAGAGAGAACGGGCATCTGGCTTTTATTTGTAGTGGTAGAGCCCGTGCTTTCATCAATGATCCAGAGCTTTTGGGGCTGGGCTTTGATGGTATTGTTTGTTCCTGTGGTTGTCATATCGAGATAGATGGAAAGATTATCTATCAGAAGATTATTGATAAGGATATCGTAAAAGACACCATCGAAATGCTTCGAAGCTACGGCTTCAGACCAATTCTTGAAGGACCAAAAAATATTTACATGGATGATGATGAATTTGGTATCGATGATCCTTTTGGAAATGTTCTTCGAAGAGACGTAGGAGAGAACCTTGTTCCTGTAGGCGGTGATTACTATGGTGACTGGGTAATTAACAAAATGTCATGCGCCACAGAGGTAGAGGCAGATAGAAGATTAGAGTGCTTCGACAAGCTTTCAGCTCACTATCAGGTCATTTGTCATAATGAAAATGTTTGTGAGCTTGTGCCAGTAGGTCATAACAAGGCTACAGGAATGATAAAAGCTTGCGAGCTTATTGGTATTGATTTGGCAAACACATACGCAATAGGTGATAGTGAAAATGATCTTGATATGCTTCAGACAGCTCATGTAGGTATTGCCATGGGAAATGGTACAGACCGAGCAAAGGAAGCTGCAGATTATGTTACTACCGATTTTGATAAAGACGGAATTTATAATGCACTTAAGCATTTTGGATTAATTTAACAGACTACAAAAGCACCCATCAAAGGGTGCTTTTGTGATGTGATTAGTAATGAGCTGTAAAGCTGTTTATTCTTGCATAGGTGAAGGCATCTGCTACGTAAGCATTAGGGTTTCCTGAAGGTGACCAGTTCTGGGTAACTACTTCAGCGTTAATTGTCATTCTACAATTTTTAAGATCCTTATCAGTTATTCCAGTGCGGAGTTTTACAGTAAAGGTATTTGAAAACTGATAACCTCCCACCTCATTTGCCATGCCGGTAGTGGTGGCTGCATTACGTCCCAGCTCTTCGCCTGTGGCTGAGAACACTTGAATTACAAGATTGGTAAGTTCGTTTCCGTAATCCATATTTACTGTAATAGATTTTGTTCCAGATTTAATAACTCCCGGTAATACAGATGCTGAGATTGTAGTACGAGCCAGCTTATAGCTTTCACTTGATTTTGAACCACCTGAAAAAACCGCATTACTACTTGATGCGCTTTTATATAGAACGCCTGATGTATTAGTAGCATCAAGATTGATTGTTTCTGAGGTGCTTCCATTTGTCTTCGATATACGTTTTGTGACGGTACTATCTACATAAGGGCAATATGCGGTATATACCAGGTAATTACCTTCAGTAATGATTTCAGAGGACACTGTAATTGGCTTTACCTTATGAGAAGCCTCCTTTGTACAGTAAGGCTTAAAGGTAGCCTCTGCATAGTCCTTTGCCCAGATTATCGTGTCATTATCTTCTGATACTGTATAGTTGTGTCCATTTGCTATACAGTCAGGATAATAGCCTTCCAAATATACAGTTCCACTAATGCTGACAGCGGCAATTGATGTGAAGCTTGAAGGAGAGCCATTTGGATAATTTAAATCATAGCTTTTATGAGATTGTGCAGTTATGTTAATTTGTGCTCCAGCACGTTCTACATCAGTAAGTCCACCGATGTAGAAGCGGAGCCCCTGTGATGTGAAAACAGACTGAACTCTAGATTGATTTTTATCGGTGGCAATTGGATTGCCATTTACTGTGACGGACCAGCTAACCAACTTGTTTTCAACGAACCAGCCCTGAGTGGCAGGTTCCTTAAGCCCAGTTACATATACAAAGGAAGAGGAATTGATAAGACCAAGTTTTCCAAGCGGTAATGAGGCAGTTCCAACGTGGACTGCAGTAACATCACCATTGCCGTCTGAAGCATAATCTCTTGTGGTGGCACTGTAGCCATAGTAGCCACCTCCTGTATAGAAGGGGCGGAAGAATTTACCACTTTGACCAGCACCGGAATGCTTGGCAGTGAAGCGTGTGCCATAGCCATATTCACCATTGGTATCATTAATTAGGTTGGCAGTTGCTGAGCAGCCATTGATATATTTCATGGCAGCACTATTTTTGTAAAGCAGATAAGCTACACGCTCAACATCGTTAGCATTGCTTATACATTTAGCATGAGAGCCACATACTGAGGCTGATTCATTGCCACAACACCAACCGTCAGCCAGGGCAAAAACTGAACAGATATCATCGTATTTTTCAAGGTCTTTAATATTGATTTTATCGTTCATATTAAGCCAGGCTCCCATACCTTTTCCAGTGCTTACCACATAATTGAAAAATTCCTGTCCTTTACCACCTTTGTCATTGGCGGCATATTTGGAACGGGCAATCAAATCGTAGATTGAGGGATATTTTTTAGCCAGAGAGTTTTCGCCAATAGTCAGGTATTGATCATATAAATACTCTTGATACGACTTAAGCCATTCTACCTGTTTATCAGAAAGATAACTTTCATTTCCATCACCTTCATACAAAGATGCCAGTGTAGTTAGAACATAAAGGTCATATGAAATTCCATTGTAGGAACCATCCTTAAGAATATTATTGTCGGAGCCTTTTTTAGTACCGATGTATAAACCCTCTGATGTAAGGTCTGCAATTTTAGTGGCAAAAATAGTATATGTATCTGGGTTAGAAAGATAATTGCAAACGTTTTTTTGCATAATTTCATTTGTAGTTTTTTCGGCCAGGCCTAGTATTTCTCCTAGATACTCTGTATTATTCTTTATCGTATTTCCGAAGTAGGCTTCGAAGTCGCCAGTGGAACCAGTAATATTTCCATTTTGAGTTCCGTCCGATAAAAGCTTAATAGTTCCATCATTACTAGAATAGTAATCGTCGTATTTTTCTATCCAGGATGTAAAACCTTCTTTATCAGCATTCCAGTTTGCTTCCTCATAAAAAAGTTTTTCCCATAACATTTTCACAACCTCACTTTTCTGGCTGGAGTTTAGTGATAAATAGTGTGGGATTTCATTTCGGAAGGGAATAAAGATTTTTTCAGAGCTGGGTTTATGAGTGAGAGAGAGTTCAGATGCCAATGCTACATTTGTTGTGGCGGGCACCACAAGTGAAGCTGCCAGTACAAAGGACAGGGCAGGCTTCAGAAATTTATTTAATTGATTTATCTTAAACATTACTTAATATCCTTTTCGTAAAGCGTTACATTTTTCTTTGTATCATTATCGTACTCATCCACCAAGGTATAGGAGGCTTTGATTTTGATAACTTCAGTTTCATTTTTGTTATAGTAGACTTCCATGGATAAATCCTCAGGACAGCTGCCTGAAATATCAAGTGCATCAAAAGCAGACTTTTCTGCATTGTTAAATTTATTTTCAGAGTCGATCACAATAGAAATTGCCTTGTTAATAGAAAGCTCATCATAGGCCTTGAAAGTCGCTTCATAGCACTCGCAGTATTCCTCAGAAAGATAGCCCTCATCATCTACAATAATAGTTGGGACGAAGCCTTTGATAGAAACAGAGGAGTCTCTTTCAGGTTTATCAGGCTCATCCTCGAGATTTTCATCATCGTTCTCTGCCTCTTGGTCAGTCTCAGAATCATCTTCAGAGTCTGTTTCACCATCTGCTTCAGAATCAGCTTCATCATGGTTTTCATCTGAATTATCTTCTTCCGCTTCAGTCTCAGTCTTTGCATCTTTCTGTTCCTGAGTCTCATCCGCTATATTTTCATCTACAATTTCTTCCTGAACTACATCCTCAGAATCTTCAGCGTAAGCGATGATTGGTGTTCTAAGGACGAACATGGAGAAGATTACAGATATAGTAATTAATTTTTTAAAACTCATTACAGGCACCTCCTAGAATGGCTTGAAATCTGAACCGTCAACATAGTAACCATAGCAACCATTCTGATAGCCGAAGTCAAATTCATACTGGCCATCGTGGTCAGAAGTACGCTCGTTAAGAATTTCTATAGCTTCCCAGATTTTCGCATGAGCTTCTTCAGCGGCTGTAGTTGCATCTGAAATATCGCCACGAAGCTTTTCATCATTTTCAAGGGATGTGGACTGAGCATTGGAAATCGCCTGAGATAAATTCTCCTTATCCTTCTTTTCAATAGACTGATTTTGGGAAACAGTGTTAGTGAGCTCATCTACAAGCTGAAGAAGTTCGCTGTAGTGCTCCATATCACTAGATGAGGCAGAATTGAACTTGCTTTCAAGGTCGCCCCTGATTACTGAAATTTCTTTGTTGTTTGTCTGATATTTTGCATTGATGAGGTCATAAACTACTGACAGGTCATCCCTTGAAACTGAATCGCAGTTGTTAAAGTAATCCGCAATAATAGAATCCAGAGCCTGACGCTGTTCCTTAGAAAAGCCCTCCAAAGAATCGATGTAGTCATAAATCTCAGCAATAGCCTCAGCACTGGAAAGCTCAGAGGCATTCGAGTGACTTGCATTTAAAATATTCTTAAAGTTAATAAGCAAAAGAATAATCAAAGCAATAGCAAGCCCTGATAAGAAAAGTGCAAACCTGTTAAGGGTATTATCCTCCTTAACATATATTTTTTTGATTTGGGTAGAAAATCCCCTTGTATTTAATTTTTTATTCATTTCAATACTCCTTTTAATTAAATCTGTAAAGGAATATGAAAGTGGTTTAGATTCTGTTGAATTCCTGTGGGAAAATTGTTGAACCAACCTGATATAACATTTTGAAAAAAGACAAGCGCTAATATATCACGGGACAAAAATTATTGCAAGAGAAAAAAATGAAATGGATAGAAAAACTATAACACGGGCTTTGAAATTACCTTGACAGATTAAGGAAATACTTATATCATAAGTTAAGTTTTTTAATGCGATGATGAAGAGGAGTAATCAGTGTCGTCCTGTAGAGAGGGTCGCTCACCGGCTGAAAGGTGACCCAGGAGCTGAGCTGACGAAGGTAGCTTCGGAGCAGGTGGTGAACAAAGCGCCTCAGGGCGAACAAGCCATCCGAGTCGTTCCCGTAAGGAATAAGATGAGATATAAATGCAGGTGGTAACGCGAATCTTCGCCCTGTGTGTCGAATTTACCGACGCACGGGGCTTTTTTAATGCCTAGAAAGGAAGAGAAAATGAAAGAATTAGCTAAGACTTATGATCCTAAGGGTCTTGAAGACAGACTCTATAAAAAGTGGGAGGAAAATGGCTATTTCCACGCTGAGGTAGACCGCAGCAAGAAGCCATTTACAATCGTTATGCCTCCTCCAAATATCACAGGACAGCTCCATATGGGACATGCCCTTGATAACACAATGCAGGATATTCTTATTAGATATAAAAGAATGCAGGGTTACTCAGCTCTTTGGCAGCCAGGTACAGACCATGCAGCTATCGCTACAGAGGTAAAGGTTATCGAGCACCTTAAGAAGCAGGGTATTGAGAAGGATAGCCTTGGTCGTGAGGGCTTCCTTGAGAAGTGCTGGGATTGGAAGGATGAGTACGGAACACGTATCATCAACCAGCTTAAGAAGATGGGTTCTTCAGCTGACTGGGAGCGCGAGAGATTCACAATGGACGAAGGCTGCTCAAAGGCTGTTGAGGAAGTATTCGTTAAGCTTTTCAACGAAGGCTACATCTACAAGGGCAACCGCATCATCAACTGGTGTCCAGTTTGTCAGACATCTATCTCTGATGCTGAGGTTGAGCATGAGGAGCAGGCAGGTCACTTCTGGCACATGAAGTACGAGATCGTTGGCGAGCCAGGTCGTTTCGTTACTTTCGCTACTACACGTCCAGAGACAATGCTTGGTGATACAGCTGTTGCTGTTAACCCTAAGGATGAGAGATATCAGGATATCATCGGTAAGACTGTAATGCTTCCATTTGTTAATCGTGAGATTCCAGTTGTTGCTGATGAGTATGTTGATATGGAATTTGGTACTGGTGTTGTTAAGATTACACCAGCACATGACCCTAACGATTTCGAGGTTGGAAAGCGTCATGGCCTTCCAGTAATCAACGTTCTCAATGACGACGCTACTATCAATGCAAACGGTGGCGAGTTTGAGGGAATGGATAGATACGAGGCTCGTGAAATCATCGTTAAGAAGATGGACGAGATGGGACTTCTTGTTAAGATTGAAGACCACACTCATAACGTAGGAACACACGATAGATGTAACACAACTGTAGAGCCTATGGTTAAGCCACAGTGGTTCGTTGCTATGGAAGAGCTTGCAAAGCCAGCTATCGATGCTATCAAGACAGGTGAGCTTCAGTTCGTTCCTAAGAATTATGATAAGACATATTTACACTGGCTTGAGAACATTCGTGACTGGTGTATTTCACGTCAGCTTTGGTGGGGACACAGAATCCCTGCGTACTACTGCGAGAAGTGTGGTGAGACAGTTGTTGCGCGTTCAGCAGATGCTCCAACAGTTTGCCCTAAGTGCGGCCACGACCACATGAAGCAGGATGAGGATACACTTGATACATGGTTCTCATCAGCACTTTGGCCATTCTCAACACTTGGCTGGCCAGAGAACACAGAGGAGCTTGATTACTTCTATCCAACAGACGTACTTGTTACTGGATACGACATCATCTTCTTCTGGGTAATCAGAATGGTATTCTCAGGATATGCTCACACAGGAAAGAGCCCATTCCACACAGTACTTATCCACGGTCTCGTACGTGATTCACAGGGCCGTAAGATGTCTAAGTCACTTGGAAATGGTATTGATCCACTTGAGATTATTGATAATTATGGTGCAGATGCACTTCGTCTTACACTTATTACCGGTAATGCACCTGGTAACGACATGCGTTTCTACAACGAGCGTGTTGAGAACAGCCGTAACTTCGCAAACAAGGTTTGGAACGCTTCACGTTTCATTATGATGAACCTTGCAGATAACGCAGTTACAGAGCCAGCTGAGGCAGACCTTGCAACAGAGGATAAGTGGATTATTTCAGCAGTAAACACTTTAGCTAAAGATGTTACTGAAAATATGGATAAATATGAGCTTGGTATCGCAGTTCAGAAGGTATATGATTTTATTTGGGATCAGTTCTGCGACTGGTATATCGAGATTGTAAAGCCACGTATGTACTCTCAGGAGTATACAGCAAGCAAGAATGCAGCTCTTTGGACAGCTAAGTTTGCACTTACAAATGCCCTTAAGATGCTTCACCCATTCATGCCATTCATCACAGAGGAAATCTTCTGCACACTTCAGAGCGAAGAGGAGACAATCATGCTTTCAGCTTGGCCTGAGTATGATGAGGCAAAGAACTTCCCAGTTGAGGAAGCAAAGGTTGAGCGCGCAAAGGACGTTGTTCGTGGTATGAGACAGCTTCGTACAGATATGGATGTTCCACCTTCAAAGAAGGCAGCTATCCACATCGTAGCTGAGGATGCAGCAGTTCGCGCAATCTTCGAGGAGATTACACCTATCTTTGCAACACTTGCAGGTGCAACAGATGTAATCGTACAGGCTGACAAGCTTGGCATCGGAAGTGATGCAGTTTCTGCTGTAATCCCAGATGCAACACTTTTCGTTCCACTTGAGGATCTTGTAGACTTCGAGAAGGAGAAGGAGCGTCTCACAAAGGAGAAGGAGAAGCTCGAGAAGGAGCTTGCTCGTTCACGCGGAATGCTTTCAAATGAAAAATTTATGAGCAAGGCACCAGAAGCAAAGGTTGCCGAGGAGCGTGAAAAGCTCGCAAAATATGAGGCTATGATGGCTCAGGTAGAAGCTAGATTAGCTTCTATGAAATAGGAGGAAAATAAAATGGATGTAAAGAATATTTTAAGCAAGTGCGATCACACATTACTCGGTGTAGACGCTACATGGAACGATATTAAGGGAATCGTAGATGATGGTATGAAGTACGAGACTGCTTCAGTATGTATCCCAGCAAGCTTTGTAAAGCAGGCTGCTGAGTACGTAAAGGAGCAGGGCGGAAATCTTCCAATCTGTACAGTAATCGGTTTCCCAAATGGCTATGCTACAACAGCTTCTAAGTGCTTCATGGCAACAGATGCTGTAGATAACGGTGCTTCAGAAGTAGATATGGTTATCAATGTTGGTTGGGTTAAGGAAGGACGTTACGATGATGTTCTTGCTGAGATTAACGCAATCAAGGCTGCCTGCAAGGGTAAGCTTCTTAAGGTTATCATCGAGTGCTGCCTTCTTACAGATGAAGAGAAGATTAAGATGTGCGAAGTAGTATCTAAGTCAGATGCTGATTACATCAAGACTTCTACAGGCTTCTCTACAGGCGGAGCTACCTTTGAGGATATCAAGCTTATGGCAGACCATATGACAAACGGAAAGCTTATTAAGGCAGCTGGTGGTATCGCTGATCTTGAGGATGCTCAGAAGTTTATCGACCTTGGTGCTTCAAGACTTGGAACAAGCCGTGTTGTTAAGGCTGTAAAGGGTCTTCCAAACGACGGTAAGTACTAAGCCGTATCAAAATGCCTCAAACGTGAAAATTTAATGAAAAATACGCAAAATTTAGTGAACTTTATGACAAAGCTCAATTATTGAAATATAATTAAGCTATTCAGAATAGGCTTATTGTGAGCATATTTTGAACCGAAATAGTAAGTGAAGGACTAAATTTACACTTTTTTCATGTGGGGGACTTATGGCATTACCAGCACAAGCGCCAAAAGTACAAGTTTCATCTAATGGTTTGGAGGCCACTTTGACCTTCAAGATTCCTGACGGCAAAAACGAGGTACCAAGCTTTTCTGCAGCCCAGTTGCTTGGCTTCTTGAATAATGCCAATGTTACTTTTGGAATTGACCAGGATATGCTAAAGCGTCTGTCTGACAGCCCAATCTACGGTAAACCTATAAAGGTTGCCGAGGGAACGGCACAGCAGCAGGGCACCCCAGGGTATTTTGAATATACTTTTGATACTAAATTTAACAGAACGCCTACCATCCGTCCGGATGGTACGGCTGATTATATGAGCATTAAAACCATCGAGACTGTACAAAAGGGTGATGTAATAGCTATTTATCATCCAGCAGTACAGGGTTCTCGTGGTATGTCTGTTCGTGGACAAATTCTTGAACCAAAGCCAGTGCGTGACCTGCCACCTCTTATTGGACGAGGCTTTGATCGTTCTAATGACAATCTTACCTACACAGCAAAGCTTGATGGAAAGATTGAGGTGAATCAGGGAAAGATTATTATCTCTCCAGTTCATGAGGTTCAGGGAGATGTTGGTATCGAAACTGGAAACATCAAGTTCAATGGTGATGTAATCATTCACGGCGGAGTTCGTGATGGCGCAGTTATCGATGCAGCAGGCAATGTAATTATCCATGGTCTTATTGAAGATTGTGATATCAGAGCTGGTAAGGATTTGTTCCTTATTTCTGGTGTAAAGGGTAATGAAAAGACAATAATTACCTGTGGTGGTTCCATTACTGCACAGTTTGTGGAGTATGCTATCATTAACTGCTCTGGAAATATAACAGCAGACTATTTCTTCAAAAGCAAGATTTCCTGTGATGGTAAAATTGAGCTTAGTGGTAACAATGCTTCTATTATTGGTGGATTCGTTTCCGCAGTACAGGGCATTGAGGCTAATGACATAGGAAATTCATTTGGAACTATTACTAATGTTTCTGTAGGCGTTGATATTGAGCGTACTGCAGAATTTGAAATGCTTGCCAAAAAGATTGAAGATCTCAATTCCAACGTAATGAAGATTAAGAAGGGAATTGAGGATTTTGATAAGCTTGGTGAGGAACGAGGAATTAATGTAAAGGAAGACCCTCGACGTATGCAGCTTCTTCGTGTTAGAATTCGAGATGAAGCTATTGTACAGGAAGAGACAAAGCGTCTTGCCAAGATGAAAGAAGTTATCGTATCTGGCAAGGATGCTTCTATTAAGGTGTTTAGGCGTATGTATGCTGGTGCCAATATTTCCATTGACGACCATCATGTTACTATTACAGATAATCACGAGAGAGTCGAGATTACCAAGACACCTGAGGGTGTAAAGCTTACAAGAATTACTGGTGAACGAGCAAAGGATAAATAAAATGATTGATTTCGAAGAAGAGTTAAAGAAGTTTGAGCCTGCAATTGAGGTTGAACAGGCCGAGGCTGATATTAAGGCCAGAGATTTAACGGATTTAACAGATTTACTTGTTAATATTTCATCGCAGCAGAATGCTACCGCGACAACAAAATAACGAGACAGGAATAAATAGCTTTTATTTACGGAGAATAATAAATGCAATGTTTTATGTGTGGTGCCGAAGTTGGTAACGAAAAAGTTTGTTACAATTGCGGCGCCGATATTTTGTTATACAAACAAATCGTATACACATCCTATGTGTTCTATAATCAGGGCTTGGAAAAGGCAAAGGTTCACGATTTATCGGGAGCCATTGAAGCTTTGAAGACATCCCTCCAGTACTATAAGTACAATACCAGAGCCAGAAATCTTCTGGGTTTGTGCTACTATCAGGTGGGAGATACTGTCAGAGCTATCAATGAATGGGTTCTTTCCAAGAATCTTCAGGAGGAGGATAATCCGACTGCTGACAGATATCTTGCGGAAATCGAAAATGACCCAGGACTATTAACCAAGCTTAATTCCACTATCAAAAAATATAATCAGGCAATTGAATATTGTAAGGCCGGAAGCCGAGACCTGGCTATGATTCAGCTGAAAAAGGTTATCAGCCAGAATCCTAATCTGGTAAAGGCACATCAGCTTTTGGCACTTTTGTATATACAGGATGAGAAGTATGCTGATGCGAGGAAGGTTCTTTCTGCAGCGGCAAAGATTGATAGTAATAATACTACTACCATTCGCTACATACATGAGGTAAAGGAGCTTCTCAAAGAGCAGAACACTGGTAAGCGCAGAAAAAAGAACGATGTGTTTACCTTCAATGACGGAAATGACACTGTCATTATGAACGAGCATGCCCTTAGAAGCATGTTGGACACCACAAAAACCAGTCTTATCAATATTGTTCTTGGTCTTGTGGTTGGATTGCTTATCTGCTTCTTCCTTATTGTTCCAACAGTTAAGGATAATATGGCAGAAGGAAACACAGACACAATCCTTGCCCTCAATGAGAATCTTTCTGAGGAAAGAGATAAAAATCAAGAGCTTCAGGAAGAGATTGATAAGCTGAAATCATCTCTTTCAGCATATGATGAGACACAGGATATCCCTACGTCCTATGAGAATTTGCTTGCAGCCCAGAATGCACACGCAGCAGGGGATGATGCAGCAGCTGCAGAGTCTATTCAGTTAGTATCAAAGGAAGTTCTTGGAACAGCAGGAAAGACTGCCTATGACAGCCTTTACACAACTCTGGCTCCAACAATTATTCAGGGATATTATGAAGATGGAAATACCTTCTACGGTGATGAAAACTACGAAAGTGCTATTGTAAACTTCCAAACTGTAGTTGATATTGATGAAAAATATAATAACGGTGCCGCGCTTTTCCTTTTAGGAGATTGCTACAGACTGACAGGAGATTCAGCTAAGGCACTGGAATGCTTTAATAAGGTGGTTGAGCTCTATCCAGGTAATCAGTGGGGACGTCAGGCTAAGGTTTATATAGCAGCTGATGACACAGAGCTTAGTGCCACAGAGGTAGGTGACTAATTTGACAGATTTTCAGTTAATCAAATTGGCGTTAGAGGCCAGAGAAATGGCGTATACTCCATATTCACATCACAAGGTTGGAGCTGCACTTTTATGTTCAGATGGTACAGTTTTTAAAGGCTGCAATATTGAGAATGCAGGGTACACTCCTACAAATTGTGCAGAACGTACAGCAGTATTTAAGGCTGTAAGTGAGGGCAAAAAGGATTTCACAGCAATAGCAATTGTCGGTGGAATGGATAATTTAAAATCATTACCACTTTGTGCGCCTTGTGGCGTATGTAGACAGGTTTTAAGAGAGTTTGTAGCGCCTGAAAAATTTAAAATCTTGCTGGCAGAAGTAGAAGATGTGTCAAATGTATCTACAATTGAAGAAACTAGTGTGAAAATAACGACAATGACCCTATCAGAGCTGCTTCCGTTAGGCTTTGGCCCCGAAAATTTAGTGCTCTAATAGAGTAAATTCCTTGCAAAATATCCTAAATAATTTATAATTTTACTTAGGTGTTTTCAAATATTAAATGAAAACGTAATTAATAGGAGGAATTAAGAATGAAAAAGAAGTTATTAAGCGTACTTCTTGTAGCTTCAATGGTAGCTACTATGTTTGTTGGTTGTGGTTCATCATCTAACGACTCAGCTTCAGATGCTACTGCTACAACAGAAGAGGGGGCAGCAGATGCTGCAGCTAGCGATAAGAAAATCGCTATGATCACAGACTCTGGTGATATCACAGATATGTCTTTCAACCAGACAACTTATGAGGCTTCAAAGGCATTTGCTGAGAAGAATGGAGTTGATTTCCAGTACTACAAGCCAACAGAGGATTCAGATGATGCTCGTATCGCTTCATTTGAGAACGCTGTTACAGATGGTTACAACGTAATCATTGTTCCTGGTTACCTTTTCGCAGGTATGATCGCTCAGTGTGCTGCAGATTATCCAAATGTTACAATCATCGCACTTGACTGCTCACAGGGTGATTTCGAGGGCGCTGGTATGACAGAGCTTCCAGAAAATGTTTGCTCATTCACATATCAGGAAGAGCTTGCTGGTTACATGGCAGGTTATGCAGCTGTTAAGGAAGGCTATAAGAAGCTTGGCTTCCTTGGTGGTATGGCTGTTCCAGCTGTTATCCGTTATGGTTTCGGTTTCGTTCAGGGATGTAACGATGCAGCTGTTGAGCTTGGCAATGCTTCAGATGTAGAAGTTAACTACGTATATGGTGGTCAGTTCTACGGTGATGACGCTATTACAGCTCAGATGGATACATGGTATTCAAATGGTACAGAAGTAGTATTCGCTTGTGGTGGTGGTATCTACACATCAGCTTGCGAGGCTGCTACAAAGGTTGACGGCAAGGTTATCGGTGTTGACGTTGACCAGGCTGGTACAATTGAGAACGCTTACGGCGTTGAGGGACTTTGCATTACTTCAGCTATGAAGGGTCTTGCAGCAACAGTTGATGCTACACTTACAGATCTCTTCGCTGGTAACTGGTCTAACTACGCTGGAAAGATCGAGAACCTTGGTATCGTATCAGGTACAGATCCTTCACTCAACTATGTTCAGCTTCCAACAGATACATGGACAATGACAAACTTCACAGTTGATGATTACAAGGCACTTGTTGCTTCATTAAACGATGGAACAATCAAGGTTAGCAACTCAACAGACGCTATGCCTTCAACTGAGATTACTGTTAAGGAATTCGACAATATTCACTAATTTCCCGTAGTAATTATATGAAACTATCAATAAGGGAAGGTCTAAACGCCTTCCCTTATTTTTAGAATAATGGATTATTCAAAGCTATATAAAACATTATTATCAATGAGGGAAGTATAATGATGTTTTCTATGGTTTTGCATTTCTAGGGAGAAAAGCATCATCAGAATATTTTAAAGCAATTAGAAAGGTGTATTGCGATGGAAGACTATGTAATTGAGATGTTGCATATCACAAAAGAGTTTCCAGGCATTATTGCAAATGACGATATCACTTTGCAATTAAAGCGTGGCGAAATTCATGCGCTTCTCGGGGAGAATGGCGCCGGAAAGTCCACACTTATGAGTGTATTATTTGGACTTTACACACCGGAAAAGGGAGTTATTAAAAAGGACGGTAAGGAAGTTAAGATTAACAACCCTAATGACGCTACTGACCTTGGTATTGGTATGGTACACCAGCATTTCATGTTGGTTGATATTTTCACAGTTTTAGACAACATTATTTTGGGTTCTGAGCCTAGCAAGTTTGGTTTCCTTACAAAGGCAGAGGCTCGCAAGAAGGTTATGGACTTATCTAATAAGTACAACCTTAAAGTAGATCCAGATGCATTAATCGAGGATATCACTGTTGGTATGCAGCAGCGTGTAGAAATCCTTAAGATGCTTTACAGAGATAATGATATTCTTATTTTCGATGAGCCTACAGCGGTTCTTACACCACAGGAAATCGATGAGCTCATGAAGATCATGAAGGACTTGGCTGCAGAAGGAAAGTCAATCCTCTTCATCACTCATAAGCTCAATGAGATTATGGAAGTTGCCGACAGATGCTCTATCCTTAGAAAGGGTAAGTATATCGGTACAGTTGACGTTGCAAATACTACAAAGGAAGAGCTTTCTTCTATGATGGTAGGACGTAACGTTAAGTTTGCTGTTGATAAGGTGGAGGCACAGCCTAAGGAAGAAGTACTTAAGGTTGAGAACGTTTGCGTTAAGAGCAAGCTTCACTCAAATGATTCTGTACACAACGTATCATTCAACGTTCGTGCAGGTGAAATCGTTTGTATCGCTGGTATCGATGGCAATGGTCAGACAGAGTTCGTTGGAGCTCTTACA
Source organism: Pseudobutyrivibrio sp. 49 (assembly GCF_900100545.1). GTDB lineage: Bacteria > Bacillota > Clostridia > Lachnospirales > Lachnospiraceae > Pseudobutyrivibrio. The sequence goes on from NZ_FNDP01000007.1 coordinate 34,525, forward strand.
GGTCTTGATGACATCTCTAGCGGTAAGATTACACTTTGTGGCGAAGACATCACAAAGAAGTCTATCCGTTACAAGAATACACATGGCATGAGCCATATTCCTGAGGACAGACATAAGCACGGTCTTGTTCTTGATTACTCTCTTGAGGAGAACATGATTCTTCAGAGATATTTTGAGCCAGAGTTCTCAAAGCACGGTATTATCAAGAAGGCAGACATGAGAAAGTATTCTGACAGACTTACAAAGGCATTCGATGTTCGTTCTGGTCAGGGTGCTAAGACTATTGTTCGTTCAATGTCTGGTGGTAATCAGCAGAAGGCTATCGTTGCCCGTGAGATGGATAGACAGCATGAGTTACTTATCGCTGTTCAGCCTACACGTGGTCTCGATGTTGGTGCTATCGAATACATCCACAAGGAAATCGTTAAGGAACGTGATAATGGCAAGGCCATCCTTCTTGTTTCTCTTGAATTAGACGAAGTTATGAACCTTTCTGATAGAATTCTTGTTATGTATGAAGGTGAGATAGTAGGTGAGGTTGATCCAAAGACTACTACACTTCAGGAATTAGGATTGTACATGTCAGGCGCTAAGCGTGATGACAGAAAGGAGGCTAAGTAATGGAGAAAACAAGCTTTATTAAACGACCAGCCGTACAGACATTACTTGCTTCAATTCTGTGTGCTATTTTAGGTATCGTTTTAGGTTATATTATTCTCTGCTTCATGAATGCAGAGCACGCTGGAGAAGGTATGGCAGCTATCCTGACAAACTTCTTCAAGTATCGTATTGCAAGCACTAATACTCTTATGAAGTATATGGGCTCATTTTTAGTAAAATCAGTTCCAGTAATTCTTTGTGCAGAGGCTATTCTCTTTGCATACAAGGCTGGACTTTTCAACATCGGTGTTGCAGGTCAGTATACAGTTGGTATTATTGCCGCACTTTATACATCACTTGCACTTGGTTGGAGCTGGCCATTATGCTTACTTGCTACTATCGCAGCAGGTGCGCTTTGGGGCTTCATCGCAGGATGCTTCAAGGCATTCTTCAATGTAAACGAAGTTATTGCTGGTATCATGCTCAACTGGATTGGTCTTTACATTTGTAACATCATCCTTGGTGGTGAGAAATGTATGAACCAGAGTAAGTCTGAGACATACGAAATCAGCGACTTAAATCCTTCAGGACTTCTTCCAGGATTCCTTCAGGATGTTTTTGGTGGCAACCAGTACATGACAATTGCTATTCCAATTACAGTTATTGTTGCTATTATCATTCTTGTAGTATTAAACAAGACTACTTTCGGTTATGAGCTTAAGGCTACAGGCCATAACAAAGAGGCTGCAAAGTACTCTGGTATGAATGCAAAGAGAAACATCATTCTCACTCTTGTTATTTCTGGTGGTATCGCAGGTATGGCTGCAGGCTTATATTACCTTACAGGCGTTGAGCACTTTAAGATTGCATCTTCAGTTCCAGGCATGGGCTTCAATGGAATCGCTGTTGCGTTCCTTGGTGGTCTTCATCCAATCGGAGCTATCATCGCCGGACTTTTTGTTGAGTACATCACACTTGGCGGTCAGTACCTCAACACAAATTATTACAATCCACAGGTTGCAGATCTTATGATTTCAATCATCATCTATCTCTGCGGATTTGTATTATTCTTCAGAACAATACTTAACAGACCAGGCAAGGTAAAGGTTAATGCCAATGCCGAGCCAGACAATACAGCTAATAAAGCTGAAGAAAAGGAGGTGTAAAGGATGGTATTATTAATTCAGTACACACTTATTTTCTCAGCAGTACTTATTCTTGTAGCTTTGGGAGGTATGTTCTCAGAGCGAAGTGGTATCATCAATCTTGGTCTTGAAGGTATCATGGTATTTGGTGCTATGGCAGGCGCAATGGTTATGGTTCTTCTCCCTAGTGATGCATCAAGATTTACAATCATTGCACTTACACTTTTAGCTGCCGCAGTTGCAGGTATGCTTTCGTCACTGCTTATTGCAGTTGCTTGTATCAACTTTAAGGCTGATCAGACACTTATCGGTACAGCTCTTAACATGCTTGCTACAGCATCAGCAACAGTTATTATTAAGGGCTTCAACACAGCTCGTTCAGGCGGTACAGATTTTTCTGCAAAGCTTGATTATGTAAGAGGACATAATGCGTTCATGTTCAACATCGGTTCACTTCAGCTTAGCTGGTTTATCGTTGTTGCAGCAGTTCTTCTTGTAGTAGCAATCATATTCTTCTACAAGACAAAGCTTGCACTTAGAATTCGTGCTTGCGGTGAGCATCCACAGGCAGCTGATTCAGTTGGTATCAATGTTTACGCAATGAGATACATCGGTGTTCTTATGTCAGGTTTCCTTGGTGGACTTGGTGGAATTATCTACATTGCAGCAGCCAACTCTACATGGCATTTTGATTACGGTGTAGCAGGTGCAGGTTTCCTTGCTCTTGCTGTTATGATTTTTGGTCAGTGGAAGCCAGAGCGTATTGCTTGGTCAGCAGTGCTTTTCGCATTGTTCCGCTCACTTTCAAACGTATACATGGGAATCGGATTCCTTCATGCACTTCCTATTTCAGGAACTGTATACAATATGTTCCCATACATCGTTTCACTCATAGTACTTGCATTTACATCACAGAATTCTAGAGCACCTAAGGCTGAGGGTGTTCCATATGATAAGGGCGCTCGTTAATAGCTTATAGGAAGGCTGTTTATTATGAGAGTAATCAATGTAAACGAAATCAAACCTGGAATGATTCTTGCGGAGAGATTAGTCAGTCCTCGTGGTCAGCTGCTGGCTGAAGCGGGTACATCTATCACTGCGCAGCAGCTTCTACATGCTACCTACTATGGTATAGAGAAGGTGGCTGTTCAGGATGAGGAAGAGGCCATTGATAAATATGACGATGAGGCTCCAGATGAATTTATTGGAGAGACTCAGTCATGGCGTATTTTAAACAGTAGAGAATTTAAAGAATTCAAACAGGCTTATAACAAATGTACAGATAAGCTTGAAGCAATCATTACAGACTTTGTAGAAAACAAAGTCCCTATCGAAAGTGAAGAAATAGTAGAAGAGATCCACAGAGTGTTTGAAAAGCACTCCACTGGACTTGGCATCATGGCAATGATGCTTAATATTCAGGAACTTGATGCATCCACCTTCCAACATTGTGTGAATGTTGCGATTATATCCAGAGTGTGTGGTGGCTGGATTGGCATCACCGATGAAAAAGAGTTGGATGTACTTACCATGTGTGGCTTGTATCACGACATTGGTAAGTCACTGGTTCCTCACACCATACTTACTAAGCCAGACAAGCTTACCAAAGAAGAGTATGCGAGAATGGCTGAACATCCCCTTCTGGGTTACAATCTTTTGATGGATGCCAAGCTTGATAGAAGAATCAAGTTAGCAGCACTTCAGCATCACGAGAGAAATGACGGCAGCGGCTATCCTTACGGTCTTACCAAGGATTTCATTAGTCCATTCTCAAAGATAATCGGTATCACTGATGTATATGATGCCATGACAGCTGACAGAGTCTACAGAGCAGGCATATGTCCTTTCGAAGTAATTGCCCAGTTCCAACGAGAGGATAAGGCTAAATATGATCAGCATATTCTACAGGTATTCCTTGAGAATATTGCAGAATCTTATATAGGCACAGGAGTACTTCTCTCAGATGATAGCCGCGGTATTATCAGCATGATTAATAGCAAGGCTTTATCGTGTCCACTAGTAAAGATGGATGATGGAAGCTTCATAGATTTGCGTGAAAGAAGCGACTTGTTCATCAGGGCATGTATTTAATAATTTGTTAATATTTTACCTTATAATGGCTTCCGTTTATCGGAAGCCATATTTTATTGTATTTGACGCATATACAACTAGTGTGTAATAACTGCAAATAATAGTATTTTTTACTAAAAAGTGAACTAAATGTTAAAAAATTTAATGTAATCGTTACATTGATTGCATTTATTGTATATGGTACGATAGTGCAGATTTGTACAGTAGCTACAGTTATGCTGTTCAGGAATGGGGCGAGATAATAATGGACATTAAAACGAACAGATTTGCAGTGAAAAATACACTGGGAATGTTTGACTTACTTAAGGGACTTCTTATGGTATCTATGATAATTGGTCATACTCACGGATACTTTGAGAATATTAATTTCATACCAAAGTATATTTTTATCACTATTTTAGGAATAGCTGGTGAGCCAGCCATGCCAATTCTTTTGATTATTGGTGGCTATGGCTTTAGAAAGACTGCACTTATAAAATCTATTAAACAGCAGCATAAAAGATTATTGGTTCCTTTTGCTATCACAGTATTGATAACGGTTGTTGCTAACTGGGTTCTTTATCCATTGGTATTTGGGTGTGGTATGGCATCTGGCACAAAGCAGGCCGCTAAAATATTTATTGCATCTGCAATGGGCTATGCCCAAGAGACGACATTTTTTGGAATAGTACTGGAATCCTGCGGACCGGTTTGGTTTTTCCTGGCAATGGCTATTGGTATGGTTATTTTTAACCTACTTGCCAATTATCTAGAAGGTGAAAAGCTTTTACTTGCCACCGGACTTCTGGCAATACTTGGCTGGCTTTCATCTATTAACATCTGTTTGCCTTGGACTATTTCACAGGCCTTGGTTTCCACTTTTTATATAGGTCATGGTCATTACGCTAAGAAGAAAAAAATGTTCACTTCTGGTGAACATATAAAAGGTATAACCATCGGATCAATTCTGATTATTGCAGTAGTATTACTTTTAAAGCTTGTAAACGTAAAAGTTGATATGGCAAATAATATATACGCACTTGGACCTGTTTCCATTATTCTTACAGGCTTAAATGGATATATTGTTATTTACTGGTTTTTACGTCTAAATAGATTTGAAGGTAAGATTCTTAATGGACTTAGAAGCGTGGGACGTAACTCCTTATATGTTTTATGTGTCCATGCCATTGAGATTACAGCTATTGGACGCTATATCCAAATGCATCTTGTTGATACCTGGCAAGGACCTGTTTGGGTTAGAAATCTGATTATTGTAAGTGCGAATGCAGTAGCTTTATTTGCTGGTACCTACGGCTTTTTATGGGTGAAGAATAACTATACAGAATTAGCTGAAAAGGTTAGATATATTATGTTCAGACGGAGGAATAAGACTTGGACAACATTTATGAAAAAATTATAAGCACTATTGAAGATGTGGCAGATATTCCAAGGAATGAAATCGAAGAGAGTAGTTCTTTTATGGATGATCTTGATTTAGCGTCCTTAGAGATTATGTCAATCATTGCAAAGCTTGAAAAAGAGTTTTCTATTAAAATAGCAGAAAATGAGCTTTTAAAGTTAGAAACTGTTAGCGATATGGTAGAGCTTATTGCTTCAAAATAACATGTGAAAGGGCTGTGACGTTTGTCACAGCCCTTTTCGTGGTATGAATCTCCATTAACCCTCGGCTTTTGCAGAGCTTTCTGCTGCCTCGGTGTTATTTTCAGTTTTTCCACCGTTCTTCCATGCTTCGAATTTCTTGAGAACAGCATCATAGGTCTTAGAAGAAATTTCTGGAAGATCTTTGCCCCAGGTGCCAGTTGCCTGTTCATAGCCTTTCTTGAAGGCTGCCAAAAGGTCATCAGCTTTTTCTGGATCATCTCCAGAAAGAGCTTTCGCAAATTCTAAGATTCTGTCAGAGGTCTTCTCAACGCCCCAATATCCATCCTCAGAAATATCTTCTTTAGCCTTTGCGATTGTATCAGGATCAGCGGTAAATTTTCCTTCTGCCAGGAATTTCCACATATCATCCTGAGAAGCGATAGCGAAGGTACTTCCCTGTCCGGCTATGGTCTTCTGAACTATCTGTAAAAGATTGTTCATCATCTTTTCCTGGTCAGCCTTTAGCTGTTGAACAAGAGCAGTTCTGTCGCCCTTTGAATATTTATCAGTCTTAGCAACAGCTTCCTCATCTGACTTCTCATATACAGCAGCTTCCTCTGAAAACTTTCCAGCCTTCTCTTCAGTTTTAGCAGTTTCCTGGGTATCTTTAGTTGAATCCTTAGCCTCTACAGGCTTGGTGTAAGTAGTCGAAACGTTAGAACTAACGCTATTAAGAATATTAGTATCCATAATAAAAACCTCCTTGTACCGTGGCCAAATATCAAACCATATGGAAATCCTTTTCCTATTCTTTCTATCGGCGGTTTAATGATAAAAATTTACAGCTAGATTGTATTTATTTTAATACAAAATCCTTGTAAATGTGTGGTACCTTTGTTAAAATTTAAGAGTATTGAATACAAAAAACATACAAGTGCAAAATACAAGAGAATACAATTTTGCATGGAGGCTATATTAGAAATGGATAGTATTGACGTAAAGGCATTAGCCAAGATTAACATTGGTCTTGATGTTACAGGCATCAGGGATGATGGATATCATGAGGTTCGCATGATTATGCAGACGGTGAATCTTTTTGATAAGCTCACTGTTAAGAAGGTAAAGGATGGGACAGTTTCCATGTCCACAAATCTTAAGTTCCTTCCTGTAAATGATGATAACCTATGCATAAAGGCAGCAAAGCTGTTGATAGATGAATTTGGAATCAAAGAAGGTGTGGATATCTCCTTGGAAAAGCATATACCAGTTGCAGCAGGTATGGCTGGAGGCTCTACAGACGGTGCAGCAGTATTATTTGCAGTAAACAAGCTCTTTGATTTGGGATTATCAAAAAAGGATTTAATGGATAGAGGTGTGAAGCTGGGAGCAGACGTACCGTATTGTGTTATGAGAGGCACTGCTCTTGCTGAGGGAATTGGAGAAGTCCTCAGTCCACTTCCTCCTATGATTAAGTGCCCAGTGCTTATTGCAAAGCCTGGTATTTCAGTATCCACCAAGCAGGTATATCAGGATTTGGATGCCAAATTTGACAAAGTTAAGCATCCTGATATTGATCAGCTAATAGAGGACATAAAGGCACAGGATCTAAAGACGCTGTGCTCTCACATGGGAAATGTTTTGGAGGAGGTTACAATACCTATGTATCCAATCATTTCAGATATAAAACAAAACATGATGGATCATGGTGCTGTTGGTGCCATGATGAGTGGAAGCGGACCTACTGTATTTGGATTCTTTGAGGACAATAAAACTGCAAAGGCGGCAAAGGAAGCCCTTACAGAATCGGGAATGGTTAAGCAGTTGTATCTCACAACATTGTTTAACAATAAGTAGGTAATGACTTGCTATTGAGGGAGGTTACTAAATTACAATGACTGAAAATCTTACATTACAGATGGATGATTATTTACCACTTAGAGATGTGGTATTCAACACACTTAGAGAGGCGATTTTAAAGGGGGAGCTTAAGCCAGGCGAGCGTCTAATGGAGATGCACCTTGCAACTAAGCTTGGAGTTAGTCGTACTCCTATCAGAGAGGCTATTAGAATGCTTGAGCAGGAAGGTCTTGCGGTTACAATCCCACGCAAGGGTGCTCAGGTAGCTAAGATGACAGAAAAGGATTTACAGGATGTGCTGGAGGTAAGAGATGCCCTTGATGCTCTTGCTGTAGGATGCGCCTGTGAACGTATGACTGATGCTCAGTTTGTGGAGCTTAAGGAGGCTATGAAGGCCTTTGAGGCAGCTACAAGAAAGGATGATGTTCGTAGCATTGTAGAAGCTGATGAAGCTTTCCATGATGTAATATATGCAGCAGCAGCCAATCCAAAGCTTGAGGCTATTATCAATTCAGCTCGTGAGCAGATGTACAGATATCGCTACGAATATGTTAAAAATCCATCAGTTTATGCACAGCTTATAGAGGAACACAAGCAGATTATCAACGGCTTCGACAGAAGAGATGTGGATTTCCTTAAGAATATTATTCACACACATTTATCAAATCAGATTAATGCAGTTCGCGAGGTTATAAGAGAGCAGAAATAATTTATGGAAAAAAATCATTGCAAAATACATCTACAGTCCAGACAGAAAATGGGCGCAGATGATGAGACAACTAACCAGGAATACATAGGAGAGATTGCGGAGCGAAATGACCGCCGATATCTTTCTTATCAGAGATGCAGCGAGGATGGAGACATCAGCTGTCTTATTTCCTTTGACAGACGCAGCCTTTCAATGACTCAGAAGGGTGCGCTTAATTCAAAGCTTGAACTGTTTCCTGGGAAAAAGACAGAAAACATTTACAGTACTCCAATGGGCGATTTGAATCTTCCTATTTTCACCAGAAACTATCAGATGATGGAGATGGGAAATAAGATTAAGCTTGTGTTGGATTACGACATTATTACTGGAGGGGACCCTATCAAAACCTCCATGGAAATTGAAATCGAATTTTAAAAAGCTCTGGTCTTTTTAGGCCAGAGCTTTCGTTTTGTTTTATTAATTGCCAGTAGCCATGTTCTTAAGTCTAATCATCAAATCTCTTACTGGTGGAAGGAAGAGAACGATGATAGTAATAGCTGCCTCTGTGAAAATATAAATTGCATTGTAAGCAAGTGAATAAGGTAATGGGCTCCAGCCTTCAGGAGCATATTCTCCAAAGAAGAGCCAGCCTGATAATACCGCAAATGCGTAGCGGCCAAGAACAGCTACGATATATCCCTTGATGAGACCATTCTTAGACTTAGTGAAGAAACCTGAAAGTCCAAGGGCTCCAAATGCAAGTATGTAATCAACTATTACCTGAGCTGGGAATAAAATATATGGATCTACGATGAGATTTAAAAGTCCGTAAGCAACGCCTGTTACAATGCCAATAACTGGTCCAAAGAAGAATCCAGGAAGGCAGGCAACCAGCATTGAGAGTGGTGTAATAGAACCACCCATAGGAAGCTTAAGGAGCTTAATGTTTGAAAGAACAAATGCAATAGCTATTGATACAGCACAGAATGCAAGCTGTTTTGCTGTAAAGCTAATTTTGCTGTTTTCCTTTGAAGAAATGTGGTTAATCATAATAAAAAAATCTCCCTTCATACATAATGCTAGGAGATCGTATAAATAGCTTCCTTACGCTGGTATTATCCAGTTCAAGTGATAAGGGTCGGTGTAACACCTCTCAGCAAATGCGCCCCTAGCAAATCGTTTATTTAATTTCAATAGAAAAATATCACATGTATTGCCACGAGTCAATAGAATTACCCCAATTATATGTGTTACAATCAAATTAAAGAAAACATAGATGGGAATTTATATGGTAAATACAGAAAAGATTATAGAAAAAGTAATATTGGTTGCAGTTAACGAGGGGGACGAGGCAGAGGCCTGGGACTCTCTTAAAGAGCTGGAGGATTTGTGTGAGACAGCTGGTGCGCAGGTTGTTGGTCAGATTATGCAGAATTTGGATCGCAGAAATCCTGGTACCTATGTTGGTACTGGTAAGGTGGAAGAGATAGCAGATCTTATCTGGGAGACAGGTGCTACAGGAATTGTCTGTGATGACGAGCTTACTCCTGCGCAGATGAGAAATCTAGCAGATGCATTAGATACAAAGGTAATGGACAGAACCTTGATTATCCTTGATATCTTTGCGGCAAGAGCAGGAACTGCCGAGGGTAAGATTCAGGTTGAGCTTGCACAGCTTCGCTACGAGATGACCAGACTTACAGGCTTTGGTAAGAACATGTCACGAGTAGGTGGTACTGCAGCAGGTGGCGGTGGAGCTATTGGTACTCGTGGTCCTGGTGAGAAAAAGCTGGAGATGGACAAGCGTCTCATTGCTGGACGAATCTCGCAGCTAAAAAAGGAACTTGCAGATGTGGTTTCACACCGTGAGATTACAAGAGCAAAGCGTCAGCGTAATGGTGTACCTGTGGCGGCTATTGTAGGCTACACAAACGCTGGAAAATCATCATTATTGAATAAGCTTACTGATGCAAATATCCTTGAGTGGGATGCATTGTTTGCCACCTTGGACCCTACTACAAGAGAGTTACTCCTTGATAATGACCAAAAGATTCTGCTAACAGACACAGTAGGATTTATTAGAAAGCTGCCTCATCATCTTGTAGATGCCTTCAAGAGTACCCTTGAGGAGGCAAAGTATGCTGATTTCATTATTCATGTGGTTGATGTAAGCAATCCCCAGATGGATCGTCAGATGGAAATCGTGTACGAGACACTTGATAAGCTTGGTGTAGCTGATAAACCTATTGTTACCATCTTTAATAAGGTGGATAAGGTGGCAGATGAGCATGATTACCATGATTTAAGAGCGGATTATACCGTTCATACTTCTATTAAAACTGGCAAAGGTTTGGACAGAGTTCGTGAGATATTAGCGGAGCTTCTTCGTGACGGAAAGGAATATGTAGAAAAGCTTATTCCTTATACAGAGGCTGGAATAATTGCAAAAATTCGTGAGAATGGCGAATTGATTTCAGAAGAATACCGAGAGGACGGCATATTTATTAAGGCTTATATGTAGGAAGTGCTGAAATTGATTAAACTCTTAGACATTCATCTTCTGATTTGGTATGATAATTTCGGACGAAAAGCGAAAGGGAATTATTTTACTTTTCATGAAGGAAAAGTGCGGTTACTAAGAATGTAAACCGGGTAGAAGGAGAATAAAATGACAATTGCACAAATGATATCACTGTTAGGTGGAGTAGGTCTTTTCCTCTTTGGAATGTCTATTATGTCTACTGGCCTTAAAAACAGTTGTGGTGATAATCTTCAGATTATTTTAGAGAAAGCTACTACTAATAAGTTTGTAGCTGTCGTTGTCGGACTTGTAATGACAGTCCTCGTACAGAGCTCTTCAGCTACTGATGTTATGGTTATCGGCTTTGTTAACTCAGGCATGATGACTTTAGCACAGGCTATTGGAGTTATCCTTGGTGCTAATATCGGTACCACAATCACAGCACAGATTACAGCCTTTAATATTGCTACATACACACCACTGTTTCTTTTCTCTGGTGCGGTAATGTACTTATTTATAAAGAAGGATTTGGTAAAGCACATCGGTACAGTTATCATGGGTTTTGGTATGCTCTTCCAGGGTATTACCATCATGAAAGCAGCCATTGCACCACTTTCACATTCTGAAATGTTCAAGAATTTCCTTAGTGGTCTTACCAATCCATTCGTAGCATTAGTATTTGGTATTGCGTTTACAGCTCTTTTACAGAGTTCATCTTCAGCAACAGTTATCTTCCAGGCCTTCGTTGTACAGGGCATTTTGGATTACAATGTTGCGGTATATCTTGTAATTGGTGCAGCCATCGGTTCTGTTACACCTAACTTACTTGCTTCACTTACAGCTAATAGAAACGGAAAGCGTTCAGCTATCCTGAATCTTTTATTTAATGTAATCAGAGCAGCAATCATCGTTATTATTATTAATGTGACACCATTGCTCAGCTGGATTCAGTCTACATCATCAGATCCAGCTCGTCAGATAGCTAACACACATACAATCTTTGCTATTTTGGCAGTTTGTATCATATTCCCATTTACAGATTACATCATCAAGCTTACATATATGTTCATTCCTGAGCTTCCAGAGGAGACTCGTGCAGCAGAGGACAGAAAGCTTGTATTTATGACTCAGATGGGCAATGTACCACCAAACATGGCTATTCATCAGGCACAGCTTGAGGCTGCCAGAATGGGTGCTATTGCAGCAGAGAACTATGAGAAGGCTATCGACTGCTTCTTCGATTACTCACCTGAAAAGGTAGAGGATGTTGAGGAGCGTGAGGAGACTGTCAATATTCTTAACCATGCTATTCAGGATGCAATGGTTAGACTTCAGACTTTGAACCTTACACCAGCAATGCTTCGTCGTATTTCTGCTATAACAATTGCAGTAACAGATATGGAGCGTATCTCAGATCATGCTGAGAACATCATCGAGTACGCTACACGCATGAAGAATAAAAAGACTAAGCTTTCAAAGAAGGCTGCCAAGGAACTTAAGGAAATGGCAGAGAATTCTATGGAAGAGGTTGAGCTTGCTATCGACATCTTCACTTCTGAAAACTATGACAATCTTTCTAAGATTGAAAAGCTTGAGTCAAAGGTTGACAAGCAGGAGAAGCAGCTCATCAATCATCACGTAGAGCGTCTCATGGAGAACAAATGCGAGCCTATCGCAGGTGTAATCTTCTCCGATATGGTTACAGATATCGAGCGATGCGCTGATCACGCAATCAATATTGCATATGCGTTAAAGGATACGAATAAATAGGAAAAATCCACCCTTAGGGGGTGGATTTTTCTGTGTGATACTTCTGTGATACTTCGTGACGTATACTGTGTTCAGAAAATGAAACAGAGAACAAAGTAGACGTTGAGCGCAAGGGCGCAGGAGGTATTGAAATGATTTTAATTATCGCATATGTAGCATTTGCAATCGTAGGTATTGGAGTATTCCTTTATACAAGAGATACTGATGAAGAGTTCTACGAGGAGCCACCAGTAGAGAATGAAATCGGAGATGCTTATCTTTACAGATTCGTTGAATCTGATTATGAAAGAGTAGAAAAAGCATTGATGAAGTTTGCAGATGAATTAGCAATTGGAAGAAGACTTGCATAAGAGCAAAATTCCTTATAAATATCGAATTTAGAGAACAAAAATAAACAGAAAATACACAAGTGTCTACTATAATATTTAAATACTAAAATTTTTACTAACGGAGGACGGGGAACAATGAAAAACAGATTTGTGGTATTAGCAATGGTAGGAGTTATGGCTTTGTCCATGGTTGCATGTGGCAGTGCAGCAACTAACACAGAGACAGAGTCAGCACAGGTAGAGGACGAGGCAGTGCCAACAGCTTCTAATGAAGCAGCACAGGACTTAGAAGAAAACTCTATCGATTTTATTAAGCAGATTTCTAACGAGTGTGCACCAGAGATTGATTTCACTGACTGTGGTACATTTACAGATATGCTTAACAAAAAGAAGATTACTGCAGGCATGGGATATGCAAATATTACTGTTGGTGATGTAGATGTTTTCGCAGTTACAAGTGGAACTTACGACAATATGGACGGTAATATGGCAGGTATCGATGCCACACTCTTTACTTATGACGATGGAAATATTGTAGAGCTTGGAAAGATTTGTTCAGGTGGAACAGCTTACCCAATTGCTACAAAGGATGGATATATTTACACAGCTTCAAATCACTGGGTTTGCAAGTATGTAATCGGTGATGATAATTCTCTTCAGATTATGGAGAAGGCATCAGTTGTATATGACACAGATGGAAATGGAACATATTTCTATGAGTCAGAGGATGGTGGAGATTACAGCCAGATTGATTCTGCACAGGCAGAGGAAATCATGAACCAGCTCTACGATGAGATGGGCGCAGCTGACATCATCAACTTCGATACTGTTCAGTAATATATAGAAAATACGTTTGACTTATTAAAGTCTATCACTATAAAATAGTGGTAGACTTTTTGTTTTGAAAGAGAGTATGTTATGAGTTTTGTCCATCTTCACACCCATACGGAGTATTCACTCTTAGATGGTTCCAATAAAATAAAGAGTTATGTCGCAAAATGCAAGGCTTCAGGAATGACTGCAGCTGCTATTACTGACCATGGAAATATGTACGGCGTCACAAAGTTCTATGATGAGTGCATGGCCCAGGGAGTAAAGCCAATCATTGGCTGTGAGGTATATGTTGCGCCAGGCTCGCGCTTTGATAGAGAAATGGTAAAAGGTGATGACAGATATTATCACCTTATTTTGCTTGCAGAAAATAAGGTTGGATATCACAACCTTATTAAGATTGTCTCAGCTGGTTATGTGGATGGATTCTACTATAAGCCTCGTGTAGACTTTGAGATTTTAGAGAAATATCATGAGGGACTTATCTGCCTTTCAGCCTGTCTGGCAGGAGAGGTTGCCAGAGCCTTAGCTCGTGAACAGTATGAAGAGGCAAAGGAAATTGTCCTTAAATATAGAGATTTATTTGGCGAGAATAATTATTTCCTTGAGATGCAGGATCATGGTATCGATTTACAGAAAAATGTAAATCAGGGTCTTATGCGTCTTTCAAGAGAGACAGGTATTCCACTTGTATGTACAAACGACTGCCATTACACAAATAAAGAGGATGCCTATAGTCATGATGTTCTTCTTTGTATTCAGACTGGAGCAAAGATGGATGATGAAGACAGAATGCGTTTCGAGACAGAGGAATTCTACGTGAAGACTGAGCAGGAAATGTTGAATCTTTTCCCTTACGCAAAGGAAGCAGTTTATCGTACTCAGGAGATCGCAGATAGATGTAATGTGGAGATCGAATATCATGTTGCAGGCTTGCCACCATTTGCTGTTCCTGAAGGTTATGATGCCTGGACATATCTCAACAAGCTCTGTTTCGATGGTTTGAAGGAGAGATACGGTGATGATGCACACCTTTACGAGGAGCGTCTTACCTATGAGCTTAACACCATCAGGGAGATGGGCTATATCGAGTACTTCCTTATTGTTTGGGATTTCATAAATTATGCCCGCACACATGATATTCCTGTTGGACCAGGCCGTGGTTCCGCTGCTGGTTCCCTAATCAGTTACACTACAGGAATCACTGATATCGATCCAATGAAATATAATCTGGTATTCGAGCGATTCCTTAATCCAGAGCGTGTATCAATGCCTGATATTGATACCGATTTCGATCCTGAGGGACGTGAGGAGGTTATCGATTATGTTCGTAAAAAATACGGTGATGACTGCGTAACACAGATTGTTACCTTCGGTACCCTTAAGCCAAAGAGCGTCGTACAGGATGTTGGTCGTGTAATGGGACTTCCAATTCCTTACACCAACAGCATAAAAAAGCTTATTCCAGATGTGTTACCAGATGGCAAAAAGGTTACTATCGAAAATGCGATTAAGTATAGCCCAGACCTTAGGGCTATGTATGAGGCTGATGATGAAATCAGAAAGCTTCTTGATATTTGTAAGAGTCTGGAAGGCTTGCCACGTAACACTGGTGTACATGCAGCAGGTGTAGTTATTTCTGGAAAGCCTACAGATGAATATATGCCACTTGCCCTTGGAAAGGGTGATGTTATCATCACTCAGTACGAGAAGGAAGTTATTGAGGAAATCGGACTTTTGAAGATGGATTTCCTTGGTCTTCGAAACCTTACTGTTATTAATGACACTCTCAAGCAGGTGGAAAAGAATTACGGCATCAAGCTTGATTTACATGATATTGACTACAACGATAAAGGGGCAATGGAGCTCTTCGCAGCTGGAAAAACAGATGGTGTTTTCCAGTTTGAATCTGCAGGAATGAAGAGCTTGCTTAAGCAGCTCAATCCAACACAGATTGGAGATTTAATATTGGCTAATGCGGTATATCGTCCAGGCCCAATGGATTTCATTCCAAACATTATCGATTGTAAAAATACAGGCAAGGAGTCTCCATTTATTCAGAGATTCCCACTTCTTAAGGATGTGCTTGCGGATACCTACGGCTTCCCTGTTTATCAGGAGCAGGTTATGCAGATTATGACTACCTGCGCCGGCTATACCATGGGTCGTGCTGACAATGTCAGACGAATGATGAGCAAGAAAAAGAGAGACAAGCTGGCAGAAGAGCGCCCAACCTTCGTACAGGGATGCTTTGATAAAAACGGAATCTCAGCAGAAGAGGCAGACTGGCTTTTTGATCAGCTTATGCCATTCGCTGAGTACGGATTTAATAAAAGTCATGCAGCAGCATATTCTTATGTAGCGGTTCAGACTGCATATTTGAAGAAATATTATCCGCTTGAATTCATGGCTGCCCTTATGACCTCAGTGCTTAACAGCAGTACAAAGATTGCTGAGTACATTGCAGTATGTCGTGAGTCAGGAATTGAATTGCTTCCACCAGATGTTAATTATGGAGAGGCAGATTTCGCCGTTGATAATGGAAAGATTAGATATGGTCTGTCTGCTATCAAATCAGTTGGAAGCAGCACTATCGCAGCTATTATAGAAGACAGAAAAGTAAATGGCCTTTATCGTGATTTGGAGGATTTCATCAAGCGAGTTGTTAAATATGATGCCAATAAACGTACCGTCGAAAATCTGATTAAGGCAGGAGCCCTTGATTCCTTAGAGGGCAACCGTCGTCAGAAGGTCTGCATCTATGAAGTCATCATGGACTCAGTTAATAAGGATCGAAAAAACACTATTGATGGTCAGATGTCACTTTTTGATTTTGCAGATGAAGAGCAGAAAGAATCATTAAGGATTAGCCTGCCAGATTTGGATGAATTTCCTAGAGAGATTCTCCTAAGCTTTGAAAAGGAGCTGATGGGAATTTACGTTAGTGGTCATCCGTTGGATGAGTTTCTTCCTCTTCTTGCTAAAAATGTTACAGCTCATGCAAGTGAGTTTAATACAGCAGGTGATGAGGGCGAAGAGGTAGCCTTTGGAGATGATGAGAGCAGCTCTGCAAGTATCAAGGATGGAGCAGAGGTAATCATCGGTGGAATTATCATGGAAGCAGCCCTGAAGTATTCAGCCAAGGGTAATGCTTATGGAAATATTATTCTTGAGGATTTATCAGGCTCAGTTAAGGTACTTGCCTTTGCAAAGACCTACGACAGAGTTCGCTCATTACTTGTAGAAGGAAATAAAGTTTTCATTAAGGGACGAGTACAGAACGATGGCGAGCGCGAGGCTATCCTTATTTGCGAGGATGTTAAATCCTTTGATGACTGTAAACGCGAGGTCTGGATTCAGTTCGCAGACAAGGCAGAGTACGAAGCATCAGAAGCTACACTGGCAGATTCAATTCGTTCCATGGATGGCAACGACAGCATAGTTATCTACTTAAAGGCTGAAAAGGCAAAAAAGGTAATGCCACCAAGCTGGAGCTTATCCGCTACTGAGGATAACATCAAAGTGCTTAGTGTAAAATTTGGCGCAGACAACGTCAGGGTTGTGGATAAAAAGCTTGAGTTTGTGGGAGCTCAAAGAAAAAACTATAAATAGACACAGAAAAAGAATATTTGGATGATAAAATCGTGATGGTGATAATGGAACCGCTGACTAAGGTAAATAACAGAGCCCAGTTCCAACGATATATTGCCAAGAGGATGAAAACACCTTCATTGCCAGATATGGTGAAGATGAATTTTTAGCAGAAGCAGACAAAAGATTGTATGAAATGAAGCGAAAACGTTAAAAAAATAACTATTGAAAACGTTTACAAAAGAGGCTAAAATAGATTGGGATTGTTTGAAAAGGGATACATTTAGGAGGAATAATCAAATGGCAGACAAGATTAAGACTATAGGTGTTCTTACCTCCGGTGGTGATGCACCTGGTATGAATGCGGCTATTCGTGCCGTTGTTCGTCAGGCTATTGCTCATGGTAAGACAGTTAAAGGAATCAGACGAGGTTACGCTGGTCTTCTTTCCGGCGAAATTATAGATATGAACGCACACAGTGTTTCTGAGACTATTCAGCGCGGTGGTACTATTCTTCAGACAGCTAGATGTCTTGAGATGCTTCAGCCTGAGTACCAGGAGAAGGCAGCTAATATGTGCCGCGAGCATGGTATTGATGGTCTCGTAGTTATCGGTGGTGACGGTTCATTTAAGGGTGCACAGAAGATTTCTCACTTCGGCATCAACACAATTGGACTTCCAGGTACAATCGATCTTGATATCGCTTGTACAGAATATACAATCGGTTTCGATACAGCTGTTAACACAGCTATGGAAGCTATCGACAAGGTTCGTGATACATCTACATCACACGAGCGTTGCTCTATCATCGAGGTTATGGGTCGTGGAGCAGGTTATATCGCTCTTTGGTGCGGTATCGCTAACGGCGCTGAGGATGTTCTTCTTCCAGAGAGATATGATTACGATGAGCAGAAGCTTGTAAATCACATCATCGAGGGACGTAAGAAGGGTAAGCAGCACCACATCATTATCAATGCTGAGGGTGTTGGTCATTCTACATCTATGGCTAAGCGTATCGAGGCAGCTACAGGTATCGAGACACGTGCTACTATCCTTGGTCACATGCAGCGTGGTGGTTCACCTACATGTAAGGACCGTGTTTATGCATCTACAATGGGTGCTATGGCAGTTGATCTTCTTTGCGAAGGCAAGACAAACCGTGTAGTTGGTTATCGCCACGGTGAGTTCGTTGATTTTGATATCGATGAGGCACTTGCAATGCACAAGGATGTTGATGAGTATCAGTACAAGATTTGCAATTCTTTGAACAATGATTACAAGTACGAGTAATAATCAAATCAAAAACATAATGACACTTAACAAAAAAGCCAGAGAGCGTAAAGCTCAAAGGCTTTTTGTGGTTGAGGGAATTAGGGCGGTGGCAGAAGTACCATCGTCTCTTTTGCATGCTATCTATTATGTGGAGGGCTTCGGCTCTTCTGCAGATGGCGCATCTTTTATATCAGAGATTACAGCCAAGGCACCATCCGTTCAAATAGAAGAGGTAGCCAAAAAGGTTTTCGATTCTATGAGCGATACTGTTACCCCACAGGGAGTTCTTGCTCTTGTTAAGATGCAGGATTTTACTATGGAGGATGTGCTTGGAAAGTCTTCTGGAAAGCCAGCACATATAGTGGTTTTAGAATCCTTACAGGATCCAGGCAACATGGGTACTATCATTCGTACTGCTGAGGGCGCAGGTGCTACTGGAATTATTATGAACAATACTACAGTAGATCTTTACTCCCCCAAGGTAGTTCGTTCTACAATGGGCAGTATTTTCAGAGTACCTCATTTAGTGGTTTCTGATTTAGGAGCTACCTTGACAGAGCTTAAGGAGCAGCATGGAGTTTCAGTTTATGCAGCTCACCTTAAGGGAGAGAAATTCTACGACGAATTCGACTACTCAGGTCCTACAGCTTTTATGATTGGAAACGAGGGTAATGGACTTACAGATGAGGCTGCATCCCTTGCTACCAGCTACTTAAAGATTCCAATGGAAGGACAGCTGGAATCACTTAATGCATCAGTGGCAGCAAGCATACTGATGTATGAGGCATCACGTCAGAGAAGAGGATAAGGTGTATATGAGAATATGGTTCAAATCGTGGAAGGATAATCATATGCTTCACGACCTTGTTGTTGAAGACGATTCAGAGGAGACTCGCACACACAAGATTTTTAACGCGGTTGATAAGGCAAGCTATGAGTTTGACACAAGCAAGCCTGTTTGGTTGGATTCTACTATCCGTGATTTTAAGCGTCATGGAAAAGCCAGATTTACCCAGGATAATTTTGTGGACGAGGTTCCCTTTGATTACCTTGAGATACACGTACTTGATGAGGATTAATGTTTTATGAACAAAAGTAAATCAATTGATTTATTAAATGGGTCTATAGGTAAGGGAATGTTTCAGTTTTGCATTCCTTTATTTATGGGACAGCTTTTGCAGCAGCTATACAACATAGCTGACGCATGGGTTGTTGGTAACTTTGCTGAAAGTAATGCCTTTGCAGCTATAAGCTCAGGCGGCGCTTTGAGCTTTTTTATTGTAGGTTTTTTCGGTGGAATGGGTGCCGGCGGAGGCATTATCATAAGTAGATATTACGGTGCAGGGGATGATGAAAACATTCGAAAATCTATACACAGTAATGTTTTATTTGCTTTGATATGTTCTGTGGTTGCCACATTGATTGGTGTTACCTTTGTGCCATTTATGCTTCGCATTATTGATACGCCAGCAGAGGTACTTCCATACTCACTGACTTACTTTAATATTTATTTTGGTGGCATTTCCACCATCGTTTTATACAACGTATTTATGAACATAATGCGTTCGGTGGGAGATAGTTATCACCCACTTTTATATCTTTTATTCTCATCAGTTCTCAACGTAGTGCTTGATGTGATTTTGGTGGCTGGCTTCCATACAGGAGTAGTTGGTGCAGCAGTAGCTACAGTTGTTTCTCAGGGAATATCAGCATTACTTTGCTTCATTCGCCTGATTCGTATAAACGATAATACTGGAGTAATAATCAGAGATATTTTTAAATGGCATCCAAGGATGATGAAGGAAATTCTTGTGCAGGGACTCCCTATGGGCTTACAGAATTCTGTTATTTCTATAGGTAATATTGTGGTTCAGAAGAACATCAATGCCTTCGGACCTCATGCTATGAACGGTATGGGAGCATACTCGAAGATTGAAGGATTCGTCTTCCTTCCAATCACAAGTATCTCCATGGCTATTCCTACATTTATAAGCCAGAACCTTGGTGCCAGAAAATACGACAGAGCAGTTAAGGGTGCTCGCATGAGCGTTATTGCTGGTGTGGTTCTTGCAGAGACTATCGGACTTATTTATTATCTGTTTGCAGATACAGCTCTTGGTTGGTTCATCAAGAATCCAGAGGATATTTCCTATGGTCACATGCAGGTGGCAGTGTGCGCCTTTTTCTATTGTTTACTTGCTTACTCACACTGCGCAGCAGGTATAATGCGAGGTGCTGGAAAAGCAATTGTACCAATGGCTACTATGCTCACCTTCTGGTGTGGTGTCCGTATCATATACGTGACCACAGCGATTCATTTTATACCAAAGTTTACCACCATCAGTTGGTGCTACCCACTTACCTGGGCTTGCTCGTCTATCGTATTTACAATATGGCTTCTCACCTCCGACTGGCCACACGCGTATGACACGCAGCATTTATGGAATTAAATATTTAAGAAAGAGTTAATAAATAGTTGCAGAGAAATGTGGTATAATGTATACGTAAAGAAATACGGGGAGGTGATTCAGTTTGGATTTGAGTATGTTTCCAGATGATGGTGTGAACTCTTGGAACACCGTCATGCTACTTTATGAATCAGCTATTAAAAAAGTTCGTACCAAGGTTGAAATTCTTAATGATGAATTCCAGCAGGTACATCAATATAATCCAATTGAGTACATTAAGACAAGAGTCAAGACACCGGAGAGTATTGTTAAGAAGCTCAAGAAAAATGGTTATGAGGTTTCAATACCTAGCATGATTGAGCATTGTAATGATATTGCAGGTGTGCGAATTGTTTGTTCCTTCACTTCGGATATTTACCAGATAGCCGAGATGATTGGACGTCAGACAGATGTTACAGTTGTTTCTATTAAGGATTATATTAAAAATCCTAAGGAGTCAGGTTATAAGAGCTACCACATGCTCGTTACCATTCCAATCTACCTGTCAGATAAGACGGTAGACACCAAGGTAGAGATTCAGATTCGTACCATAGGAATGGACTTCTGGGCCAGCCTTGAGCACAAGATTTATTACAAGTTCGAAGGTAATGCACCAGATTATATCAGCCGCGATCTTCGTGAATGTTCGGAAATCGTTTCAATGATGGATACTAAAATGCTTCAGCTTAACACAGCCATCATGCAGACGAAGAAAGAAGAGGAAGAGCGTGAACGCCACGCTAACGGGTGGCAGGAAAAGGTTGTAGAAGGAAATACCTTGTAGTATCATAAAAGCTGTCGGAAAAATTCCGACAGCTTTTTTTAAGGAGGACAGTAATGTTAGAAATTTTAAAAGCGATTTTATTTGGTATAGTTGAGGGAATTACAGAGTGGCTCCCAATTAGTAGTACAGGCCACATGATCCTTTTGGATGAGATTGTAAAGCTCAATGTTTCTGAGGACTTTTACAGTATGTTCCAGGTAGTTATTCAGCTTGGTGCCATCCTTGCAGTAGTAATTATTTTCTGGAATAAGATTTGGCCATTTGGTAAGAAGGGCAACAGAGCTCCTCTTAGCGAGAATGGTATCGGTGCATGGATTAAGGGAGATATCTTTGTTCTTTGGTTCCACATCTTAGTTTCATGTGTTCCTGCAGCCATTGTAGGTGTTCTTTGGGATGATTTATTCGAAGAACTATTCTACAATCCTACATGTGTTGCACTTGCACTTATTGTGTTTGGTGTGGCCTTCATCATTGTTGAGACAAAGAAGCACGGTCACAATGCAAAGATTAATTCAGTAGCAGATATCACATACACAACAGCATTTTTAATTGGTATGTTCCAGCTTATTGCAGCTATCTTCCCAGGTACATCACGTTCAGGTGCTACAATCGTAGGTGCTCTTATCATCGGTGTGGCACGTACAGTTGCAGCTGAGTACACCTTCTACCTTGCAATCCCTGTAATGCTTGGAGCCAGCCTTCTTAAGATTGTTAAGTTTGGTCTTAGCTTCACAGCAATGGAAGCATTTATCCTTATCGTAGGTATGGTAGTTGCCTTTGTTGTATCTATGTTTGTAATTAAGTTCCTTATGGACTACATCAAGAAGCACGACTTCAAGGTATTCGGATGGTACAGAATTGTACTTGGTATCATCGTGCTTGTGTGCGGATTCTTAGGCCTTATTTAATTAAACAGTATATTATTGAGTATGTAAAAGTCATCACGCTGTGAATAAAACAGCATGATGGCTTTTTTATTGCATATTACACTTTTTTCATAAATTTATGCTATGGTTGGATTTACTGGGAGAATAGTCGTTTAATACTTTATTTCAAATTAGTGTAGATGAAAGGAGGCAGTTAAATGAAATGTATGAAACGACAGTTGCTTAAAGGGGTGGTTTTTAGCGGCGTACTATTTATGGGGATATGGCTGAATTCAACCAAAATTGCCGCTGCTGAAATCTCTGAATCTTCAACTGAGGCAGTTGAAATTGCAGAGATGCAGGTCAGTGAACCGGAGACATCAGAAGTGGCTGAGGTGCAAGAAGAACAAGAAGAACAAGAAGAGCAAGAAGAGCAAGAAGAGCAAGAAGAGCAAGAAGAGCAAGAGATTCTTGTAGAAGAAGAACCAAAGGTATCAGAGGCGGTTCAAAGTGAACCATTAGAGGAGATTGAAGTGGCTCAGGAATCTCGGCTAGAAGTAGGAGATACTGAAATACTTCTCGAGGCTGCGGAAGAGAATGAAGAAGAGAATGAAGAAGTTCAAAGCGGCCTTGATGTTAATAATGCTATCAAAGAAATGGAAGATGAATTGGCAGCTATAAATAGTGATGTAGACGCACTTGTTGACATCTCATGGGAGTCGGGCGAGTTATATGAGAAAAATGAATTAACTTATGAAGCTGCTCAGAGATATCTAGCTGAAGCTAAAGATATACTTGATGACGCTTTAGAAAAATATGATAGTATTTTGAAAAAATATGAATATATTAATGAGAAACCAGCAGATTTAGTTGAAGCAGAAAAAAGATTGGCAGCGGCCCAGAAAAGTTATGATAAGGCTTATGCAGAGTACAAGCGAGTTTGGGAAGACGAGGGTGGTGAGTTTACCTATGCAAACTATATCTTTTATTCTGATGCCAATAAAGGATACTATCCATTTGAATACTCATATGAGGAATACTTAGAGCAAATCGAAGAACTTCAAAGACAAAGGGAGGATTATTTAGATCAGCCAGATAAGCTTCAGGAAATCGACCAAAAGATTGAAGAGCTTTGGGAAATAGCCTGGTCTGCTGAAGAATATAGTAAACATCCAGCAGGTATATATGATGACCTTGTAGCAGAATTAAAAGCCGCTTATGAAAATGATGTTAAGCCATATGTAGATAAAAAGGATAAAGCTGAAGCAAAATTGGAATGGGCTAAGAAATATTACAAAAAAGTATATAATTCACATAACTACGAAGAATTTGAACGTGCACAATATGATGCCTATTACATAGTTGATGAAGCTGAACAAATGAAAAAAGAAGCGCAGAATATTTATTACAGCATGAGAGATGGAATGGACTACATTTTTGGTGTAGATTTTAACCCTAATTTTGAATTAAATACAACATTCCAAGGAAAGCAGGTTCATTTAAAGGTTAATCTTGCAACTAAGTTAAGGAGAGAGATTTGTAAACTGGATATTTGTAGCATGAATATTTGCGAGTTAATTTGTGACTGTGAAAGAATACAAAAGCTCGTATGCGATTACATCTTAGAGGCAATAGGAGATGTGGAAATAACCGTATCTGATGAGAATGGAATATTATGGTCTGATAAACGAGATTTAGACTACAGTGTAAAATATTTTTATCATGGATAAAAAGAAATAAATGGTAATGTGAAGACACAAAATAAATACACTTAATTCACAATTTAATGTTATATTCAACTTCGCGGGGGAATAGTCGTTTTAATATCAACATTTCAATAATGTGTAAAAGAAAGGAGGACATTTATATGAAATGTCTAGGACGACAGTTGCTTAAAGGTATGGTTCTTGGAGGAATTCTATTTATTGGAGTTACCCTACAGTCAGCGAAAGTAGAGGCTGCTGGATTACGAGATGCAAGCACTCAGGTGGTTGCTGAAGCTGGTGCAATCCAGAATGAAGTTGTAACACCAAATCAGCAGGCAGAAGTGGCGCCTCCAATCTGGTATAGCCCAAAATTTCAATGGGAAACTAAATACCATGGACTGACCGTTCGTTATAATGTAGATCTCAAAACATTATTGAGAAGTGGAGTGTGCGAGATTGATATCTGCAATATGATTTGTAATATAGATATCTGTAAGCTAATCTGTAATTGTGATGAATTACAGAAATGGCAGAAAATGTTCTGTGATTATGTAATATATGCTAGTGGAAGAATTGATGTAACCGTTTTATGTGGAGACGATGTACTGTTCACATGTGGAAAAAATATTAATTATGGTGTTAGATAACCTATTTTTTTAAAGAAAAACTATGGTGGCATCAAAAGCTTTTGCTTCCGAAATATCATGAGTTGTCATGATAACAGTTTTTTCTTTGGTAAGTTCTTTTATTAAATCGATGACCTGCTGTTTGGTGGCTTCATCCAGACCCTTCAGAGGTTCATCCATAATAAGCAAATCAAAGTCAGCCAGGAGTGCTCGCAGAATTGCGACACGGCGTTTCATACCGCCACTGTACTCTTGGACTGGCTTTTTTGCATCTTCGCCAAGTCCTATTTTCTCAAGCCAATTCATAATATCCGAGTCTGAAATTCTAGAGGAATCCTCTATAACCATCTTAATATTAAGAAGGGCAGTAAGATTATTACAGAGACGATTCTCTTGGAAAACAACACTGATTTTTTTATCTTCCAAACCAGTGATGACACCTGAATCAGCGGACTCCAATTCCATAAGTATAGATAGAAGAGTGGTCTTTCCTGCGCCTGATTTTCCCATTAAGCATGTGAAGGATTTCTCAGGAAAAGTCACAGAAAGATTATCTAAAACCAGCTGATTATCATATGCTTTTGAAAGATTTTCTATTACAATATCCATTTTATTTACCTTCTAATTTGTTCATTACGTAATTGATAAATGCAGAAAAAGCACGATTGAAAACGATGCTTAGAACAATGATTACTATTGTCCATGCAAAGAGCTCTGGAGTGTTCAGATAAATCTTAGCTTCATATAGTCTTTCTCCGATAGAACCCTGCGGCAAGCCGATAATCTCAGCAGCAATACCAGCCTTAAAGCTCATGGCATTTGATAGTGTAGCTGCAGCCTGATAGAAAGGAATGACTTCTGGAATATAAATAAAACGAAGTCTTCTTCTAAAAGGAATCTTAAATACCTGCGCCATCTCCAACATTTTTCCATCCATGGATAACAGTCCCTGTAAAATATTGGTGTAGATTACAGGAAAGGCCATCAAAAAGGAGATAAAAACTGAAAGATTTTTTGAGGGAATCCAGATGAGCACCAGAATAATAAAGGATGCTACAGGAGTGGATTTGATAACTGCCACCGGAACAGAGATAAATTCCCTGAATCGTATAGACGTATATGAAAGGGCAGCAAAAACAGCACCAAGGATATTGGCGATAATTAGTCCTATGAAAATTCGTATAAACGTAAATAATATGGATTGCCAAAAAGAAATAACCCATAGCAGCCCACAAAGGCTTTTTACAACCTTTATGGGAGATGCTAAGAGAATATCAGAATCTAAATACATAGACAGTAGCTGCCAAATTATAAGCCAAAATATGACAGCCCAAAGTCTTATAGTTTTTTTATTTTTCGATGTAGTAGAATTCATCTGCTGGTACCTGTCCACCTACAGCTTCAGGGTTCTGATTGAAAAGTTCATCTAAGTAGCCACCAAGCTTTTCCTTCATATCATCGCCTGAGATAAAGGTGATGTTGCAGTATGGAATAGCCTTCTGTGCTACTGCTGCCTTTATAATATCATAGTTTTCAATTAATGCAGAAGCATCTTCGATATTATCATTTGTATATTTAGTAGAAGCTTCGTACTGCTCCATGAAAAGCTTTACAGCTTCAGGATGCTCATCAACAAAAGCTTTTCTTGCAACAACAACACCAGTTACCAGTGTAGTATTTGAATCATTTGCATTGGCAATATTTTCCCACTCTGTTGTCATGTCAATAGCAAGACGCATGTTTTCGTTTTGCATAAGTGCGGTGGTAGCAAATGGCTGTGGAAGCATTGCAACACCATTGTCATCATTTAAAAGTGCGCTTACACATTCAGCATGCTCAGCCTTGTATTCGATAGTAACATCCTTTTGTGGGTTGATTCCGTAAGAGGAAAGCATGTAATTAAGAGCGTATTCTGGAGTAGCCCCCTTACCACTTGCGTAGATTGTTTTACCTTTCAGATCATCTACGCTTTTGACTGTCTCACCATTTTCTACAATGTACAAAACTCCAAGTGTATTGATGGCAAGGACCTGTACCTGTCCTTCAGTCTTGTTGTATAAAACAGAAGCAAGGTTTGCAGGAACAGCAGCGATATCTACATTGCCCTGAATAATCTGTGGAGTGATTTCATCAGGTGCAGCTGAAATAGTAAAGGTATAGTGATTAGTAGCTGTATCGCCTTTGTCAGAATCATCCATAAGCTTTACCATACCCATAGCAGTAGGTCCCTTTAAAGCTGCGACCTTGATATCTACCGCCTCAGCTGGTGTTTCAGGAATAGCTTCATCAGCAGTCTCTGTGGTCTCCTCTGTAACCTCAGTTTCTGTAGCAGTAGAAGTCTCATCAGAAGCTTTGCTTCCGCATCCTACAAGACAAGTAGCCATTAAAGCTGTTGCCATTAATAGTGACAGAATCTTTTTATTCATTTTTTCCTTCTTTCTACTTACGTAAATACGAATTATTTAACGTAATTTACAATAAGCTTAAATGTATTTTCAACGCCCTTTTTATGTGAGCGCTCGTAACCGTGACTAGCGTAAACACCGGCACCGATAAGACCATGCTTTACATCATAGCCTGCCTTAAGAGCTGCATCAGCGTCAGAACCATAATGTGGGTATACATCGATAGCAAAATCAATCTTATTATCCTTTGCAACCTTAACAAGGTTTGAAACTACATCATAATTGTAAGGGCCGGCAGAATCCTTTGCGCAGATGCTAACCTGAGTCTCCTTGCAGTCCAGACCTTCGCCGATACATCCCATATCTACAGAAAGAATCTCAGTAACTCCTTCTGGAACAGTACCGCAGGCACCGTGACCTACCTCTTCATATACTGTGATGTGGTGGTAAACCTTACGCTCAGGAGTAATTTTATTGTCAGCAATATACTTTGCCTGTCCAAGAAGAATGCCTACTGAAAGCTTGTCATCAAGGAAACGGCTCTTGATGTAGCCTGACTCAGTAACACGTGTGCGTGGCTCGAAAGCTACGATGTCACCAATCATAATACCAAGCTTCTTGGTGTCATCTGCGCTTGAAACTTCCTCATCGATAACAACTTCCATGCCCTTGAACTCACGTGTCTTTGTAGAGTAATCATCATTTACATGAACCGAAGCGTCGTTAAGCTGGAAGGTTCCTTCATAAACCTTTCCCTCACGTGTGTAGATGCGGCAATTTTCAGCCTCGCCATTGTTAGGAGAAAATCCTCCAAGAGGGGTGAGCACAAGATTACCATTGCTCTTAATCTGGCAAACCATACCACCTAAAGTATCCATATGAGCTTCGATGAGAATGGCATCATCCTCATTCTTACCGCCTAAATCCACAAGGATACCGCCCTTGTTTGTCATAACTGGCTTGTAGCCAAGCTTCTCATATTCCTTCATAAGATGCTTTGCAGCAGTAGCAGTGAAGCCTGTAGGGCTGTCAATGCCTAAAATATCTACTGTCTGCTGAACCATGTAATCAACGTATTTTTTAGTCTGCATTTCTAATATATCCTCCATTTATGTCTAAATTATTATTCTATACCAACCTCGGCTTTTGCCATTCTGTCAGCGGCTTCATTTCCGGGGATACCTGTATGAGCTTTAACGTGAACAAAATTTACCTTTAAGCTATCCTTAAGCTGGTCATATTCTTCAACATAGAACATTGAAATCTTTTTATTAGTTTTCCAGTATCTGAGGGGCCATTTCTCAATACCTTCATAGTCGTAGAAGAGAGTCATTTCAGAAAGTCCAAGCTCCACAGCCTTGCGCATTGCTGCAACAGCACCGTGAACCTCGCCAGCAACATTTCGTGAAACTGCCTCCTCAGGATCGTTGCCATTACCGCGGATCTCAATATCTTCTTCAACATCACTGTAATGAAGAAAGCCGCCATAGCCATATACTCCGGTAGCTACATTAAATGAGCCATCCGTAAATGCGTATATATCTGGAAGGCTGGTTACGCCATCTGCTTCGCTTTTTGCAACAGTAGAAGCAGTTCCTGTCATAAAAGCTTCAGCCTCTTCAAGTGTCTCAAAGCCTTTGAAAACAGCACCAGGAAAACCAGAAGTATTAGATTGGCACTCAGGCCAGGTCTTATAAATGCCAGGTACTTTTCCAACCTTTACAGCATAATAGTTTTTCTTTGCCATATTATTCTCCTATGATTTTTCTACCTAATATAGTAAAGATAATGTCCTGATTTTTCAAATATTAATCACAGACTACTGTTATTATAGAATATCATAGTGTTGGTTCATGTATGGTGAATTAAAAGCTGAGTAAAATCAATAAAAATACATATATAAGCTAATTAAATATATTTCTTATACAGTCCTTATATGGTACAATACGAAAGATTTTGTACAAATTAAGACATGGAGATAAGAAATAATGAAAAAAACTCACCTTATATTTTCACTAGTTTTATTTGCTCTATTGGTAGAGTTCTTTATTGTGCTTCATCCAATTGCCATTTTTGACACAGATGATTGGAATTTTATTTATATGCCACGAATACCAGTGCCAATCATCGGTAAATGGAATCCTATAAAGGTTTTTCCAGAATTCTTTATGCCATTGGTTTCCTATATAGGAGCGTATACAGTGTATCCGCTTACTGGGAAATATTGCTTGTCTTTATCAATAGCCAATGGTTTATTTATTTGTTTTATCATAACAGTCTATTTCACAGAGTTTAATTTGTTAATACAGAAAAAATATAAGCTTTCAACTGTTAAGAGTTTATTGATTAGCGTGGTTTTTATAGGTATGCATTTTTGCGCAGTGGCCCACGGTAGGAAAAATAATGTATTCCTGTTCTATGCATATGATATGACCTGCGTGTATCACTACATTTTATCAACCCTGCTAAATGCGTCGCTGGTTATGCATTTAATGAGAATAGGTGGTTTGGGAGCCTGGAAAACACTTGCTAAAAAGAATAAGATTCACCTTGCTTTGTGGATTTATTTTGCTATCTTTTCAAGCTTGTATTCCAGCGTGGTATTAGGAGCTTATTTAGGCGTAGAATTATTACACGCCTTATATAAAGAAGTTAAAGGTAAGAGCTTTAATGTGAAGAGCTACTGGACAAAGAATAGACCACCGTTAATCGTTATTCTTGTATGGTTTTGTTCATTTATAATAGAAAAAACAGGTGGGCGCGCAGCTTGCTTCGCTACAGGTATTCCTCATAATATTCTCTCTAGTGGGAAGAGAATGGTTTTTTGGTTCGGTCACTTCAATATTATATTTGTAGTAATTGGTGCGGCTGTTATTATATTGAGAATATTTTTCCTGAAAAGAGAATATCTTGTTGAGGATGCGAAAATAGCATTGGCATTATGCCTGACCACTATTTACATTATCCTTCTCAGCGCAGTTGTTAATTACACCTACGTGGAGCGAACAGACGCAATTTTACCTGTAGCATTTTGGGCATTGTTTATGCTTATGATGTTTGTGGGGAAGATGTCTGAAAAGATCAAATACGGAAATACGATATTATCCTTGATGGCAGCGGTTTCTGTAATAGGAACGGTTTATTACAGTAATACCTATGAAGAGATTAATTATGAAAAACTTCCATATGAGAATTGCGAGGCCTTCGTTGACGATGTAATAAATCAATTTAAGGAGGCTGAAAGTCAAGGAGAGACAGAAATAGAGCTTGTCCTGCCAGAGTTTAATACTGATGACAACTGGCCTATAGCTGATTATGCTAGTGGAAGTTTTTCAGAGTCCTTGTATTTTCATGGAGTAACGGATCAAAAGATTGATGTTGAAAAGATGGTATTTACTAAAAGGAAGAACAAGGAATTTGGAATAAATTAGAATTTGAGAAAAAGATTGTATACAATCGATATAAGGGTTTACATCACCACTTTATTATGGTAAAGTGTAGAGCAAATAAAAATCCCAAGGCACCATCGCCTTGGGATTAAAAAGAGCTGGTGACGGGAATTGAACCCGTGACCCCTTCCTTACCAAGGAAGTGCTCTACCTCTGAGCCACACCAGCTTGCTTATTCAGCAAGAAAAAGGATATCAAAAGTAGGTGGTGAAGTCAATACTGTTACACTATTTTTGTTGTATTATTCAGGGGTTTAAGGGGAAAAGAGTATGAAGATTTCGTTAGTGTCTCCAGGAGCGCAGGTAGTCTATGAAGAGTTTATGCAGGCTATTAATCAGAGTTCATCTCAGGGACGAACCAGTGCTTCGAACATTAGCAAGGCTTTTGCAAAGGCATTGAACACAACTACTGTTGCAGACAAGATTTCCAGCGCTACATCTTATAAGGACATTTTTATTGAGGCAAGCAGGAAGTATGGTGTTAGCTATGATTTGCTCACAGCTATGGCACAGCAGGAGTCGGGATTTGATGCAGACGCTGTCAGTCGCAGTGGCGCAATGGGTATAATGCAGATTATGCCAGAGACAGCAAAAGAATTAGGCTTGCAGCATCCTTTTGATGCTTATGAGAATATTATGGCGGGAGCCAAGTATATAGCTCAGAAGCTTGAGGAATTTGAAGGTAATGTGGAGAAGGCCCTCGCTGCCTACAATGCTGGAAGTAGTGTTGTAAAGCAATACGGAGGAGTTCCGCCTTACGGGGAGACACAAAGCTACGTGAAGAATATCAAGGCGATAATGAAGCGAGGTGCAGATGTGCCTTACACTAACTACATTTCACGTACAGCCACACGAAATCAATTGGAGGAAGATTTAAAAAAGCTTTTACGCGAACTACCAGATACAGAAGAATACGCAGTACTTAAGCAAACTTTAGCGGAGATTAACTATTTATGAAAACCCCATTTGTCACAAAAGAAAAGATTCAGGAGATTACAAAGGAGATTCCTACACCATTTAATATTTACGATGAGAAGGGAATCCGTGAAAACGCCCGAAAGGTAAATCAGGCTTTCAGCTGGAATAAGGGCTTTAAGGAATATTTTGCAGTTAAGGCAAATCCAAATCCATTTATTTTAAAAATCTTACAGGAGGAAGGCTGCGGTGTAGACTGCGCTTCCTATGTTGAACTCGCTCTTTCCAACGAGCTTGGATTCAAGGGCGACGATATAATGTTTTCTTCTAATGATACTCCAGCCAGCGAATTTAAGTATGCTGACGAGCTTGGAGTAATCGTTAATCTTGACGATTTCACACATATTGATTTTTATGAAAAGGTAGTGGGACATTTTCCAAAGAAGATGTGCTGCCGTTTTAATCCAGGTGGAGTTTATGAGCTTTCAAATGGTATCATGGATAACCCTGGTGACAGCAAGTATGGTATGACAAAAGAGCAGATTTTTGAGGCATATCAGATTCTTCGTGATAAAGGCGTAGAGGAATTCGGAATCCATGCCTTCCTTGTTTCAAACACTGTAACTAACGAATATTATCCAGCACTTGCAAAGACATTATTTGAGCTTATTGTTGAGCTTAAAGAAAAGACAGGAATTTCTATTTCCTTCGTAAATCTTTCAGGTGGTGTTGGAATTGCCTACAGACCAGACCAGACACCAAACGATATCCTTGTCATCGGAGAGGGAGTTCACAAAGCCTTTGATGAAATTCTTGTTCCAGCAGGACTTGGTGATGTGGCTATTCTTACAGAGATGGGTCGTTTCATGATGGGACCTTACGGCGGACTTGTTACTACAGCAATCCACGAGAAGCACATCTACAAGGAGTACATCGGTGTTGATGCCTGCGCAGTAGATTTGATGCGTCCAGCAGTTTATGGTTCATATCATCATGTTACAGTCCTTGGAAAGGAAAATGCTCCAGAAGATCATGTATATGATGTAACAGGCTCGCTATGCGAAAACTGCGATAAATTTGCAGTGGACAGACAGCTTCCAAAGATTGATAAGGGAGATATTCTTTTCATCCACGACACTGGTGCTCACGGTTATTCGATGGGCTACAATTATAATGGAAAGCTCAAGAGCGCAGAGGTACTTTTGAAGGAAGATGGAGGCTTTAAACTCATCCGTAGACCAGAGACTATCAAGGATTATTTGGCTACCTTTGATGGGCTTGGAGTAGTTGATAATTTACTTTAAAATGAAAAAAAGACTTAGCAAATTTGCTAAGTCTTTTTTTTATATTGCATATGCCGGCAGTGGGACTTGAACCCACACGATGTTGCCATCAACAGATTTTGAGTCTGCCTCGTCTGCCAATTCCGACATGCCGGCGTCCGCAGACTAGTATACTAAATTAGAAATACTAATGCAACGCTTTTTTCAGTTTTTCCAGCAATTCCCCATACATCTTCATCACCTCATCATGGTGCTCGTCGATATACTCGTAGCGCTGCTCTTTGACGGCAAATTCCAATCCCTTTGCAGCCTCAGAAACTTCAGGGGCACCAATGGTCAAGGAGGTACCCTTGATAGAGTGAGCCACGATTCGATAATTTACCCAATCCTTTTCCTGATATAGTTTGTTAAGCTGCTCACGTTTATCATCATTCATATAGGTTGAAAGAATCTGATGATAGAAATCTAAATCACCTGCAGCAAATTGAAGTCCTGATTCTGTATCGAGGAAATCAAGAGATGAAGTGAAATCGGATGTAGCTTCATTGTCGTCACCAAAGTCAGTTTCCGTTCTTTCAACTATCAGGCTGTCTGGAAGATGTTTAAGTACCATTTTCTCCAACGCAGAAGGATTGATTGGCTTTGAAAGATAATCATCAAAGCCATCTTCTAAATATTTTCTGTCAGCGCCCATCATCGCATTGGCTGTGAGCATAATTACAGGTGTGGCCTGATTAAGGCAATCTCTGTCTGCACGCAACAGTTTCAGCACCTGGATACCATCCAACTCTGGCATCATATGATCAAGGAAAATGATATCATAGCGTTTTCTATGTAACTTTTCCAAGGCAATAAAACCATTTACTGCGCAGTCAATCTGTATGCCAGTTTCTTTAAGAAGACCCAAGAAAACATCCAGGTTCATCTGAACATCATCAACTGCTAAAATGGAGGCATCTTTTGCGGTGAAGCTAACTTTATGTTTTGTACTTGAACCAGCAAGGAAATGTTCTCTGGTTTTGCCAAGAGGCGCATGGTCAGATACGGTAAATGGTATTCTTACCGTGAAGGTTGAACCTCTGCCGTAGACACTTTCTACGTTGATAGTACCATGTAAAAGTGTCACAAGACTCTTAGTAATTGATAGGCCAAGTCCGGTACCCTGGACAGAACGATTCCTGCTTAATTCGAAGCGTTGGAAGTTCTCAAATAAATTAGGAAGATCCTCTGATTTAATTCCGATACCATTATCTTTAACTTTTATAGAAAGAAGTGTACTCTGCTCATCTATTTCCTCAGAGTTAACATAAACATTGATTGTTCCTCCATCAGGAGTGTACTTAACAGCATTTGAAATAAGGTTAGACAGAATCTGTTTTAATCTGATTTCATCACCATACAAAATTGTTGGAGTAGAAGGGTCACACTCCAGAGTAAAAATCTGCTTCTTCTGCTGTGCAAGACTAAGGAAAAGATTGTAGGAATCATTCAATACCATACCGATATCAAAATCAGTTGAAACAATCTCGATTTTTCCTGACTCGATTTTTGAGAAATCCAACACATCATTTATTAGCGATGTAAGATTTCGAGAAGCAACATTTATGTTTTCAGCATACTTTAAAATAGTATCATCGTTACACTCCCTTAATATCAGTTCATCCATACCTGAAATAACGTTGATAGGTGTACGGATTTCGTGGGAAATATTACTAAGGAAGGTACTCTTTGCTTCGTTGGCTGACTGAGCCTCTTCAATAAGTCTGTTTTCTTCAGTAAGATCAGTGGCAACCAAAATGTAACACATAGGCTGATTGTTTCTATCCATTTTGCAGGAGAAATTTACAAGGGTAACCTTGCCCGTTACATTGGCCGTCAGTCGATAGTCGATGGCGATTCCTTCTTGAGATTTATCAAACATCCTCATCGGCTCACCACTTCGCAAATCAAAAATTTCTCGAAGACGTATTCTCTGTGGTTCCTTATCCAGTCCCAGCAGTTTATTTGCATAATCATTTGATAGATTAAGATGATAATTGGTGTCAAAAACCAGCAGACCAGTACCGAGGGTTGAAAAAATATCTTTACTGATACTATTGATAGTGATGTAGAAAACCATATAGTCGTTGGCGGAGGTAAAGAAAACCGCAAAGGCTATTGAAACACCCATACAATAGGAAGCGTGAAGGAAAGGTACCTCGTGCATGGTCAAAAACAAATCTGGTATAGAGGATGCTGCAAAAATAAAATTCGAAAGGAAGGCAAATAATACCAGCTGTTTATCTCTCTTATACTTAACGTTGAAGGCCCAAACTAAGCCTACGGTTAAAAGACAGATGGCTATTAGCAGCTGATATGAGTAATGAAAGAGATGTCGATAGGGATCATCTCTTACGTAAATGGTATAGTTGTCCAATCTGTAAAATTTGTTAGAGCCAGGATTTCCATATATAACCAAATCCAAAAGTGCTGCCAGTGAGGTTACCCAAATGATAAAAATTTCGGCAGTCCTGCTTATATTCAGGCAACTGGTAATAAGGATGATTTCTGCGATGATGTAGATGTCAATTCCCAACAAGCCTATAACTCTAAAAACATATGCAGCAGTCAGGTTTGGACTCAAAGACATAAGGGAATAACCAATAGAACACAGACCACTACCTAAGGCAAGCAGGAAAACGGAGTATTTGAAGAAGCCTTTTGTGTTACGTTCTCTTCTAAGAAAGCTGACACCAAGATGCACAGAGGTGGTACCCACTATCAGAATAAGAATATTAACATAAAGCATATTTTCTTGAATAAATGACATGGCGTTTACCTTTTTAAAAATATGTGTAGAAAATTATATTTCGAATATTTAACTTCATTATATATAAAATACAAACAATTTTCATTATCAAGTGCACAAATATATGGTATTATAAGCTCAAAGTAGTGTGTGTTAAATGTTCAAAATCGCAGTAACATGGGGAGGCCAAATGAGAGTAGCAGTTATTGATGATGAAAGCATTTTCAGAATGCAGCTTAAAATGATGGTAGAAAAGGTGGCTGCAAAAAGAGCTCTTACACTTGAGGTAGAGGAGTTTGAAACGGGTCAGTCCTTTGTAGATGCATTGACCGAACGACGATTTGATATCGTTTTTATGGATATTTATATGCCAGATATGGATGGTATTGAAACAGCCAAAAAGCTTCGTGAGCTTACTGAGAAAACCTTCCTTATCTTTATGACGGCTTCGGAAGGACACTATCCGGATGCATTTTCACTTCATGCATTTGATTATGTGACAAAGCCATTTACCCTGGAGCGAATTGACAATCTTATTTCTGAGATTGTTGACCATACACCAATTGATGCCATCTTCATCAAAATAACAGTGGGTTCAGTTGATGAGAGAATCTATCTAAAGAATATTGTTTCAGTTACAACAGACGGTCATTATTTAGAGATTCACAAGGATGATGGAGAGTCCTCAAGAGTGCGACTGACGTCGGGCGAGTTCCTTGCCATGACAGGTGCAGATAAGCGCTTTATTATGATTAATCGAGGAATCATCATCAACATGGATTTCATAGATAGGATTGATGGTGGGGATGTTTATCTGGATGACAGGACTATTTTCCCTATGTCTGCTAAGAAAATAGCTGATATCACTCAGCAGATTAGAGATTATCAATTTAGTAATAACTAAACAATCTAGTAAACGATTAAGATGTTGAAAATATGGGACGTAAGGTTTTTGCCAAAATCGGTGCGATTTTGCCAAAGGACTTGCGTCTCATTTTATATTTAGATAAGGTGTAAATGAGAAATATTATATTTTATAACGTTTTTCGTGGGAGAGTATAAAAATTAGAAGAAGGACTTGATTGTTTATGAAAAATCGTTCAGTTCAAGCTATATCCATAGGCTTGTCTGCAATTTCTCTAGCCAGTCCTGCCAGTATGGTTGCATTTGCGCAGGAAGCAGAGTCAGTAAACGATGCAGAGACCACTACAGAACAACAGGTTATTAGTGATTCTGAAGAGAAGGCTATAGCTGAAGAGGTTTCAAACTTATCTGAACAATTAAATACAGACACTACAAGCCAGCTTAGCGAGGCAGCCTCTGCGCCTGAAGCAGAGGGCAAGTTCGACGAACAGGTTTCAGGTGTGTTAATTGATGAAGCTACTGCAAAGGAAGCAGTAGGTTCTGTTGGTGCGTCTGTTGATAATATAGTTAAGGCTGGTGAGGCCATTGGCGAGGCTCATACTCAGGCTGAATCAGCTGTTTCACAGGTAGATGAAGTTATAAAGTCTGTTGGAGAAACAACAGCAGCTGCCAGCTCTCAGGCTGAGACAGCGGTTAGTGCAGTTAAAGATGAGAATACCAGCGAGAAGGCTGCTGCCATAATCATTGCAGATACGGACAAATCTGTGGAAGAAGCACAGACAGCTTTTGATGATGCTGAGAACAAATATAAGGAAGCTCTTGACGCTTATAACTTGGCCAAGAGTGACTTTGATACAGCTTTAGAGGCATATAATACAAATAAGGCTGATGCAACAGAAAGACTTGATGCTGCAGATCAGGCTTTGGTTTGTGCCCAGGAGCATTTGGAGGAGATTCAGGAACAGCTTTTAGCCGCTCAGGAGGAGTTGGCTGCAGCAGGAGCCGATGCTCTTGTTGCTGCAGAAGCAGATGTTGCCGCTGCCTCAGATGAAGAACGCGGCGGATATATGGATTCCTATGCACAGGCAATTTTACAGTATTATTATTTGCCTAAGGCTGAGAATCTTATGGATGGTGAAAGAATAGAGAACTTCCAGGTAACCGTTAGCTATGGCAATTTTGATGTGGAATACATAATTGTTGATAAGGATGGCAATGCTGTTACTGGTGTAAGAAGTTCATCATACGGATACTTCATTGGGACTGATGGTCGTCTTGTTCTTTATGAAGCACCTGTATATGCAAAATCTCAGTTCCAGACCAATGCAAAAGATGGTTTGAAAAAATCAAACAGTGTTAAATCAGTTAGTAAATCTGCCAACTCTGTTAGAGGGACAACCGAAACCAGAGGAGAAATAGGCACAAACACCATAAAAGTAGGAAGTCAGGAATGGACTGAGCTGGTTACAGATTATGTTTCTTATATTTCATGGGTTAGAGCAAAGGTTACAGCCTACAATAATCTTTTAACATCAGTTGAAACTGCCAAAACAGATTTTAAGGCAGCACAGGATAAAGTGACATCCATTAAACAGCAGCTGGATGAGCTTAAGGGAGCCACAGATATAGGTTCGTTGGCAGAGATGGCTAAGCTTGAGGCACAGCTTGAAAGTGCACAGCTTGAATATGCAGAAGCAAAGGATAATCTTCAGAGTGCAAAGGATTCGCTTTTAGATGCAAAATCTTTATTTAATGAAAGATTTTCAAAGATAGAAACTCCAGTACCTGTTCAGAAGTCAGCTTCTGGCACTGAGAATAATAGGGATAATCACAGCTCAGCTGCGGAGAGCTATTCCACATATGGCGGAATAACAAAAAAAGCAGAGAGTCTGGAAGAAAAGGTTGATAAACAGATAGAAGAGCTTGAAGCACTACCAGGTGGTGAGAACCTGGCAGAAGTAGGCAATAAAGAATCTGATATTGCTTTTTCAAAGTCTACTGATAATGGCAAGGAAGAAAGCTCTGAATCAGCAAAGACCAATTCAAAATCAAAGATTTTCCATCCAAAGGATGTTCCGGTTGTACCGGGAGAGATTGTTACAATTGGTGAGGAGGACACTCCTCTTGCTATTACACTGGCTGGTATATTGCAGCATGGTAAATGGTTTGCAGGACTTGCAATAGTTACCCTTGCAGGAGCAGTTGTAAGTATAGTTGAAGTTAAGAGAAGAGCAGCAGCAAAGATTATTGATAAGCTAAATCAGTAGTGTTGTTGCCAAAAAATTGACGATTTTGCCAATCTATTGTTCAAAGTCCTTTAGAATGGTAAAGTACATAGTGTTAGATGACGTTCACATAAATATCACATTTATGACACAGAATAGACGCGATTTTAGTGGTGACTATTATTTGGGAACGCAGGTATAGGGAAATAGTGGTGTCGAGGTATTGAACAGAATTCACAGCCAGAGTGGTGCGCGGTAGGGAGGCCGTAGCTACTCAAATCGATTAAATGGTCGCTGAGAATGAAAAGTTAGGTGTGAGGTATTGATGTATGAAGGTGTTTATCCTTAAGATGAAAATGTTTAGGACTATGGTTGAGAATCACAGGACTAGACGAATGCTCAAAAGGCTGGAAACAAAGAAGAGCTAATTCATCCACGACGACACGAGAAAGAGGGAATCCGTGAGGGTTCCTTTTTTTGTGCGAAAAAACATACATAAATCATCAACATTGTTCCTAAAAGAAAACAGATTCCACCAAATAATTGTGATATAGTATACTTTGTGAAAAAATAAACGATAAATTTTTATCAATAAGATATGGATTCAAAGTTAATAGATACGTTAGACAAACTTAATAGAAATCATTCCCTTGAGCTGGAGGAATATCAGCTTCTCATAG
Organism: Pseudobutyrivibrio sp. 49; assembly: GCF_900100545.1. GTDB lineage: Bacteria > Bacillota > Clostridia > Lachnospirales > Lachnospiraceae > Pseudobutyrivibrio. The sequence continues at coordinate 73,838 of NZ_FNDP01000007.1, forward strand.
AAAATATTAATCCTGATTTAATGAAGCGTGCAGCAGAGTATGCTCTTAAATATCAGGAGCAGTTTTATGGAAAAAAGATATTCGTAAGAGGTCTTGTGGAATTTACAAATTATTGCAAGAATGATTGCTATTATTGTGGTATTCGCAGAGGCAATAGGGAATGCGAGAGATATCGCCTTAGAAAAGACGATATTATTGCCTGCGCTGATGAAGGCTACAAGCTTGGCTTCAGGACAGTGGTTCTTCAGGGCGGAGAGGATTATACCTACAGCGATGAAGATATATGCGAGATTATTAAAGGCATCAAGCAGGCTCATCCTGATATGGTAATCACTCTTTCAATTGGTGAAAGAGAACGCTCAAGCTATGAGGCCTACTTTGAGGCAGGTGCAGGACGTTACTTGCTTAGACATGAAACAGCTAGTCCAGAGTTGTACGCTAAGCTTCATCCAGAGGAGATGAGCTGGGAACACAGGATGAACTGTCTTCGTGATTTGAAGGATATTGGATATCAGGTGGGGGCTGGATTTATGGTTCAGTCACCAGGTCAGACTGCCAGTGATTTGGCAAAGGATTTGAAATTTATCGAAGAGTTTAAGCCAGATATGTGTGGCATTGGTCCATACATTAGTCATAAGGATACACCATTTGCAAAGGAAGATAGTGGCACCTTGGAGATGACTCTATTCTTATTATCTTTACTTAGAATCATCTATCCACAGATGTTGCTGCCAGCTACCACAGCCCTTGGAACAATTGATCCAAAGGGAAGAGAAAAGGGTATTCAGGCTGGTGCCAACGTACTTATGCCGAATCTTTCGCCTACATATGTACGAAAGATGTACACTTTATATGACAACAAAATCTGCACTGGCGAAGAAGCCGCTGAGTGCATCGCATGCCTTAAGGGGCGTGTCTCGTCCGTTGGTTACGAGGTCGTTACAGACGCTGGTAACAGGGCGGGTTTTATAGAAAAGAGGTAAAGAAATGTACAATGTAAAATCAATGAAAGCTGATGAGTTTATCGACCATCAGGAAATCCTCGACACAATAGAATATGCCGAAGCAAACAAAAATAATTATGAGTTGATTGATCAGCTCCTTGAGAAAGCAAGACCAGTAAAGACAGCAGAAGGCTGTGTATGCTCAGGTCTTTCACATCGTGAGGCAGCAGTTCTTCTTGCCTGCGATGATCCAACATATATTGAGAAAATGTATAAGGTAGCACAGGAGATTAAGGATGCTTTCTATGGCAACCGTATCGTTCTTTTTGCTCCACTTTATCTTTCAAATTATTGTGTAAATGGATGTGTTTACTGTCCATATCATCTTAAGAATAAGCACATTGCTCGTAAAAAGCTTACACAGGAAGAAGTAAAGGCTGAGGTTATCGCACTTCAGGATATGGGTCACAAGAGACTTGCCATCGAAGCTGGTGAGGATCCAGTTAACAATCCAATCGAGTACATCTTAGAGTGTATCGATACAATTTACAGCATTCACCACAAGAATGGCGATATCAGACGTGTAAATGTTAATATCGCTGCTACAACAGTTGAGAATTATCGCAAGCTCAAGGAAGCAGGAATCGGTACATACATTCTCTTCCAGGAGACCTACAACAAAAAGAGCTATGAGGAGCTTCATCCAACAGGTCCAAAGCATGATTATGCTTACCATACAGAGGCTATGGATCGTGCTATGGAAGGTGGAATCGACGATGTAGGACTTGGTGTTCTCTTCGGACTTGAGAGCTATAAGTACGAGTTCACTGGACTCCTCATGCATGCTGAGCATCTTGAGGCAGTTCACGGCGTTGGTCCACACACAATTTCAGTTCCACGTGTTAAGCATGCTGATGATATTGATCCAGATGTATTTGACAACTCTATTCCAGATGAGATGTTTACAAAGATTGCAGCCTGCATCAGAATTGCAGTCCCATACACAGGTATGATTATTTCTACTCGTGAGTCTGAGGAAGTTAGACGTAAGATGCTTCAGGTTGGTATTTCACAGGTATCTGGTGCCAGCCGTACATCAGTAGGTGGTTACACAGAGAAAGAGCGTCCACACGATACAGAGCAGTTTGATGTTTCTGATCAGCGTACTCTCGATGAGGTAGTTAAGTGGCTCATGGAGACAGGTCACATCCCATCATTCTGTACAGCTTGCTACCGTGCAGGACGTACAGGCGACAGATTTATGTCGCTTTGTAAGACAGGCCAGATTATTAACTGCTGTCATCCAAACGCACTCATGACTCTTACAGAATACCTTGTAGATTACGCTTCTGAGGAGACAAAGAAGGTTGGCTACAAGATGATTGAGAAAGAGCTTAAGAAGATTCCAAAGGAAAATGTTAGAAAGACAGCTGAGGAAAATATCGAGGCTATCAAGAACTCTAATCGTAGAGATTTCAGATTTTAGTTCTTAGTTTTTTAATAAAATAAACAAAATTATATTGTATTCTTATAGGAGGCGAGTATGTCCCTTAATAGTACAGCCAGTGGGCAGCGTGTCCACATTGGTTTTTTTGGAATCAGAAATGCTGGTAAATCCAGTATTGTAAATAAACTTACAAATCAGGAAATTTCGCTGGTTTCTGCTCACAAGGGTACCACCACTGATCCTGTAAAAAAGGCCATGGAGATTCTTCCAATTGGTCCAGTGGTTATTATCGATACTGCAGGTTTTGATGATGAAGGCGAGCTTGGTGAGCTTAGAAAGCATCGTACATATCGTATCTTAGACGAGATTGATATTGTGGTTATGGTGCTCGATGCCAGAGAAAAAGAGCTTTCAGAAGAGGAAGCAGATTTCCTTAAAAATGTGAAGGAACGAAATGTTCCTTACATAATTATAGAGAATCACATAGACGAGGCTGAGGCTCATGGCTACGCTGGTTTGGAGGAAGAAAACCTTATTTTTGTGGATGCCACATCAGATGACATGTCACAGGTTAAGGAAGCGCTCATAAAGCTTCTTCCTAATGTAAAGGAGCCTGCACTTGTTGCCGATTTGGTAGAGCCAAAAAGCACTGTTGTTTTGGTTATCCCAATTGATGAGTCGGCACCAAAAGGAAGAGTCATTCTTCCACAGCAGATGGTTCTAAGAGACCTTCTTGATAACAATTGCAAGATTCTTTGCTGCCAGCCAGAGGAATTGGCCGAGGCACTTGAAGAAGATAAAAATATTTCGCTAGTAATTACTGATTCTCAGGCCTTTGAAGAGGTTTCAAAGATTGTTCCTGAGGATACGGCACTTACTTCATTTAGTATTCTTATGGCTCGCTACAAGGGTAGTCTGAATACTCAGCTTGAGGGTGTAGCAGCTCTCAAGAAATTAGTGGATGGTGACAAGGTTCTCATTTCAGAGGCCTGCACTCATCACAGACAGTGTAACGACATCGGCACCGTAAAGATGCCAGGATGGGTTAGAAAATACACTGGCAAAGAAATTGATTTTGAATTTTCTTCTGGAAATGATTTTCCGGAGGATTTATCAAAATATAAATTAGTGATTCATTGCGGTGGTTGCATGATAAATGGGGCTGAAATGCAGAATCGCGTTAAACATTGCAAATCCCAGGGGGTTCCGGTTGTTAATTACGGAATGGCCATAGCGGAGTTCAATGGTATTTTAGACAGAAGTCTACGAGTAATTAATTAACAATTCACTGGCAAATAAAAAGGTAAAAGGAGAAAAATATGGTAACTTCAGATCAGAGTATTGTACGTTTGAAGCACAACATTATGGAAGAGGTTTGTAAGCTTGCTTGGAATGGTGAGCTTGATGCAGAGCACAAAGAGGCTGTTTGCTACGAAATCATCCCTGGTCCAAGACCAACATATCGTTGTTGTGTTTACAAGGAGAGAGAAATCGTAAGACAGAGAGTTATTCTTTCTTGCGCAGAGAATCTTCCTACTAATCCAGATTCAAAGAACGTTGTTCAGGTTATCCAGCCAGCTTGTGATGACTGTTCAATCGCTTCTTATTCAGTAACAGACAACTGCCGTTTCTGTCTTGGAAAGGCATGTCTTAACTCTTGTAAGTTCGGTGCTATCACTCCAGGTGAGAGAAGAATGCACATCGATCCTACAAAGTGTAAGGAGTGCGGTATGTGTGCTAAGGAGTGTCCTTACCAGGCTATCGTTCACCTTGAGAGACCATGTAAGAAGGCTTGCCCAGTTGGTGCTATTTCTTACGACGAGTACGGTCACTGCGTAATCGACGATGAGAAGTGTATCTCATGTGGTCACTGTATCCACAGCTGCCCATTCGGTGCTATCGGTTCTAAGACATATCTTGTACATATCATCAAGGCTATCCTTGAGGGCAAGAAGGTTATCGCTATGTGCGCACCTGCTACAGAGGGACAGTTCGGTGAGGATATCTCTATGGCTGCAGTTAAAGCTGCTTGCAAGAAGGTTGGTTTCACAGACATGATCGAGGTAGGTCTCGGTGGAGATATGACAGCTGCTTACGAGTCAGCTGAGTGGTATGAGGCTAAGGAAGAAGGCCGTAAGATGACAACATCTTGCTGTCCAGCTTTCATCAACATGCTCAGAAAGCACTTCCCAGATCAGTTTAGAGATAACATGTCTTCTACAGTATCTCCAATGTGCGCTATCTCACGTTTCGTTAAGGCTACAATGGGTGAGGATACTGTTACAGTATTCGTTGGACCATGTATCGCTAAGAAGTCTGAGGCACAGGATGAGACAGTACCAGGAAATGCAGATTACGTTATCACATTTGGTGAGCTTCGTGCGTTAATGCGTTCTAAGGGCGTTGAGTTCGAGCCAGTAGAGGAAGATTACCAGGAGTCATCTACATTTGGTAAGCACTTCGCTTCTTCAGGCGGTGTTGCTAAGGCTGTTATCGAGTGCATGCAGGAGCGTGGACAGAATACAGATGATATTAAGCTTATGCAGTGTGCAGGTGGTGCTGAGTGTAAGAAGGCACTTATGCTTCTCAAGAGCGGTAAGCTTGATGTTGATTTCATCGAGGGTATGATTTGTGAAGGTGGTTGCGTTGGTGGCCCATCTAAGCACAGAGCTGAGAGAGAAATCGTTAAGGCAAGAACAACTCTTATCGGAAAGGCTGATGGACGTAAGATTCTTGCAAACCTTGAGAATTACCCAATGGATAAGTTTAGTATGTACCGTGATGGTCATATGGAATAAAAATTGATAAAAATCGGGTGCGAAAGCACCTGATTTTTTTTTCCAATTTTTATTCCATATGACGAAAAAACAGCAATAATTAGCAAACATTTTGTGGAATATATGCTATACTAGAATAGCTGAATGCAATTGGGGAATAGATTCAGCATATATAATGTAATTTAATAAGGAGGGGGAAATAATGGAAACATTAGTGACAGCATTGATTTGCTTTCCATTTCTCTGGGCGATTTTGCCTGCGGTGATTCACAATTCAAAACGCAGAGCATTTACCGTCTATCTAGGCTGTGCCATCGTAATGGTGTTATCAGTCTTCACTGCGGTTCAGTGGTTTTTGGCAGGAGGCCAAACACTGGATTTTCGTCTTCCATTTCAGAGGATTTTTGGTGAAGTCTTCATGTGGGGCGATATTTTCTTAATGTGTTTTATCACATATCTTTCTTACAAACATAATAGATTAATAATCGCAATTCTAACGATTATATCTACTGTGGTACCAACTGTTTTAGAAAAGTTTGGACCTAAGCTGGGTTACACATCCACAATGCGATTTGACTGGCTTACCTTCATAATGGTTCTAATCATTGGTGTTGTAGGTTCACTCATTGGAATATATGCAGTTGGTTACATGCATGGCTTTCACATTCATCATCACAAGGAAGTGCAGGATAGAAGAAGCTTCTTTCTTTCAATGATTTTTGTATTCTTTGGAGCAATGTTTGGTCTGGTTACATCTGCAAATCTTCTAGGATTATATTTCTTCTGGGAAATTACATCTGTTACATCTTTCCTTTTAATAGGATATACCCGCACAGATGAAGCAATTAATAATTCATTCAAGGCTTTATGGATGAACTTACTTGGTGGCTGCGGCCTTGCAGTGGCTATTTCTGTAGGAATTGTATATTTCCACACAGCAAATCTATATGATTTGATTGCTGCCGCAGAGAAGAGCGGAGCATCAGATATTATTTGTCTGCTTCCAATAGCAATGCTTGCTTTTGCAGCGCTTACAAAGTCAGCTCAGTTCCCATTTTCAGGATGGTTACTTGGAGCCATGGTAGCACCAACACCTTCATCAGCACTTCTTCATAGTGCGACAATGGTTAAGGCTGGTGTGTACATGCTTATCAGACTTTCACCAGCAATGGCAGATAATTATGTTGGTAACATGGTAGCCCTTATTGGTGGCTTCACTTTTGTTGCTGCATCATGCTTCGCAATTACGGTATCAGATGGCAAAAAGGTTTTGGCATATTCTACTATTTCAAACCTTGGACTTATCGTTGCATGTACAGGTTGTGGCTACGAGGAAACAATTTGGGCAGCAGTATTCCTTGTAATCTTCCATGCTGTTTCAAAATCTATGCTTTTCCAGTGCGTAGGTGCAATTGAAACTACAATTGGAAGCCGTGATGTTGAGCAGATGCAGGGCTTGATGAGTATCTTCCCTAAGCTGGCTTTCATCCTTATGGTAGGTATTGCAGGAATGTTCCTTGCACCATTTGGAATGCTTATTTCAAAGTGGGCAGCGCTTAAGGCTTTCATTGATACAAGCTCAGTATATGTATCAACACTTATGGTACTTTTCATCTGCTTCGGTTCAGCTACAACAATGTTCTATTGGACAAAGTGGATGTCAAAGATTCTTGGCGCAGCAAAGCGTGAGAAATCAAGAGATTTAACAAAGAAGAATGAGTACATCTCAATGTTCTTCCATGCCTTTATGATGATTGCTCTCATACTTGGATTCCCATGGCTATCAGAGCATGTGCTCAAGCCACTTTCTAATGATATGTTTGGCACCGTAAAGCAGGTAATCTCTTACGAGAACATGGTAATCATGATTGTGCTTCTTTGCGGCGTATTTGTTATTCCTTTTGTCAACTATCTCATGACTAAAGGACAGAAGGGCAAGCAGGTCATTACATACATGGGTGGAGCAAACGTTGGAGATAATTTTAATTTTGTTTCATCAACAGGTGATCCTAAGGAAATGGAAATCTCAAACTTCTATATGGAAGAAGCATTTGGTGAGAAGAAGCTGTTTACACCAGCGATTATGATTTCTTCATTCATTTTGATTGTTTACCTGATTATCGTAGTGGGAGGTGCTTTACAATGATGGTTCAGACTAGAATTCTTTTGGCAATCCTCTACGTAGTGGTTGCACCATTTGTTATCGGATTATTGGATGGTTTTGATAGAAAAATCTCTGCAAGAATGCAGGGCAGAAGAGGTCCATCAGTTTTTCAGCCATTTTATGATTTGAAGAAGCTTTTTGAAAAAGAGTTTTTAACAGCAAACAAGATGCAGTTATTTTTAATACGCTCTTACCTTTGCTTCATTATACTTTCAGGAATTTTATTCTTTGCAGGCTTTGATTTGCTGCTTGTAGTATTTGCACTTTCAACATCAGCAATGTTTTTGATTCTTGCATCTACAGCTACACATTCGCCATTCTCATCTCAGGGAACATCCCGTGAGCTTGTGCAGATTATGGCATGTGAGCCAATGGAGCTTCTTGTGGCAGTAGGCTTTTACCTTGCAACCAGCACCTTCACAGTATCAGATATTGTGGCAGGTAGCTCAGTTGCAAACATAAGATTTTTACCAGGATTTTTTGTAGGCTTCGTATTTATTCTTACAATCAAATTCAGAAAGTCACCATTTGATATTTCTACAAGCCATCATGCACATCAGGAAGTAATCAAGGGTGTTACTTCTGAAATGGTTGGTAAGGAATATGCAATGGTAACGATCGCAGAGTGGTATGAGAATGCTATCCTTTTAGGAATTGTGGGATTGTTCTTCATCAGCAGCAACCCTCTTACATTTATTGGAGCTGTGATTGCAATACTTGCAGTTTGGTTCCTTGAGATTCTCATCGATAATACATCAGCAAGAGTTAAGTGGCAGCTAATGTTAAAGCTTGCATGGGGTGTGACAATTGTTGCAGCAGGCATGAATCTTTTCTTGCTGGAGATAATTAGGGGGTAAATCATGGCTAAGATACATAAATCACCATGGCTGCTTCACTATGATGGAAGTAGCTGTAATGGATGTGATATAGAGGTTTTGGCGTGCACAACACCTGTTTATGATGTAGAACGTTTTGGTGTTATCAATACAGGTAATCCAATGCATGCAGATATTTTCCTTATTACTGGAGGTATCAATTCTCAGAACGAATCTGTAGTAAAACAGATTTATGAGCAGATGCCTCAGCCAAAGGTAGTTATAGCAGTTGGTACCTGCGCCTGCACAGGTGGTATTTTTAAGGAATGCTACAATATTAAAGGTGGTGCGGACACAGTTATTCCAGTAGATATTTATGTGCCAGGCTGCGCGGCTCGACCAGAGTCAATTATAGATGGTGTAGTAAAGGGTGTTGCTCTTTTCAAAGAGAAAGCTGAAGCTCTTGCAGCATCAGGTAGGGCATAAGGAGGCAGACATGCAAGAGTTAAAGAAGGATTTATATTTAATAGATAAGGCAGAGCTTCTGACAGTCATCATGGAGAAGAAAAATGCTCTTTGGAGACTTTGCCAGATTTGCTGCTCATATCCAAAGGCAGAGAATCATTTTGAGGTTACATATTCCTTTGCCAATGGACAGGATATTTCAAATTACAGATTAATAGCTGAGCGTGAGGAAGAGGTTCCATCTATTTCACGTGTATACAAATCAGCAATTTTCTACGAGAACGAAATGCACGAGCTTTGGGGGCTTCACGTTGAAAATATCAAACAGGACTTCCATGACAAGTTATATCGTATAGACGTAGAGACACCATTTTTAGAGAAGGAGGGTGAGTAAGATGGGAAATAGAAGTGTAGTACCTTACGGCCCTCAGCATCCAGTTTTGCCAGAGCCAATTCACCTTGATTTGGTACTTGAGGATGAAAAAGTTTTAGCAGCAATACCATCTATTGGATTTATTCACAGGGGACTTGAGAGCCTCACATCAAAGAAGGATTTCAATGAGATGGTTTACGTTGCAGAGCGTATCTGCGGTATCTGCTCCTTCATGCATGGCATGGGCTATTGCATGGCAGTAGAGGATATTATGAACGTTGAGGTCCCTCGTCGTGCTGATTATCTTCGTACAATTTGGGCAGAGATGAGCCGTCTTCACAGCCATTTGTTATGGCTTGGATTACTTGCTGATGGTTTTGGATTCGAATCACTTTTCATGCATTCATGGAGACTTCGCGAGAAGATTCTTGATATGTTTGAGGCATCAACAGGTGGACGAGTGATTTTCTCTGTAAATACAATCGGTGGTGTATTAAAGGATATGCCAGCGGATATGCTTCAGGATTTTGTACGACAGCTTAATGACATGGAAAAAGAAATTCGCGAGATGACAGATATCTTCCTTACAGACTACACCGTAAAAAGTCGTCTTGTAGATATAGGAATCATTACTGGAGAGGATGCTATTCGTCGAGGCGCAGTTGGACCAATGATGAGAGCTTCTGGCATCAACGTCGATATGAGAAAGAACGGCTACGCTGCCTACAATGATTTGGATTTTGAGGTAATCACCAGCAACAAGTGCGATTCTTATGCTCGTTGTGAAGTTCGTATCGGAGAAATTTTCCAGTCAATCGATATCATCAGACAGTGTGTAGAAAAGATTCCAGATACAGAAATCAATACAAAGGTTACAGGCATGCCAAACGGAGAGTCATTCATCCGTGTTGAGCAGCCTAGAGGAGAGGCCTTCTATCATGTTCGTGCCAATGGAACAAAGTTCCTTGACCGCTTCAGAGTCCGCACACCTACCTTCGCAAACATCCCAGCTCTCACACAGACTCTTCAGGGATGCCAGTATGGTGACGTGCCACTCCTCGTGTTAACCATTGATCCATGTATTAGTTGTACAGAACGTTAGGAGGAAGATTATGGGACAGTTTTTACCATTTTACAAGCAGGTCTTGAAGAATCTTTTCTCTGAGCCTGCCACAACTCAATACCCTTTTGTACCAAAGGAATATCCAGAGCGCACAAGAGGACATGTAGATATTAATAAGGACGGTTGCATCCTTTGTGGAATGTGCATGCGTAGCTGCCCTCCAGGAGCCATCACTGTTGATCGTGCTGGTAAAACCTGGAGCATCAATCGCTTCGACTGTGTTCAGTGTGGTTACTGCGTAGAGAAGTGCCCTAAGAAGTGCTTGAGTATTACACCAGGCTATCAGGAGCCAGGTCCAGAGAAATTCTCATACACTGTAGAGGTTCCTTATGAACCACCAAAACCTGCAGCAAAGCCTGCAGCTCCAGCTGAGGCTAAGGCAGAATAAGGATAAAATATGATAAAGAAATACATTATTAAAGGGCTGGTGCAGGGTATAGGGTACCGGCCCTTTGTTGCAAAGCTTGCAGAGGAATTAAATATAGATGGCTATGTGAGAAATACAGGGGGCATAGTTACGGTAGTAGCTTGTGGCGAGACAGAGAAATTAGATCAGTTTCGCCAGAAGCTTTCTTCTGATGTTCCAACAGGAGGCTTCATCACATCAATAGAAGAAGAGGAGATAGAGAGCCATAAGATAGAGAGGCAGGAGATAGAGAGCCAGAAAATAGAGCTGGGATTTAGAATTATAGAGTCAGATAAAGATGCCGAAAAGAATCTTCCGCTGATTCCTGCTGATATTGCCACCTGCGATAAGTGCAAAGCGGAACTTTTTGATAAGAAGAATCGCAGATATGGACATCCTTTTATCAGCTGCACGGTCTGTGGACCAAGATATTCTATTATAGAAAAGCTTCCATATGACAGGGACACAATTACCATGAAAGATTTTGAGATGTGTCCTGAGTGTCAGACTGAATACATAGCCAAAAATGACAGGAGAAGACATGCCCAGACTATTGCCTGTAAGGAGTGTGGACCTCGTCTGAAATTTGCTAGTTTAAAGTGTAAAAATGCTGACAATATTACGTCGAAAAACATTGTTGATAAGTATGTGGAAAACTATAACGAAAACGATATAGATGGCGCAATTACAGCATCTATATCGTTGATAAGTCGTGGTGGAATTCTGGCAATAAAGGATATTGGTGGGTATCATTTAGCCTGCAGTCCATTCGATGAAAAGGCAGTGGCAGCTCTCAGAACTTTAAAGCATCGAGAGGCAAAAGCCTTTGCTGTAATGTTTGAAGATATTAAGCAGATAAAAGAGTATTGCAAGGTGAATCAGCAAGAGGCAAGATTGCTGGAATCTCCTGCGAGACCAATAGTATTAGTAAGAAGAAAAAAGCATATTAATTCAGGAAGCAAGCACATTGCAGGAAATGTGTATCTGACCAGTCCTGATATAGGTGCAATGCTTCCATGCAACCCGGTACAGATGATGCTGGTGAAGGAATGTGGTCCGTTGATTATGACCAGTGGAAATGCTAGCGGAGATGTGCTGGAGATAGATAATAAAAAAATGCTCCAGTGGCTGAAGGAGAGAGTGGAGTCCGGTGATTTGGAGGACACACCTATTGCTATTTTGAGCCATGACAGGAAAATTCTTCGACCAATGGATGATTCTGTTATGAAGGTAATAAAAGGTAGACAGCAGTTTGTCCGCCGTGGACGAGGACATGTGCCAAATCCAATTCCTGTGGATATTGATGGTGAAATCTTTGCAGCAGGTGGAGATCTTAAATCCAGCTTCTGTTATGTAAAAAATGGTATGGCATATGTGAGCCAGTATCTGGGAGATTTGGAATCCGTAAGCTGCCAGAAGTTTTATAGAAATGAAATGGCGGCAATGGAAAAAATCTTTGGCTTCAAGCCTAAGACAGTGGTGACTGATTTGCACCCAGGATATTTTAGTGGGCAGGTTGGACATGAATATGCTCAGAAAAAGAATCTTCCAATTCACAAGGTTCAACATCACAAGGCTCACGTTTTATCAGTAATAGCAGAGCACAATTTAAAAGGTCCAGTGCTGGGGTTTGCCTTTGATGGAACGGGATACGGTGAGGATGGAACAGTCTGGGGTAGCGAAGTTTTCCTTTGGGATGGAAAGAATGCCCTTGATAGAGTTGCGGATTTGCGCCCAGCCAGATTAATCGGAGGAGACGAGGGAGCAAAGAACTGCGACACCATTTTGGTGGGAATACTTCATGAGAATGGATTGGATGAGTTGATAGAAAATGAAAATGCGAAGCTCATCAGAGCGGCTATCGACAGTGACATTAATGTGGTTACATCTACATCTATGGGACGCCTTTTTGATGCGGTATCAGCTATGCTGGACATTTGTCACTACAATACTTACGAGGGACAGGCGCCTATAGAATTAGAAAATATGGCTGCCAGAACTGACCAGGTGTATCCACTTTGCTTTGGAGAAAATGGTTCTACAGAGGAAATATTTATTGAGATTGCAAATGCAATTTTTCATGATGTGTCTAAGGAATCGATTGCCAGAGGCTTTATTTACGCTGTAGCAGACTATATTCTTGAGATAGCGAAAATATATTCAGAAAGACTTGGGAAAGAAAAGCAGATAGTTCTGTCGGGAGGAACTTTCCTCAACAGAATTCTTTTGGAACGATCAATAGATTTGCTGGAATCAGAAGGCTTTAAGGTATATATCTCAGAGCAACTACCACCAGGAGATGGTGGAATCTGTCTGGGCCAGGCAGCCTTCCACTTGAAATAATGAGGTGCTGGCGTTTAGCTTACCTCAATGTTTTTTACAATGAAATCAGTGCAGCGATTAAGCTTGAGGTTATCACTGCCACATTTAGGACAGTTATCCTTGAATTCGTGGCGGGTGATTTGATTGCCACAATCCTTGCATAGAATCATAGATTCTTTTACTGTGGCATCCACTTTAACACCTTCCAAAGAGGTGCCTTCGCTCATAACCTGAAGATATTCTTCAATGATTTCAGGTACATAATCGCATTGATCTCCCATTAATAAATGGATTTTATCTACATGGCTGGCGCCCGCTGCGTCAGCCTGTTTTTTTACAAGATTAAATACATATTCTGTCACTGCTAATTCGTGCATTTTATCCTCCCAAAAACTTCAAAAAGTAGTACAATTATACCATATGTTATAGGGTTAGGAGAATAATGTAATGTGTGTTGCAATACCAGGTTTAGTAAAGAAATTAAAGGATGGGAAGGTCACTGTTGATTTCAATGGAAATGAAGTGGAGGCCTACGCTGGACTTGTAAATGTAAAAGAGGGGGATTACGCTTTGGTTCATGCGGGGTGCGTGATTCAGACCTTGAAGAAGGACGAAGCAGAAGAAATAATTGAGCTGATGGGAGGCTTGGAAGCCTAATGGAATTACCACAGCTTATAGATTTTTTGAGAGACTACGATGGCAAAAAAATCCGACTCATGGAAGTCTGCGGCAGTCACACTCACGCCATCGCCACTCATGGAATAAGAGATATATTATCACCACAGATAGAATTGCTGTCAGGACCAGGCTGCCCCGTGTGCGTCACGCCTACAGCATACATTGATAAATTAATTGAGCATAGCCTGCAGCCAGATACTACTGTGGTCACCTTCGGAGACCTGCTAAGAGTACCAGGCTCAAAGGAAAGCTTGAACGAAGCTAAGGGCCGAGGTGGCAGCGTTGAAATGGTGTATTCACCAATGGATGTTTTGGCTCTTGCAAAAGATAATCCATATCGTAAATACGTATTTGCTGCAGTTGGCTTTGAAACCACTGCCCCTGTTTATACTTTGCTTTTAGACAATGCTATAGCTCAGGGACGGGATAATATCCAGCTACTTACTGCACTGAAAACTATGCCGGGAGCCATCTCATATCTTTGTGATAATGGAGCAGAGATTGATGGATTTATTGCTCCAGGACATGTGTGCGCAGTGACAGGAGCAGATTATTTTAATGAGCTTGCAGAAAAATATCAGATACCCTTTGCGGTGTCAGGCTTCGCAGCAAAGGAGCTTGTAATTGCCATTTATGGTCTGACGCAGATGGTGTTAAATAAAGAAAACACAGTAAAGAATTTCTACACATCAGTTGTTGCGCAGGATAAAAATCCTATTATTGAAAACCAGTTGGAAAAATATTTTGAGCCAGCGGATGTTGCATGGCGCGGGATGGGTATCATTCCGAAATCAGGCTTACTGCTCAAGGAAGAATATAAACAGTTTGATGCGGGAAGTAAGGGGCTTGATGTGGATAACAAAAAGAATAAAGCCTGCAAGTGTGGAGAAATTCTTATGGGCAAGGCAAAGCCTGCCGACTGCCCACTATTTGGAAAAGTCTGCACACCAATGTCGCCACAGGGGGCATGCATGGTGTCAGAGGAAGGAAGTTGTTTTAACGCATGGAGAAGATAATTATGGAGCATGGCTCAGGTGGCCGTGCTACAGGGGAATTAATAAGAGAAATATTTGAAGCACAGTTTAACAGTGATGTACTTTCAGAGATGGAGGATGCAGCAGTTGTTCCAGGAGATGGCACCATTGCCATGACTACAGATAGCTTTGTGGTCACACCATTGGAATTTCCAGGAGGAGATATTGGACGTCTGTGTATTTGTGGTACAGTGAATGACCTTTGCATGAGAGGAGCTGTTCCTAAATATATTACTTGCGGTTTCATTCTTGAAGAGGGGGCAGATGTGGAGCTCCTTCGTCGAATTGTAAAATCAATGGCTGAGACTGCAAATGAAGCAGGTGTAAAAATTGTAGCCGGTGATACAAAGGTTATTGAGGGAAATGGTGGGATCTACATTAACACTGCCGGAGTAGGTTTTGTTCCAAAGGACGTAGACATAAAAGCTAAGAATGCAAGCCCAGATGACGTAATCATCGTTTCTGGAAACGTAGGCGACCATCATGCCACAGTTCTAAGCCAGCGTATGGGTATCAAAAATACTATCCAAAGCGATAATGCGCCTCTTCAGGAGATGGTTGGAAAATTAATAGAAAACCAAATTCCAGTTCATGTCTTAAGAGATGTGACAAGAGGCGGGCTTGCCACAGTTTTAAAGGAATTAGCATTAGCCAGTGGATTAAGATTTGATATTTTGCAGGAAAAGCTTCCAGTGGACCCTCAGGTTAAATCCTTCTGCGGCCTTCTTGGCCTTGATCCATTATATATGGGAAATGAAGGAAAGCTTGTGGCTATTGTCCCAAAGGAGTACGGTCCACAGGCAGTGCAGCTTATTAAAAGTAGTAAATATGGAGAAAATGCTTGTATGATAGGCTCTGTCAATGCGCCTGATGACGAATCAGAAGCGGGGGCTCTTATAATGAAAACAGAGATAGGTGGAAGACGTTTCCTTGATATACTTCAGGGAGAGGGATTGCCACGTATCTGCTAAAAATCGAAGCTAAAACTTGTTGCAAAGGGCGTAATAATCCCCATGTACACCAATAGTTAACATAAAGTTCATAAATAGTTAGGCGGTTATTATGCTATAATATAACCACACATCCTAATTAACAATCAAAATAAGGAGGATGCTTGCTTTGGGCAAAACAGTTTTGATAGTTGATGACTCCCGATTTATGCGAGCGGTGGTCAGAAACGAATGCGAAAGAAATGGCTGTACTGTTGTAGCTGAAGCTGACTGTAGCGATGGTGCAGTAGAAAAATATAAAGAGTTCAAGCCTGACATCGTAACAATGGACATCACGATGACTGTTGATGGACATACGGTGGGTCGTAGTTCTAATGGTATTGATGCTATCAAACAGATTAAGGAGTATGATCCAGAGGCGAAAATCCTAGTGGTTAGTGCCATGGGACAGAAATGTTACGTTATAGAGGCTATTGAAGCTGGTGCTAAGGATTTTGTTATCAAGCCTTTTGACGAGGCCAGATTTGCAGAAGCTTTATCACACTTTATGTAATTGATAATATGTATTTAAAGGGTTACGGTGCTGTAGCCCTTTTTAATTGCATACAACGGAAACTAGGGAAATGTGTTGTGTAAAAGACACTTGAGTAATAATAGGCGTTTCCAAAGAAAAAGACCGAGTTTTTCGGTCTTTTTGAGGGGAGTATAAATAATTAATAAGGGTATGGTAAGGAAACTCCTTACCATGGTTGTGATTATAATATAGTTAATCGACTAATGCAAGGAAAAGTTGAAAAAAGATATCATCTAGTCTAAGATATTTTTAGTTAGTTAAGTAATAGGAGATTTAGAATTGCCAAAAACATTTACCATTAGCTGCCCATGTCATTTTGGACTTGAGGCACCATTGAAAAGAGAAATTTATGATTTAGGCTACGACATTACTGAGGTTACAGATGGAAGGGTAACTTTTACAGGTGATGCCGAGGCTGTTTGTCGCGCAAATATCCATCTGCGCACAGCGGAAAGAGTCCTTGTAGAAGTGGGCCGTTTTCACGCTACCACCTTTGAGGAACTTTTCCAGGGAATCAAAGCTCTCCCATGGGAAGAGTATATTCCTGAGAATGGTAAATTCTGGGTTACAAAGGCTACATCTGTAAAGAGTAAGCTTTTTTCCCTTACAGATATTCAGTCTATAGCTAAAAAAGCTATGGTTGAGCGCATGAAGACATATTATGACGTTCAGTGGTTTAAGGAAGATGGAGCAGATTATCCTGTTCGTATTTTCCTATTAAAGGATGATGTAGTAGTTACACTTGATTCCACAGGTACACCTCTTCATAAGAGAGGCTACCGTACATATACAAGTAAGGCACCTCTTTCAGAGACTATGGCGGCAGCACTTATTCAGCTGACACCATGGCGTGCCGACAGAATTTTAGTAGATCCATTCTGTGGTTCAGGTACCTTTTTGATTGAAGCAGCCATGATTGCTGCAAATATTGCGCCAGGTCTTAACAGAGATTTCACCTCTATGGACTGGACAAATCTCATTTCTCCAAAGCTTTGGAATGAGCTTTTGGATGAGGCAAGAGAAGAAGTGGATACATCGGTAGAATGTGACCTTCAGGGATTTGATATTGACCCTGATATGGTTAAAATTGCCCGTCTCAATGCAAAGCAGGCAGGTGTTGACCACATGATTCACTTCCAGGTGCGAGATGTTGGGGCACTTAGCCATCCAAAGAAATATGGATTTATTCTGACAAACCCTCCATATGGAGAGCGTCTTGAAGATAAGAAGGATCTTCCTGAGATTTACGGAAAGCTTGGAAAAGCTTACGCCGCTCTTGATAGCTGGTCTATGTATGTGATAACAAGTTATGAAGATGCGCCAAAGTCAATCGGAAGAAAAGCAGATAAAAATCGCAAGATATACAATGGAATGATAAAGACATACTTTTATCAATTCCTTGGACCAAAGCCTAAGAAAAAGGACTAGAAAATGAAACTTTCCAAGAGATTCACGGTGTTTGTACTGATTATAGCAATCACCGTTATTGGAAAAATGAATAATTGGAATGACAGGTATGCAGCCGTCGATTCATTTAGAGGAGCAGCTTTAAATGAAGACGTGCTGTATCCTTTAATGTCTAAAAATCTAAACGACTCAGGCAAACTGAAGCTTTACATTAATGACGAGCTATACACCAGCTACGAGCAGGAAGCTATTTTGGATGACAGTCTTAATCCAGTAGGCTCGCTGGAATTTATCCGCAGTGTGTTAAAGGGCTCGGCATTTATGGAAGACGAGGGCTGTGCAGTTGTCCAGATTTCTAACAATATCTATGAGTTCCTGGCGGATAACAAAACTGCCACTGCCAACGGAGATGATATGAAGCTGGCAATCAAGCCATCTATTCACATGGGTAGAATGTACGTGGGACTTAAAGATTTGTGCGATATCTTTGGTTACGACTACACCTATGACAGAGCTTCCTACACCGCCAATATCACAATTAGCAGTGTGCCAAAGCTTCCGTTGACTTATGATCTTCGAAACGTGGACAGAGTCAGCTTTATAAGAAATCAGGGCTCTACCGCTACCTGTTGGGCATGTGCTTCACTTGAGGCACTGGAGTCATCTCTTTTGCCAGCATCCCAGTATAAGTTTTCTGTTGATTCAATGATTAATAACAACAGCTTTCAATTGGACGAGTCTGCCGGCGGTGAATATACCATGGCACTGGCTTATCTTTTGTCATGGCAGGGACCTGTTGAAGAGGAAGAGCAGGGTGGTCTTATTCAGGAGCTCACCGGAGAGAAAAGTGCTCCATCAGTACACTTGCAGGAAGCACATTTTTACGACTCAGAAAATCTGGATGATATAAAGTGGGCTGTTTACAAATATGGTGGTGTTTCCACATCGATTTATGCAAGTGTTAATACTGCGAATTTAAATGGATCAAGCTGCTACAACCGCAGTACAAACTCATATTGCTATACAGGAAATGCAAAGCCAAATCATGATGTTGTAATTATTGGATGGGACGATACCTATCCTGCAGAAAATTTCAGCACTGAGGTGCCACACAGCGGTGCATTCATCTGCCAAAACAGTTGGGGTAGTGGTTTTGGAGATGATGGTGTATTTTACATTTCTTACTATGATTCAAATATTGGTAATCAGGCCGTTTCCTATGTGAAGGTAGATACCAATAATACATATAATTATATCTATCAGAGCGATTTATGCGGATGGGTTGGTCAGATTGGTTACAGTAAAGAATGGGCTTATGGTTGCAATACCTTTACTGCAGAGGCTAATCAGCAGATAGAGGCAGCTGGTTTCTATGCTTTGGCTAAAAACACCAGCTATCAGGTTTACTTTGTTCCAGATTACAAAAACACCAGCACCCTTTCCTCAAAGGAAATTGTTGCTTCAGGAACTGTAGACCAGGCGGGTTATTATACTGTAAAATTTAATCAGGCGAAAACAGTAGACAAGGGAGAAAGCTTCGCTATTATTCTTTACATCAACACACCAGACACAAAGCGTCCACTTGCAGTGGAATATATCAGTGATTCAATGACAGCGGCAGTTGATATCACAGACGGAAAGGGCTTTATTAGCAACAACGGTCTGGATTGGGAGAACGTAGAGGATGTTGCAAACGCAAACCTTTGCATAAAAGCATATGCAAATGATGTGGTTGAAGTATTCGAGGACGAAGATAAATAATCCTTGAAAAGCGGAGAGATAATGTAATGGAAAATAAGGTTTTAGGGGTCTTTACGGCCATCATTCTGGCAGTGGTTATTGCTATATGCTGTCTGCTTATCTATGTACCTAACATGCATTTTATTGCGCTGAAGGTACAGGACAGTAAAGTATCTGGCGGACGAGTATCAGTTATGAGTATGCTACGTGCTTCGGATGAAGAATTGCAGGAGGATTCTGAGGAGGTTGTTCGTGATGTTTTAAAAGGACATCAGATTAGATTAACATTGCCTCAAAGTGTCACCAGTGCCGGAGTTTCAATTATTAATGATTATGTAAATAGAAATATCGCAATTACGATAAATGGAATTGGAAAGGATTACTTTTCACAATATCCAATGCGTGGAAATGCAGATAACATTGTGGATGTCACCTATGATAGCGAGAATCTGATTGGTGTCATAGAGATTACTCTCGATGATATAAAAGAAGTGCAGATGACCTCCGAAGGAGAGTACATATATTTTGATTTTTTAGACCCACATGAAGTGTATGATTATGTTGTGGTTGTGGATGCGGGACATGGTGGAAATGTTCCAGGAGCCACAAAGATGGGGGTTAAAGAAAAGGATTTAGATTTACAGTTTGCTCTCCAACTAAAGAGAATGTTTGATCATAGTGGAAAGAATATCGGTGTTTATTACACTAGGACTGATGATAGTAATCCCTCCTTTGAGGAAAGAGTTGGTTTGG
The DNA here is from genome assembly GCF_900100545.1 of Pseudobutyrivibrio sp. 49. Lineage (GTDB taxonomy): Bacteria > Bacillota > Clostridia > Lachnospirales > Lachnospiraceae > Pseudobutyrivibrio. The sequence goes on from NZ_FNDP01000007.1 coordinate 93,810, forward strand.
CGAATGATTCTGAAGCGGATCTATTCCTATCAATACACAATAATTCTACCGCTTCTGGTAGAATGTCTTCCATCAACGGAACTGAGGTTATGTACAAGGGCGCCGATGAAAGTGGTAATTCAAAGCGCTTTGCGTCCATGTGCCTAGATAATCTTTTGGAGGCTTTAGGCTCCAAATCGAAAGGCACAGTCGTGGGAGATGATGTGTATATTGTAAGAATGGCTCAGGCTCCAGTTGCGCTGGTAGAAGTAGGCTTTATGACCAACGCAAAGGAACTTGAAAAGCTTCAGGATAACGAGTATCAGAAAAAAACGGCCGGTGCCCTTTATGACGCCGTCGTAGAATATTTATATAATTGAGGTAACAATGAAAACTAGAATTATTTTTGCAACAGGAAACAAAAACAAACTCCGTGAAATTAAAGAGATTTTAGGTGAAGAAAAATATGAAATCCTCACCATGAAGGAAGCTGGAATCGATATTGATATCGTTGAGGATGGAAAGACCTTCGAGGAGAATTCTCTGATTAAGTCCCGTGCCATAGCAGCTCATGCTAAGGATGCAATCGTTCTTGCAGATGACAGCGGACTTGAGATTGATGCTTTAAATAAAGAGCCAGGCATCTACTCAGCCAGATATATGGGTGAGGATACTTCTTATGATATTAAAAATGCAAATCTTATTGAGCGACTTGAAGGAGTTGAAAAGCAGGATAGAAGCGCAAGATTCGTTTGTGCAGTATCGGCTGTTTTTCCTGATGGAAAAGAGGCAGTAGTGCGTGGCACCATCGAGGGCTATATAGGTTGGGAGCCAATGGGTGAAAATGGTTTTGGCTATGACCCAATTTTCTATCTTTGGGATAAGGATGTCAGTACAGCAAGCATATCCCCAGAGGAGAAAAATGCCATCAGCCATAGAGGTCAGGCACTTAGAATGATAAAGGAAGAAATTATTAAGCATGAAAATATTAGTTGTTAGTGATACACATGGCAGATCAGAGAATTTACGAGATGCCATTCATATAGAAAATCCAGACAGAATCTACCATCTTGGAGATGGACAGGGAGTTGAGGATAATCTCTGGATGATGTCAGAAGCACCCGCAGAATGTGTCTGTGGCAACTGTGACTGGGGTGGTAGCCTGCCAAATGAGCTGGTGCTTGAAGTAGGTAATCATCACATCCTTATTACCCATGGTCATTACTATGGAGTAAGCTACGGTTACCAAGAGATTGCAGAGGCTGCAAAGGCTAAGGGCTGCGACATTGTACTGTATGGTCACACCCATGTTCCAACTATCGATCATTATCAGAATTTGATTATCGCAAACCCTGGAAGTATAGCTTTTCCAAGACAGGAATCACGTGAACACACTTATATGACAATTTTAGTAGATAATAGTGGTGAACTTACTATGGAATTGCATTCTCTAGAGGAATACGATAGAACACATGGAAATTAAAGTTGTAATTGAAGATGTTGTTCCTGAAAAGGAATATATATTGATGACTAAGCCAGATGAGTCCATTACCTTTGTTGAGGCGATGGACCGTTTGGGGTTCAAATATTACAGACCTTGTGGAGGCTTTGGTAAGTGCCTTAGCTGTGCAATAAGGTTTGTGTATGGTGCACCTGAAATGACCGCCGATGATGAGCGTGCCCTTGAATTTTGGGAAATGCGAAATGGCTGGAGACTTGGTTGCAAGTGCGTTATCACACGTGACTGTAAAATACAGGTGCCAAAGCGACTTGTATCTGAAATAAATTCTATAGGAGTTCCTCAAACTACAGAGGAGCTTCCTCTTGATAAAACCAACATAGCTATCGCTGTGGATGTTGGTACCACAACCCTTGCCGCTACGGCAATAGATCTTAATAATGGAAAAGTTTTGCGTCAGCATACCTGGACCAATGGTCAGACCAAATATGGTATGGATGTTATGAGCCGAATCAAGGCAGCTATTGATGGTCATGGTGATGAGCTTCAGCAGTTGGTTATTGGAGATTTAATGAAAATGGGTGTGAAAATCATTGGCGAAGATTTTCTTACTCATAAGGTTGTTATGTCCGGAAATACGGTAATGACCCATTTACTTCTGAAGTACCCAGTTGACGGTATGGCACAATATCCGTTCCATCCTTACACCTTGGATGCAATTAAATTCAGGGAAGAACGTCGAGATATCTTTTTTATGCCAGCTATAAGTGCCTTTGTTGGAGGAGATATAGTATCAGGTCTTTTCTACATTAAGGAGCAGGCAAAGGCGAGAAAAGAGGAAGACGACACCTTCATCATGGTAGATATGGGAACCAATGCTGAGCTAGTGTTATTTGATGGGGAAAAATATTGGTGCTCATCAGCCTCTGCAGGTCCAGCCTTAGAGGGTGCCAGTCTGAAGTGTGGAGTGGCATCTGTACGTGGTGCCATCAATCATCTTTCAATTCATGGTCGGGAAGTGAAATATACAACCATCGGAGGAGAAAAGCCAATAGGTCTTTGCGGAAGTGGAGTTATTGATTTAATCCACGAACTTCGTCGTAACAATATTATTGACGAGGGCGGATTGTTGCTGGATGAGTATTCAGAAACAGGATTTCCAATCACAGATGAAATCTTCATATCAGGAGAGGATATTCAGCAGGTTATTCTTGCAAAAGCTGCAATCCGTTCTGGTATAGAGATGCTACTTAATGCTGCCAAGCTCAGTCTGGAGCAGATTGATCATCTTTATATAGCTGGTGGACTTGGAGCATCAGTAAGTATATGGGCGGCAGCTGGAATAGGACTTTTCCCAAAGGAACTGATTCCAAAATTTGAATCAATAGGAAATGGGTCACTTCATGGTGATATCGCATTTATCATGAATCCAGATGAAGATGCCTTGAAAGAAATAAAGGAAAATTCGCAAATTGTAATACTTGCAACGGACCCAAAATTCGAGAAGCTTTTCCTTGAAAACTTGAATTTATCATAACTGTGAATTAATTGAGAACAATTAGTGTATTTACACAGGGGACGACGTATGTATGTTAAGATGACCTTATACACCTGTAAATTAGGTGAATATAGAAAGGAGTCTAGTTATGGCAAAGTATGTATGTCCTGTTTGTGGTTACATTCATGAAGGTGACAATCCACCTGATGAGTGTCCAGTATGTCATGTGAGTGGTGATAAGTTCAAAAAGGTTGAGGGTGAGATTACCCTTGCGGCTGAGCATGTATTTGGCGTTTATGGCGCTACAGTAAAGAACAATCCTGATATTACTGACGAAGATAAAAAGTACATCTTCGAGCAGCTCAAGGCTAATTTTGAAGGTGAGTGCTCAGAAGTTGGAATGTATCTTTGTATGGCTCGCGTGGCACACAGAGAGGGCTACCCAGAGATTGGTCTCTATTGGGAAAAGGCAGCCTGGGAAGAGGCTGAGCATGCTTGCAAGTTTGCAGAGCTCCTTGGCTCTGACTTAGAGACAAACATGACTGATTCTACAAAGAAGAATCTGGCATGGCGAGTTGATTGTGAGTTTGGAGCTACACAGGGTAAGGTTGATTTGGCAACCTGCGCTAAGAAGAATAACCTTGATGCCATCCACGACACAGTTCATGAGATGGCTCGCGACGAAGCCCGCCACGGAAAGGCGTTGGAAGGCTTCCTCAATCGATATTTTAAATAATTATTTAGTATAAAAATACACCCCGCCGAAAACGGTGGGGTGTATTTTGCTTTATCTCTTTATCTCTTTATCGCTTCGATTTGCATCCACTTTAAAGTGAATATATAATAGACCAAGTTGTATATTTATAAGGAGAGTAATGTATATTATGAAAGAACAATTCAAACCTTACATTCCAGCGGATAAGGTTACTCCAGAGATGACTCCTACATCTATTATTATGGGTCTTCTTCTTGCTGTAATCTTTGGCGCTGCTAACGCATATCTTGGTCTCAGAGTAGGTATGACTGTATCTGCATCTATTCCAGCCGCAGTTATTTCTATGGCTGTTATTCGCGTTATTATGAAAAAGGATTCTATCCTTGAAAGCAATATGGTTCAGACAATTGGTTCTGCAGGTGAAAGCCTTGCAGCAGGTGCTATCTTTACAATGCCAGCACTTTTTATCTGGGCTAAGGAAGGTGTTATGGACAAGCCTTCACTCATTACTATTACAGTAATCGCACTTTTCGGTGGTTTACTTGGAGTATTCTTCATGGTTCCACTTCGTAGTGCACTTATCGTTCAGGAGCACGGCGTGCTTCCATATCCAGAGGGAACAGCTTGTGCAGAGGTTCTTCTTGCTGGTGAGGAAGGTGGTTCATCTGCTAAGTCAGTATTTGTTGGTATGGGTATTGGTGCAGCTGTAAAGTTCATCGTTGATGGTCTTTGCGCAATCCAGGGCGTATTCACAATTAAGCTTCAGTCTCTTAAGACAGAGTTTTCTGCTCAGGTATATCCAGCACTCGTTTCTGTTGGTTACATCTGTGGCCCACGTATTTCTGCATATATGTTTGCAGGTGGTGTGCTTGGATGGTTCGTACTTATTCCAGCTATTGTTGCTTTTGGTGGCGATATCGTTATGTACCCAGCTAGCGCTTCTGTTGCAGAGCTTTATGCAGCACATGGTGCATCAGCTATCTGGTCAAACTACATCAAGTACATTGGTGCAGGTGCCGTAGCTTCAGCTGGTATCATTTCACTTATTAAGACACTTCCACTTATCGTTAGAACATTTGTGGATTCAATCAAGAGCATCAAGACTGCTGGCTCTACATCTACAGAGCGTACAGCACGTGATATGGACATTCGTTTTGTACTTGGCTCTATCGTAGTTCTTATTCTTGCAATTTGGCTTGTACCAGCAGTACCTGTTACACTTCTTGGCGCAATCATCATCGTTGTATTCGGTTTCTTCTTTAGTGCCGTTTCTTCACGTATGGTTGGTCTTGTAGGTAGCTCAAACAACCCTGTTTCAGGTATGACAATCGCTACTATCCTTATCGCAACAATCTGCCTTAAGGCTATGGGTGATACAGGCGTACACGGAATGACAGGTGCTATCGCAATCGGTTCAGTTATTTGTATCGCAGCTTGTATGGCTGGTGATACTTCACAGGATTTAAAGACAGGTTACATCCTTGGCGCTACACCAGTTAAGCAGCAGATTGGTGAAATCATCGGTACTGTTGCAGCAGCTCTTGCAATTGGTGGCGTTATGGTTCTTCTTGATTCAGCTTATGGATTTGGTTCAGACAAGCTTGCAGCTCCACAGGCTACAATGATGAAGATGGTTATCGAAGGTGTTATGGATGGAAATCTTCCTTGGACACTTATTTTCATCGGTGCATTCATCTCAATCACAATCGAGATTCTTGGTATTGCAGCACTTCCAGTTTCTATCGGACTTTACCTTCCACTTGAGCTTTCAGCTACAATCATGGTTGGTGGTCTTATCAGAAAGTTTGCTGATGCTAAGTATGGTAACAAGGAAGACGAGTCAGGAAAGGGTATCCTCTTCTGCTCAGGACTTATCGCTGGTGAAGGTATCGTAGGTGTACTCCTCGCTATCCTTACAGTAGCTGGTCTTGCTGATAAGATGAATCTCAGCTCAGTAATTCCAACAGGAAATGCTCCAGCACTTGTACTTATTATTTTAGTAGCTGCAGCTGTTTACAAGTCAGCTATGGGAAAGAAGAATGGCAAATAAAGAAAACTATTTAGATTTCGTATATGCGATATATTCTGACCTCATCTGGACTCAAACTGAGTCCGGAGAGGTCATTGTTGAAATGGAAAATAAAGGATTCACAAACCGTGTGGCTCAGAAGTTCTTTAAGAAACCTGCAGTCAGCAAGATTACCCTCGAGGGCATGGGTTCATTTATCTGGACCTGTATTGATGGGTCGCGTAGTGTGTTTGATATCGGATTGCTTGTTCATGACAAGTATGGTGATGAAGCCGAGCCCCTCTACGAGCGCCTCAGCGTTTACATGAAGCACCTTGAGCAGGTAGGGTTTGTGAAAAGAGTTTAATTATTATCGATCATCCAGAAATTGGGTGGTCGATTTTTTTTGAAAATTTTTTTATAATCTTTGTAATATACCAGATGTTTTTCCGTCTATATAGATGTAAGGCTTACAAATTCAACAAAGGGGGAATCTATGAAAGACGAAGAAATCATTGAGCTCTATTTCAAAAGAGATGAGCGTGCAATAGGGGAGACCGACGAAAAATATGGCGATTACTGTGCATCAATCGCTGATAAGATTTTGAAGAATGAGTTGGATGTGGAAGAATGTCTGGATGATACATATCTAAGAGTTTGGAATGTTATTCCACCAACAAGACCAGAAATTTTCCGCATATTCATTGGTAAGATAACTAGAAATCTTGCCTTTGACAGATATGAGAAATTTCATGCCAAAAAGCGTGGCGGCGGAAATATAGAAGAGGTCTTGGATGAATTACAGGAATGTATTCCAGCGAATCACAACGTGGAGCAGTCAATTTTAGCAAATGAACTGTCTTATATCATCAACGATTTCGTAAAAAATCTTCCAGAGAAAGAAGCCCTCATTTTTGTAGGCAGATATTTTTATACTGAAGACATAAGTGCTATTGGAAAGCGACTTGGGATGACAAATAATAATGTGTCAGTTACTTTAAATCGTATCAGAGCAAAGCTACAAAAAAGACTTTTGAAGGAGGGATATTTAGCATCATGAATAAAGAAGAACTATATAAAAGCATGGATGGAATTGATGACGAAGTTCTCCTGAAGTATTACAAATACAAGCCAGCAAAAAAGATTATATATTTCAGGAAAGCTGCAGTTATTGCCGCAAGCATTTGCCTGGTAGTTGTTGCTGGAAGTGTTATAAAAATAATGAATAATACATCCGATGATATAGCAATAGAAAGTGCTATGCCAGAGACTGCAGCTGAAACATATACAGCAGAATCAAGCTCAGAGGAAAAGGGTGAAGATTCAGATGCACTTTTGGAAAGTGCTGCGCCAGCAAGAAGCTTTACTATAACAGCCTGTGCATCTGAGAATGATAAGACTCTATTGGAATCTGGAAAGACCATACCATTAAAGCTTGGAGATTCATATACAACCTATGGTTTTAGTGGAACAGATAATAATGGAATAGGATTCCAGTTTTATCTTCCAAAGCTGATAGTAGAAGGCGATAACATCGCAAATATTACTTATTCAGTAGATAAGTATGAAATGACTGTTTATAACTACAACTATGGAGTTGATGGAAAGGTGGATAAGAAGAGTGGCACCAGCGAGTTTGGAAAGCAATATACTGTAGCCTATGAAGATCAGTTAGATAAATACTTCCAGATAGTTGTCAGAGGTGATGTGGATTCTGATGAGAAAATTTACCATGATATTTTTGAGCCAGATACAATACAGGATAAGCTGGCAGCAATTAATCAGATATTAGATGGTGTTAAGGTAAACTGCACAGTTACATACAAGGATGGTACCACAGAGGAAGCAGATATTGCTCTTTCAGCTGAGTATCATACTTATGATGAATTGGACGATGTATTTTGGGATAGTGATAAGACTGGAATTTATAAAGACGGAACTATCATTATGACCTTCGAATTAAAGTAGAAATAACGGAGGAAACCGCAATGAAAAAGAGATTAATAAGTGCTTTGTTAATTGGATTGATTATGACAGGAATGTTTGTAGGCTGTGGCAACTCTGGTGCAGGAGGAAATACAACTCCTGTAAAAGACCCAACAGAGCATAAAAACGTAAATACGAATGTAGAAGTAATTGGTGGGATGGGAGATTTTGATTCGGAATTAATTAAGTTCCTTGAAACAAAGGATTATGCAAATCAGAATTACATGATTTCACCAACCTCATATAAGGCAGCCCTTTGCCTTGCAATTGCGGGAGCTAATGGCGACACAAAAGAAGAGTTGCTTAAGGCCGCAGGTTTTGAAAATGAGGAGCAGATGAATAACTGGTATTCACTTGTTTATAATTCAACTGTAGATTTCAATGAGTGGCTCGCCGGGGATCAGAAGGAAGTAGAGGAAGCCAAGAAAAATGATGATTATTATATAGATGGAGAAGGAACTCCAGATGGAGCCTTTAAAATTGTAAATTCTATCTGGGCTAATGAAAGCCGTGGTGGAGAATTTAAGAAAGAATATATTGATAAGGTGGCAAAAAACTATGATGCTACTGCCGCTTCATTGCCAGGTGAAAAACTTACAGATTCCGTAAATTCTTGGGTGAATGAATCCACAAACGGCCAGATAGAAAAGCTTGCTGACAAATTAGATGATTACAAATTAATTCTTGCTAATGCTCTTTATTTGAGAGCACCATGGATGGACGAATTTGAAGAGTATTCGACTAAAGAAGACGAATTTAAGACTTTTGATGGAAGCAAAGTTAAGAAAGATTTCATGAACCAGACTAATGAGTTCTACTACTATGAGGAAGACGGTGGAAAGCTTGTAATTCTTCCTTTGAAGTATGGTGTAAAAACTGCATTTGTTCTTGGAAATATATCTGATTTAGACAACGCTATGAAAAATGCCCAGCGTTGTACAGTAGATGTAAAGCTTCCAAAGATGGATATTGATAGTGAATTTGGAAGTGATACTCTGATTGGCTATCTCAATAGCCGAGGAGCTACATCTGCCTTTGGAGCAGGTGCGGATTTTTCAGAGATGACAGATGATGATGTTATGATTGATGAAATCATTCAGAAGACAAAGATTAAGACTGATGAAGAAGGTCTCGAGGCAGCCGCGGTAACAGCTATCATGATGATGGAATCAGCTATGGAACAGGAGGAACCAGAGATAAAAGAGTTCCACGCTGACGAGCCATTTAAGTTTATTGTATATACGGAACTTGAAAATTCTGAGAATGAGATTTTGTTCTATGGACAGATGGTAGAGTAAAATATTGAAATTTTATCGCAGCTGCGATAAAATAATCCTATGAATAAAGATATATTATTAAATGATAAACTTAATAATTGCCATTTAAATTTACATACATTGAGTGAGCGCTCTGGGGTTGCGTATTCTACTATCTATAATTTGTTTACTGGTAAAAAGAGTATTACAGATGCCAAGACTGAAAGCTTATATAGGATTGCCAGAGTTTTGGGAATAAGCATGGACGAGCTTTTTATTCAGTTTACTCAAAAAGATAATGGGCAGCCTATAAAGGATTTCTTGCTTATGTGGGAAGATGAGGTTATTGCATCGATTCGCGTTGGTGAAACTACTGTAAAGATTCAGCGCTTTGATGTAAATCCAATAAAACAGATTTTTTATAAGGATGAGATTAGCAGGTTTGAATTTGGAGAGATATTAAGACGTCGTTGTTGGGATGAGCACAGGCCAGATATTAAAGAGGTTTTAAAAATGATTGGTCTTGATGAGTTTAACCCCTATAAAATCTGCATGATAACTCATGGAAAAATGGTTCAAGACAAAACTTGGTTTAAATTCGAAGGAGAGACAATCTGCTATGCGGATTTGTTGAGGAAAAAGAATGCTTCCTAAGATAGAAATTGGTCCAGAATATCTTGTTATGGAATCTGGTACAAGTGATGGAACTCAGATTAAATATTTCAAAGATAATAATTGGTATAAAATCGATCGGTATGGTGGAGAAGGTCAGGTTGAGGAACTTGCATCTGACATATTGACGCTAACAAATTTGCCAGATAAAGACTATGTTAAATATAGTCAAATCAAAATTAACGATGAATTTGGATGTATGAGTGAAAATTTTTTGCAGCCTAATGAGAGTTTCATTACTCTGTATAGACTTTATTCCAATATTCAGGGTGGCGATTTAGCAACAGTAACAGCAAGGATGGATTATGATGAGGCTATAGATTATGTCCTTGAGTTTATGGATAAAAACGCCAAAGTTGATTTGAGAGAGTATTTAGCAAATACCTTTGCCATGGATGCGTTAATCCTAAATGAGGACAGGCATTTTAATAATTTGGGGTTAATCTATGATGGGGAAAGATTTAGACCAGCACCCATATTTGATAATGGTAAGAGTCTTTTTGTAGGAAATAAACGGTATTCGCAAGAGAAAGCAATGACAGAGAATAAGAAGAAAGCCTTTGCAAAAGCTTTCAGCGGAAGCTTCGATTTGAATGATAGCTATTTGAGAAAATATCGTTCTTTTGAATTTGATTATGATAGGATAGAGTCCTTTTTAAAGGAAAAAATTTCCGGGGAAGATACTGTTTATGATAGGCTTTATTCACTGATAGGAGTTATTAAATTATGAAGCTTGAGAAATTTAAACTAAATAAAAAAATCTTCAAACAGATAATAATCAAAGCAGCTACAGTCTCAGTTGGTATAAGTTTATTTACTGTGGTAATGGATTTTATCTTAAAGCATGAGTTTTCATTGAATGATACAGTGATTTCTTGTTTACAAATGTTTGTAATATTGATCATACTGTACGTTGTCGCACCTTGGATGAGAAAAGCTTACGGAATTGACACAGAAAATAATGAAAATACTTGACTCTAAACCAGGTTCATACTTTAAAATCCTCCTCAAATAGGAGGATTTTTTTATGTCAGAAAGAAAATATTACGAAGCAGAAAGCAGATTAAAAGATATTAGGAGAATGCATGACAGAATGAATTCTGGCATGGTAGATGAGATTACCTGGAACGATCTTGAAATGGATGAAGTGTTCCTTGAAGTGAATCATACAAAAAGTTTTATTGGTGAACAGCTTTTATATCATAGTCTACATTGTGGACAGAATGAATTTGCAGATGATGTGGCAGTGGAAATCTCTCAGAACAAAAAATTCAAAAAGAGTCTTACTGATAAAATCCATAGAATAGGAAAATGTCACGAGAGCTATTATCTTTATGAAATATTACAGGACAGTGAGCTGATGCTTATTGAACATGGATATGTGATTTATCTTTTGCAGGCAACGCTTTTATTATTTGGATTATTAGCACTTATTACAGGAAGCAGCCATTTCCTTGCAGCTTTAGGTGTAAATGTAGCAGTGAATTTTGCCTTTTATTTTATGGTGAAACAGAAATACGAAATCTATTTAAATACTCTTACATCCTTCAAAGATATTTACACTGTGGCAATCCAGTTAAATAAGAATCAGGAAATTCGTAAATACGTTACTGATAAGGAACGCGAGACTTTAAAAGCTCTTGGAGGTGTAAACAGAATTTTAGTAGGTGTTATTTCAAGACGTCGCGCAAGCATAGCGGGAGATGTAAGTTCTCTTCTGACGGATTATCTATATGGTGTATTGCTTTACGACATAGCAATTTACAACATAGTTATTAAGAAACTGGCTATGAAGAAGGATGAGATATCCACATTAATGGAATTGATTGGCAGGCTCGATATTGCCTTATCAGTGGCAGAGTACAGAGAAGGATGTAAGTACTGGTGCAAGCCGAAAACATCTGATTACCCTGAAATGAAAAACATGGCACATCCACTTTTGGACTCACCTGTTGGAAATGATTTTTCTCTGGAAAACAAGGTAATAATTACAGGCCCAAATGCAGCAGGAAAATCTACATTTATGAAGGCAGTAGCAATTAACGCTATTCTTGGACAGGCTATCAGAACCTGTATCGCCACGGAGTTTGCTATGCCAAAAATGAAGATTATGACCTGTATGGCTCTCAGGGATGATGTACAGTCTGGGGAGAGTTATTATTACCGCGAGGCAAATTACATAAAGAGAATCATAGATGAAGTCAAGGATTGTGAGGAACCACTTCTTATTGTTATAGATGAAATATTAAAGGGTACAAACACAAAGGAAAGAATCGCAGCATCAAAAGCTATTTTGGAATTCTTGTCAGATAAGAAGGTATACCTCCTTCTTGCAACTCATGATGTGGAGCTGACAGAAATAGAGGGATATGACAATTATCATTTTGACAGTAAAATCGAGTCTGATGAGATATTTTTCGACTATAAGATACATTTGGGTATTTCTAGTAGCAAAAATGCCATAGCGCTGTTAGAATATTTAAAGTATCCTACGGAAATAGTACAGACAGCAAGGAGTTACGTAGATGAAAATAGGAGAAGCGTCTGAAAGACTTGGAATCTCAATAAGCAATATTCGTTTTTACGAAAAGAAGGGGCTTATTGATCCAGTTAGAGATAAAGAAAGTAAATATAGAGATTATACTGAAGCAGATTTAGATGAGGTAAAGCAGATAATTGTTTTAAGAAAGATGGGCATGTCCATCGAGACAATTACTGATATTCAAAATGGAGACATTTCTGTTGAACAGGCTTTGACAAAACAATTGGAAGCACTTGATGAGGAAGAAGCAAAAATTTATGCGTCTAAAAGCCTTTGCCAGAAAGCAATAAGTGATGGAAATAAATCCATGGAGGAGATGGTTAGTCTCTTCGATTATGTAGCTGATGAGGAAAAACAGGGTGTACAGTTTGCGCCTGCAGAAGAGTTCCTCGACAATCTTGCTACTGCATTTAACTATGATTATGTGGTGGCTACTTTGCCATGGGGATATATGATTTATACAAATCCTGTATTAAACAAGGCGGGAAAGACTGCGTGGGTCATGTATCTGATTTTCCTTCCATTATTCTGTGCCTTTGTGGGTCTGATTGCTAAACCAAAGGATTCCACGGGAATAACAAAATATGCTATTTTATTTGTTTGGCTGCTGATAGTTTTCTTCCAGATAGCTAAGGCTGTAAAGTCTGTAAAAATCGTAAAGACGAAACAAGATTAAAATGAGTTGGGTGTAAATATGAAAAATGTATTGATTGTAGAGGATGATGAAATAATTGCTAAGGAGGTTGCAAAGCACTTATCTCTGTGGCAGATGAAATGTACAGTGGTGGAGGATTTTCAGAAGGTTATTGAGACCTTTAATGAGTGCGGGCCTGATCTTGTACTTATGGATCTTCACCTGCCATGCTATAACGGCTTTTACTGGTGCGGCGAGATAAGAAAGATATCTCAGGTGCCAGTAGTATTTTTATCATCTGCTGATGACAATATGAATATTGTTATGGCCATGAATATGGGAGCAGATGATTTTATAGCTAAGCCATTTGATTTGCAGGTGCTGACAGCAAAGCTTCAGGCAATCCTTAGAAGAAGCTATGGGGAGAGCATCAGTGTTCATAAGCTGGAGGTGGGAAATATTTCCCTGAATCTTGATGACACTACAGCCACTATTGATGGAGACAAGCTGGATTTAACAAAGAATGAATATCTAATCCTTAAAGCTCTTATGGAGCGCCCAGGAAAGGTGGTATCCCGAGAGAGTATCATGGAGCGCCTTTGGGGAGCAGATGAATTTGTAGATGACAACACGCTGACTGTTAATGTCACCAGAATCAGAAAGAAGATAGAGGCCGCAGGAGTTCCTGATTTTATTACTACTAAGAGAGGACTTGGATATATTGTTGGAGAATAGTTTTTGGAAGAATAACAAGACTCTTATTATCGCAAATACGATATTAATTATATTATTGTGGATAATAGGTGTTCTCTACAACATAGATGGCGAATTTCTCTTCTATGAGATTGGTTTTGTATTTTTATTAGGAGTAGTTATCTGTGTTCTTAATCATAGGAAAATTATAAGAACCATACAGAATTCATGGCAACCAACAGCCGAAGATACGGATGAGAAGTGGGAAGAACTCAGAGAAAAGGAAGATTTCTTTGCTCTTTGGGCTCATCAAATCAAGACCCCAATAGCAGCTTTGAGACTGCTGCTTCAGAGTGAGGAGATTGATGCAGCAGATTGTCGTCAGGAGCTATTCAGAATTGAATCCTATGTAGAGGTTGCTCTTAATTATCTTCGCTTTGAAGAAATGTCGGGAGATTTGCTCTTGGAAAACTGTCAGCTTGAAAGCATGGTAAAGCAGGTGGTGAAAAAGTATTCCACAATTTTTATTCATCAGCATTTATCTGTAGAGCTGGAAAATCTGGATGGTTCCATTCTCACAGATGAGAAATGGTTCTGCTTTGTACTAGAGCAGATTTTATCCAACGCACTTAAATATACTAAAAAGGGTGGAGTAAAGATTATTGCCAGAGAGTTAAGTGATGCCAGAGAGATAGTCATTCGCGACACTGGTATGGGAATCAGAGGGGAAGATTTACCACGTGTATTTGAAAAGGGATATACAGGCTACAATGGAAGAATAGATAAAAAGGCCAGCGGTTTAGGTTTGTATTTGTGTAAGGGAGTATGCGACAAGCTTGGTCATAAAATCAGAATAGAATCAGAGGAAGATAAGGGTACGGACGTAATAATTACTATTTCCCAGGATGGACTTAAAAATTCGGACCTTACAAAAATGTAAGATTAGAGAGAGGAAATGTAAGCCAATCAAAAGGTAACACATTTCCTTTTTTGTTATTCTTATACCATCAGATGAGACAAATAATCAATAACGTATTTACGGAGGAGAAAATAATGTCAGTTTTAGAAGCAAATCATGTTAAGAAAGTATACAAAACAAGACTTGGTGGTGAAGGGGTAACAGCACTTAAGGATGTGCATTTCAGTGTTGAACCTGGAGAGTTCGTAGCAATCATGGGAGAGTCAGGAAGCGGTAAGACAACACTTTTAAATATTCTTGCCAGCCTCGATACACCAACAGCAGGAAAGGTATTGATTAATGGTAAAGACTATTCAGATCTTAAAGATGGCGAGCGTGCTATTTTCCGCCGCAATAATCTCGGATTCATTTTCCAGGATTTTAACTTACTTGATAATTTTACTATCGAAGATAATATTAAACTTCCTTTAGTTCTTGCAGGAGAGGATTACAAGACTATGGATGAGAAGGTTCTTCCACTTGCAAAGGAGCTTGGAATTGAGTCACTTCTTAAGAAATATCCATATGAGGTTTCAGGTGGACAGAAGCAGAGAACAGCAGTTGCAAGAGCTCTTATCACAAATCCTCATATCTTACTTGCAGATGAGCCAACAGGAGCACTTGATTCAAAGGCAGCAACAAATCTTATGCATCAGCTTAGAGATATTCACAAGAGTGGACAGACTATCCTTATGGTAACTCACAGTAACGTAGCTGCAAGCTATGCAGATAGGGTAATGTTCATTAGAGATGGTGAGGTTTTCCACCAGATTTACAGAGGAGACCTTAAGAGAAACGAAATGCTTGATAAGATTTGCGATACCGTAACAGTAATCATGAGGGGAGGGGAAGACAATGAATAATCATCTTTTGTCGAAACTCGCCATTAGCGGAATTCAGAATAATAAAAAGACTGTTTTTCCATATATCGGAGTTAGTGCTATTACAGTCATGCTCTTTGAAATTCTTAGAGCCATGATTCATAGTAGATATATTATTAATGACAGTAAGCCCGCATTTTATGGTGCCAATTACATCGTAATCTTCCTTATGATTGGAAGCTTTGCAGTAGCATTCTTTTCATCAATCTTTATGTTCTATGGCAATCAGTTTGTTATGAAGTCTCGTAGAAAAGAGATTGGTTTATACGGAATCTTAGGACTTAGCAAGAAGCATGTTACAGTTGTACTTTTAATTGAATCACTTATAGAAGCAGTTGCCAGCATTGGCATTGGAATTGTAGGTGGTGCATTTTTAAACAAGCTGATGGTGATGTTCTTATATAGACTGACACATCAGCAGCCAGTGAAGGGCCTTGAGTTTCCTGTAACAGCATTCGTAGAGACATTTGTATTTTTCATGGCTGTATTCGCAGCATGCTTGATTTACAATCTTTTCACCATAAGAGTAGGTAAGCCTATTGAATTGCTGAAGAGTGAGAACACAGGCGAAAAGGAGCCAAAGGTAAAGGTAGCTTTACTAGTTATTGGGGCGGTATGTCTGGCACTTGGTTATTATTTAGCTCTTTCCACATCAAGTACATTAGATGCTATGGAAAGACTTATGAAGAGTATTCCACTTGTTATGGTAGCAACTTATGCACTATTTGTTGCTGGAAGCATCTTTGTATTAAAGCTTTTAAAGCAGAATAAGAAATATTATTATCAGACAAAGAATTTTATTAGCATTTCAAATTTGCTATTTCGTATGAAGCACAATGCAGTAGGTCTTGCATCTATCTGTATTCTCTCAACAGGAGTTATCCTTTTGATGGTTTGCTCAGGATCACTTATGGCTCTTGGAGAGCAGAACATTAATGCAATGATCAAACAGGATGTTATGATCCGCGGGGAGAAGAATGAAGATGTAGCTGAGGAAAAATATTTAGCTGCAATCAAGAATGCAGCAGATGAAAATGGAATTCAGCCAGAAGAAATTAATTATCGTGAATTCATAGTAACTACTTGTGTAGCTGAAGAAAATAAGCTTTTACCTTTAACTTCCTATGATTTTAATCATATGAGCGTTGTATATATTATGACTCTTGAGGATTACAATCATTATGCAGGTACAGATGAAATATTAAATTCACAGGAAATATTAAGATATAGTGATAAATCAAAAGATGAAAGTGGCGATGTAGTTTCCATTTTTGGTAAGGATTATGTGGAAAAAGCAGCAATTGATACTGATGCTATAGATGTCATTTTTGACTCAACAATGACATTGTTTGGTAAGGAGGTAATCATCGTACCAGACGAAACTGTCATGTCCCAATTGATAGATAATAGCGGTTTATTTGCAGATAGCAGTAAGACTCTTTACGTAGGATTTGACAGTAAAAAGATAGATGATGCACAGTTCAATGCATTTAAGCAGAATCTTAATGCTGAATATGGAGATGCTATTTCAGTAAAATATAAGCAGCAGGAGCGCAGCTTTTTCTATGGAATACTTGGAGGAGCATTCTTTGTAGGAATCTTCCTGGCAATCCTGTTCCTTATTGAGACAGTAATGATTATCTATTACAAGCAGATGTCAGAGGGATTTGAGGATCAAAAGAGATTTAAGATTTTAAGTAATGCAGGTTTAACAGAAAAAGAGGTCAAGCAGACAATTAGAAATCAGGTTAGAATCATTTTCTTCCTTCCTGTTGGAACAGCAATCATCCACATGCTTGTGGCAAGCAAGATTTTAAGACTTTTCATGAACATGCTGGTAATGGTTGATACTCTTACATTTTTCTTGGCAACACTTGCGGTGTGCCTGATATTTGTAGCGGTTTACACATTGGTTTATAAGATGACTTCAAAGCAATATTACAATATAGTTTACGGTGCAGAGGCAGAGGTACGTGATAGCAAGATTAATTTCTATAATGCAAATGCTGTAGAGCCAGAGTACTAAGGATGAGATTCATTGGTA
This sequence comes from Pseudobutyrivibrio sp. 49, assembly GCF_900100545.1. Classification (GTDB taxonomy): domain Bacteria; phylum Bacillota; class Clostridia; order Lachnospirales; family Lachnospiraceae; genus Pseudobutyrivibrio. The sequence continues at coordinate 111,135 of NZ_FNDP01000007.1, forward strand.
AAGAAAAAGGAAGATTTAGTCGAGGGCTAAATCTTCCTTTTAAAGTTTACAGTGAAATTATTTTAAATCAGCTGCGATATCGATGTTCTCGCCTGTGATACCAATCCAGGCACCATCTTTAGCTTCTGATGACTCAGCGTGAGCGAGTAACCACTTGTTGGTTGCTGTAAGAAGCTTGTCCTCTGTGTTAACACTCTCGAAATCAGGACAGCCTACGTTTGTACCCTTTGGAAGACCAACAAGTACCTGGAAGCCAGAATCCTTGCTAGCCTGGCATGGTGCATAGTGAAGTGCTGTAGCGTATACTTCAATCATTGTACCTGCTGGGCAAAGGAAAGCCTTAACCTTGCTTGAATCAAGCTTGTAGTCAACGATTTCTTCTCTCTTAGCAAGAAGAAGGATGAAATCTGTAGAACCTAAGTTGATTTCACTTGAACGGTGATACTCAAGGCAGTTAAGCTTTGTGTTGTGACCATTGCACCATCCGAACTGCATAGGTGAACCACCAAATAAAGAATTTGTAATCTTATCTGCAGCAGCTAAGCTCTGAAGAGCCTTCTCCTCAGCTACATATTCTGTACCCTCTGGAATAGGAGTGCTGTTCTTAAGAGCCACCACGATTTCCTTCTTTTCAGCTTCATATCCCTCAATGATTCTACCGTAGTTGATAAATTCAGGATCTGTTACCTTTAAAATTTTCATTACATTAACCTCCTCTTTAATCGTAATACGATTTTCAATGATAAAATTATACCTTTCTGGGGACGCCTTCTTCTTCCCAATATTTAACTAAAACAAGTTAAAAAATTGCTTTAAGTAAGTATACACAATAAAATACGCCACAATTTGTACAGTAATGTGTAGGAAATGTGTTAAAATAGTATTAGTCGTAGTAAGACTTGAATGTGGTGATTTTGATTTATCATAAGGAGGAACTTATGAAATCCAGAATACTGATGGTCTTTATAGTAATGGTTTTCATATGCAGTGTGGCCTGTGGAACCCAAAATATTTCTACAGAAGATATTCCTAAGGGTGTCTTTAGCGAAGAAGAAATTCAATCTTCCCAAGGTCTTACAGAAGAGGAAAAGAAGGAAATCTTCGACGAATATCTAAAGAATATGTACACCAAAGAAATTATGAAAATTTATGGCATGCTTGGCTGCAAATTGGATGTGAATTTAGAAGGGGAAAAAGGTGCAGAAAAATCTGTAACAGTAATGTACTTTTATGACCCAGATAAAATAGAAGATGTTGCAACGTTGGAGGATTCTATACAGGAATACATATCTTCTAGTTATCCTGAAGCAGAAAATGTGTATTTGAGAGGTACACCAGTTAGTCATGATAAAGATGGAGAAGAATATGCTGGGTTTGATGACATAATCAAAACACTACCAGCAGAGTTAAATGATAATTGGAATTACATTCCAATAGTTCCTGATAAATAAGGTTTTTAATTCAGTTTCAAATGTGATATAACACTCTGAGCTTAGGAAATCTTCCTAAGCTATCGGCATCAAAATATTTACACGGAAGATGTCATCATCAGCAGAGATGGTGATATTACCGTGATATTTTTCTACAAGATAGCGTACACTCTTTAGGCCGTAGCCGTGGAGGTGCGCTTCTTCTTTTGTTGAAGCTGGCAGTCCGTTGTGGAACTCCAGCTTGCTGTCATAATAATTTTCAATCAAAATATGAACAAAGTCGTTACGGCGTCGCAGGGTTAAGGAAATCATGCGGCGCTCTTTGTTTTCTAAAGACGATACTGCCTCGATGGCATTTGATAAAAGATTTCCAAAGAGGGAATAAATATCAACGGTGTCCATGTGCTCCAAAAGCTGACCATCTGCCATGCAGGTAAACTGGATATCATTGTTTGCACAGTATAAGGATTTTTCTGTAAGGATTGTATCTAAAGCGTGGTTATAGGTGGCAATTTCAGCATCAAAGGTAGAAAGAAATTTTTCAGCCTGCTGCTGGAAGGAGCCTACTTCATCTGCATTTCTTCTAAGGAAATACTTAAGGTCGTGGCAGTACATGTTAAGCATTTCCATGTTCTGCATAGAGTCGTCATAATGCTGTCTGTCGTTTGCAATAATCTGCTCCAGTACAAGAACTTCCTGCTCCATCTTTGTCTTTTCAAAAAGACCAAGTTGAAGTGCCAGAGTAAGAACAGAACAAATGATAGAGTAGATTGAAGTAATGGTTATAAGTGCATTATCTTCTGCAAAGTTCATTCTGTAGGAATTTAAAAATGTGGTAGTGAACATTGCAACAAGAGAAATGATTGTCAGATAAACATAGTTCTCTTTTAATTCAAAGTCTCTGCCTAACTTTCTTGTAAGTAAAAAGTATTCACTAATAAATACTATCGTAAATACGATAATCATAATTATAGGTGAATAAGATAGCTTTGGAACCACACCACCTACAAGAGTCATTACAGAATATCCTAAATGCTGTATGGTAAGTCCTGCTGCGCCCCAGAAAAGGGCCGATAAAAAGCTAAGCTTGAAGCAGGCAGTAATTCCGATAACTATAAAGAAAAACTGAAGAGCATAGGCTACTGTATCAAGCTCTGGAGGGAAAAATCCCCACAGGAAATTAAGTCCTATGACACATGTCAAAGTGCCAAGAAGTCTTGGCCAAAAGTAGCTTCTGCGTTCCTGATAAAACAGAAGTATGCCAGTGGTGGCGAAAAGTTGTATTAAAACTATGAAAGGTGACAGATGAAAAGCTATCATAGTTGTCCTCCTAAGTAGTTGGTTAATTCATTGATAAATTCTTTCTTGCGGGGTCTGCTGATGGAAAGCTCATGTGGTCCCACCTTCACATCATTTCCCTGAATACCGGTTACAAATCTAAGATTGACCAAGTAGCTATTGTTGCAGCGTCTGAAATCATATTTGAAAAGGCTATATTCTGCTTCTGCCATGGTGCCTCTTACGTCGTAAACTCCATCCAGAGTGTGGTAGTAGAGCCTGTGGGAAAGCACCTCCACATAGTACAGCTCATCAGTGGAAAAGGTGTGAATCTGTCCCTTTGAAAGAACAGTGATGGTCTTTTTATCCTGCTGATGAATCTGAGCCATAACCTTTGGCATCTTAAGTTTGAAAGCATTTTCCTGGAGTGGCTTTAAGATATAGTCGGTAGCATTTACCTCATAGCCTGCTATGGCATAGTGAGCCAGATTAGTCAGGAAAATCAAAATAACATTGTTATCAATTTCTCTAAGCTTTCTGGCAGTGTTCATTCCATTAATACCATCCAGCTCAATATCCATAAATACGATCTGGTACTGGCTTTTATAAGCAGCAAGGAAATCTTCACCAGCTGTGAAAATATCTATATGAAATTCCTCTTTTGCATCAATGAAATATGCACTGGCGATATCGGTAAATAGCTCAGCGTCAGTATTATCATTTTCTACAAGTGCAATATTCAGCATCACGCCTCCTGAAAAATGGCTGTTACTAGTAATCATTAGTGACTTTCTAAAACCAATTATATCATATGGAAAAATCGATTTTTGACAAAACAGGGATTCTAAATGACAGGATAGGACATTTTATTGAAATGGGATTTTGTGGAGACTACAATGCAAACCATCAAAAGGATGGAGGAGAAAGATATGTTAAGTATCAACATTTCGGATGTAATCAACGTTGTAAAACTGATTACTCCGCACTTGATTGCACTTGCAGTAATTCTTGTGGCAGCAATTGTTATTACAATCGTTGCAGGCAAGAAAGAAAAGACTACACGCTTCATGATGCGTAGACAGTCTTGGATTGCATTTTTACTTGCAGTCGTTGTTATCGCAAACCTAATCTGCTTTGGCCCTATGTCAAACATGATTACACTTGCAACAGGAAATGGAGAGGTTTCTGACAAGACTATCGATGAGGCAAGAGAGCTTTCAGAAAAGATTGCAGGAGAAGGAATTGTTCTTCTTGAGAACAAAGGAATTCTTCCTTTAACAGACACAAAGAAGATTAATGTATTTGGTTGGTCTTCAACAAATCCATATTACGGTGGAACAGGTTCCGGTGGTTTCTCAGCTGATTTCGAGACAACATCACTTCTTGATGGACTTCACGAAGCAGGCTTTGAAACAAACGATGAGCTTTCAGAGTTCTACACAGCATACAGAACAGACAGACCTGAAATTGGACTTTTCGGTCAGGACTGGACACTTCCAGAGCCAGCACTTTCAACATATCCTGCAGATATGCTTGAGAACGCAAAGAACTATTCTGACACAGCAATGATTGTTATTGCTCGTTCAGGTGGCGAGGGTGCAGACCTTCCAAAGGATGCATCTGACAAGAGCTTAACTTATACACAGAACTCAGAGGATTATAAGGATTTCTCAAAGGGACAGCACATCTTACAGCTTAGCAAAACAGAGAGAGACTTATTTGATCAGGTTTGTGCAGATTACAGCAACGTAATCGTTGTTTATACAGGCGCAAACACATTCGAGATGAACTTCGTAGATGAGTATCCAAGCATCAAGGGACTTTTATGGTGCCAGGGCTTAGGTCAGGGCGGCTTCCCAGCACTTGGCGAAATCTTAAATGGTGAGGTAAACCCATCAGGCAAGACTTCAGATACATTTGCAAGAAATATCGCAAACGCACCTTGGTTCAACAACTTTGGTGATTATGCATTTGACAATGTAGAAGAGTTTACACTTGATTCAGGTGATCCAATTCTCGGTGTAAGCCAGCCTCACTTCGTAAACTACGTAGAAGGTATTTATGTAGGCTACAGATTTTATGAAACAGCAGCAGTTGAAGGCTTGATTGATTATGACAAAGAGGTTCAGTACCCATTTGGCTACGGTTTATCTTACACAACTTTCAAGCAGGAAATGGGAGATTTAACTGTAAATGACGGTACATTATCAGTTGATGTTACTGTTACAAACACTGGCGATGTTGCGGGCAAGTCAGCTGTTGAATTATATGATACACCACCTTACACAAACGGTGGAATCGAGAAATCTGCTGTAAATCTTGTGGCATTTGATAAAACAGATTTACTTCAGCCAGGTGAGTCTCAGACAATCACTCTTTCTTTCTCAGAGGAGTCACTTGCTTCTTATGATGACAAGAATGAGAAGGCATATGTCCTCGAGGAGGGAGATTACATCATCTCATTAAGAGAGGATGCTCACACAGTTATTGATGAGAAAACATACAAGGTAGGAGCTACAGTAGTTTTTAACGAGGCTAACAAGCGTACATCTGACCAGGTGGCAGCAACAAATCACTTTGAGGATTCACAGGGTACAGCTACTTACCTTTCACGTGCAAATCACTTTGCAAATTATGCAGAGGCTACAGCTGCACCAACAAATTATTCAATGTCAGACGAGATGAAGGCAAATTACATTTGCAATCTCAACTACAATCCAGAGGATTACAATGATGCTTCTGACGAGATGCCAATAACAGGCGCTAACAATGGAATGAAGCTGGAGGATTTAAGAGGAGCTGATTACGATGACGAAAGATGGGAAACACTTTTAGACCAGCTTACAGTACCAGAGATGGTTTCACTTGTAGGTCTCGGGGGATACCAGACAATGGAAGTAGCTTCAGTAGAAAAGGCTAGAACAACAGATTGCGATGGCCCAGCTTCTATTACAAACAACTTCACTGGAAAGTTTTCAATTGGTATGCCTTCTTCAGTGACACTTGCTTGTACATTTGACAAAAATCTTGGCTACGAGTATGGCCATATCATGGGTAAGATGTGTGATGAAATGGACGCCTCAGGTTGGTATGCACCAGCTATCAACACACACAGAGCAGCCCTAGGGGGACGTGAGTTTGAGTATGTATCTGAGGACGGATTACTTTCAGGAACACTTATTGCTCAGGAAGTAATTGCGGCTAAGGAATTTGGTGTTTACAGTTATGTAAAGCATTTCGCAATGAACGATCAGGAAACAAATAGATGGAACATGGTATCAATCTGGGCGCCAGAGCAGGCTATCAGAGAAATCTACCTTAAGCCATTTGAAATCGCTATCAAGGATGGCGGCGCACAGGCAGTTATGAGCTCTTACAGCTACATCGGACCACATTGGTCAGGGGCTAATGACAGCCTTCTTAATAAAGTACTACGCGACGAGTGGGGCTTCAGAGGAATGGTTATCACAGATTACTTCCTTGGAGCAAACTTCATGGATGCAGATGCATGTATCAGAAATGGTAACGACCTTATGCTTGTAGCATATGAGATGGGAGATAACACAGTTAACGACCAGACAAGTGCAACAGGAATCAAGGCACTTAGAACTGCATCAAAGAACATTATGTACACTGTTGTAAATAGCCGTGCATACGAGCCAGAGAACCTTCACACAGGTCTTTACAACTGGCAGATTGCATTTATTGTAATTGATATTATCCTTGCAGCTTTACTTATCTTCTTAGAGTTAGGCACAATGAAGAAATACAAAAAGATGAACAACTAGTTTTTAGGGAGGGTTTTACTAATGAAGAAAAGAAGTATTGTTTTACTAATGGCATCTATTATGGCCATGAGTGCAGTAGGCTGTGGAGCCTCTTCTGCAAAGGCTGATGAGCAGCCAAAGGAGGAGCCAGTTGCACCTGTAACAGAGCTTTCTGGTACACAGACAGCAGTTGTAATGGGTGATGATTGGGGCCCTGCAGTTACAAAGACTATTCTTCACTTAGACAAAGAAGTAGAGTCTGATTCAGTTGCAGCAGACGCTTTTAGTGTTGCGGAGACTAAGGAGCAGTTCGATTTTGCTGCATTAGCAGAGGACTCAGAGGAGGACCCAAGCAAGCACATCGAGGTAACAGCAGACAGACAGGTTACAGATGCTTACACATGCGACGCACAGGGAAATAAGTCAGATGATTCAGAGTATGTAGCACTTGAAATGTACTACAGCCCTAATGATGGAAGCCCATTTTGCTATGATATTTTCACATCACAGAATACAGTATGTGATCCATACACACTTGCTGTTTCTTTAAATGATGGAAAAACTATCTCTACAACAGATGGTTCTGAAATTACAAAGATTACTGTAGATGACAAGATTGATCTTTCACTTGATGCTGCTATTTATCCACAGCTTGAGGGTGCAGATTTGAGCGGAACATACACAGGTGAGACTGGTCACACAATCACATATGGTTCCTTCAAGCCAGCAGAGGATGGCAAGAAGCATCCACTTGTAATTTGGTTACATGGAGCAGGTGAAGGTGGAAACAAAAACGAAGTAGCTGTTTTAGGTAATGAGGTATCGGCTTTATATGGAGAGGAATTCCAGAAGGTAATGGGAGGCGCATATGTCCTCACACCTCAGACAGAGACATTCTGGCTTCAGTACAATGAAGATGGAGAATGGGGAAGCAACCCAGGAAAAGATTCAATCTATCTTAAGGACGTAAAGGGACTTATCGATCAGTACGTTGCAGAAAACGAAGGTGTTGACCCTAATAGAATTTACATCGGAGGATGCTCAAATGGTGGTTTCATGACAATGGATATGATTCTCAACTATCCAGATTATTTTGCAGCAGCATTCCCAATTTGCGAAGCTTACAAGGATTCTGGTATCACAGATTCACAGCTTAAGGGAATCAAGGATTTACCTGTATGGTTTATCTATGCAGCAAATGATGACACTGTAGTTCCTGATCAGTTTGAGATTCCAACAATCAAGAGATTACAGGCTATTGGAGCAAATGTTCACACATCAGTATTTGATGATGTTCATGATAATTCTGGTCGCTTCGAGGGCGAAGATGGCAAAGCATATCAGTACATGGGTCACTGGTCATGGATTTACTTCTTCAACAATGAATGCGAAGAGGATGGTGTAAATCTTTGGGATTGGTTAGCACAGCAGAGCAGATAATAGGCTAGCTATTAATACGGGTTTTTTCATCACGGTATTTCTTAGGGCTTTTTCCGTACTCCTTGGTAAAGGCCCTGTAGAATACAGAGTAATCAGAAAAGCCATAGGCGGCAGAAACGATAGAAATATCCTGTCCGCTAAGAATTGCGTCTCGGCACATGTCGAGGCGCTTTTTTGTTATGTATTTGTGGAGTGGAAGACCATTGGTGTCGGTGAACACATGGGAAATATGGTATTTACTTACGTGTAGCCTTTCCGCTAAGGTGTCTAGTGACAAATCCTCATCGATATGTGTTTCGATATACTGAATGAGACTCTGGTAGAGAGAATCAGTTTCTGAGGTGGTCACATTAGGATGTTGATTTTCAAAAATCATTCTGTTGATGCTGATAATGAAATCGCTGACGGCAAGCATAATCTTGGCATCTCGTCCAAATCTGTTGGCGTGGATTTCGTCAATCAAAGAAAACACCTTTCCCTGAATGGTGTTGAATTCAATTTCGTTAAATTTGTAAATAGAAAAGTTTCCGCTGGTCTTGGCCTTGTCTGTGAGATAAAGATAGTCCTCTGAGAAATCTCCAAGTGTCTTAAGGAAATCTTCTGTAACCCAGAATACGAATCTACGATATGGTACATCACCATCTATCAACCTTGCAAAATGTGGCAGATTAGGTGGGATAACTACCATAGTTCCAGGTGTTGGAACAAACTGTTTTCCGTCCATGTACATAATGATATTTCCCTCAATAAAGAAGAAAAATTCGAAGTAATCATGTGTATGAGCAGTAACGTTTGGAAGGACTCTGTCGCTGTAATAATAGATTTCAAAGTCCTGAGATAACATATATTGTCTTGTGGTAAATTCTGTTTTTAAATTCTTTTTCATCATTATCCCCCGATAAATTATATTTTACGTATAACATAAAACAACAACTTTTGCAATGTGCACAACAAGTCACACAATACTAATCGTTAAATTACTATTTTATTATCTAAGTATATTAAAGTATTTGCGGAATATAAGGAGATAATAATGTACGAGGAATTAAAAAATAAGTTTGAAGAGATAGGAATTATTCCAGTTGTGGTTTTGGAAGATGCGAAAGATGCCCACGCACTTGGTCAGGCATTGATGGACGGTGGTCTTCCAGCAGCAGAGGTTACTTTTAGAACAGATGCAGCAGAGGAAGTTATTAAGATTCTTACACATGATTTCCCAGATATGCTTGTTGGGGCAGGCACAGTTCTTACTTGTGAGCAGGCAGATAAGGCTATTGCAGCAGGAGCTAAGTTCATCGTTGCTCCAGGCTTTAATCCACATGTGGTTAAGCATTGCCTTGAGAAGGGTTATCCAGTTACTCCAGGTGTACAGACTCCTGGAGAGATGGAGCAGGCAATGGAACTTGGCTTGGACTTTGTAAAGTTCTTCCCAGCTGAGCCAGCAGGTGGCCTTCCAATGATTAAGGCTGTAGCTGCTCCATATACAAAATTAAAATTCATGCCAACAGGCGGAATCAATAAAGATAATGTAAAAGAATATTTAGCATATAACAAAATCGTAGCCTGTGGTGGTACTTGGATGGTTAAGGGCAACCTTATCTCTGATGGCGATTTCGAGAAGATTAAGGAATTGACACACGAGGCAGCGGAAATCGTTAAGGAGGTTAGAGCATAATGGAAATGACACTTAGATGGTACGGAAAAGATTTTGACACCGTGTCATTGGAGCAAATCAGACAGATTCCTGGGGTTAAGGGAGTAATCACTACCCTTTACGATACAAAGCCAGGAGAGGTTTGGAGCCGCGAGAGAATCAAGGCTATGAAGGACGAGGTTGAGGCAGCAGGCCTTAAGGTATCAGGTATCGAAAGTGTAAATGTTCACGAGGATATCAAGCTTGGAAAGCCAAGTCGTGAGCAGCTTATTGATAACTATATCGAGACTTTAAAGAATCTTGGTGAGGAAGATATTCACCTGGTTTGCTACAACTTTATGCCAGTATTTGACTGGACTCGTACAGAGCTTGCTAGAAAGAGACCAGACGGTTCTACCGTACTTGCCTATACACAGGAGGCTGTTGATGCACTTGTTCCAGAGGAGATGTTCAACTCTATCGCAGGTGATACAAACGGAGCTGTAATGCCAGGCTGGGAGCCAGACAGACTTGCTCATGTTAAAGAATTATTTGATGAATACAAAGATATTACTGATGAGGATTTATTTGAAAACCTTAAGTATTTCTTAGAGAGAATCATGCCAGTTTGTGACAAGTACGACATCAACATGGCGATTCATCCAGATGATCCAGCATGGCCAGTGTTTGGACTTCCTAGAATCATCATCAATAAAGAAAACATTCAGAGAATGATGAAAATGGTTGATAACCCTCACAATGGCGTCACCTTTTGCTCAGGTTCATATGGTACAAACTTAGAGAACGATTTGCCAGATATGATTAGAAGCCTTAAGGGAAGACTACACTTTGCACATGTTCGTAATCTTAAGTTCAATTCACCTACAGATTTCGAAGAGGCTGCACATCTTTCTTCAGATGGAAGCTTCGACATGTACGAGATAGTGAAGGCTTTATATGATATCGGCTTTACAGGACCTATCAGACCAGATCACGGTCGTATGATTTGGGGGGAGAAGGCAATGCCAGGTTATGGTCTTTATGACAGAGCCCTTGGTGCAACATACATTAACGGACTTTGGGAAGCAATCGACAAAAGCAGCAAAAGGGGATAGAGACATGAAATTAACAAATGAAGGATTGAAGGATAGAAAAGCATGGGAGGAAAAAGGCTACAAGCTCCCAGAATACGACAGAGAAAAAATTATCGTAAATACGAAGGAGAATCCTGTATGGCTTCACTTCGGTGCAGGTAACATTTTCAGAGCCTTTCAGGCAAATGTAGTTGAGGAACTTTTAAATCAGGGTGTGATGGATAAAGGACTCATCGTTGCAGAAGGCTATGATTATGAGATTATCGAAAAGTACAACAGACCATGTGATGACCTTAGCATTCTTGCAACACTTAAGGCTGATGGAACTGTTGAGAAAAGAGTTGTTGGTTCAATTGTTGAATCTTGCATTTTAGATGAGGAAAACGAAAAGGAAATCTCAAGACTTCGTGAGATTTTCCGTGCACCATCTCTTCAGATGATTTCATTTACAATCACAGAGAAGGGCTACAAGACAAGAGCCTATATGAATAAGGTGGTAGGTCTTCTTCTTGAGAGATTCAACGCAGGCGCATTACCACTTTCAATTGTAAGTATGGATAACTGCTCACACAACGGAGACAAGCTTAAGGAAGCTGTTCTTGACATAGCAAAGGAATGGTTCAAGGATGGAAAGTGCGAAACAGATTTCATCGCATATCTTGAGGATTCATCAAAGGTAGCATTCCCACTTTCGATGATTGATAAAATCACTCCACGTCCAGACGACACAGTTAAGCAGATGCTTATTGATGACGGTGTTGAGGATGCTGAGCCAATCGTTACAACAAAGAATACCTATGTTGCCAACTTCGTAAATGCGGAGGAGACAGAGTACTTGGTTATCGAGGATTTATTCCCTAATGGTCGCCCAGCTCTCGAGAAGGGTGGAATCATTTTCACAGATAGAGAGACAGTAGATAAGACAGAGAAGATGAAGGTGTGCACATGCCTTAATCCGCTTCATACAGCACTTGCTGTTTTTGGATGTCTTCTTGGATATAAGACAATCCATGATGAGATGGATGATGAAGATTTAAAGAAGCTTGTTACAAAGCTTGGTAAGGAAGAGGGAATGAAGGTAGTGGTAGACCCTAAGGTATTATCACCAGATAAATTCCTTGATGCTGTTCTTACAAAGCGTCTTCCAAACCCATTTATGCCAGATACACCACAGCGAATTGCCTGCGACACATCACAGAAGCTTCCAATCCGTTTTGGTGAGACTATCAAAGCTTACAGAGGAAATTCATCCCTTACAACAGAGTCGCTTAAGGTAGTGCCAGTTGTATTGGCTGGTTACTTAAGATATTTGGAAGGCGTTGATGATCAGGGAAATGTTTTCGAGCAGAGTCCTGATCCACTTCTTAATGAGCTTAAAGAGCTTCCAGCTAAGGATGTATTAAAACGTAAAGACGTATTTGGTGTCGATTTGTATGAGGACACTATGGCAAAGCGTGTTCTTGAAATCTACTCAAATATGAAGGGTGTTGGCAATGTAAGAAAGGAATTGGAAGCAGTATGATGAAATTTATGGACGAAGATTTCCTTCTTCAGAATCCTACAGCCAAGGAACTTTTCGCAGCTGTTAAGGATGAGCCAATAATTGATTTTCACAACCATTTGAATCCTCAGGAAATATATGAGGACAAATGCTTTGATAATATGACAGAAGTTTGGCTTGGTGGCGACCACTACAAGTGGCGTGCCATGAGAGCCAACGGTGTTTCAGAAGAGCTTATTACTGGAGATGGGGCTCCTTTTGATAAGTTTGTGGCATGGGCAGATACTGTGCAGAATTTGATTGGTAACCCTCTATACCACTGGACTCATTTAGAACTTCAACGATACTTTAATATAACCACACCACTGAGCCCAGAAACAGCTAAGGATATTTGGGAGCAGTGCAATGCGAAGTTGCACACTCCGGAATTCTCAGTACGTAACCTCCTAAGAATGCAAAATGTATCTGTCCTTTGCACCACAGATGACCCCGCAGATGATTTAGAGTGGCACAGAAAGCTTAGAGAGGATGGATTTGAAATTAAGGTTCTTCCATCCTTCAGACCAGAGAAAGCAGTAGGCATCGAAAAGGAAGGCTTCGCTGATTATATTTTCAAACTTTCTATGGTTACTGGCAGAAGAATCTATGATGTGAAGACTTTGCTTGAAATTCTTGGAGAGCGCCTTGAATTCTTTATTGAGAATGGATGCCGAGTTTCTGATCACAGTCTGGAAAATACATTTTATGTTCCTGCTACCTATGAAGAGGTAAATGAAATCTTCATGGACAGAATCAATGGTAAGAAGGTTTCAGAAGAGGCAGCCGGCAAGTATCATGGATATATGTATACAGAGCTTGCTAAGCTTTATGCCAAACACGACATTGTTATGCAGCTTCATATCGGTGCCATCAGAAATAATTCGGAACGTTTCTTTAAGAAGCTTGGTCCAGACACAGGCTTTGATGCACTTAACGATTTTAATTATGCTCCACAGCTTGCAGCACTTTTGTCAGCTATGGATTTAAATGACGAATTGCCAAAGACAATTCTTTACTGCCTTAATCCTAAGGATACAGAAATGCTTGCAGCAATGGCAGGTACATTCTGTAGCAATGAAAAGGGGATTAAGGGTAAGGTACAGCTTGGTGCAGCATGGTGGTTCTGCGACCACAAGAATGGAATGGAAAAGCAGATTGAGGCAACCAGTGATGCAGGACTTATTTCTACATCAGTTGGAATGCTTACAGATTCGCGTAGTTTTCTTTCCTTCCCACGCCACGAGCTCTACCGCCGTATCCTTTGTAACAAAATTGGATCGTGGGTAGAGAATGGAGAGTATCCAAAGGATGATACGTATTTACGTAATATGGTAAAGCGTGTCTGTGGCCGTAATGCTGTAGAATATTTTAAGTTTTAGATGAGGTGTTATAAATGGACTTGAAGATTAAAGACAAAAAGGATTGTAAGTATGATGCAGTTTCTCTTGGCGAAGTAATGTTACGCTTCGATCCAGGTGAGGGAAGAATTAGAACTGCAAGAGAGTTTAAGGTTTGGGAAGGCGGCGGAGAGTATAATGTTATCCGCGGACTTCGCAGATGCTTCGGCATGAACACAGCAGTTATTACTGCTTTTGCAGATAATGAGGTTGGTCATCTTGTGGAGGATTTCATTCTCCAGGGTGGTGTGGATACTTCACTTATCAACTGGAAGAAGACAGATGGTATTGGTCGTGAGTGCAGAAATGGACTTAACTTTGTAGAAAGAGGATTTGGTATCCGTGGAGCACTTAGTGTTTCTGATAGAGCAAACACAGCTATCTCTCAGGCCACTGATAAGGACTTCGATTTTGATTATATTTTTGGTGAGCTTGGTGTTAGATGGTTCCACACAGGTGGAATCTATGCAGCACTTTCAGAGCAGTCAGCAGAGACAGTAGTAAAGGCAATTAAGACTGCAAAGAAGTATGGCACAATTGTATCTTATGATCTTAACTATCGTGCTTCTATGTGGTCAGCTATCGGTGGTCAGAAGAAGGCACAGGAAGTAAATAAAGAAATTGCAAAGTACGTTGATGTAATGATTGGCAACGAGGAAGATTTTACAGCATGCCTTGGTTTTGAGATTGAGGGCAATGATGCAAATCTCAAAGAGCTTAATGTGGATGGATATAAGAAGATGATAGATGAGGCTGCAAAGGTTTATCCAAACTTCAAGGTAGTAGCCACAACACTTCGTACTGTTAAAACAGCAACAGTAAATGACTGGTCTGCACTTTGCTGGGCAGATGGACAAATCTTCAAGGCAAAGGATTATAAGGGGCTTGAGATTCTTGACCGTGTTGGTGGTGGAGATTCATTTGCTTCAGGTCTTGTTTATGGTCTTATGACTACAGGAGATGCAGCAAAAGCTGTAGAATACGGCACTGCTCACGGTGCACTTGCCATGACTACACCTGGCGATACTACAATGGCAACATGCGCTGAAGTAGAGGCAATTATGGGTGGAGCAGGCGCCAGAGTTAAGCGATAAAATAGACAACTAATATAATTATTCCATATATAAAAAGTACTTGTGTCAAAATGACACAGGTACTTTTTCAATTTATAGAAAAACAATTGTCTAAAATTAGTTTCCATTGAATAACAGTATATCAAGCGTTTGACATACTGTCAGGCGCAACCGGTTTCCGAAAACGTTTTCACAGAATTCACAAATTGTTCACAGTATTTGTATAGACAAATCCCCATTTAGCGCCTATTATAAGGATGTTCGCGGGACAACTTACATAGAATGGGCGAGCAAAATATAAAATATAACCCGGGGAGGAAGAAGAGAATGGCAGTAGGTGAAATCATTAAATGTACTGGCGCAGAAGATTTGTACAGAAGAGCTGAGGATTTACAGCTCAAGGGGATTCAAACTGAGTTTGTTGCTAGAAATACATTAAAGGTTGTTGGTATTAGATCAAATAAATAATGCTATTCGGGAGATGCCTGAAAGGGCATCTCTTTTTTTCGTTGTAAATAATTTGATTAGTATTTAATAATTTGTTAATAAATATTTAAGGCAATTAAATTTTACAAAACCAAATTTTGATGATATACTCAAGAAGAGTTATATTTATCTTGGAGGAAATAAAAATGAAAGAATATAGACAGCAGTTTTTTAAGGGAGAACGTGCTCTTTATGCAGAGGATGGGGCTTGTATCTACGATTCGATATTTGATGAGGGAGAATCTCCTTTAAAGGAAAGTAAGAATATCGAAGTCTATGATTCTCAGTTCAAATATAAGTATCCTATCTGGTATTCAAATAATGTCAAGGTAGAGCGATGTAATTGGCTTGAGATGGGCCGTTCGGGTGTATGGTACACAAACGATATCTACGTGAAGGATTCATTTATCACAGCACCAAAGAATTTCCGTCGCTGCGATGGAGTTACACTTGAAAATGTTCAGCTTACAAATGCTGAAGAGACATTCTGGAATTGTAAGAATATCAAGCTTTCTAATGTTTATGCAAAGGGAAGCTACTTTGCTATGAATTCAGAAAATATCGAGATTGATGGATTCAAGCTTGATGGCAATTACTCTTTTGATGGAGCAAAAAATATTACTATAAGAAATTCTGTGTTGCTTTCAAAGGATAGCTTCTGGAACACAGAGAATGTAACAGTTTACGATTCATATATTTGTGGTGAGTACCTTGGATGGAATTCAAAAAATCTTAAATTTGTAAATTGTACAATCGAGAGCTTGCAAGGCTTTTGCTACATTGATAATCTTGAAATGGAAAACTGCAAGTTGATAAATACAACACTTGCCTTCGAATATGTTGATAACGTAAATGCGAATATTACTACAAAGATTGATAGTGTATTCAATCCAATTAGCGGCACAATAACAGCGCCTGAAATTGAGCATCTTATTGTGGAGCCAGATTTAGTTGATCCATCAAAGACTGTCATCAACTGCAAACAGATTGGAAAGACAGAAGAAATCGTCGAGTGGCGTAGAGACAGAAAATAGGAGACTGGAATTAATGGGAAAATATAATTTTGATGCAGTAGTTAACAGACGTGGTACTGATTCAATGAAGTGGGATGTGGCTGAAAATGAGCTTCCTATGTGGGTGGCAGACATGGATTTTCAGACTGCTCCAGAAATCATTGAGGCACTTCAGAAACGTGTTGCAGAGGGTGTCTTCGGATATACTGATGTCAACGACGATTGGTATGAGGCATATATTAACTGGTGGAAGAATCGTCACGGCTTTGAGATTGAACGCCAGTGGTTGATGTTTTGTACAGGTGTTATTCCTGCTATTTCATCCATCGTTCGAAAGCTTACTACACCAAATGAAAAGGTGATTATTCAGACACCTGTTTATAATATTTTCTTCAATAGCATTTTGAATAATGGCTGCAGAGTTTTAGAGAGCCCACTTCATTACGAGGGCGGGGTTTACTCTATGGATTTTGCAGATTTAGAGGAGAAGATGTCTGATCCTCAGGCTAGCCTCATGATTCTATGTAATCCTCATAATCCAGTTGGTAAAATCTGGAGCAGGGAGGATTTGGCAAAGGTTGGAGAGCTTGCCCACAAGTATGGAGTTACAGTTATTTCAGATGAAATTCATTGTGACCTAGTAGAGCCAGGCAAGGAATATGTACCTTTTGCCAGTGTTTCAGATACTTGTAAGGATGTGAGCATCACTTGTATTGCTCCTACCAAGACATTTAGTATTCCAGGTATTCAGACAGCAGCTATTTTTGTTCCTAACAGATTTTTACGTCATAGGGTTTGGCGCGGAATCAATACCGATGAGGTGGCTGAGCCAAATGTATTTGCGGCCCATGCAGCTGTTGCAGCTTTTAATCATGGTGGTCAATGGCTTGATGAATTAAGAGAATATCTATTTGAAAACAGAAGAAGAGTGGAAGAATATGTGGATGAAAATATCCCTAAGCTTCATGTAGTACGCGGGGACGCCACATATCTTCTTTGGATAGATGTAAGTGCTACTGGCATTTCAAGCAAGGAGTTAGCAGCCCGCATCAGAAAGGAAACAGGTCTATATCTCTCAGCAGGTACTGCCTACGGAGGAGATGGAAAGGATTTCCTTCGAATGAATGTGGCATGCACAAAGGCCACCCTGGAGGATGGCCTTGAACGTTTAAAGACTGGAATTGAAATAATATCGATTTAAACTGCATTCATACAGAGTTTATATTCGTCGATTAGTTCGTCAATTAAATCTTTGACAGTTGTAATTTCGTTAATGCGGAAGGCGTTTTCTCCACAAAAGAAAAGGCCTTCTTCTTTATTGCCTTCTACAGCAGCGATTAGTGCTCGGCTGATACAATAAGGGATTTTATCTCCCTTTGGACAAGCCTTTAGGCAGCCGTTACATCTTTTGGCAAAGAAGCTTTTGCCTTCCTCTAAGCTTTGAAGCATAGGGGTAAATACTGCTCTGGCAGGCATTCCTACTGGACTTTTGATGATTTTAATATCTTCTTCCGTGGCATCTACTAAAATTTCCTTGAATGCAGTGGAAGCATCACATTCCTCTGTGGCTATAAATCTTGTACCAATCTGAACACCATCTGCGCCGTTTTTAATGGCCTCTGCAATGTCCTTTCCAGTGAAAATTCCTCCACCAAGGAACACTTTAATTTTCTTTTTGAACTGTTCTTCAAAAGGCTTGATAGCCTCAAGGACTTCCTTAAGGATGTCGATGTTGTCCTGGCAGGTATTATTATTTAAATCGTCAGCAGAAAAGCCTAAGTGACCGCCGGCCTTGTGACCTTCTATAACGATGAAATCCGGTATAGACTGAGCCTTTTTTGCAAAGGTTCTACAAAGGAGCATGGCAGCTTTTGCGCTTGAAACTATAGGAGCGTACAAGGTGTTACTTCCCTTCACAAGCTCTGCAAGATTAAGTGGCAGACCAGCACCTGAAATGATGGCATCTGCCCCGGCTGAGATAGCAGCCTTTACAGTCTCTTCGTAGTGGCTCACAGCCACCATTATATTTACGCCGATAAGGCCATTTCCACCGGCAATTTCTTTAGCCTTTCTAATATGCTCCTTCAAAGCTCTGATATTAGCCTCGAATGGATTTTGTAAAAAATCTGGCTCCTTAAAGCCAATATTTACTGAGCTAATCACGCCCATGCAGCCCTGCTTTGCCACATTTCCAGCAAGTCCTGAAAGAGATACACCTACGCCCATTCCACCTTGTATTATCCCATGGGCTAATTTTTTTCCATTAATTTCCATGACATATTCTCCGTTTAGAAAACTGTTAGTTAAAAATGTTTAGTTAAAATATTTGAGATAATACACCTAAAATGTTGAGTTGTCAAGATAATTGGCAATAATGGACAAGTGTGGCGTAAAAATTATTTGATAAATATATTTTCATTTTTAAGCTTGTATAAAATTAGCTCGAAAACATAGGGGGGCATAGCTCGTTTGGCCTGCTCCCAATCTCTCATGGTGTTATAGGGGATATGAAGATATTCACATAATTCTTTTCTATTCATGCCAGTAGAATATCTAAGTAATCTAAAAGCCTGGGCTGACTTTTCTTTGTCAGATGGAGCTTTTAAGATTTCAATTGCAAGTGTATCAAGATTTTCTAATTTATCATCCATAATAATTTCCTAATATTAAGAATATAAAGCATCATTTTTAGTAAGCAGGTATAGGCAATATTGGTTCATGCTTATGCCCTCAGCTTTAGAGTGGTCTGCAAGGGATTTGTGCAAACTTTTTGGAATTCTGAGTTTAAACTGACCAGAGTAATTGTTAATTGAGTCTGGTAAAGGGATTTCATTTCCTTCCTCAAGATTTGCATGTAGCCATTCCTTTTTTGCATCCATGGCATTTGCTATAGCTTCATCCATAGTTTCCCCCATAGAGAGGCAGCCGGGAAGCTCAGGAAAAGAAACAACAAATCCCCCTTCGTCAGTGTCTGGGATTATTTCCATTTTGTAAGGAAGTTTCATGTACTCATCAAATTTTTTCATGTTTGGATTCCTCACTTTCTATTAGTTCCTTAACTATTTGAATATAAACTTTCTTAATAGGAATATGCTTTGGAATAGTGATGATAGGATAGCCTTTCTTTCTGAAAGTAAAATGACTACTTCCAGATTTAGGAGCCTTCATTTCATATCCATAGCTTTCTAATACTTTTTGTAATTCTTCAAATCTTATGTCTGGATCTAAAGAAAGAATCTTTTTTAGTAGTTTTTCCCATTTAGACATACTTATCTCCTTTATTATAAAATGGTGTCATATATGGTGTCAATATAAATTGCCGCATTGCGGTAGTAATTATAATAAATTTTAGGATGATGTCAATATATTGTTTATTAAGGTAAAGATAATTCTCCATTTTAAAAATATATGTTGCAAATTCTTCAGAGATAGGGCATTATATTGAAGAACTAAATAGACGGGAGCTTGTAGACAGGCTGAGAGGAAGGTGTGACCTTCGACCGAGAACCTGATTTGGATAATGCCAACGTAGGGATGCCGTGCGTAACGTAAATTACATGGAGACCATTTGAGAAATCAGGTGGTCTCCTTTTTTTATGCGTAACCAGCCGGAGTGGAGGGAATAATGGAATTTAATACTGAATTGTACTTTATTACAGATAGTACGCCATACGACAGGGAGGAGTTTTTGTTTCGTGTGGAGGAGGCGCTGAAGGGAGGAGTGACCCTCATGCAGCTGAGAGAGAAAAACAGAACCACAAGAGAATACATAGAGCTGGCTGAGGCAGTTCATGAAATCTCAAAAAAATATAATGTGCCTCTGATTATTGATGACAGGGTGGATGTAATGCTGGCTGTGGATGCAGAGGGCGTCCATGTAGGTGCGGAGGATATGCCTCTTGCCCTAGCAAGAAAAATCATTGGCCCTAATAAGATACTTGGAGCTACTGCTAAGACTGTGGAGGTGGCAAAGGCAGCCTATGAGGCTGGCGCAGATTATTTGGGGGTGGGTGCTATTTATCCGACTACCACGAAGGTAAAGACCATCATCACATCCACAGAGACACTGGATAAGATTTGCCAGGCGGTGCCAATTCCTGTAAATGCCATCGGTGGACTAAATCCTTCAAATATGGATGTGCTTAAGGGAATCGACATTGCCGGTGTGTGCGCAGTGTCAGCAATAATGAAAGCAGATTCACCTATGGTGGCTGCCACAGAAATGAAGAAAAAATTTGTGGAATTAAGAGCATAAGGAGAAGAAAAATGAAAGTCGTTTTATCTATCGCAGGTAGTGATAGCAGCGGTGGAGCAGGAATTCAGGCGGATCTCAAAACAATGACAGCCCACGGCGTGTTCGGTATGACGGCAATTACAGCCATGACTGCCCAGAACACTACAGGGGTAAGTGCAATTGTGGAATCAAGCCCAGAATTCCTTGGAAAGCAGATCGATGCCTGCCTTACAGATATCCCTGCCGATGCTGTAAAAATCGGAATGCTTCCATCACCAGAGCAGGTGAGACTGGTAGCTAAAAAGCTAAAAGAGTACGGAGTCTCAAATATCGTCGTAGACCCTGTAATGGTGGCAACAAGCGGAAGCAGACTAATGGAAGAAAATACATCGCAGGTTATGGCGGACAATCTTTTTAGCATAGCTACTGTAATCACTCCGAATATTCCGGAGGCTGAATGTCTGGTAGAACGCAAGATTTTTGATAAGGCAGGGATGGAAAAGGCTGCAAAAGAATTAGGAAATGAGTACGGCTGCAGCGTACTTATCAAAGGCGGACATAGCGTGGAGGATGCTTGCGACCTGCTTTATGAAAATGGTGTAATCACATGGTTTGAAGGAGAAAAAATTGATAATGACAACACCCATGGAACAGGCTGTACATTATCAAGTGCCATTGCATCAAACCTTGCCTTAGGATACACACTTAAGGAATCTGTGGAGCGTGCAAAGGAATATATTACAGCTGCAATATCAGCAGGCTTGAATTTAGGACAGGGTTCTGGCCCTTTAAATCATATGGTTGGAATAAAAAGTGAAAAAGGAGAAAGAGATGGTTCAGGTAAATGGACAAGCATACGAAGTAGCAGGGAGGACTGTAGAGAGTCTTCTGCTGGAATTGGAGTATGACTTTAGAACTATAGCTGTGGAGCTAAATGAGGAAATAATTCCTAAGGCAACACTTGATCAGGTGATACTGAAGGAGGGAGATGTGCTGGAGGTTGTTAGCTTTGTTGGAGGGGGCTGATAAATGGTTACAAAGGAAGAATTTTATCAGGCTCTGACTAATAGGCATGGTATAGAAAATCAAAAGAAATTTGATGATGCTACCGTGGCAATCTGCGGTCTGGGAGGACTTGGTTCAAACATAGCAATATGCCTTGCTAGAGTGGGTATAGGAAAACTGATTTTGATAGATTTCGATACTGTGGATGTGACTAATCTTCATCGTCAGCAATACAAATTTAATCAGGTGGGAACGCCAAAAACTGATGCACTAAAGGAAAATCTTTTGGAGATAAATCCCTTTATCAAAATAGAGACTCATCTGGTAAAGCTCACAGAGGAGAATACTCCATCACTCATTAAGGATGCTGATGTAATCTGTGAAGCATTTGATAAGCCAGAATGCAAAGCAATGCTGGCGGATATCGTATTTACGAATTATCCCGATAAATATCTGGTATCCAGCTCTGGTATGGCGGGCTTTGGAAGTGCAAATGAGATAGTGACAAAAAAAATCACATCCAGATTTTTCATCTCAGGAGATGGGGTAAGTGATGTGAATTCGGGCATTGGGCTTATATCATCAAGAGTGATGGCATGTGCGGCTCATGAGGCCCATATGGCTCTTAGGATATTGATGGGAGAGACTCAGCCTTAGTTTATACATAATGTGAAAGGATTAAAAATGGAAAACGACAAACTGGTAATCGGTGGAAAAGAATTTGATTCAAGATTTATTCTTGGCTCAGGAAAATATTCAATGAAGCTTATCGAAGCTGCAGTGAAGGATGCAGGAGCGCAGATTATTACTCTTGCAGTAAGACGTACAAACACTAAGGAGGAAGAAAACATTTTGGATTATATTCCAGATGGGGTAACACTTCTTCCAAACACAAGCGGAGCTAGAGATGCAAAGGAGGCTGTTAGAATCGCCCGCCTTGCAAGAGAGCTTGGCTGTGGTGATTTTGTAAAAATTGAAATTATGAGAGATAGCAAATATCTCCTTCCAGATAATTATGAAACAATCAAGGCTACAGAAATACTTGCAAAGGAAGGCTTTGTGGTAATGCCATATATGTACCCAGATTTAAATGTGGCAAGAGAACTTCAAAATGTTGGTGCAGCTACAATTATGCCACTTGCTTCTCCAATCGGTTCAAACAAGGGACTTGCCACAAAGGAGTTTATCCAGATTTTGATAGATGAAATCGATCTTCCTATCATAGTGGATGCCGGAATAGGAAAGCCATCACAGGCATGCGAGGCAATGGAGATGGGAGCCGCTGCTATCATGGCAAACACAGCCCTTGCTACAGCAGGAGATTTGACAATGATGGCATCAGCCTTCAAGGATGCTATCGAGGCTGGACGAAAGGCATATCTTGCAGGTCTTGGACGTGTTCTAACAAGAGGTGCAGCAGCTTCAGATCCTCTTACTGGATTTTTACATTAGGAGGATGTCATGGAGAATAATTTTTTGATTGACTCAGACCTTCTCACAAAGACAGGCTTGGAGCGAAAGCATCAGATAGAGACGGACCCATCTAGCAGAATCAATCACATGGAATATCTTCCAGGGATGGATGTAATAGAATCGGATGTTCGTAAATGCGTAATGGAGCATTTTGAATCCTATGATTACAGCAAATATACAGCCAAAGATGTAAGACGTGCCCTAGAGAGCGACAGATGTACTATAGAAGATTTTAAAGCTCTTCTTTCACCTGCAGCAGAACCTTATTTGGAGCAGATGGCACTGAAGGCTCAGAAGGAGACAAGCAAGCACTTCGGAAATACGGTATATCTTTTCACACCACTTTACATTGCAAATTATTGTGAGAATTATTGCGTGTACTGCGGCTTCAATTGCTACAACAAAATAAAAAGATTAAAGCTTTCTATGGAGCAGATTGAGCATGAGATGAAGGTCATTTCTGATAGCGGTATGGAGGAAATTCTCATTCTAACAGGTGAGAGTCCTACAAAATCCGATGTGAAATATATTGGTGAGGCATGCAAAATTGCCCGCAAATATTTCAAGATGGTGGGCATCGAAATCTACCCTGTAAATGTGGAGGATTACAAATATCTTCATGAATGCGGAGTGGATTATGTGACAGTTTTCCAGGAAACCTACGACAGCGATAAATACGAGACATTACATCTCATGGGAAATAAGAGAATCTGGCCTTACAGATTTGACTCACAGGAGCGAGCCCTTATGGGGGGCATGAGAGGTGTGGCTTTTTCTGCACTTTTAGGTCTTTCAGATTTTAGAAAGGATGCTCTTGCATCAGCTCTTCATGTGTATTTCCTACAGAGAAAATATCCACATGCTGAGATGTCCCTTTCATGTCCGAGACTTCGTCCTATCATCAATAATGATACAATCAATCCTCTTGATGTAGGAGAAAAGCAGCTTTGCCAGATTATCTGCGCATACAGAATTTTCCTGCCATTCTGCGGAATCACAGTATCATCCAGAGAGACAGCAGAATTTAGAAATGGCATTGTGAAAATCGCAGCAACAAAGGTCTCAGCAGGAGTATCCACAGGAATTGGTGACCACGAGGAAAAATATACTGGTTCTCAGGAAGAGGAGTCAGGTGACGAGCAGTTTGAAATATCAGATGGACGAAGCCTTGATAGCATGTATATAGACATTACAGCAGAGGGGCTTCAGCCAGTATTTAATGACTACGTATATGTAGGATAAAATTAGATTTTTTTATAAAGGAGATTATAATGAGCAATTACACAACACAGATGGATGCAGCAAGACAGGGGATTATTACACCAGAGATGAAGCAGGTGGCTTTGAAGGAATATCGCACACCTGAGGAGATTCGTGATTTGGTAGCAAAGGGACAGGTTGCCATCCCTGCAAATAAGCATCACAAATGCATTAATCCAGAGGGCGTAGGCAGCATGCTTCGCACAAAGATTAATGTAAACCTTGGTGTTTCTCGCGATTGCAAGGATTACAATATAGAAATGGAAAAGGTTATGGCGGCAGTAGACATGGGTGCAGAAGCAATCATGGATTTATCCAGCCATGGCAACACACAGCCATTTAGACAGAAGCTTGTGGCAGAATGCTCAGCTATGCTTGGAACAGTTCCAATCTACGACAGTGTCATTCACTATCAGAGAGACCTTGCCACACTTACAGCAAAGGATTTCATTGATGTGGTTCGTCTTCACGCTGAGGATGGCGTGGATTTTGTTACACTTCACTGCGGAATTACAAGAAAGACAATTGAGCAGATCAAAAAGCATAAGCGTAAAATGAATATTGTCAGCCGTGGTGGTTCACTTGTGTTTGCATGGATGACAATGACTGGAGAGGAGAATCCTTTCTACGAATATTATGATGAGATTCTTGAAATCTGTCGTGAGCATGATGTCACAATTTCTCTTGGTGATGCCTGTCGCCCAGGATGTCTTGCAGATGCATCAGATGTATGTCAAATTGAGGAGCTTGTTCGCCTTGGAGAGCTTACAAAGCGAGCATGGGAGAAGGATGTTCAGGTAATGGTAGAAGGACCAGGACACATGCCGATGGATGAAATCGCTGCAAATATGAAGATTCAACAGAAGATTTGTATGGGGGCACCTTTCTATGTACTTGGACCTCTTGTTACTGATATTGCACCGGGCTACGATCACATCACATCCGCTATAGGTGGCGCAATTGCGGCTCAAAATGGTGCAGCTTTCCTCTGCTATGTCACTCCAGCGGAGCATCTTGCACTTCCAAATGTTGATGATGTTAAGCAGGGAATTATTGCTTCAAAGATTGCAGCTCATGCAGCAGATATTGCAAAAAAGATTCCACATGCCATGGACATTGATAATAAGATGGCAGAAGCTCGTCAGGTTTTTGATTGGGATATGCAGTGGGAGTGCTCGCTGGATCCAGAGACAGCCAAAGCTATCAGAGCAGACCGCTCACCAGAGTTTGATGACACCTGTTCTATGTGTGGCAAATTTTGCGCAGTTCGTAGCATGAATAAGGCTCTTTCAGGTGAGTACATTGATATTTTAGGATAGTGTTGTTATCATGGGTGCAGAGTATAAATTATATAGGGAGCACCCAATGGAACATTATAAGTTTATTCAAAATACAGAATGTGAATATTTTCCATGTCACAAAACTGATAAACCAGAGGACTTTAACTGCTTGTTCTGTTATTGTCCTCTTTATTGCCTTGGAGATAAGTGCGGTGGAAATTTTAAATTTACAGAGTCAGGTATAAAATCCTGTGTTGACTGTCTTCGTCCTCATATTCGTGAGAACTACAGCGAGATTACAGGACAGCTTGGTGATGTGATGAAGCTGATTGAAAAGAATAAATCAGACAATTTATAAACTAAATATTAAATAATTATAAATTATTAGCACTCTCTATTGACGAGTGCTAACAACGGGTGTATAACATAGTTACAACAAGGGAAGGAAAAAAGAAAAGCTTCCCAAACCAACCTGGCTGAACAGGAGATAAAAATCCTGTGGCAGCAACGTAACCGGGATTAAAACTATATTTCATATATAAGAGGAGGTAGTAATTATGTTAATGCCTAGTATTTTATCAAATGATTTTATGGATGATTTCTTCGGAGTACCACGTATGACAGGTTTTGGTCACCACTACGACAATGATTTCGCAAGAATGATGACCACAGATGTTAAGGAAAACGAGAATGACTACACTGTAGATATGAATCTTCCAGGATTTGCAAAAGAAGATATCAAGGCTGAGTTGAAGGATGGTTATCTTACAATTAAGGCTGAGACAAATCAGAACAATGATGAGCAGGATGATGATGGAAAATACATCCGCCGCGAGCGTTACACAGGTTCTTGCTCAAGAAGCTTCTATGTAGGAGACAATGTAACTCAGGAAGATATCCACGCAGCATTTAAGGATGGCGTACTTACACTTAGCATTCCTAAGAAAGAAGCCTTACCTGAAAAAGAGGAGACAAAATATATAGCAATTGAGGGATAAATGATATAAAAAACTACGGGAAGGCAGCGCCCATAAATGATTGCCTTCGGCAATGGGGGCGCGCCGTGGCAAACAAAAAGGACTATCAATTTGATAGTCCTTTCAGACTGTAGACAAAGTGTCGCGGCTTTCGCCGCGACCTTTTCTTTTTTATAAGGAGGAACTGGAGTCTGCGGACTCCAGTTCTTTCATTTTTAGTCCTTCTAAAGTCTAAAGAAACCTTGATTTTACAAGCTTTTTCGCCTCTTTTTTGGTATAATAATACTATCAAAATAAGGGGTTAGAATAATGATTACAGAACAAAACGAGAAGGCTAGAAAGCAGATTGAATTTGTATGTACTGATGACTTGGTTCCTCAAGATCATCTTCTCAGAATTATAGATAAAGCTATTGATTGGTCTTTTATTTATGATTTGGTCAGAGATAAATATTCTCCAGATCAGGGACGTC
>NZ_FNDP01000041.1 GCF_900100545.1 Pseudobutyrivibrio sp. 49
GCTAGAGTAAACTTTTAGTCGGAAAAAATAGAATAAATACAAAAAGAACATCCTTCTTGTGATAAGGTTATGGTTTGCGAAAAAAACTTTATCAAGGGAGGATGTTCTTTTATGCAAAAGAGTATACAGTATTTTGGAGAAGTGTGCATTCAAAGATTTTTAGAAATACAAAAAGAGTTATATCAAAACCCAAAAGATTTAGCTGAGTTTATACTAAATGTTGAAAGTGAGGTAAGGAAACTGGGCCGTATTTTTATTGAAGAGACACTTGAGGAAATGGATCAACTTATACGTGAAAGTGATAAAAGAAAGAAACATTGGGTGGTTGAAACACATGATAATAAGTCTCTTATTACATCTTTAGGAACGATAAATTACACCAAGACGTTATTTACTTCTAAAGATCTCAAAACTGAAGACGGTAAAGAGGTTATGTGTTACCTGTTGGATAAAGCTCTTGGTCTAACAGAGAATCAGCACCTAAGTGTGGATGCAATTGCAAAAGTTTATGAAGAAGCAACTCAGACTTCTTACCGTAGAGCAGGTCAAAGTATTTGTAGTGAAGATGCCATAAGTAAGGAGGCTGTAAAAGAACTACTACATAAAACCAGATTTCCCAAGCTGGAAATTCCTAGGGAAAAGAAAAAAGTAAAGTACTTGTACATAGATGCAGATGAAGATCATTACGCTCTTCAGTTTAAAGAGACTAAGGGGGATTTAGTTGTAAATTCCATGGGACGAAAGAATAATGGGGCGATAAATAAAATCATATATGTTTATGAAGGAATTGAACCTGAAGCTCCAGGAAGCAAACGTAATTGCTTGATTGGAACTCACTATTTTTGTAGAGGGACAGAGCAAGATAATAAAGAACTATGGAAGGAAGTTTTTGAATATATAGAAAACTTTTATGATACAGAGTGTTTAGAGAAAATATATCTTAACGCAGACGGAGGTAGCTGGATTAAGGAAGGACTAAATCACATAGCTGGGGTTAAATATGTCCTAGATGAATTTCATCTTAGTAAGTACATTTTTAAGATGACAAGCCATATGTTAGATACATCTTGGGATGCGCAAAGAGAAATAAGAAAAACAATACGGCAGGCTACAAAAGATGATTTCAACAGACTTGTAGAAAGACTTTTGGATTACGCAAAATCTGAGTCGGATGTGAATAGAATAAAATCTAGTTCAGATTACATCCTTAAAAACTGGTCGGCTGCAAAAATAAGACTATCTAGATTAGAAAATGTGGTTGGAAGTAGTACTGAGGGGCATGTTTACCATGTGTTGTCATCTAGAATGAGTACAGACCCGTTAGGATGGAGTCATCATGGAGCATCTCAAATGGCTAGATTCAGAGAATATACGTATAATTCAGGAAACATGCTTGAATTAGCAAGGTATCAAAAGGAAGTACTTTCTAAAGCAGCTGGCACAGAAGAATTAGAAATATCTGCTACAAAGATGGTAACAGCCAATAAAAGAGATCGTACCTTTTCTGATAAGGAGTATGGAAAATACATAGAGTGCTTTCATTCAGCTTTGCCTAAATATTTGGAAGATGAAATCAATAAAAATCATGATTATTACTATGTAAGAAGTTGGTTTTAAAAGGAAACAACACCTGACGGTGTTGCCTTTAATAAACGTGCTTCGCACAAACCTAATCTTTCATTTGCTTGATTTACAGTGTATCTGCCCAGAAATGGGAGTCAAGGATGCTACGCACCGAAGGCTGAAGTCCTTGACACCCATTTCAAGGCAGATAAAATATCAACAAGCAAACGAAGGATTATTTGTCGTACAGTAAAGTACGCTTTGTGCACTTAATTAGAGGCCTGCGAAGCAGGGCTTCCTTTTAAAAGAGAAAAAGAGTAAGATTATAACAAATCTAATTCTTATCATAAAACACATGGATAGTCTTTTCTGTGATTTCCGAGTACAAATTTACGCTGCC
>NZ_FNDP01000002.1 GCF_900100545.1 Pseudobutyrivibrio sp. 49
GATTCTGTTCATTGCTGCATAGATGACAATCTTAAGCATCTGACGTGGTGTAGCCTGATTCTTTCTGATTCTGTTATAAGTCTCATAAAGATCAGAAAGATTCATTTCCTCCACAAATGCACTTACCAGGCGTACCGGATCATCGGATGGAATGGATATTTCTATGTCTAGCGGAAGTTTGATTTGATGATACAAGGAAGATACAGTATAATCTCCTTGTAAGATTTTGTTTAGTAGCATAAACTAATTTTACAGCAAAAATCGGGCTTTTCGAAGCCCGATTTTTGTGTTAAACACAGTATTTTCGCATACAAAAAGGGGCCTCGCACTAGTTTCTTAGTGCGACAGCCCCTTCCTACTTTAATCTTTGATTTACTGAACCTTATCAATTCTACGTGTCAAGGTAACCTTAATTGTCTCTTCCTTGTAGTCATTGTCATGTCTTGCTACTGTCACATCAACAGTAGTGCCTGCTGAAATGTACTTCATGATATTGTTCAATGTATTTACTGATGTTACTGTACGTCCGTTGAAGCCAGTGATAACATCCTCTACCTCGATGCCTGCCTCATCAGCACCTGAGCCAGAAACAACCTGTGCTACATAAACACCAACTGGTACATTGTACTGCTCTGACATCTCTGAAGTGATATCCTTACCAGCGATACCAAGGTATGAAGCATCAAGCTCTGATACTACATCATTGTCTACCATCTGCTGGATGATTGACCATGCAAAAGAAATAGGGATTGCATAACCCATTCCTTCAACCTCTGCATCTGCAAGCTTAACAGATACAATTCCAATAACCTCTCCCTTAGCATTCAAAAGAGCACCACCTGAGTTACCAGGGTTAACCGCTGCATTTGTCTGGATAAGAGAATTTGTAACTACATTTCCATCATCGTCCTGAACTGAAACCTCGCGGTCCTTAGCAGAGATAATACCGTTTGTTACTGATGTTCCATATCCCAAAGCATTACCAATAACGATGGCTGCCTCACCAACTACTGTGGAATCAGAATCACCAAGTGTTGCCACCTTGATAGATGAAAGTGTATCTGATGGAATATCCTTTACTGCAACTGATACTACTGCAAGATCACATGAAGAATCTGTTCCCTTGATTGTACCCTCTACAGCCTGGTCATCATTGAAGGTGATAGTAAGTGTCTCTGCACCGCTGACAACATGATTGTTTGTAGCAATGTAAATGTAATCATCATCCTGTGCAACAATGATACCTGAACCAGCTGACTGTGTAGGCTGCTGCATTGTACCAAAGAATGTCTGGTATTCTTTAATACCAACATTTGTAACCTGTACGATTGCTGGGAGAACATTCTCTGCTATCTCAGAAACATCTGTAGTAATCTTTGTAGCTGTGGTAGTACCTGAAGCTGTGCTTGTAGATTCTACCTTAGAGTCCTTGTCCTCAGTCTTTGTAGATTCGATAGCTGTTTGATTTGCATCCTCCAGCTTCCAAAGTCTATTGGTAACTGCCACAACTGACTGGAATGCCAATCCTGCTACAAGACCGAATACCAACGCAATGGCTGCTGCATTTCCAAGCTTCTTGCCAAAAGTGCTAGTCTTCTTTTTCTTTACTCTATTGCCATCATCATAAGGCGACCACTGATAATATGATTCACCCTGATTAATCTCGTCCTTCTTGTAAGAGTATGTTCCTGAGTTTTTCTGCTCGTCTGTGTTAAAGTCATTGTTGTTATTGAAGTAATCACTCATTTAACTCGCCTTCCTTTCTCATTACATGCCTGTAGTTTAAACCCGTAATGTGATAAGTAAGTGAAAGGTAGTAGTTCTTTTTGCGAAAAACTACTACCTTTATAAATCTTTTTATTCTACAGTAACTGATTTTGCCAAGTTTCTTGGGTGATCAACATCGTAGCCCTTACCAACTGATACGTAGTAACCAAATAACTGCAATGGAATAATTGCAAGTGAGTTAGTAAAGTATCTGTTTGTCTGAGGGATATACATTACAGAATCTGCAACCTTCTCGATATCCTCATTTCCAATTGTAGTAACAGCGAGAATGTAAGCTCCACGAGTCTTGCACTCTACGATGTTAGATACTGTCTTAGCATAAACATTATCCTGTGTAGCAACTGCTGCAACAAGAGTACCATCTTCGATAAGAGAGATTGTACCATGCTTTAACTCGCCGGCAGCATATGCCTCAGAATGAATATATGAAATTTCTTTAAGCTTGAGTGAGCCCTCCATTGAAATAGCATAATCGATACCACGTCCAATGAAGAATACGTCCTTAGCTGCAACAAATCTGTTAGCAAACTTCTGGATACGCTCCTTATTTCCAAGAAGCATCTCGATCTGATCTGGAAGCTTCTTAAGATCCTTGATAAGCTCCTTCATCTCCTCTGGTGAAAGAAGGCCTCTAACCTCTGCAAACTTCATTGCAAGAAGATAGAAAGCGATGAGCTGAGCACTGTATGCCTTTGTTGTAGCAACAGAAATCTCAGGACCTGCCCATGTGTACATAACCTTCTCAGACTCACGAGCGATAGAAGAACCTACTACGTTAACGATAGCAAGTGTCATATTGCCCATAGCACGAGCCATACGAACTGCTTCCTTTGTATCAGCTGTCTCACCTGACTGAGAAACAGCAATAACAAGCTCATTCTCCTGAAGGATTGGATTACGATATCTAAACTCTGAAGCGATATCAACCTCTACAGGAATACGAGCTAAATCCTCGAATACATACTTTGCAGTAACACCTGTATGATAAGCAGAACCACAAGCTACGATACGGATACGAGAGATTGCCTTAATCTCCTCATCTGTCATACCAAGCTCCTCGATATCTACCTTATCATTCTTGATACGTGGATTAAGAGTATCACGAACAGTCTTAGGTTCCTCGTGGATTTCCTTAATCATGAAGTGGTCATAACCACCCTTTTCTGCTGCATCAACATCCCAATCAATTGTCTTTGATTCCTTCTCGATTGGCTGTCCATCTACATCATAGAACTCAATGCTGTTCTCAGTAAGCTTTGCAATCTCCTCGTTCTCGATGAAGTATACCTCACGAGTATACTTAAGAACTGCAGGAACATCTGATGCAATAAGATTTCCATCTTTGCCCATTCCAACGATAAGTGGACTGTCCTTACGAACTGAGTAAATCTCATCTGGGAAATCTGCAAAAATAATACCAAGTGCGTAAGCACCCTCAACACGGTGCATAACCTTTGTTACGCATGTAAGTGGGTCGTTGCCCTGCTTGTAATAATAATCAAGAAGATGTGCAACTACCTCTGTATCTGTCTCTGACTTAAATGTATATCCACGCTTGATAAGCTTTTCCTTAAGCTTTGCGTAGTTCTCGATAATACCGTTGTGAACAACAGCGATTGTCTCTTCCTCGTTAAGATGAGGATGAGCATTTGTTTCACTAGGCTCACCGTGTGTAGCCCAACGTGTGTGGCCAATACCAATAGTACCCTGCATTGTGGCACCATCGTGAGTCTTCTCACTAAGAAGCTTTAAACGTCCCTTAGCCTTCTGGTACTCAATCTTTGCACCATCATATACAGCCATACCAGCTGAATCATAACCTCTGTACTCCAACTTGCTAAGTCCATCAAGCAAAATAGGTGCTGCCTGTGACTTTCCAACATATCCAACTATTCCACACATAATTTTAATCCTCTTATTTAACTGTTAATTAGCTCCATCTTTAGCCTGAGTTATCTCAGCACTTGATTCACTCAAGCCTGTCTCTGACTGGATGTGATCACTTATAACATCAACCATATCATCAGTAGGATCGTAATCTTCCTGATCATATAAGAACTTGTGAAGCTGAACAACATTTGATGTAAGTGTACAAGGTACAACTACACTACCTGTCTTCTTGCTAACTGTCTTTGTCTTAAGTGCAAATGGGAATCCTGAAGACTCTGCCATGTTGTACTTGCCAACATCTGTAGCCATTCCTACACACTGTGAGAATGAAAGGCTAGTAGCAATCTTAGGGAATACCTTATCTGCAATATCATTTAACTGTGAAGGTGAAGCATGCTTAGCCTTCTCAACAATCATCTTAATAACCATACGCTGATTCTCTGCACGACCATAATCGTTGTTTACAGCGTATCTGTTTCTACAGAAACCTACTACCTGAGCACCATTTAAGTGATATGTTCCTGGGCTATCGAAGTAGCAGTCTGAGTACTTCCATCCCTCTTCCTCTTTTGGATAGTAATTAAGGATGTTCTCAACCTCTGCGATGTAACCTGCAAGAGCATTCTGTCCTGTCTCAGGGTTGTTTGTGTCAATCATCTTCTGAGTGATTTCAAGATCGAGACCATCGAGACAGTCTACAATAGTAGCAAGTGCATAGAAGTCAACTGCCACATATCCGTCAATCTTGATATCAAGGTTTGTGTTGAGCATCTCAAGTGCCTTCTCAACACCACCGTGGTTATAAGCGTAATTACACTTACGATAAAGATCATCATCCACCTTAAGGTAAGTATCACGCTGTACTGAAAGCATCTTAACATCCTTTGTATCATTATTAATAGAAACAAGGATGATAGCATCTGAGTTACCACTATCGAGCTTTCCGTTAGAACGGTTATCTACACCGAAAAGTGCGATAGTCTTGTAATTGCTAAGAACCTCTTCTGTAGCTGCATCGAGGTTGTTAGTCTCGATATTATCAATATTGATGTTGTCCCAATTTACCTTGCCGAACTTGCTCCATAAGAAGAATACCAATGCAAGGATTAATAAGATAACAATCTCAACTATAATAATTGTTCTTCTCTTCTTTTTCTTCTGTGCTGCCTTACTCATCTTCTTTCTTCCGGCTGGGCGGCTGTTAGATGGGCGGCTACTTCTTCTATCTGCTGCAGCTCTTGAAGATGCGCGACCACCATCTGGACGAGTCACTGATGGACGTCCGTTTCCTGAGCGTGAGCCTGAAGGACGGCTGCCGGCTGGGCGAGAACCCTGTGGGCGGCTACCCTGTGGGCGGCTACCCTGTGGACGTCTTGCTGCACCCTGGCGTGACTGGCTGCTTCTAGAAGCTGCTGGACGAGAGCCTGCTGGGCGACGTGCACCGGCTGGTCTGCTACCTGCTGGTCTTACTCCCTCTGGGCGTCTGCGTCTTACATCTGGATCATAATCATACATATCTAGTTCATCATCGAGATCTAATCCCCTCTGGGAATCATAATCTCTGTCCAAGTCAAAATCGTAATCGTCAAAATTACTCATCGTACTTTATATTCTCCATTCCTTTTTTCACCAAAATATTATGCTGCCATATAATATGACAGCATTATGGTTAAGTCTACTCTAAAGCTTTGTTAGTTGTCAAGGAATCTATCATATTTAAACAATTCTTAAGAATTTTTAAGAATTACTCTGCTTCCTTGGTTTCCGGTTGTTTTTCAGTACCTGGAAGGATATAGTTTTCCACGCCGATTGGCAGATTTTTATTGTAAAATCCATCTCCCTTTTGAATCATCTCACCATGTTTTTCCATCAGCCTTTCATGGCTACTTTGGGTGGATTCCACATTTCTTTCTTTAAATCTAGCAATTACCCTTGGCACAACAACAGTCCTATAGCCCCTGGCTTTTGCCCTCAGACAGAAATCCAACATGGCATCCCTGCCACTAAGATTTGGATCAAAGCCGTGAAGCATTCTGTACACCTTGGAGTCAATCATGCAACATCCGCCATCTACCATAGACACATCTCTTGGCATGCTGCCCAGGCCATCATAGGTATCCCTGAAAATTCTCTGTCCATGAAAGGCAGGATACTCGGTGCCACTTTCGTCAAAAATATAGCCCGCATTATCATAGGTAAATCCCCTACCTAAAAAACGCACTCCAACTACAGCCACGTCTGGCTGACAAAGGTATCCGTACAGCTTCTTTACGTTATTTCTCGTGAAAAGCTTTACATTCTCTTCACGCAAAAACATATAGTCCTTTCCAAAACGTCTGAAGGACGTGTCATCATAATCAATGTGCCATTTCTTTAGGGACTGGTCCACTCTGCCTGAGCATACCACACCGGTGTTTCGTAAATACGATAATGCCAGTGCCAGATGCTCCTTGCAGGAATATTCTGCTTCTTTACGCTCCTCCTTATTCATTCCTTTTAAGGTAGTTC
Organism: Pseudobutyrivibrio sp. 49; assembly: GCF_900100545.1. Taxonomy (GTDB): domain Bacteria; phylum Bacillota; class Clostridia; order Lachnospirales; family Lachnospiraceae; genus Pseudobutyrivibrio. The sequence continues at coordinate 6,187 of NZ_FNDP01000002.1, forward strand.
TCTTATGATACAGAAGGGATGGCACGTGGGCTATTTCCTTTTTCTTGAAGGCAGCCCTTAAAATATATTCATATATATAGGAATATTTTGCTTTTTCATTGAACTCTCCAATCTGCTTGATAAGCTTCTTGGAAATGCAGATAAACTCTCCTATATAATTCATCTGCAAAAATAATTCCTTATTAAAATCGCTCTTAAAGTGTGGGTTCATTCTATCAAGGCCCACCAATTCATCATGATCACTGTAGATGATATATTCCTCTGTTTCGAGAGACTGAAGCTTCTCATTAAGAGAGCTTAAGGTATTCCCACTCAGACGGTCGTGCTGTCCGAGAAATACCACATGGTCACCTTCAGCAAAATGAATTCCAACATTGTAAGCATAGGCTCCGCCATTTTTCTTTTTCAGCCTGCGATAATGAACCTTGTCCACGATATCAGGGAAGAACTCCTTGATGGTAACCTCCAGCTCATTTGTTGGATTGTTGTCCAAAATATATAATTCGAATTCACGATAATCCTGCTGATCTATGGACTCCAGCATATCCTTAAACTGATCCATGTCAGTATCGTAAGTCCAGACAATCAGTGAAAAATAAGCATCGCTCATTATTTCGAACCCTTTCCTCCAAGCACAACCGCAACAGTTTTAAGTAATATCTTCAAATCCAGGCCCAACGACCAGTTGGAAATATACTGGGTATCAAGAGCTACAACATCTTCGAAATCCTTGATATCGCTTCGACCACTTACCTGCCACATTCCCGTAAGCCCCGGCTTGATAGAAAGTCTTGCCTTGTGGTGCAAAGCGTAATTTTCATATTCATCCTCCAGTGGTGGACGTGTGCCAACAATTGCCATGTCGCCTTTTAGTACATTCCAGAACTGAGGCAGCTCATCGATGGAGTACTTGCGCATGAAACGTCCGATTGGGATAACACGTGGGTCGTTTTCCATCTTGAACATATTTCCGGTCATTTCGTTCTGGTCCATCAGCTCCTGCTTTCGTTCCTCAGCATCCATGTACATGGTTCTGAATTTATAGAACTTAAACTTTCTTCCGTTTTTACCGATTCTGGTCTGGCTGAAAAATACAGGTCCCTTGGACTGGAACTTTATTATTGGTGCAAAAATAATGAAAGCAATCACTACCAAAACAAGACCGATAATCGAGCCTAATATATCGCCAAATCGTTTACAAAATGCCTGTCGATTGTTAGCAATATGCATACTAGTGGTAAGTACAATGTATCGGCCATAAGTCTCCATTATTCTGTTAGGCATAAGATGGTCTGTGTGAATAAGGGACACATGAACTGTCAGTCCCTGTTCTACCAAACGTCCTGCAAGACTTTCCTCACTGGATATGGTGTTACCATCAAGGAAAACCTCATCAACCACGTTGGTTCTAAGATATTCAAATAAAGTATCAGCTGCGGCCACAACAGGAATCCCCTGTATTTCCTGTCCAGTCATATCCTTGTCCACAACAACCACACCGTTTACCTTAAATTCGTAATATGGGCTGTGTCCAAGATCTTCCAGACACGCATCTACAGTGGTAGATTCTGCCACCACAATAAGGGATGCCTTATTGACATCCTGAAGCATTCTTTTGCGAATGACACGTTTCCATCCACATCTGAAAATATATGAGATAACTACCATTGCACCGCCTGCTATACCAAGAGCAAATCTTGAGTAGAAGAAGGTAGTCTGCATTGCCTGCATGTATAACAGAATTCCAAGTACATTAACCAGACAATGACCTATGGTAGATACCGCTTCCTGATATTTGTTTCGTCGTAAAATTCCCGTGTAAGTCTCTGTAAAAAGAACTCCTGCCAAATCTATGAATGGCAAAAGCATCGCCATATCCTCATATAATGGATAATGGTCGAATCTGCTAATAAAGATAACTGCGCCTTCAAACTTAATGAAAACACCCATAAAAAGTGCAAGCTCTGCAGCTACCATGTCTAGCAAAATAAAGTCCAGATGCTTTACCCACGAGCGCTTCTTTTTCTTGTACAAGATAACTCTCCCCAACACACTAAATATGTAAAAACCTGATTACTTCCCCAAGTAATTTATTACCTTATATTATAAATGTTATTGACCTTATTATCTACTCAAATGAATAGTCAAATTTTGTCAGTGAAAGATTTGGATTGTAGTAAGGATCACCCTTCTCATACACTTCCTTCCACTTAGACATAAAGTACTCTGTCTCCTTGTCCATACGGGCTTTCTTCTCTGGATCCTCATGGTCTAAGCCACGACTAAGTGACTCCAAGTGATACCACTCTGAAAATGGAGTGTACACGCAGAGCAAATCCTTTGCTCTAAGCTTCAGACAGTAATCCACATCGTTAAAGGCCACTGCAAGCTTCTCATCAAATCCGGCCACGCTCTGGTAGTCAGCCTTGCTGGTAAGAAGACATGCACCAGTTACAGCAGATAAATCCTGCACACAGGTGCTTCGATAGAAATATCCTACCTGCTCTCTTCCGCTTCCATGGAATTGAGAATTTGCCACACCGCCAAGTCCAAGAATAAGTCCTGCGTGCTGAACGGTGTTGTTGCCATAGTATAATCTGGCACCTACTGCACCCACATCATTTCTTCTGACAAATCCCATCATCTCTGAGATAGCGTTTGTATTAATCATTCGTGTGTCGTTGTTCAAAAGGAGAATGTACTCTCCGTCTGACATTTCCACGCCATAATTAACAAGAGCAGAGAAATTAAACTGGCCCTTTGTCTCAGGATGTGCCGCTGTAAAATCAACCACCTTTGCGTTGATGTCTGTTCTGATTTCCAGCTCTTTATAGTAATCAAACAACGCTGCTTCAGTGGAATTATTTTCCACAATAACGAACTGAATATTCTTGTAGTCTGTGTGCTCATGAATGCTGTCGATGCACTGCTGCAAATCCCTGCAATGATTCATGTTAGGAATTACAATTGACAAAAGCGGTGTATCTGGCCACTCGTAAATAGTGCGGTAATATCCCAAATGTGTATCAAGCTCCACGCGGGCTGGCACACCTATTCTCTTGTAGTGCTCCTCTACTGCGCGACGACCATTCTCATATGCATACATCTTTGCCTCTGGATGATCCGCTGTAGAAAGAGGATGTGTACGCCAATGATACAGCACTCTTGGAATGTGATAAATATTCTTACACTGCTCAAGAATTCTAAGATCAAAATCGTGATCCTGAGCGCCATCAAACTCAGACTTAATGCCGCCGCTTGCCTTAACCAAATCAGCTCTGGCAACAAAAAGATGAGTGATGTAATTGTGTGAGCACAACAAATCAATATTAAAATCTGACTTGAAATGAGGAAGGAAATATTCCTTGCCTTCCATGTCAATTTTATCCTCGTCAGAATAGATAGCCTCGATGGTACTGTCCTCATTTAAAGCCTTTGCTATATAAAACATTGCATCAGGTGTGATGAGGTCATCATGGTCGGTAAAGCCAATGAAAGAACCAGTGGCAAGCTCCAAGGCTGCATTAGTATTTCCGGCAATTCCAGTATTGCCCTCCAGCTTCTTGTAGACAATTCTGTCGTCCCACTGTCCACCTGTAGCCTTAAGAATAATATCCCTCAAACCTTCCTTTGGACTTCCATCACCAAGGCAAAGCTGCCAGTTTGGATAGGTCTGTGCTGTGAAAGACTGAATTAACTCCACCAGGAAATTCTCTGGTGTATTATAAAGGGGAATGACTATACTGATTACAGGATTATACGTAAATACGGTATGGCGCTGCTTATCAAGTTCAGCTTCTGTAACAGGATGTGCCTTCAAAAATTTACGATAGCTATAGTGCTCCTGATCGTGACCGATAGCCTTTAAAAAAGTCTTGGTAACGGTTCTACGAACACCGTAGTGCTGAAGATACATCAGCCCCTTTTCAATTTTATTAGTTGGTTCTTTGTACTCTTTAATCTCGTTCATAATATTCCTTATTTTAATTTCAGTAATTGTTTTTCAAAGCAATGCCAGCTGATAAATGCCAATGGCACAACAACAAGTACAGATACCACAAAATTAAGATAGGTATCCATATAGTATGCGCGGTAGCCGTATGGGATTTCACCCAAGTATTCAATGACACGCTGCTGCACGAAGAAGGACATGATGTACACGCCGTAGGAAATATCTCCCACCTTATTGTAGTACTCAGAAATCTTCCAGTAGCTAAAGCCTATACACATAAGAATGTAAGTACCAAATAACGCAAATACGATTTCATAATCAAGGAAGTAGGAGCCAACAATAAATGCCACAACCTTCAGCCAAAAATATCTGTAGCGAAGAACTATTCTCTCACGATAGATGTAGTAGAGCACACCCATCTCAAAGTGCATTGTAAGTCGACCAAGATTTACCAGCACGTCTTTTGACAAGATAAAAACGGTAGCATCTGTCCATAGATAATTAAAATACAGATATACACCACCTGAAAAAGCTACCAGCAAAAATATAAGCTTGTTGCACTTCTTTAAAAATGGGAACAATACAATTACCAAAAGGTAGCAAAGTACTTCGTACTGCAAAGTCCAGATACTTCCGTTGGAGCTGCGATTAATATGGTTTGCAAATACTCCCGGAAGGCTGGTCTGAGATGAATTAAATACTAAATTCATCAGATAACCTTTTATATCTCCGGCAAAATATTCCTTCATAGAAAGACTTGTATAAATCGGTCCAAAAATAAAAGCTGTAACTAAAATAAAAAGCGCTAAAAGAGGCCAGATTCTAAGGAATCTAGCTCTAATATATTTGACTACATCGCCACTTCTTTCATAGCTTCTATAAATTAAAAAACCGCTTATTACAAAGAAAATATCTACGCCCACCTGACCAGAAAGTGCCTTGTGGAATGACAACGTGTACATAATATCTGCCTCAAGATTTGCCTGACATAAGGCAAAAGAATGCATGTACATAACCATCAAAGCGGCTATCAGCCTAACCAGATTTAAGTTGTTATTAGTGCCTTGTGACAAGTCTGCTAATGTGCGTTTATTCTTCATTAATAATTCCTTTAAATTACATATTTTTACGTGTGTCATTTTATCATATACCCAGACCACATACAAATTTACCTATTTTTTCATAGGTCACTATAGTATAATCACAATGAGTTAATTTTGAAATTTACCATCACATTTTGAAGGGAATAATATAAATGAAACAGTCCAAAAACAACGCAATTCAGGGACTTCGATTCTGGGCTATCACCCTTATCATCCTGTCTCACTGCGGTTTCCTGGCTCAGGGTGGATTAGGAAATAATATTTTCTTTGCCATGAGCGGTTTTTTCGTTTGTCAGCCATTTACACAAGACAATTTCGAATTTAATTACTTTACCCCAAAGGCATTTGGTCACTATTACCTAAAGCGTTTCATGCGTATCATCCCAGCCTGCTGGCTGTGCATGTTCTTCGGTACTTGGGGGCTAAACTTTTTTGATTTTAGAAATTTCCAGACTGACAATAGTCTTTTGTTAAATATGTTTTTCATCAAGAGTAAGAACCACCTCTGGTTCCTTCAGCAGGAAGTATTTTTCTATCTGGTAGCTCCATTTATAATTTTGATTATTGCTGCCTTCAAAAAGCTACTCGGAAAATTAGGACTTGCTGCGCTTCAGATGAACCTTGCAGTATTTGCATTTTTAAATCTGCTTGTATTTGTAAGCTATCAGCTTTTGCCAAAGGCACCAGCCCTTTTCCTGAATGGAAATGGTTATGCCTCTCCACTCAGACTGTGGCTCTTTCTTATAGGTATGTCCTTTGCCTACATGCTTAAGCTTGTAAAGCTTTTGGCACCTAAGGTATCTGCCGCTGGAGTTCGTACTTTAGAGATTGTTGGTTCAGTTTATGTAGTTATCTGCCTTATACTTTCTATTGTCAGCTCCGTGGATATTCTGACTCTTATAGATAAGCGTCTGTCAGATTGCTACGTTGGATGGGAGCATCCTGTTCTCATCACTTATATGGCAGCTTTGGCGATTATGATTTTATGTCTTCTTTCTGAGGTAAATATCGTTCGTCGCTTTATGGGTAACAGAGTTTTCACTCTCGTTGGAAATGTAAGCTTTTCAATGTACCTGCTGCACTTTATGCTGATGCTTCACTTTTCTGACCTTTCAGCTTACAGAATTTTCGTGGTTGTTTATTTGCTTTCACTGGCTATGTCTATCGCCATTTATAACTATGTGGAGCAGCCACTTATTAACAAAACAAAGGAGTACCTGAATTGATTTCACGCCTCAAAGATAAAGCCTTCAGACGAGGGCTTTTCACAATTATAAAGTTCATACTTGCCGTAGTTCTGACAGTAATGACTTACTTTACCACAAGACATCTTGCATACGTTACTGTTGGACTTGCTGAGCTCGCACTTATTTTCATTATTTATAATCTAATCGTGGAGAAGAAATGGGGGCGAATCCTTGCCTGCATACTATTTTTCATCTATGTAGGACAGATGACTGTGCTCTATTTTGGAAACAGCTACGTGACTCTTACCATGCTTAAGAATGTAAAGTTTTTACAGGATTTAGGCGGACGAGCTGTTGCTTATATCTTAGGAACTGTTTTAGCACTGGCAATAATTTTCCTTCCTGGAAAAGCTGTCATAAAGTTAAATAAAAGAATTATCCTTTATTTTGTTGTTGCACTTCTTATTGTGGAAGTAGCCGTAAACATTGAGTATAAGCGCTTTAGTCCCGTACAAAGCTTCGCTACAATTTTTGTAGATCAGCTTCGTTACCAGCATGTTAAGCGTGCAGCTGCAGACCCACAGGTAGCTCTTGCCACCTTCCATAAAGACTCTGTTGAGGATGGAATAAATAAGCCAGAAGGCTTGCCTGAGAAGCCAAATATTATTGTTATTTTCACAGAAGGTCTTAGCTCAAACATTATTTCAGACGAACGTGAAATAATGCCAAGTGTAAGGGAGTTCGAGAAATCCTGCATCTCTTTTAAGAATTATTACAACCACACCTTTCCTACACTCCGTGGTGTTCAGGGTCAGCTCTACAGTGGTTATAAGCTGGATGATGACAAAAAGGCTAACAATCTTATCTCCCTTCAAAGTGTTTTAAAGGACCAGGGATACAGAACAGCCTTCGTAAATACGGAACCCTTTAATGAGGAGTTCACTCAGTATTTAAATAATCTTGGCTTCGATGAAATTGTTGAAGATAAGGACAATGTTACTGGCCTTGCTGATGGCATGACGGATGGAGAAGCTTACAGACTTCTCACTCAGACAGTTCATGAGATGGAAGAAAGTGATGAACCGTTCCTCCTTGGAATTTATACCTTTGGCACCCACGTTTCCTTCAACTCAAAAGAGTATCAATATGGTGACGGCGCCAACGGCTTTTTAAATAAGTTTTACAACTGTGACCAGATGTTTAACTACTTCTTGGAAGAGTTCAAATCATCTAAGCTGGCAGATAATACAATACTGGTTTTCACCACAGATCATTCTACTTACGCTGATCAGTCTTACACCGATTTATTCCCTGACCACAAGCGTGATTGCACAGACTTAGATGAAATGCCATTGTTCATCTATCACAAGGATATTCAGCCACAAGAGATAGATGTAGAGGGACGCAATTCTCTTTGCTTCACTCCTACTATTTTGGATTTGCTGGATATCAATACTGAGAACTACTTCCTGGGCACCAGCCTTTTTGACAAGAACGCCAGCAGTTCTTTTGATAAAATGTTTTATGATGCCTCTTATCTTATCAGTACAGAGGACGCCCAGATACGGTATCTGGAAGAGCTGGAAAAAGAAGAATTCCTAAGCCAGGTGTTAGCTTACTTTAGCGCACTGGAGGCAGAAAGATAAATAAAAAAGAAGAACCTGCATTTTCGCAAGTTCTTCTTTTTTTGTTTTCTATAATTAAGCACTCTGCTTCTCGTTGAAGTAAGACATTTCCTTCTCAAGAATCTTAGAGATATCATTAAGATTATTTGCCTTCTCAGAAAGCTTGCTTACTGTCTCAGCAAGTTCAATCATAGATGCACGAGTTTCCTCTGTGCTTGCTGCATTTTCCTGTGAGATAGCTGAAAGTGAATTAATTGTATCAGCAAATACCTTTGTAGCCTTATCAGACTGGTCTACGCTTTCAACAATCTTCTTTGTTACAACAAGTGACTCGTCAATGTTACCAATCATAGTGTTTACAACATCGATCGTTCTGTTAAGAACCTCACCCTGCTTCTCAACTGACTCCTGTACCTGACCTGCATTAGTCATTGTAGCCTGTGAATCAGCAGAAAGAACATTCATGATTTCCTCGATATTCTTTGCCGCTGTAGCTGACTGCTCAGCAAGACCACGAATCTCGTTAGCAACTACTGAGAAGCCTCTACCAGCCTCACCAGCTCTTGCTGCCTCGATACTAGCATTAAGTGAAAGAAGGTTTGTCTGAGCTGCGATAGAATCGATGATTGCAACTGCCTCTACTACAGACTCAACAGCCTTGTTTGTCTTGTCAATCTTAGAAACGATATCCTCGATTGCATTAATTGTCTCCTCAGTAGAAGCCTGAAGCTCCTGTAAAGCAGCTGAGCTTGTCTGAGAATTATCCTGCATGTAACCTGCAAGCTTGTTCATGTGATTTGTATTATCAGTGATGTTCTGGATAGCATCATTGATTTCTTCAACACTTGCAACTGCTTCCTGTAAAGAATCAGCCTGATTTGAAGCACCGTAAGCAACGTGATCTACTGCACTTGTTACGTTCTCAGCTGTCATAGAAATTGTCTCAGCTGTAGCTGAAAGGTACTCTGCTGATGTATCAAGCTCTGAAGATGAGTTTTTAGCACTACCAATTACATCTCCAAGCTTATCCGCAAGGGAAATAATAGCTCTTGCAGTCTGTCCAAGCTCATCACGTCTACGTACAATCTTCTCATTAATTCTTACTGATAAATCACCTGTAGAAAGCTGATTAATAGCCTCAACATTTGCCTTAATAGCATTTGAAAGCTTAATTGCTGCATAAATAGCTATTGAAATAACAATTGCCATTGCAACAAGACCTGTTATTAATGTCTTTAACATCATGCTATTGATGTATGAAAGAAGTGTAGTCTTTGGCATACCTACAAAAGCCATTCCATAACATACATCGTTATAAATAAGTGGCTGGTAAACTACCATGTAATCTACACCATTAATCTCAGTATTTGCATCAGTATATGTCTGATATTTACTTAAAACTGCATCGGCGATTTCACCTTCAATGACGCCGCCTTCACCACCTTCAATAGTTGTACGCTCAACCTTGTTTCCAAGAAAGAATGTGTACTCATATCCGGTAGAGTCATGTAACTCCTTCTCAAGAGTAGAGTTATCTACGTTTGCATTATGCTCTGTTATATTTAGCACCTGCTTATATGTAAGAGATGCAGCCTTGAGTCCCTGCATAGTCTGGTACTCAAGACCATCCTTCAAATTCTGCGCACCAAAAAACAAATTGATTAATTCAAGAGTACCAAGTGTGAATATTACCATACCAATTAGTACTACTTTAACCGATTTTACTGAAACTTTCTTCATGATATTACCTTTCAAGTTTTGTCTAAATTACTAGTTAATACACAACAAAAGGTAATATACACAGTTTCGTCACAATATACTATGGTAAAAATATACAAAAAGTTATAGATTGCATGCAATTATATTATTGATACTCAATCTATAACTTTTTACTCTTAGCATATATTTAATTTTTCCCCTCAAGGGGAAGCCTCTATTCTTCTTTTAATCTATACCATCCATCAAGGATTGAGAGATTTGGATTGTAGTAAGGATCCCCTTTATCCAGAATATCTGGCCATCTCTTCTCAAGCTTTTCAACCTCAGAATTAAATCTGGCAACCTTCTCTCCTGTGTCCTCATATCCACGTGACTTTGACTCATAGTGGTAAAGCTCTGCGTGTGGATTGTAAACAACAAGATATCCCTTATCGCGAACCTTCATACAGAAGTCCACATCATTAAAGGCTACAGCCAGCTCTTCTGTGAGCCCGCCAACCTCTTCAAACACATCTTTACGAACCATCAGGCAGGCAGCTGTAACAGCTGATAAATCCTGAGTTGTAACGGCACGAAACATGTAACCTGGCTCGCTTCTCTCAAGGCCTACAAAGGTGTGACCTGCGATTCCGCCGATTCCCATTACAACGCCCGCATGCTGAACTGTATTGTCAGGATAGTAAAGGAGCGCTCCGCAGATACCTACGTCTGGGCGGAGACAAACATCTACCATCTCTCTGATACAGCCCTCGTTGATAATCTCTGTATCGTTATTTAAAAGAAGGTACATCTCACCACTGGCTGCCTTTGCACCGCAGTTGTTGATTGCAGAGAAATTGAAGCCTGGTGTCTCATAGCGAACAATCTTCACATCAGGGCGACCCTCGATAGATTTGTAGTACTCGAAAGTCTCTGGTTCTGTGGAATTGTTCTCCACGATAACATATTCAATATTCTTGTAATTGCTCTTGGCATCAATTGACTTAATGCATTTGTCCAGATCATCGGTATGATCCTTATTAGGAATGATGATGGAAACTAGTGGCTCCTTATCCCACTGATAAATTGTGCGGTAACATCCGTAGAAGGTATCCTGCTCAACCTTAGCTGGGATGCCAAGTCTGTCGTAGTGTGCCTGAACTGCACGAACTCCAGCATCAAAAGCGTAAAGCTTGCTTTCTGCCGACATGGCTGTAGATGCAGCATGGCTTCTCCAGTGATAGAGAGCCTTTGGAACGTGATGAACATTTCCAGCAGCCTCACAGCAGCGGAGAATGAAATCATGATCCTGAGCACCATCGTACTCTTTATTAAATGCGCCCACCTTCTCATAGATATCTCTTCTGAAGATGAAAAGGTGACAGATATAATTTACGGAACAAAGTAAATTTAAGTTGTAATCTGGCTTGAACACTGGCTCAAAGTATTCCTTTGAGTCCATAGAAATCTTGTCCTCGTCAGTGTAGATAACATCGATGCTGCGGTCCTTGTTGATAGCAGCCACGCACTCGTACATTGCGTTTGGAGCAAGAGTGTCATCGTGATCTGAAAGAACGATGTAATCACCTGTAGCAAGGGCAATGGCAGCATTTGTGTTATCTGAAATGCCAAGGTTTGCCTCAAGGTGTGTATATTTGATACGGCTGTCGCTGCCATATTTCTTCTCAATAAATTTTCCAATGCTATCATCTGGGCTTCCGTCTGCAAGACAAAGCTCCCAGTTAGAATATGTCTGAGCAACGATTGAATCCACAAGCTCTACCAGGAACTTCTCTGGAGTCTGATACATTGGAACCACAATACTCATAAGTGGATTGTAATCAAACTTCTCGTCGCGCTGACGCTGAAGCTCTACCTCTGTAGGGCCAAAGCTTGTAAGGAAATCCATATATGTGTACTTTGGTGCATCAGCATTCTTGAATTTATCAATGGCATGCTTGATTGTAGCGCTAAGTCCGTTGTCCTGACGGTAAAGTTCGATACGCTCCCACAAGGTCTTCTTTGGAAGAAGATTTCCTCCTGTAAGCACATGTGGTGTGTCTACCTTGCAATCATAGACCTGACCATTTGCAGTAATTGTAAGACGAAGCTTCTTGTAATCACCCTTATCAAAAACGATTTCTAATCCTGAATCGCACTTTTCTGTAAGCTCTGGATAAACACCGTAAACATCCTTTCGAAACATACGCTTTACGGAAATTGGGATCTCTTTGTTTCCATCGTAAAGGTGGAACTCCTCAGGAACATTTCCAATTGCCCAACCAAGAATCTGAATCTTGTCATCTGTAACAGCTGCACGCTCGAGATTATACTCATATTCCTTCTTAAGCTTTTCAAGGTCGCGGCCAGTAGCCTTATAAACCACGCTTCTTGTATCACCGAGGACACAGATAAGCTGTAAAGACTTCACATCCTTTAAATTCTCAGGAAGTGCTATCTCACCCACATATTCCTTTGAAACACTCTTATGAGCTGCGATGTAGCGGCGGCGAACCTCATTACCCTCGTTGATGGTGATATCCATCTTGTAAGGCTTTCCGTTCATCTCTGCTACAAGGTCGTAGCCCTTAGGGTTGTCGAAGGGATAAAAGCCCTGGAACAATAATGTATTTTTCTTTGTTAGATGGTATCTGATAAATACCACATTAAAAGTATCTCTCAATATTACACCTCATCAGTCACCTAAAGGTGACAGCTTTCCCTCAAGGGGAAGCCTAGTCAACCTTCCATGAACCTGTTTCTACGTCAAATCTCTGCACTCCGCCACGTGAGTAGCCGTCCTCCACTGTAAGGGACTCTGCAATCTCAGGTGTTAAAGTGCCAGCTGCAATTATATCATAGAATAAATCTTCTACAAGTGCCGAGTCTGTGACCTGCTCCTCCGCCATGTGCTTAGTAGAAATAGCATACTGAATGACATAATCCAAAATACCCTTCTGGAGCTGTTTTACTTCGTCGCTGACATAGTCATCTCCCTTGAAGGATGGCTTTGGCTTGCCATTTTCCATAGTAAAATTAATAAGCTGGCCAAATGGCGCAGATAAAGCATTCTCAAGGAATAGCTGATATCTCATCAGCTTGCTGTCATCTATCAGACGTCTGTCTTTAATTTCAAAAATTGCATCAGCCTTACCGCCGATTCGCTCTGGCTTATTAGAATGAAGAGCTAGATAATGTCCTCTAATATCACGTCCTGTAAGCTTCATAAGGAAGTATTGAATTGTTCCTGAAAAGCCTACATCTACAACTGCAATATCCTTTGAAGTAGCAAGAAAATCCTCGGCATAATTCAGATATGCAGTCTTTTCTGTGGAAGCCTTGGCAAAAATCTCTGCCTTATATGGCTCTAAGGCCGCCATCAATTCCTCTGGCTTTGTCTCGTAGTCAAATTCACGGTCAGCATCATCAGCGTGAAGCTCCAGTCCGAAGCGCTCCACAAGAAGATTGCTAAAGGTACCCTGATATTTCTGAGAGACAAGCTCTCTGATATCTTCATCATTTTCAAGAGCTGGTACTGCACAGGCTCTGCGTGAGGTAAGGAAATAATGGATATCTGGAACCTGGATTCCCTTTCCCTGACAGTAGCCACGGATGAGCTGCTCCAGCATATAGCCTTCGCGGGCCAAAAGCAGTAATCTCTCGCCACTCCTTTTATTTTCCTCAACTACCCACTCAATGAAACGGGCCATAAGAGGACCCATAGTGGTGTAGCCCATGTCATACATATTCCTAAAGTGAAGCTTTCCATGCTCATCAAAGGCAAATGGAGAATTGAAGATACCTCCATTTATGGCCTGTCCTACAACTACCGAGTCAGCCAGACTTCTCTTTGCAAGCTTATCAAAATAAGCAAAATCAGAAAGCACAAGTAAATCACGTGGATTCAGCACAATATGAGTAGCCACATGTCTATCCATAAGAATCTGTGAGTCTGAACGGAAGTTATCTCCTACGTGGATAAAGGTGTTTGCAGGCACATTTGAAAGTACCAAATTCCACATAGAACCATCATCCTTGCGTGCGCCTACCTCGCAGGAAATCAAAAGCTCATCATAATAAGCTATGCCACACTTGTGTAATAATCCCACAACCTCCACGCGGTTAAGGTACATGTCACTGACGAGGATAACACGCTTGCCCATTGATTTCAGAGCATTGTAAACCTCCACCATGTCCTTTCTAGGAATGCATACTGCAGTCTCCACTTCGATTTCCAGCTTCTTAATATCCATGGCGATATCGCCAATAGTCTTGTCCTTGGAAACCTCTACATAAATCTTATCGATTGTAGTAAGCGCGCCATACTGGGCGGTAGCAGCTGCTTCAGCTGATTTTCTAAGCTTAACAAAATCTACCTGCTTGCCAAATTTATTAGCGATAGCTTTCTCCACGATTCTAAACACATCATCAGGCTCATAAACTGTTCTGGTGATAAGTGTATCGAAAATATCAAATGAAATAGTCTCGTATGCAGAAAGCTTCATAATAAGAAGCTCCTTGTCCACCTTGAAATTGCTAAAGAATGGACGAAGACTCTTATTTACCTGCGTATCCTTGTCCTCTAAGTAGAGGATGTAATCGTCATAACCCTGCTTTCTTGAAACAAATGGAAGGATGCGCTCCAAGGCGTGAGCAAGTGTGCCATCTGTCTGACCTGCTTCCTCAGGGAAATCCTCGTAGGTATAACCGTGGTCGAAGACTGGCTTTAAAGCATCCGTACGCGCCCAGAAGAAGGAGCCTGCTGGATAATTGAATACAGAAGGCATATCGCCAAGGTCGTACTCAGCAAAAAGCTGCTGACCCAGTCCTGCATTTGCAAGCCATGAGTAGGCAATCATTGGCACTTCCTCATGAATATCTGGGTATACCAAACCTGCATTTTTATTCTTAAATAAATCAAATATAGAATTAACTTTCTCAGGAGAGCCTAATAAAATCTCTAAAGAAAACTGTCTCCAGCCGTCCTTTTCCTGACCTGAGTAAAGTGATTTCTTACTATGTACATGAAGGAAATAATCGTGCTGCTTTATCTCCTCAGCAAAAGCTACGTAAAGTGGCGCAAGGTCTCGTCCTCTGTTCTGAAGAGGGCGCACAACGGTCTTGTTTGCCATTTTAAGTTCCTTCAGACCTGCCTTAATCACATTAATGTCTGCATCAGGCTGACAGGAAATGTAAAGATCAAAGCGGAATGGGATATTTGAGAAGTAGCTTACAAACTCTGGCAATAAATCCACATAGAAAAGATGAAGATGCACTGCAACAGAAGGCGCTTCCTCTCCTCTGGTCACAGCTTTCTTAGCTTCTTTTGCCGCAAGCTTCGCAGCCTTCTTAGCTTCCTTCTCCGCTCTTTTTGCATCCCTGGCTGGGCTTGGCTTTCCACGAAGAAAAGATGTGAAAGCTCGAATACTCTCTAAAGTTTTGTAGCCTCTGGTATTAACAGTGTTATCGTATATTGTGCGAAGCTGCGCATTTACAGCCTCGATATTTCTGATGTGAACATCCTTTGCAGCAATCAGTTCCTGAAGCTGCTTTATCTGGTAATCACGACTGGCAATAGCAAAATCAGTGCTGGTCTTACTGCGTCCTTCAGCGTGTTCTCTAAGCTCCTTAAGATTCTTCACATCCTTGAAGCAGTATTTGCTCTGGAAGTGATCCTCCATCTTTTGGTACTCTGCCTTTTCTTCATCAGAAATGGCTACCAGATTGCCCGGAAGTTCGCTGAATTTAACCACACGGTAAAGCATGTAATTGATTGGAATAGGGAAATCAAAAGTCCATTCGTAATCAATAATCTGCCATCCTTTATCAGTCTTGATAATGTTATCAAAAATTAAATCTATATCTAAGAATTGACTAGCAAGCACTCCTCTAGGCAAGTCTACATGTCCGAAGACTTTCTCGAACTCTGGTGTGCTTACAAACTCACTGGCCTTTGGGATAAAGGCAGCCTTTACTGCTGCAAGGAAATCCTCTGCATCAGCTGCGGTAAGATGCTGTCCCTGAAGGAATTCGCTTTCGATAGAATCTCCAACAAGCTTACTGTCATTTACGCAAAAATCAGAGCCCTGCAGTAATTCCTGCAAGCCTCTGTAGCTATTAAATACTCTATGAATATGCTCCACAGCCTCCGAGTCGTAAGGCCTTTTCACAACAACCTTTGTGCCGTCACGCTCTACAATATCTGTGATGATGTTATATTTTGGGTTTCTCTCATTGGAGAGCTTCTCGTATAGTAATCGTTCCATTTTTTATTTAGCAATGAGCAGATAGTCGCCTGCTCCTCCCCCTAAATAATCCTCTGCATATATTTCTGTAGTGAATAAATAATCAGGGCTCACTCTGAAAGTAGTGATGTCATTGAAGCCCGCTTCCTTCAAAAGGTTCTTAATAAAGTTTGAAAGTCTGTCCTTTTCAGAGAAGGCATACACCAGTCTGCCGCCCTCTGACAGATGTTTCTTCAAGGTGGAAGGTGTCTCTGAAAGGTGCCCTAGATTGATAATTATATTAAATCTTTCTTTAACTTCTTCGATGGAATCTTCCATGGCTACAGTAACCTGAGCAGCCTGCTCCTGAAGCCACTCTACAATAGACTCACAGTCTGGCTGAATAATCAACACGCTGTCTCCCTTTGTGATTCCAACTGGAGAAAGAACATTACTCCTCATATGGCTGAGATTTTCAATTGCATCAATGGTTCCGGCTTCAAAGATCTGTCTATTATACTTTTCTTGTATCATAGGCTCTCTCTCCTTAAATCAATCTTTAACTTTTGTTACAGTAACCTTTGAATTCATATCATAATATCCAACAGTGTTCTTCGTGCTAACAACTGTGATATTCATAACATCGTAAAGTCTGTGATATGCTACGAAATCCACTCCGTCATAACCTGTGCAGCTGATAGACATCAGGTACTCACCGCCCTGCATATCCATCTTCTGAGTGAAGGTAGCCACGTATTCGCTGCCTTCCTTGCAAAGTCCCACATCGCACTTTTCGTACATGGTGTTAGTGCCTGTTACATCAATTCCCTTAAGAGTCTTGAATGTAAGTGTGAAGATTGGATTCTCGATATCTGTATTGAAGTGCACCTTTGACTTAACTGTAAAGGTGCTGCCCTTCATAATGGCGTTGGTGTAATTGCCATTGTCATCGATAACTGCAAAATCAACAATGCTGGCTCTGCCATCGCCGTACTCATTAACGTTTGGATTAATCTGGTAGTTGGACTTCCAGTTTGTAGAGCCTGTCTGCTCTGACTGGCCGCCATCTGCTGTGCCGTCAGTGTTAAAGGCATCTGCCAAATCTACCTTGCTGGAAAGAACTGGCTCCTGTCCAACAAGAATCTTTTTATAGATATCAATCATATCCTTTGGTGTGCCCTCAGCCACCTTATCACCCTTGTTGATAAGAACTGCTCTGTCGCAGTATTTGCTAATGGCGCCCAAATCGTGGGATACGAAAAGAATAGTCTTTCCGGCTGCCTTGAACTCCTCAAACTTCTTGTAGCACTTTGCCTGGAAGAAAACATCACCTACAGAAAGGGCCTCATCTACGATAAGGATTTCTGGATCGATGTTGATGGCTACTGCAAATGCCAAACGGACAAACATACCTGAAGAGTATGTCTTAACTGGCTGGAATACGAAATCTCCGATATCTGCGAAGCTAAGAATGTCATCCAGCTTTGCATCGATTTCTTCCTTGCTATAGCCAAGCATAGTTCCGTTCAAATATATATTTTCAATTCCTGTGTATTCCTGATTAAAACCTGCTCCCAGCTCAAGGAGTGCTGAGATTCTGCCATCTACGTGCACATCACCCTTCGTAGGGGAAAGTACACCTGTAATAATCTTTAAAATGGTGGACTTTCCAGAACCGTTAGTACCGATAAGTCCTACACATTCTCCCTGCTTTACAGCAAAGGACATATCTTTAAGAGCATAATGCTCCTTATAATTCTTCCTTCTGGTGAGGCCCAGAGTATCAGCTACTCTCGCCTTATTGCTATCGAAAAGCTTGTAGACCTTGTCTACGTGATTAACCTCTATAACGTAATCGCTCATATCGTCTCCTATGTTGCTATATGAGTCAATTCTACCATAATTTCAAAAAAAAGGACACCGGTTTCCCGATGCCCTCTTTTATCTCAGGTGACCCCAACACCTGAGATGGGTGAAAATTTAGCTTTATAATCATGGCGACTACATGGTTATTGAATTTCCACGTAGTCAGTGATTACGCCGTCAACACCAAGACGCTGCAGAGATAACATCTGCCCTTTTGTCTCTGGTGCATAAGAATAAACCTTTCCCCCTGCTTCATGAATAGCTCTTACGGTTCTAGGTGTAAGAGTCTTCATGTTAATTCCATAGTACTCAGCTGGGTATTTGGTAGGAAGTGTAGATTTTCCAAAGGATGCCAGTTTCATAATTGGCTGATTTGGATTAATCTCCTTAATTCCTGACAGATAGTCATAATTAAATGATAAAAATACTACCTTGTCCAAAAGTCCGTATTGCTGAACCTTTTCATATACTTGACCTGCGAATGCTGGATCTTCTCCAATATCCTTCAATTCGCAGAATATACGCATATTTGTAGACTGTAACAGATTTAATACCTGATCCAGTGTTGGAATTCGCTCCTTGGCATATTCCTTGTCATACCATGCCCCTGCATCGAGCTCCAAAAGCTCTTCGTAGGTATGGTCTGCAATTGTTGTTTCTCCGCCGTCAACCTTCTCTAACGTATCATCGTGATAGATTACAAGCTCTCCATCTTTTGTCTTTCTTACATCAAACTCTACCGTTTTAGCCCCGTGTGCATAAGCCCCCGCAAAAGCACTAAGGGTATTCTCCGGATAGGCTCCCGAGTATCCTCTATGAGCCACTACCTGAACTACAATATCTTCATCAGCATCAGCTGGTAAATAATTGAATTCATTGCAGAATGCAAAAGAACAAAGCAAGGCGACCATGCTGATTGCGACGGTTCTCCCTACTCTAGAAAATAACTTACCCCTCATACGCAAGTCCCCCCTTCTCTAGCTAGTTATATTTTACCATATCGCCGCAATTTCAACTCTAAATTGAGCACAAAAAAATGCCCGAAATCATCGGGCATTTTTTATGCACAATTCAGCTTGTTAGTTACTGGCTTATTATTATAAAACATCCGCAAATTGAGACTGTAATTTTTTGAATACATGTGTACCTAATATAAACACGAGGGCTGTGAAAACCCAGAAGTAGGCTGTTAGTACTGGACGTGTCCAGAATCCAGTCTGTCCTATGATACTGTCGCGGTATCCGCTGGTGATGTAGAACATTGGATTAAGCTTGAGCACATAGTTAAGCCAAAGAGGAATTGAACCCTTATGCACCATATAATCAAAGTTCCACATGATTGGGGTAGCCCAAATACCTACCTGAAGGAAGATATTAATGAGCTGAGCCATATCCTTAAAAAATACACAAAGTGCACTGGTGAGATAAATCAATCCAATAACCAGCACCATCATAGCGGCAGAATAATAAATGCACTGGAAAATATACGGTGTGAATCCAAAGCCATAAAGAAAGGCTACCAAAAGTGTGAATAACACGAAAAAGCCATGCACAATCAAAGATGAAACTGCCTTTACGATAGGAAGCACATTAATTGGAAATACAACCTTCTTAACCAGATAATTGTACTCATGAAGTACCACTGTTCCAGCTGAGAGCACCTCACTGAAATAGAACCAGGATACAATACCAGCTGAAAGCCAAAGTACAAATGGTGCATCAATACCGCCCTTTGTACCCTGAGTGCCCTGACTTAATGCCTTGTCAAAAACAATCCAATACACAAGCACTGTGATGACAGGCTGTACAAAAGCCCATATAACTCCGAGAGTGGAGCCTGCAAACTTCTGTTTAAAATCGTTCTTGGCAAGCTTTGTTATTAACTTTCTGTTTTTGATGATATCATTAATCATACTTGTAAATCATTACCTCTGAATTATTAAATACTAATTTAAGATTTTTGCTAGTTGCTTTATAATTGGGATGTTTCTGCTTTGTAACCACAAGATAATCTACTCCCGCTACCCCGAGGGCTGCATCAGCCTCAAAGAAATCTTCACTGTAAAATTTCTCATTCATCGAAAGCTTTGCTTCTAACTGATCCTCAGCTATATCTGAATAATCGTAGCCTTCCAAATAACACTGTCTCTCAGAAAAAGCGCTGGCATAGAAGTAAATGCTTCTGTAATCCAGCTCCTCTGAAAGCCTGTCTACAGCAATAACAGAATCCTCTGGAGTGTTGTCTCTAAGCCAGAAATAAGCTTCCATGGTATCTGCTGATACTAAATCCGCTCTGTCACCAGCCTCCTGCTTATAAACAGCGTTTTGCTTAACATCTGCGTAGCAGAAATATACCACATCTACTGCAAGCAGCAAGGTTCCAATTACAAACCAGGCATGCATCACCTTAAAAATAGGCTCCATACGATGCTCAATCATATATCTTACTGAACAGTAAAACAGTAGTCCTGCTCCAGTAATCACGAAATATCCCTGAGAAAGCCCTGGTACGCTGACAGCAGAAAAACCGATAATTCCCATCAGCACCATACCAATGGCGAACCAGTCGAAAATGTCTCCGATGACACCGTCCTTAATGAGTGCTCTTAATTTCTCTACAGTAAAGGCTACGAACGTAATCACCGTAGGACCCAAAACGCAGATGATAGATAAAATCACCGCAATAACCACCCATGGGAATGCCATGTAATCAAGACCAAGCTTAGTGAAAAGCTGTCCTACTCTGCCTGCCTCAAGAGTACCCTGAGCTGTAACCACCATTGCTCGGTTGTTAGCACCTGAAGGATTAGTTCCAACAGTAACTGTTAAGTATGTAAGCACAAATCCCAAAGTTAAAGTTACATTATATAATAACTTTGGAAGATGGAATTTCCTAGTGATAGCCAATTCTATAACGAACACTGCCCATGTGATACCTACAAGCATAGTAGCTGTGGTGCCCTTAAAGCCTGTGGCTGCCACAGAAAAAATAAACAACAAAATGAGATTTGAAACAGCAAGCTTGTCGTACCAAATCTCTGCCAGCACATCGATTACAAGAATGGTGATGGCAAGAGCAAGTCCCATTGCATTTATGTTGCTGAAAATGTGATTGCCCAGCCATGATACCGGAAGTGTAACACCTGCAAATACAAGTGGTAGCATGCAAGTTCCGGAAATCAAAAGGCCAGAACAATAGAAGAAATATCTGAGAGGCGAAACCTCTTTAAGTCCTCTGATTCTATCGCCAAGTGTAATCAGTGCCATTGTCAGTGGAAAATCGCAGATTATAGCATTTCCATTGAGGTACAGCTTGAACGCATCCATCCCGAAGATGTGCTTGCACATGGCAAAAATCAATTCATAAAAATAATGATAATAGAATGTAAGTCCTTCAATTCTGATGTCAGTATTTGGGAAAGATCTGCTCAGCGATACGATATTTCCCGTGTGGAACAATGCATCATGGTATACCTGAGTGGTAGCTCCTGACAGAGCAAACAGGTATTTAAACTGGAAATTCAGCATTGAAACCACATATATAAATGCAAAGATAATCACATAAGTCCATCTAAAGCGCTCCAGCGCATTGAATACAGATGGTCTGTCATTTTTGAAGTAAACAAAAATCCCAAAAGCTGATGTCACTGGTCCAGCAAACATTATTATGCCTTTGATACCAGTCAATGACTCAATCAAATATAAAATTGCCAGGTATATAAAACCAATAAAAAAGCTTGCCAAAAGTCTTGTCGAAAACTTGAATCTTCTCTGCAAGAGCTTTGTGCATAAAAGCATTCCCGGAATCTGAATCCAGAACACACAATATAGTAGAAATATGAAAGTTATTGGTAAACTAAAAGTCATCTATCGAAAAACCTCTTAATTATCCTTAAGTTGTCCAAGCTTAAAATGCTTTCGACATAACGCCACGTACGAATCATTTGCTCCAAGCATAACCTGTGGGCCTGAGCGAACTACGCCATTCTCATTGTAGCGGCAATTGCAGGTAGCTTTGCGACCACACCAGCAAACTGTCTTTACCTCATGAATAACATCGGCAATTGCGATGAGTCTCTTAGAACCTGGGAACAACTCATTTTGGAAATCTGCACGAAGTCCATAAGCCACCACTGGAACGTCCATAAAATCAACTATATCTGAAAGATAATCAATCTGCTCAGGTGTAGCAAACTGCACTTCATCCACAATGATGCAATCATACTTCTTAATCTCGTCCTCAGACATTTCAACAAGATCCTCAAGAAAGATGCACTCATTCTCGAGACCGATTCTGGAATGAACAACTCGTTCCCCATCTCTTGTGTCCACCGCAGGCTTCACAAGAAGAGCATTCTGTCCAACCTCCTCATAATTGAAGTGTGTCATAAGCGCATTTGCGGTCTTTGACGAACCCATTGCACCGTAGTAAAAATAAAGCTTTGCCATAAAATTATTTCCCTTTTCCCCTTACATAAATTGACAGAAGGCAACTAAACTACCTTCTGTCTAATTAATTACATATTTTAATCTTTCTTGAACACGCTGTCAAAATAGTTTTCCAGCTCATAACCATTGTGAATAAGCTTCACGTTAGCCTTTCCGTGTTCCTTAACATAATATAGAGCATAATCAGCTGCATTAAGATAATCCCACGCTCTATTCTGTGGCTCAGGAACTCTGTTAACAATTCCCTGGGATACTGAAATCTTATCTAGTCCAAGCTCCTTACCAATGTTGGCAACCATATCTCTTATTCGGTCAGCCACAAGAAGAATCTCGCCATCCTCCATATCATAATAATAGAGAATGAATTCGTCACCGCCATAACGTGCCACGAAAACCTTGTCAAAATCTTCGCTGATTTCTCTAAATCCACGGCCCATTGCTGCAAGAAGCTGATCGCCCTTAGCATGCCCGTGGGTATCATTAACCTGCTTGAAGAAATCCACGTCCATCATCTCTACGCCAAGCTTCTGACCCTTTTCAGATGCCATCATAAATAGCTCGTCGATAACGTTATTGAGCTTCATTCTATTGGCAAGTCCTGTAAGCGAATCAGTCTCTGCCTGCGCAGATAAGAACAGGTTCTTTGTCTTCTGCTGAACAAGCTCTGTCTTGAGACGAAGAGTTGTAGTAAATGACTTCTTATTTGTACGATTCCTAATAGAATCGTATCTATAGTAGTTATAACAGCTCTGAGCTATCTTAACCTTGTCACCAACTGCCTCGTACATCTTGATTTTCCAGCTTTCCAAACGAAGTCGGATATTAATTACCTCATCTTCTGCTGACTTTAAATCAATATGACCAAGAATCTGTTCAAGCTCCATGTACTCTCGCTTTTCTAACAGCAAGAGTACCAACGCTTCAATTTCATCAAAGTAAGGTACTACATCTGAAACGTCATAAAAGGCTTTGATACATTCATCCTTGTACATTTCTGCAATTTCACGCTCTTTTATGGCATCAAAATAATACCATCTGGCTAATGAAGCACCAAAGAAATTACTTTCATCTGGATAATCATTATCAAGTTGATTCATCTCCTCAAGAATTGCCTTTGCCTGCAACAAATCGCCTCTGAAGATATAAAGCATCGTAAGCTTGCCATACTCTTCTACCAAAAGCATATTCTTGAGCTTTTCATCTTCGATGAACTGACAGCACTCAATTGCTCTGTAGTGATACTCAAGAGCTTCATTTCTCGCACCCATTTCCTGACAAAGAGAAGCAAAGTTACCGCAAGCAATTGCTTCCTGGAAATACATACGATGGGCTCTCGCCATATCTATACTATTAATATAATTTTCCTGACTTGTTATGAAATGGCCCTCACTCCGCATTATGATTCCCATTTCATTATAACAACGACAAATCAAACGATATTCATCAGTGTTTACTATTCCCTGCAAGCCTGCAGATAAATAATAAACAGCTTGAGAAAGCTCGTTATTCTGACAGAGGGCATCTCCGAGGGTACAACTTGCAAAATTACGCAAATCCTCGTTGCCTTCTTCTTGAGCCATATCAAACAGATCGCACGCAAGATCGACATACTTTTCATTGTCCTTCTTGCGGACAGCCTCCATCTGTTTAATAAGCTCCACCACCTCTGGTGATTGTTTACTTAATAAAACATCATTCAAAACTATCATCCTCGCGTATAAATCAAAATACCTCGGATAGTATATCACAGAAATCGTTACATTTCTACACTGGATGTAAATTAATTCTCTAAATATAACGCCGCGGTAAGAATTCCGCCTGCTGCATTCTCGTAAACAATAAGGTTTTTGCCGTATGTATTTTTAAATTTCAAATCCAACTCATTTCCTGAAATCGTTGCATCCCATCCCTCAGGAAGATAATTAACAGGAAGTGAATGTGGATGTCTTTCGGTGGCCTTCACTCCAGCTACCTTCATAGCTGCGTAAATTGTTGAAGAGACCTGACACACACCGCCTCCAACTCCGATTGCATGCTCCTTATTAATAAATACTGGTGCATCTACAAAGCCATTGGCATGTGTTCTTGGACCGATTGCCTTATTAGCCGAGAATGTCTGACCTGGCGCCACCACTGTACCATTTACGTGTGATGCTGCAATCTGGATATTACCACCACGGGCAGACTCTGGATCATATTCTGTTGCGTACACACCTAAAAGTGTGTAGGTACTAGGAACTGATACCTCTGCTCCTACAGAAGGTGTTGCATCTCTTCCTTCTGCCTTTCCTGAATAAGCATAATGGAAGGCATAGCCTGGAAGATAATCACCATACAATGCTTCCAAATCTGCATTTTTATTCTTGTAATCTGTCGCATTGAAGGTTGCTGAAGCATTTCTGCCTTCATAGATTCCCACTCTGAGATAATGATTTAAAAGCCATAGCTTGCTACCGTTTGATGCTGCTGCAGCATCTGGATACATGGTTGCATAATAATCTGCATCAAAAATCTTTGAGCAGGCCATAAGCTCATCATTGTATGCTGCTTCTGCATTTAGCTTTGGAGCTATGGATAAAGCAGCACCTAACATAACAAGTGACAGAACAGTTCTTACTTGCATTTTCTTCATAATCTTACCCCCTTAAACGTTAAGAATAGTCTAACATTTTTGAGTAAAATAAAAAAGTGTGTCACACAAATGACACACTTTTTAGACATTTTCATATCAAATTAAATTTCGTTTTACTTCTTCTTGCTTTCAGCTTCAAGCTCTTTGCGCTTATTCAAAGCCCAAGCTCTAAGACCCTTTTTCTTCTTTGCATCAACTGGTGCATTGCCACCGCGAAGACCACGAACCTTTGTGATGTAAAGACCTGAAACAGTAGCCTTTACTTCCTTCTTAACTGGCATCTCATCGAAAATCTCTGCATCGCAGATGAGAGTCATCATCTGAGGACCAACCTTAGCCTTAACTACTGGTATCTTAGAATTCTTAGCATACCAAGGTGTAGCTGCAATAACTGACTCAGGAAGACCTGAATTCTTCATCTTTAAGCGCTTCTTATCAATGATAAGCATAGACACCTGCTGTGCTACAGCATCCATCTGAGCCTTCTGCTCTTCCTGACGTGCCTGTGCTTTCTTTCCCATAAAGTAAAGAGCAACCAATGCTGCAATCATTACTACCAGGATCACAAGCAATACGATAATTCCTGTGCTCATTAAAACATCCTCCAATTTCTAAGCTCCTATGGAGCCACACTAGATTGTATTCTAACATGACGGAGACTCAAAATCAATATCAGCATGTTACGGTCTCAAGCCTTAGCACTTCACTTCTCCGTCATGTTTCATTAACGTAGCTGTAGTTACTCCGTCGACTGCTGCAATCTCATCAACCATTGCGCTGCCATCTTTTGTTTTTACTTCTATAATAAGTGTAGTTGCGTATGCTGTTACAGACTTTGAATCAACCTTCTTCTTGTCTGCATATTTGTCCACAATTGTCATTGTGCGCTTTTCAGCCTCGCTGCCCTCCACCTTTACAATCAGAAGCTCAGGTGATGTCATCATTGGAACCATATCCAAAATCACAATGCCGATAGTAACAAAGGCTGCCATAATCACACCCATAGCAAAAAGCCCTGCACCTACCACAATACCAGTTCCAATAGACCAGAAAAGGAAAAGCAAATCCATTGGCTCCTTGATGGCGGTACGGAATCTTACAATAGAAAGAGCGCCAACCATACCAAGGGAAATCACCAGATTTGACTGCATTGCCAAAATAATTCCTGCGGTGATAACTGAAATGATAGACATGGAAACTGCGAAGCCCTTGTTGTAAAAAGTGGTTCTGGTTACATATCTATATACTACAAAGATATAAGCTGCTATTATAAATGTCTCAATCAAAATAACTGAAATTGCTGTAGCAGACATATCTGCTGCACTAAAATTCTCTAATACTGATTTCTTAATTACGTCTGTAAAACTCATCCTAACACCTCTCTAATTGTCGCATATTTTGAAAATGATTGTCTTTGCAGGTTGTTGATATCTACCAGCTGCAAAATGTGTCTTGGCAGGAATTCATCGTACTTAACCTCTAAGATGTGCTGCCCAGCCGGAAGTACTGGTATGGTGCATTCAGTCTTTGAATCCAGAAACCGTTCCACATCAAGACTGCCGCGAATGTTCTTATCAAAGGTGATTCGTACATTACCAACTGGCTCTACAAATGCGCATCTGTCATATTCCACGATGCATTTTGGTTTCATACCTGTCTTTATAGATGCTGCCCAAAGCTCGGTAGTAAGCTGTCCTGAAGCAGACTCTGGCACTGCCTCGAAGCAATTCTGCACATAAGAGGCATCCACAAGCTCTGAAACCTTTTTTGTCATGCCGCGAAGCTTGTACTTCTTTTCCAGATTGATGTAGTCCTTGTTGTCACCGTAATACCTGATTCGATATTTATACCTGTTGTCCGTTCCCGCAAGATTTTCGTTGTAAAGGCTATCGTAATAATCGTCAAAATACAGGCTTCTGATGGTGTAAAAATCATCCTTGTGATGTTCATCCATCTCCATAACAGCACTCAGCCTGTATTTCAACTTTTCCAACGTAATCTCGGACACCAGAAATTTCAGCTCATGTCTGTATTCCAAATTCTCTGTCCTCTCCGTATTTACGATTTGTTTAATACACACTTATTGATATAATGATAATAATATCTATTTCGAAAGGCAATTATAAAATGATTTTAAATAGAAAACAAGTTTCCATTTTTGTAGTCATTATTTCTCTGTTGGTCTTGTCCGGTGGGTTATATTTTTACACTCATGGCAAGACTACCAGACAATTTGATGACCTTTATATTTCCGATAAAAAGCTTGATTCTATGCTACATTCCTACACTCTTTCCCAGTCACCACTTTCTACCTCAATAGTGATGAATGGTCAGCAGCTGATATATGATTATAACGATAATATTTTCTACTATTCTATTGTGCCTGAGGATGGTGAGTTTCCTACAATCACTGTTTTTAATGATGGAAGCACTGGCAAGAAGATAAATGTCTTTGCTCATGGGGCTAAACTTTCTGCTGAGACAATCTCAAGCAATACTCCAATTGACATCATTCTTACTGATGGGGATTCCATGAGTGTTTCGTCCCTCGCGTGCACCACACTTCCTGTGATGAATATTTCTGTTTCTGCTGAGACGGTAAACGAATTGGGGCTTGATGAAACCTACGCAATCAGCGATTATGCTCCTTGCGAAATGTATCTTTACGATAATGAATCTGATTTTGAGGGTGCTTCCAGAGTTACTACCAGCTCTGCCAAAATCCACATGCGAGGTGGCACTACTATAGGCGCACCTCAGCATAGCTACCGTTTGTCGCTTCTCAAAAATGCTGATGATTTTGACAAAAAGAACAAAGCAAATCTTCTGAGACTTCGAGAGGATGATGACTGGATTCTCTTCTCCGCCTATTCAGATTATGAAAAGATTCGCACCCCATTTTGTATGAACCTTTGGCACGATATGGCTGCCGGAAATAATGAATGGCAGGCGCCCAATTCAAACCAGTATAAATACATCGAACTGTTCATTAACAATCGTTATCATGGACTATATGCCCTTACCTATCCTATGGATAAGAAGGTATTTTCCATAAAAGATGGCGAATCCTTATTCAAAAAGAAGGACTGGTCTGGAACCGAATTCTCTCAGGATTTGGAATACTTTGAATACGAAGGCGGTGGCGGCTTCTACTATCTGCCTGGCTATTCTGTGGAATACGGAACTTCCGATGATTATGAGCCTCTTCATGAGCTTTATCACACCATGGCATATTCCGAGGATGTTTCGGAAATCAGAAGCACCTGCGACATCGATAATGCAATAGACCTATGGCTTTTTTATAAGCTCACGCAGGCAGTAGATAACGTATATGCGAATCAGGTTAAGAATCTATTCTCCTGTGTTAAACATTCTGAAACAGGAATGGCTGGCTACAAGGTTTTATTTGCCCCTTGGGACATGGATCAAACCTTCGGAAATCGCTTTGTGGATGGTCAGGGTTCTCACGGCATTTCTAGCTACTTCAATGCTCCTGATTGGGATTTACCTATGGAATGGAGTCCTGTTTATTTCCTCATGGCAAAAGGAGAGCCAGATATTATTGCGCAGGTAAAATCTCGCTATAGCAGTCTTCGTGCTACTCAGTGGTCTGACGAGGAAATGTCAGCGCTGATTGATGACTATGAATCAACCATCTATGATTCCGGCGCATTCAAACGTACTATGAATCGTTGGCCTGATGGAAATTATTATGAGGAAGCGATAGGTCTTACAGACTTCAAGACCTTTGTTTTGGAACGACTGAAATGCATGGATTCATATATTGATAGCCTGCAATAAATCATTTAAGAAAGGCAATTATTTTGCTTAAAAGAAAACATATTTCAATTTTATTAATCGTTATTTCTGTGGCCTTTGTAATTATGGTCGCAAAAACTCAGAAGCCTCAGGAAGGCTATTCCTCTACGGATAGCCTTTATATTTCTGAGTCAGATTTTAATGCTCTTTCATCATCGTCTAATATATCCCAAGTGCCTTTGACCACAGAAATTTATTTCAACGATGAAAAGCTCTTATATGATGATGTAGATAATACTTTTTACTACTCAGTTTTGGAAGGCTCAGATAAAGGGCTGTCGCCGGAGGTTACTATCACCGGTGAAGGTATAAAGCTTGTTCTCTATGGAAATCAGATGTCCTATGAACAGATTGCATCAAATACCCCACTTCAATTAATTTTGATACAGGGTTCTAATGTCAGCATTACAAATCTGATTTGCACCACTCTTCCTATTATGAATGTGGAAATTGGGCAGGATATCATTGATAGTCAGGGACTGGATCTGACCTATGACATAGAAACTGATGCTGCTAGCTCTATCTACCTTTATGACAACAGTTCCGATTTTGATGGTCCTAGCAGGACAATTGTATCAGATTCAAAGATTAGAAAACGCGGTCAGACAAATTCCACTAATCCTGCAAAGGGCTACAGGCTCACGCTTCTAAAAGATAAAAATGATTTTAATGGGGAACGCGTAAAAGAAGATTTACTTGGTCTTCGAAAGGATGATGACTGGATTCTCTATAACGGTTACAGGGATTATGAAAAGGTTCGTAATGTCTTCTCCATGAATCTCTGGCATGACACCTTCTACAAGGATAATGAGTGGAAGGTATCGAATTCCACAGAGTATAAATTTTTAGAGCTGTTTATCAACAATCACTACCATGGTTTATACGCGTTGTGTTATCCACTTGATAAAAAGGAATTTGACCTGAAAGAGGATGAAGCACTTTTCAAGAAGATGGATTGGACTCACAGCGAGCGCAACACCGAGCTTGAATATCAGGAGTATTACGATGGTTCCGGCGGCGATTATGTCTTGCCAGGATATGCTGTTAAAGCCGGAGATATAGAGGATTTTCAAACACTTCTTAATCTTTATGTAAACATGACCTACTCCACTTATCCGGAAGTAATTAGGATGAGTTCTGATGTTACCAACGGCATCGACCTTTGGCTTTATTACAAAGTTTCCGAAGCTGTGGATAATGTTGCAAACGGCGGTGCAAAAAACATGTACGTCTGCATAAAAGACAGTAAAAGTGGTATCGAAGGCAAAAAACTTCTTATCACACCATGGGATATGGATCAAAGCTGGCGTCACGTTTACGAAGGATCTTCCGGAGGTCAGTACTCTTCTAGCACATATGATATGCCTGTAGAATGGGGACTTGTTTATTCCTTGCAAGGAATTGACGACCCACAGATAAACTCTGATATAAAGGCGCGTTACAGATATCTACGCGAAAATGTCTGGTCAAACGAAAACATCCTCGCAGCGCTGGATGGCTACGAGGATGATATATACAACTCAGGGGCTTTCGCTCGTACACAGGCACGCTGGCCAGAGGGGTTATATAACGATCGACGCCTTGGGCTATCTGAGTTTAGGGATTATGTGATTAAAAGGTTTGAATATATGGATTCTTATATTGCGGGGCTTTAATACCCCGCATTTTTTATAAATGCCAAATATCATTGTTGTACTGCTCGATTGTTCTGTCTGATGAGAAGAAGCCTGCGTTTGCAATGTTCTTAATCATCTTACGGCCCCACTCTGTGCGGTTCTCATATGCCTTGTAAGCCTTCTCCTTTGTCTCGCAGTAATCCTTAAAGTCTGGGAATGTCATGAACCAGTCCTTGTTAAGGAGCTCATTGTAAAGACGCTCAAGGTTCTCCTTATGACCAACTTCCACAAGCTTGTCAGATACGATGAAGTCTACACACTTCTTAAGGTTTGCATCCTTCTCATAGTAGTCGCGTGATACATAAGAAGCATCTGCGTAACGCTTGATTACTGTGTCTGAATCCTCACCGAAAATGAAGATGTTATCATCGCCTACAAAGTCGTGCATCTCTACGTTTGCACCGTCCATTGTACCGATAGCAACTGCACCGTTAAGCATGAACTTCATGTTTGAAGTACCAGATGCCTCCTTAGATGCAAGTGAAATCTGCTCGTGAATATCGCAAGCTGGGATAAGCTTCTCAGCAAGTGTAACGTTGTAGTTTTCTACCATAACAACCTTAAGGTATGGGCTAACCTCTGGATCCTTTGCGATGATTTCCTGTAAGCAGAGGATAAGGTGAATGATATCCTTTGCGATAACGTAAGCTGGAGCTGCCTTTGCACCGAAGATTACAGTGATTGGACGAGCTGGCTTCTTGCCCTCTTTAATCTCAAAGTACTTGTTGATTACATAAAGTGCATTCATCTGCTGACGCTTGTACTCGTGAAGTCTCTTAATCTGAATATCGTAAACAGAGTTGTCATCAATCTCGATTCCCTGTGTCTTTGCAAGATAGTTCTTAAGAACAGTCTTACGGGTGTTCTTAACATCAAGGAACTTCTGAACAACTGCATCATCATTCATGAACTGCTCAAGCTTCTTAAGCTCTGTAGCATCCTTCTTGAAGCCTGGTCCGATAAGCTCTTCGATAAGCTTTGCAAGCTCTGGGTTGCAATATAATAACCAGCGACGGAATGTGATACCGTTTGTCTTGTTGTTGAACTTCTCTGGATAGAGCTTGTAGAACTTATTAAGCTCTGTCTCCTTAAGAATCTCGGTATGAAGTGCAGCAACACCATTGATTGAGATACCATAGTGGATATCCATGTGTGCCATGTGTACAAGGTCATCCTTGATGATGGCTACATCTGGGTCACTTACTTTCTTTGCGATTCTGTTGTGGAGCTCGCGAATTATAGGCATGAGCTGTGGAACTGCCTTCATCATGAAGTGGATTGGCCACTTTTCGAGAGCTTCTGCGAGGATTGTGTGGTTTGTGTAGGCAGTACACTTAGAAACCACATCAATAGCCTCGTCCATTGTAAGCCCGCGAATCTGAAGGAGTCGAATAAGCTCAGGGATAACCATTGATGGATGTGTATCATTTATCTGAATAACTGCGTAATCAGCAAGGTCATAAAGGTTTGAGCCCTTCTCAACTGCCTCATCTAAGATGAGCTGAGCTGCGTTACTTACCATGAAGTACTGCTGATATACACGGAGCAATCTACCATTATCGTCTGAATCATCTGGATAAAGGAAAAGTGTAAGGTTCTTTGTAAATTCACCCTTATCGAAGTTGATTCCATCCTTAATAATACTCTCATCTACTGTTTCAACATCGAAAAGATGAAGCTTTGTAGATACTGAGTCATAACCTGTTACGTCGATATCGTACATTCTTGACTGAACGTTGAAGCCACCGAAATCAACCTGATATGTCTTGTCTGTCTTTGTCATCCAGCTATGCTCAGACATCCATGGATTTGGAACCTCGTTCTGAAGATTGTTTTCAAACACCTGCTTGAAAAGACCCATGTGATATGCAAGACCTACACCATCACCATTAAGGCCAAGTGTTGCGATTGAATCAAGGAAGCAAGCTGCAAGTCTTCCAAGACCACCGTTACCAAGTGAAGGCTCAACCTCGATTTCCTCAATCTCTGCAAGTGACTTTCCGCAAGCCTCAAGCTCTGCCTTAACCTCATCGTATAGGCCAAGGTTAATTAAGTTATTTGAAAGAAGCTTTCCAATAAGGAACTCTGCACTGATATAGTAGAGCTTCTTCTTGCCGCCCTTGATTTCCTTATCCTGGGCCTTATCCTTTACATACTCCAATAAACCAATGTAAATCTCTTCATTTGTACACTGGTCCATGTGTCTGCCAAATCTTACCTTGATGTACTCATTTGCTGTCATGTTTATCCTCCTTGTTACGTTCGAATTCATATGATAATAAGAGTATACTGCTAAGATATTCGATTTTACTTGCGAAATTCTATTAAAAAGTGATACTATTCTATCATGATTAATATTAATGAGTATCAAGCCATACACGAAAACGTCAGTCACTTTGACTACAACATACCGTACAACACCTACCCTTGCACAATCCCACTGGACTTTGAAAGCGTGCCTCTGCACTGGCACGAGGATGTGGAATTCATTTATATAAAGAAAGGCTCAGGGGTTATTGTAATCGATGGAGATGAACATATAGTGAACACTGGGGATATTGCTTTTATTATTCCTGGCACTGTTCATGGAATCTTTCAGAACAAGGATGATTCCATGGAATACGAAAACATCCTATTTGATGGAAAATTATTTTCTTCCAGCACCGATGACTTTTTTGATACTTTTCTGCTACCTTTTTTCGGCAATACTGTAGAAGTGCCTCACATCTTTAGACACGGCATTGCCGGCTACGAGAGTATCCGAAAATATCTTGATAGCAACGACAACATTTCCAGCCACCGGGAGGGTGCCTGGGGACTTGCCATAAAAGGAAATCTTTATCTATTGTTGTTTGATCTGGTGACTCTTTACGAAAAGAAGATTGATTCTTCTAATAAGAAAAAAATAGATAAGCTGAAGCCAGTCATTAAATATGTAGAGCTTCATTATAGTGAACAAATGACTGTGGCTGAAATGGCTGACAGGGCTGGCTTTTCTGAGTCCCACTTTATGAGATTCTTTAAGGAAACCTTTGGCGTCAGCTTCATTACTTATTTGAATGATTATAGATTATCCATGGCAGCCCGCCTGCTGCTTGCTACAGAGGATACCATCCTGGATATCTCACAGCAGGTCGGCTTTGAGAACCTGTCGCACTTTAACAGAAAGTTTAAGGAGAAGTATAACAAGACCCCCAAGGAATATCGTGTAAATAAGTAAAGAAACCATATAATATGTATCATGAATGCTGCTCAGGTAATGAAAAGCTGGGTAGCATTTTTGTATTTGCCTAAGTGACTTCAAATCCACAAACACTGGAGACAAGAGCGTTGATAGAATAATTAAAGCTGGAGTTAACATTCCCAAAAACTTCTTGCCAGATCCTATGATGCGTAATGCCATCGAAAAGAAAATAGTTGCCAACACGTATAAAATCAAGGCAGGGAGCTCTTTTGTCGCAGTAGTAAAGGTGCCACTGTAAATAAGGCTGATTACAGTTATTATAGAAGGTGCTATAAAAGCTACAGTGTAATAACCCAAATCTCTGCAGAATCTCATCTTCGAATGCCACCAGATAAACAAACCATTTTCCTGATCTTCCAGATAATACATGGATGTGGCAATTCCGCAAAGCATCAACCACATTGCAAGAATACCTCTAAGTGGCATCAAAATTACTGGCGTTTCATTCATCTCAGAGGAATCCATATAGCTTGCCTTGAATAAACTGTCAGAAAGACCAAAGCTGTCAAAGCTCTTTTCTATGTGAGAAATCTGCTCCGCAGACATTTCTCCATCTGAAATACTTAAGCGCATATAGTTTATCAAAAGCTGCTTTGCCACTGATGGATAGATTCGACTGCAGATTATTTCCTTGCCCAAAAGATGTGAGAGTCCAGCTTCACGGATTATTACCTGTACTCGCTCTGATGGATACTGATTGCTTGCCACCTGCTGCACCAATGCATCTAAATCTTCTGGTACAATCCACCCTTCCGTAAGAATCTGATTTGCCACGTCTGATTTCAAGTCATCTTCGGAATCATAAAACTGATATTGAATAGCACCGGTTTCATGTTCAAGGTTTTCTCTTAACGCCTGAGAGCTGGCATCCTCTCCTGGAATATAGACTCCAATAGACATAATACTATTCTGACCATGGCCAACTTCCTTTAATAGAAATACCATAAGAGGTACCAATAGAAGCATCAATATGTAGCTTTTCTTTCTGAAAAATCTTTTCAGTAAAAGTAGATATCTCATTTTCTAATCTTACGTCTCCTGTTAACAATTGCTCCTAATACAAAAATCACTGTGTAGCCTGCCATTATAAATATATATTTTGGAAGGCTGATATATTCTCCCACAATCATCTTGCTTGAAACTAATGATGAAAATGACTCCCTATGTAATCCTTCCATGTAAGTGAACACCACACCTGTTGGAAGAATCCTTCCTACTTTTTGAAGTATATCTGGGAAAAATGACTTCGGATAAAAGTATCCTGATATATAAGCCATGCCAATATATAGTATAAAAGCTGCCAAAAACTTGTTTATAACCCCTGTTACTATCTCAAAAATGAAAAATCCCAGGGCCGAGAAGAGCAAAACCACAATTATAATATTAAACTCTGATTTAATAAGAAATGTATCTCCAATAATTTCGATGTTTTGTAAAGTAAGCATTCCAAGTCCTGAAAGTCTTCTCACAAAAAATATAATCAACTCCACACAAAAAAGATTCATTAAAAAGTAGGCAAAAAATTCTGCCACAACTTGCCAACCCGCTCCAAGACCTTTTGCGCTGATAAACTGATAGGTAGCATTTTTCTTGCCAAGGAAGAAACTGACACTACAAAAAGACATCAAAAGCAAGAAAAATAAGCTTAAGGAAATGCTGTAATATTCGGGTGTTGTAAGCCCATTGGCAAGACCGAGCTCAGAAAACTCTACCATATCTCCTCTAGCTAACATTGCCCCTACATAAAGCAGTAAAAGCTGGTCAATCTGAGGGTTTACAGCCTCTGACGGAAATCCTGCATTTTTCATTTCTGCCTCAAGTGCTAGTAATCCTTTTTCTGAACTTACAACCAATTCAGATGCAATATCAGCTAGTTCATCCATCATGATGCCAGTTATGCCTCTTTGTCCCGATGTGGCAAAATATTCTAAACTTATATCATTAGATAATGCATTCAACGAATTTATGAATTCGTCGCTTACTAAAACATAGGCTGAAATCTCTCCACTTCTAAGAGCATCCCTGGCCTCCCCTTCATTATCAAACTGCTGGATATCAAGCATTAGCTTACTGTCATCATTGTTCTCAAGCAGGTTTACCCCCATTGTCAGCATGTCATCCTCGGTGGAACCAACAATACCAAGCTTGTATCTCATCTGCTGATCCTTGTAGCTATCGCTGTTTACCACAGCATAGCCTATAGCTCCCACTACTAGACCTACTATCACTGTCATTATCAAAATTCCAGGCAACAGCTTCAGCACTCTTTTCAGTTGTACGATAAAATAATCCCCAAATCTCATTATTCCAGTATCCCAATCAAATGCTGTAAATCACCATCATAAGTATATGGATGAAGCACTCCACCCTTCAAAATAAAGCACTTATTGCAAAGCTCAATCTCCTGAATCTCATGCGTGGAAATTATCATTGCACCACCACTGCTTCTGTAGCTTTCAAAATAATCATAGATTTCATTCCTGCACACCATATCAAGAGCTGCTGTAGGCTCATCCAAGAGCATTAGCTTTGGTCCTCCCTTCATGGCGCAGCCGATAGTAAGACGCTTCTTCATTCCACCTGACATCTTGCTAACAGGAACTTTCAGGAATTCATCGATTCTAAGAAGCTTCAACATGCC
This sequence comes from Pseudobutyrivibrio sp. 49, assembly GCF_900100545.1. Taxonomy (GTDB): domain Bacteria; phylum Bacillota; class Clostridia; order Lachnospirales; family Lachnospiraceae; genus Pseudobutyrivibrio. Next base: position 42,303 of record NZ_FNDP01000002.1, read on the forward strand.
ATTCTTTAGCTCCTTATCCAGCTCCGCCCTGCTATACCACATTCTAAGATTATCCCAAGCATTTAGCTCCTCTATCAGCGGATTCTCCTGTGGAATATAAGCCAATGTGTTATTCCTCAGCTTGGAATCTTTCAGCAAATCCTTTCCATCAATACAAAAAAAGCCGCCATTTGGCCGCTCTAATCCCGCAAGAATGGATAGCAGTGTGCTCTTACCGCTGCCATTTGCTCCCAATATTCCAATTATCTCACCAGGTCCCAGGGTAAAGCTTACGCCCTGCAGAACCTGATGCTTTCCATAACTTTTTTCAATCCCTTTAATTTCAAACATTATAAAAGCCCCTCATAATCAAAATTTCTATAGAAGTCGCACTCGATTGCAAGATAATCCTTGTAATTTTCCTTAGTCAACTGGTCTGTTCCACTATACAGCCATCCTAAAATCTGAGAATTTATCCAGTCTCCGTGGTGGCACTCATCATTATAGTTATCCAGATTTGATGTTACGTCAAATTCGTTGTTGAAGGAATAAAGATGAATATTATCACACTCCAGCATAAGCTCGATGGCGTACTGCTCCACGGCAAACCAACGGTCCATTACTCCTAATTCCTTCTGTGAGCCCCACCATGCCACAGAGTATGGTGTGACATAATAGTAAAAATCTATATCCGGATTTGCCTTGGCAAGGTCAGTTACATTCTGGGTAATATTGGCCTTCACCATTTCCTTTACTTCATCTACAAATGGCTGAACCTTCTCTGGCGCCTTGTATTCTGTACGACCCAAGAGAGCCGCATCAGGTCCGAACTCCTTTCCCTCCATCCAGTTGGCATAATCATCAAAGGATGTGATTCCTGCTGCTTTTCCGTGTCTTGCATCATCAAGCATAGGAAGGCAGATTTTATAAAAGATATCCTTGTTAAAAATATAATTTACGTCATTGAAAGGATTATTATCGTAAAGATACTCTGGATAATCACCCAGGTCATCTCTAACCTTGTCAGCATCATCCATAAAATAAGCATAGTCCAATGTACGAATAACTACCTTCAAATCCGGATTACACTTGATAGCCTTGGCGATGTTGTCGTTCTGTTCCTTGAAGGTACCTCCAGCGAATGGGACCTTTATAAAGGTACCGCCCCAAAGCTCTTCCGCTTCGCTGGTCTTGAAATTCTCAGCCATGGAGGTTCCTATAATCATCCCATCATATTTGAAATGGCGAATGATACCATCATTCTGGCTTCGCTCATTATTTAGTTCATAGTAAAGATTTGCCTGTGGACCATGATAGTGAAAATATGGATCCACATATATAATCACTGAAGCCACCCCACCAAGAAGTAGGACTACAGCTAAAAGCAAACCAATTAACCAGTTTCTAGATTTCATTCGAGCTCCTAAAAATTAAAATATAAAAATGTACTTATTCCACTGAAGGATAGCACGCTTGCCGCCAACAATACCGCAGTCCAAAGCATATTCTTTACGTTTGGCTTAAACATCATCATTCTCTCATGAGAATTTCTAAAGCCAAGCACAAGTATCAACGCAAGGAAATAATAAATGCCCACATAAATAAATGGCAATGAGTGGGTCACTGGCGTACCATCCAATAAGTATTTCAACGGTGATGTCTGGAATGCATAGAGGATATTCACATCAATATTTGTAAAATCCACATAAAGCATCTGCTTAATAACCTCCACGGCATCACTGATAGTCTCTGCTCTAAAGAATACCCAAGCAAGACAGGTAAATGTCTGTGTGATAATCCAACCAAGGGCTGGGTGCATAGCGTCAAACTGCTTCTTAAAGATTCTGTTGATGATGACAAAGATTCCGTTCATCACACCCCAGAGCACAAAGGTCCATGCAGCACCATGCCACAATCCACTCAAGAAAAATACGATGAAGATATTCACAAGTGTAAGCACTTTTCCCTTACGATTTCCACCAAGTGGAATGTATACGTAGCGGGTAAAAAATCTTGTAAGAGTCTTGTGCCATCTCTTCCAAAACTCAGCAATAGACAGTGATTTGTATGGACTGTCGAAGTTTACTGGAAGGTCGATGTTTAGCATCTTACCAAGTCCAATAGCCATATCGCAGTAACCACTAAAATCAAAGTAAATCTGGAAGTAATAAGCGATAGCAATAAGAATGGCATTTGTAGCCTTCAGCTCAGGCACATTCTCATAGCCCCAATTAACAGCCACACCGAAAACATCAGCAATCAAAATCTTCTTCGCAAGACCCATGGCAAACATGTAAAATCCCATGGCCATATTGTTCCAGTCCACGCGCTTCTTAGCTGGATTCATCAGCTGTGGAATCATCTCGTCGTGTGTGACGATAGGTCCGGCAACCAGCTGTGGGAAGAATGTAACATAACATGCATATGTCAGGAAATCGTAAGTTGGCACCTCACCTCTGTAGGTGTCCACCACGAATGAAATCTGCTGAAATGTGAAAAAGCTGATACCAAGTGGAAGCACAATGTGCATAAGTGGCCAGTCAGTCTTTGCGATGGCATTCACGTTTTCAATGAAGAAATCCATGTACTTGAAATAGCCGATTATTCCAAGATTCACAGCTACAGCCAAAAACATAACTGGCTTACATTTCTTTAATCTTCCGATTGATGCACTCGCCAGATTCTGAAGCTCATCATTTTCAGTAACTGCTTCAAGCATGGTCTGCTTTTGCATGCGTTTCATAAGCGTGTAAAATGTGTAATTGATACATACGCTTGCGATAATAATTAGCAGATAGGCTGGATTAAAATAGCCATAGAACCACAAAGACATTCCTAACAAAAAGGCATGCCCCAAACGATATTTTCCTGTTTTATTGATAAGAAAATACCCGATTATGCAGATTGGCAAAAATAGAAAAATGAATATATATGAATTGAAAAGCATGTACTATATCCCTTCTTATATCTAATATTTATATAATACCAAATCATGACTTGGAAATGTAACTTTTCCCATAGAAATCAGCTCTTTATTGTGCTAAAGTATAAGAAGTTCGTAAAGGAGGATTTTTAGGATGAGTAATGGAATTGGAACTAAATGTGTGCAGGCTGGATATACTCCAGGAAATGGCGAGCCTCGTCAGATTCCTATCGTTCAGTCTACAACATTCAAATATGATACAAGTGAAGACATGGGCAAGCTTTTCGATTTAGAGGCTAGTGGATATTTCTACACACGTCTTCAGAACCCTACAAATGATTATGTAGCTGCAAAGATTGCAGAACTCGAGGGTGGTGTAGCAGCAATGCTTACGTCATCTGGACAGGCTGCAAACTTCTTTGCACTTTTCAATATTTGCGAGTGCGGTAGCCACATCGTAGCATCTTCATCAATCTATGGTGGTACTTTCAATCTTATCGCTGTTACTATGAAGAAAATGGGAATAGATGTGACATTCGTTTCTCCAAAAGCTACTGAGGAAGAGCTTAATGCAGCTTTCCAGGACAACACTCGTGCCGTATTTGGTGAGACTATCGCAAACCCAGCTCTTACAGTTTTAGACATTGAGAAATTTGCCAAGGCAGCTCATGCGCATGGTGTTCCACTTATCGTAGATAACACATTCCCTACACCTGTAAACTGCCGTCCAATCGAGTGGGGTGCAGATATTGTTACACACTCTACTACAAAGTACATGGATGGACACGGCGCAGCGGTAGGTGGTTGTATCGTTGATTCTGGAAAGTTTGACTGGATGGCTCACGCTGATAAGTTCCCAGGTCTTTGTACTCCAGATGACAGCTACCACGGCATCACATACGCTGAGAAGTTTGGCAAGGAAGGTGCTTTTATCACAAAGTGTACAGCTCAGCTTATGAGAGACTTTGGATGCATCCAATCTCCACAGCATGCTTTCATCTTAAATCTTGGTCTTGAGTCACTTCATGTACGTATGCCTCGCCACGTTGAGAACGGTCTTGCTGTTGCTAAGTTCTTATCTGAGCAGCCAGAGGTTAAGAAGGTTACATATCCAGGTCTTGAAGGTGATGAGTATTATGAGATTGCACAGAAGTATCTTCCAAAGGGAGGTTGTGGTGTAGTTTCATTCGAGCTTGAGGGTGGCAGAAAAGCTGCTGAGAGCTTTATGAAGAAGCTTAAGCTTATCGCTATTGAGACTCATGTAGCTGATGCTAGAAGCTGCTGCTTAAACCCAGCAACATCTACACATCGTCAGATGACAGATGAGCAGCTTGAGGCTGCTGGTATCCCAGCAGGTCTTATCCGTGTTTCATGTGGTCTTGAGGATAGCGCTGATTTGATTGCAGATATTAAGCAGGCATTATCATAATAAATTTAGCCAGAATGATTATAAAAATCATTCTGGCTTTTTTATTAATAAAAAAGGCAGGACTCTGTCCTGCCAAATTCATATTCTTTTTTATATCGGCACAAACCTAGCTGGTACACCTGCGTACTTGCCAGGCTTTGTGAGCTTCTTCACTACTACTCCGCCTGCGCAAATGAATGCGTCAGCGCAGATGTCAATATTGTTGCTTACGATGGTGCCGATGCCCAGCCAGCTGTTATCACCTACTGTTACTGTGCCTGCTGTGTGAGCACCTACAGAAACATGAACATAGTCTCCAATCATATTGTCGTGATCTACAGAAGCTGATGTGTTGATGATACAGCCTTTTCCAATTACCGTGCTTGGATTGATAACTGCTCCAGCCATAACTGCTGTACCATCGCCAATTTTCACATCATAGGCAACTACAGCTGATGGATGAATGAGGCTTACAATATCAGCGCCTCTCTCCTCAAGCATCTCCTGAACTTTTCGTCTGATTTTGCCATCACCGATACCTACGATAAAATCGTAATGATGCTCAATATAATAATCTAAATCGGTGTCCTCATCTGCCACTGGATATTCAGCAAGCATGTCGATTTCTGGATTCTTGTCGATGAAAACAATGTCATCATAACCATTTAGAAGCGCCATGTCTGCAAGTACTTTACAGTGCCCGCTGGCACCCATAATTGCGATACTTTTCATACTATCACCTCATCTACTGGAGCTTATGCTCCCATTGCAGCGACAACAATACCTACAATTATTATAACAAGACCCAATGCCTTCTTATTGCTAATCTTCTCGCTAAGGAAAATCTTTCCAAGGATAGCTACCCAAATGTAACCTGTTGCCTCAAGAATTGGTCCGATTGAAAGTGGAACCACCTTGTAGCCAAGTACTGAACAAAGTGATGCACCGAAGAAGAAGAAATATGCGCCGATAACCATTGGGTTCATGTACTCAGCAATCTTGCTAGGATATTCCTTCTCAGCTGCCTTCTTTAAAATAATCTGCGAACAGGAAGCAATGAATGTGCCTGTAAGCATAACAAGTGCGTACTTAAGCATTATTCTTTACCTCCTCAATCTTTTCCTCAGATTTACCTGACACATCTTCGTCGCCAGAAACTACAAAGTATACTCCGACGATTACAATCGCTGCGCCAAGAATCTTCTGGAAAGTAATCTGCTCATGGGTTATCATTAATCCCCAAACAAGTCCCCAGATTGTAGTAACCGCTTTGTTGGCGTATGCCACGATAAGAGGAAGATGCTTGATTACCTGCTGCCATGCGATGGCGTAAAATCCAAGAATAGCAACAACACAACCATAAAGAAGAATCCACTTAAAACTAAGGAATGGATACTTGCCTGCTGCCTTAGCAATAATACTGCTGGCAGATATAATGACAATAATAATGTGTAAAATGATGAACCATTTAATATTTTCTTTTTTCATAATCACCTCAAGGGAATTTTTTTACTTTCCCCAGCTCTCCAACATCTCTTTTACATAGTCAGTGCCCATAATCTTATCGATTGTGCCCTGAACATCAAGTCTCTTTGTATTGTGTGATGTATAAGAATCAGAAGCCATTGTCTGAACCTGACCATCAACGAAGAACTTGTCATAGTTAAGATCACGACCATCAGGAAGTACGCGGTAGTAATCTCCCATATCGATTGCACGAACGCACTCCTCGTTTGTAAGAAGTGTCTCGTAAAGCTTCTCGCCGTGACGTGTTCCGATAATCTTTGTGCCTGTATCACCAAAGGTCTGCTGAACAGCCTTTGCAAGGTCACCAATTGTGCAGGCATCTGCCTTCTGAACGAATAAATCACCTGGCTCACCATGCTCAAATGCGAACATAACAAGGGCTACAGCCTCATCAAGATTCATAAGGAAACGAGTCATGTTAGGGTCTGTAATTGTGATAGGATTTCCTGCCTTAATCTGGTCGATGAAAAGAGGAATAACGGAACCACGTGAGCACATTACATTGCCGTAACGTGTACAGCAGATTGTAGTCTTGCCTGCTGCAACACGAGCGTTTGCGCCGATTACCTTCTCCATCATAGCCTTAGAAATACCCATTGCGTTGATTGGGTAAGCAGCCTTATCTGTTGAAAGACAAACAACTCTCTGAACGCCAGCCTCAACAGCTGCGTGAAGTACATTGTCAGTTCCCTCTACGTTTGTGCGAACAGCTTCCATTGGGAAGAACTCGCAAGATGGAACCTGCTTAAGTGCTGCTGCATGGAAAATAAAATCAACACCTGGCATAGCGTCCTGAACAGAGCGCATGTTTCTAACATCACCAATGTAGAACTTAACCTTTCCAGCATGCTCTGGATGCTCAGCCTGAAGCTGATGTCTCATGTCATCCTGCTTCTTCTCATCACGTGAGAAAATACGGATTTCCTTTAAATCAGAATCTAAAAAGTGCTTGAGTACAGTAGAACCAAAAGAACCTGTACCTCCTGTAATCATAAGGGTTTTATCTTTGAATAAATCGCAGTTCATTTTTAAACTTCCTTTCTCCAAACCATTTTATTCACAATACCAGTGTAAGACTGGATAATTTTAACAACCTTAGTTGACACATTCTCCTCAACATAATCAGGAACTGGGATACCGTAATCACCAGCCTCATTCATATCTATAGCAGTTGTTACTGCCTGAAGAAGTGATGCCTCATCGATACCAGCGATGAAGAAGCAAGCCTTATCAAGTGCTTCTGGACGTTCGGTAGATGTGCGGATGCACACTGCAGGGAATGGCTTTCCAATGCTTGTAAAGAAGCTTGATTCCTCTGGAAGTGTACCTGAGTCTGAAACAACCGCGAAGGCATTCATCTGGAGATGATTGTAATCGTGGAAGCCAAGTGGCTCGTGCATGCGAACTCGTGGGTCAAGCTTGAAGCCTGTAGCCTCGAGACGCTTTCTTGAACGTGGGTGACAGCTGTATAAAATTGGCATGTCATATTTTTCAGCAAGCTTGTTGATTGCTGTGAAAAGCGATGTAAAATTCTTTTCTGTATCGATGTTCTCCTCGCGGTGAGCTGAAAGAAGGATGTACTTCTTTGGCTCAAGTCCGAGCTTTGTAAGAACATCAGAAGCCTCGATAGCCTCTAAATTCTCATGAAGCACTTCTGCCATAGGTGATCCAGTCACATATGTGCGCTCCTTTGGAAGACCGCAGTCTGCCAGGTAGCGGCGAGCGTGCTCAGAGTATGCCATATTTACATCCGAAATAATATCTACTATACGGCGATTTGTCTCCTCAGGGAGGCACTCATCTTTACATCTGTTTCCAGCTTCCATGTGGAAGATTGGGATGTGAAGACGCTTTGCAGCGATAGCTGAAAGGCATGAGTTTGTATCGCCTAGAATCAAAAGAGCATCTGGCTGAATCTCCACCATAAGCTCGTATGACTTTGCGATGATATTTCCTACTGTCTGACCAAGGTTGTCGCCAACGGCGTCCATGTAAACCTCTGGGTCGTCAAGCTGAAGATCCTTGAAGAATACTCCATTAAGATTGTAGTCGTAGTTCTGACCTGTGTGTGCAAGAACACAATCGAAATACTTGCGGCATTTCTTGATAACTGCTGCAAGACGAATAATCTCAGGGCGAGTTCCTACGATAATTAATAATTTTAATTTTCCATTATTTTTGAACATGTTATACCTCTTCACGATATGTATCTGGTCTATCCTGCTCCAAAAGCTCATTAGCCCACATAAGAGTAACGAGATCCTGTGTATCAGATAGATTTATAATGTTGTGTGCATAGCCTGGAAGCATGTGAATAGCCTGAATCTTCTCTCCGCTAACCTCATACTCAATAACTGGGAATGGATTTCCATTTTCATCAACACCTACACGGCGCTGCTGAATCTTTCCATGACCGGAAACCACGATGAAAAACTCCCATTTTGTATGGTGCCAATGCTGACCCTTTGTAATGCCAGGCTTGCTGACATTCACTGAGAACTGACCATGCTCTGCAGTCTTGAGCAATTCGGTAAACGAACCTCGCTGGTCGCAGTTCATCTTTAAATCAAATATCGCTTTATCCTTTGGCAGATAGCTAAGATATGTGCTGTAAAGCTTCTTTGCAAAGCTACCCTTTGGAATATCAGGCATCATAAGTGTGTCTGGCTGCTCCACAAAGCTATCTAAAAGCTCCACAATCTCACCTAGTGTAACAGTGTGTGTCACTGGCACATATGCATACTTACCAGCTGTATCAGGGACCACATTTCCTTCCTCATCATAATCACAGCGATGCTCCTCGCCTCGAAGGGCTGCAAACATCTCATTTACCAAATCATCGATGTAAACAAGTGTAAGCTCTGTGGATGGATCATTCACTGTAATCTCCAAGCCATTAGCCTTGTTATTGCAGAAAGTAGCCACCGCAGAATTGTAATTAGGTCTGCACCATTTTCCAAAAAGATTTGGGAAGCGATAAACCAAAACCTTAGCTCCTGTCTCGTAGCTGTACTTGAAAAACAGCTCTTCACCAGCAAGCTTGCTAGCGCCATAATCGCTGCCTGCATATCTGCCTAAAAGTGTTGCCTGAATAGATGATGAGAGCATCACCGGACAGGTATTGTTATGCTTTTTTAAGGTATCAAGAAGGGTACTGGCAAAACCAAAATTTCCTTCCATAAATTCACTATTGTCTTTAGGACGATTGACCCCTGCCAGATTGAAAACAAAATCACAATCACTGCAGTACAGGTCTAATTCCTCAGGAGTGGAATCTCTGTCATACTCATAGATAGTGAGAGCCTCGCCAAGCGAGTGGAACTTATCTCGACCATCGGAAGCGCATTTAAGTGTTTCCACAAGATTTTTTCCTACAAAACCGGCTGCACCGGTAACTAGAATTTTCAAAATAATCTCTCCTATTGTATAAAAGTGCCTAGGCACCCATAATCCTGTAAATTATACCACACTAGTCTAAATAACAAAAGAGGCGCACATAATGTGCACCTCTTGATAAATCAATCTTCTTTATTTGAATAGTCCTAAAAGCTTTCCAAAGAAACCTTCATTCTTTTTCTTTTTTGTAAAATCGATTTTTGAATACTTTGACAGAACATCTGCTTCCGCATCCATTTTCTCTTTAAAAACAGACATCCATACCACATCTTCATCTTTTCCCTGAAAATGCTCGAAGGCAACCTTTCCATCCTTCAAGGAATTAAATCTTGCCTGAAGATGCTGTAGGCGTTTAAAAGTGTCATCCCACTCAGGGATATGCTCCCTTGCCTCGGTGTAACATTCCTTCATTTTTGCCATATACTTTGCAACACCGCCTTCTTCAAGCTTAAATCTTTGCGCAAGCATGTCATCGAAAAGTATATAAGCATCATAAAATCGTTCGTTAACTATTCTGTTTTTTGTACTAAGCATAACTCAACCCCATCTGTGCTATTTGCAAGTTACTTATATTCTTCCCCGTCTTTTGTAATTATACTATCAACTATATAGATTGGTCTATTCTTAACTTCTGCAAAAATTATAGCCAAATATTCGGATATAAATCCCAAAATTATGAAAAGGACTCCGAACATAAAGCAGAGGGCTACGATAAGTGTAGAGTAGCCACTAGGTGCTGTACCAAGGAAATACTGTACGATAGAATAAATTATTAAAATAAATGCCAAGACTAAAGAAAATACTCCGGCATAAATTCCCATCTTCAAAGGCACGTCTGAGAAATTGCAGATAGCGTTAAGGGAAAGCTTCACAAGAGCTCTAAGATTGTAATTGCTCTCACCTGCCACGCGGGCACTTGCCTCGAATTCAAGTGTAGTCTTTTTAAAGCCAACATTCTGCACATAGCCTCTTAAGAATCTTACACGCTCGCGATAATCCTGCTTAAGCACTAAAGCCACGCGACGTGAAATTGCAAAGAAATCTGACGAATTATTTTCGAACTTTGTCTTACCTGCCATAGCATTCATCACTTTGTAGAATGCAGCCGAGGTGATTCTCTTAAAGATGCCAGCATCTGCTCTAGAAGTACGAATCATGGAAACGACATCATATCCCTGATTAAACTTTTCCACGATTGCTGGGATTGACTCTGGTGGGTGCTGCAAATCTGCATCCATGCAAACCACGCCATCGCCTGTAGAATAGTCGATTCCGGCAATCATGGCCGCCTCGTGACCACGGTTTGCAGCAAAATTAATAACCGCAACCTTTTCATCCTGGCTTGCAAATTCTCTAAGCAAATCCAAGCTTCCATCACGGCTTCCATCATTTACGAAAATTAGCTCATAATCCCAGCCGGTGCGCTGTGATACTTCTTTTAGAATAGGAGTGGTGTGTTCGTAGAACTGTCTGAGCCCAAGCTCCTCATTATATACAGATACAACTACTGAAAGTTTTTTAGTCATAATATTTGGATTCATTCCTTTTTTGAATATTGATTTGTCAAATATTAAATACAAGTTATTATAACATTTTTAAAAGCTTTTCCTCAATACAATAAAAAAGCCTGCGGCAGGCGCCACAGGCTCATAATCCAAAATCAATTCTTCAAATCAAATAATAAACAATCTCTTAGTACAATACACCAGCAGGAATATTCACATTGTACCACACACCATCAACCTCGACTTTATTGGACTTCAAATCACTATTGGTGATAGCCTGAATGCCAAGGGCATCCATGAAAAACTCAAAAGTCTCTGCATAACCTTCATCCATTGTAGGCTGATTTGTCATAGGACCAGTGATGTGATAACTGCGAGTATCTCCACAAGAGCCATAAGTGATGTTTGTCTTCATCCAGTTCTCAACTGCCTTAACCTTCTGAGCATCAGTCATGTCATCAGTAACGATAGTTCCGAGAACATCTATCGCAAAAATCTTATAAGCAATATTATCTGTCTCAGCATTAACCTGTGATGCAAGCACATCCTTAGTAATCTTTACAATACGTCCCTCTTCTACTCCGAAGAACTTGTAGTGATTATAGAGAGCTGCTGCATCATTGCCATAAGCTGCCTTTACATCTGCATAGCGAGCTGCGTAATCTGCTGCAGGGAAATTCTCCTGAGTGATGTCATAGTTATAAACCTTAGCCTCAGCTGTCACTGGGTGAGCTATGAATGCAACACATGCTAAAGACAGAAACAAACAACCTGTAACAATCTTATTAATATATTTCTTCATAAATCCTCCTTCTAGGCTTACAAATATTACATTTTGATTATAACACACTATTCAAAACAAGCCCTAACAACTTCGATGATTCTATCCTGCTGCTCAGGTGTCATCTTGTTATCAGATGGTAGGCAAAGACCTCTCTCGAAGATGTCTACGCCTCTGTCTAAAAGCTTACCATCCTTACCCATTACGCCGCCTGCGATGTAGGCATTTGTAACTGCACGTCCATTTCCCTCACGTGTGATGAATGGATTGAGACGGTAAATTGGCTGCATATGCATTGGCTTCCAGATTGGACGACCTTCGCCGTTGATGCTGGCGATTGCCTGAAGAATCTCTGTTGGACAGCTCTTGCCATGCTCTGGTGTGAAGAGCGCTTCGTGCTCGCCACGAACCTGTGGACACATAGCATCTGCATCAATGATGAGACATGAAAGCCAGTAGTTTGGCTCTGAGTTCTCAAGATCCATAGGATTCATCTGAACTGGAAGTCCCTTGAAGCCTTCCTTATATCTTTCGTAAATCGCCTTCTTCTGTGCGATGTGCTCCTCCAGATATGGAAGCTGACCGCGTATAACTCCGGCGATTACATTGCTCATTCTATAGTTGTAACCAAGCTCCTCATGCTGATACCATGCTGCAGCTTCGCGAGCCTGTGTAGACCACTTGCGAACCTTATCTGCAGCCTCCTTAGAATTTGTAAGGAAGCATCCACCTGAAGAACCAGTAATGATTTTATTTCCGTTAAAGGATATTGTGTTGTAGCTTCCGAATGTACCAGTCTGAGCGCCCTTGTATGTGGCACCGAAAGACTCTGCTGCATCCTCGATAAGGATAGCACCATGTTCTTTGACAATAGCACCAATCTCATCAAGCTTTCCAGGTGTACCATAAAGGTGTGCACAAACAACAACCTTTACTTCTGGATATATCTCGAATGCCTTCTTTAAAGCAACTGGATCCATGTTCCATGTATCATCTTCTGTGTCGATGAAAACAGGAATACCTCCTTCGTAAACTACAGGGTTAACTGTGGCATCGAAAGTCATATCTGTACAGAAAACCTTGTGTCCCTCGAGGCAACCATGGCCAACCTCTGGCATACCGTATGCTTCGATACCAGCTAGCTTCATTGAAAGATGAAGTGATGCTGTACCTGCTGAAAGACCAACAGCATATTTCACGCCGACCTTCTCTGCACATAGCTTCTCAACCTCAGTGATGTTTGTTCCTGCTGTAGTCATCCAGTTGGTGTCATATGCCTCCTGAATGTATTTAAGCTCCTCGCCATGCATGGTAGGAGTAGCAAGGAAAACCTTTTCCTCAAACTTTTCAATATTCTTTGTGTACACTAAAAACTACCTCTCTTCTTGTACTAAGTACTTAGGACGATTCTTTGTCTCAAGATATGCCTTTGCAAGATACTCGCCAAGAATACCCATGCATAAAAGCTGAATACCTGAAACCAAAAGAATTATACAAACCATTGATGGCCATCCACTGGTAGGATCTCCAAAAATCAACGTACGAACAATGATGACTATAATAAACACAAATGCCACCAGGCACATAATCAAACCAAAGATAGATGCCATGATGAGTGGTGTGGTGGAGAATGCTACGATACCATCAATCGCATAAATGAAAAGCTTCCAGAAAGACCATTTTGTCTCGCCGGCAACACGCTCAACATTTTCAAACTCCAGCCATTTGCGCTTGAATCCAACCCAGCCGAAGATGCCCTTTGAGAATCGATTATACTCCTTCATTGAAAGAATTGCATCAACCACCTTGCGGGTCATCATCTGGTAATCGCGGGCACCGTCAACAATATCTGCATTAGAAATCTTATTCATGAGGCGATAGAACTTTCTAGCAAACCATGAACGAATAGGTGGCTCGCCCTTTCTATCTACGCGGCGTGTAGCAACGCACTCGTACTCGCCTGACTCGATGTAAGAAAGCATCTCTGGGAGCATGGCAGGTGGATCCTGCAAATCTGCATCCATGATAACTACGTAATCACCCTTTGACTTTTCAAGACCGGCATAGATACCTGCCTCCTTACCAAAGTTACGCGAAAACGATACATAGTGAACTCTGTCATCCTTAGCAGAAAGCTCTCGGAACACACCAAGAGTATTATCCCTAGAGCCGTCATCTACAAACACAAACTCTAAATCTACAGGGTTAAGTTTTCCCTCTTTTTCTAAATCTATAATCGCCTGATAGAACAATGGTAGTGACTCCTGCTCGTTGTAGCAAGGCACTACGATTGTCAGTATTTTTTTGTCCATATAAAAACCTTTTCCAATTTTGAATTTTTCTTAATGTATTATATCACAACCCCCGTGTGATTCAATAAGCCTGCGCCCCAGGAAGATTTTGCTATATTCCCAGCCAACTTTTACTCATCTAAGAATGCCTGAAGCTCCTCTGGTGTGCCCAGTACGTGAACTCTCTTTGGATCGATGTCAGAAATGTAAATTTCTCCACCCTTTGACAGCAGGTAATCGTACAATGGTGCCACGTACTTCTCGCCGTTTACAAGCTCCTGTGTCTTGCTGTAGTACTCGTTGTATAAATCCTCGTAAAGTCCACAGGTCTTGAAGTAATACGCACCAAGTGTGCAGTAATTAGAGATACGCTGCTTTTCCTTAATTTCTACTACCTTGCCAGCCTCGTCTAATCTTACAAAGCTCCAGTGATCTCCCTCTGCCTGGAAGCATGGGATAAAGCCATCACCCTTAAGCTCTGCGGAATTCATCTCGCCGGCCTCTACATATGTATCAATGTTGTAAATTAAAAGTGCATTGTCTCTATCCCAGAACTGGGCTGCCTTCATAGCTGTAGTAGCCTGACCATCTGTAAGATAATCAAGCACAATTACATGATAATTCTTGATGCCAAGCTCCTGGCATTTTCCGCTAATGAAAGCCTCAACATCAGCTGCCTCATCCTTCATAGCGATGAAAACATACTGATTCACTTCATTTTTGTAGCCTTCTAAGCTGATGAGTGACCACTCAAATAAAGTCTTGCCCTTTGCCTCAATCATGTATTTAGGCACTGTGTAGCCCATCTTTCTAAAACGTGAGCCGAGGCCCCCCATTGTAATTACTATGTCGATTTTACTCATGACATTATTCTCCTTTGTAAACTGTTTATTAATTAAAAAGGTGCTTTCCACTGGCTCGTTACACCCTCAGGTGTTCCAGTGAATGCCTCCATTGTAGCCGATGTTTCTGAGCTAATGCCCTCTTTCTTCAATACCGTATTTACGGTATCAATTATTATCTGAATATCTAATGCGAAGGACACGTTACGAGTGTACCAGACGTCCATGGCGAATTTATCTTCCCAGGATACGCTGTTGCGACCGTGAGCCTGCGCGTAGCCAGTGAGGCCTGGGCGCACATCATGGCGGTGGCGCTGCTCCTCATTATAAAGTGGAAGATATTGTACAAGCAGCGGACGTGGGCCAATAATTGCCATATGTCCCACGAGAATATTAAAAAGTTCTGGTAACTCATCTAACGATGTGCTTCGTAAAAATCTGCCGTACTTGTTCAAACGCACCTCATCTGGCAAAAGCTGTCCTGACGCATCCTTTCGGTTATCCATGGTGCGGAACTTTACTAATTTAAAAACTCGCTCGTGGTATCCAGGCCTTGCCTGAGTGAAGAAGGGATTGCCGCCCATGAAGATGGTTCCCAAGACTATCAGTATCACTAAAAGTGGCGACAACACGACTATCCCTACTAATGCCAATACAAAATCTATTAATCGCTTAAAACATTTTGCATACATAATTATTTATCATTCTCCTGCCCTGGAAGAGGCCTGAACTTTCCTGTCAGCTCCTCCACATCTATCTTCATAACTGTGACTATAGAAACCATACGTTCATCAAATGTGAACTCGTCCTTACCTGTCTGTGTTTTCATTATAGCCTGCAGTCCCTTATCTTTTTCCGCCGGGTCATCCACAAAGGTAATCTTTCCGGTTCCCATAAGGCATTCATAGCTTACTCCATATTGGCATGCCATCCTGCCTTCAAAAGGCTCAGCATAAAGCTCCATTGTGAAACAGCACTCTGGATTCTTTCTCATAATATCCAGCTTCCTGCCGGTGTGCCCACTATGAAGATAAAGAATGTAATGTCCATCAGACTCGTCTCTTGCGACACCATAGTTCATAGGCACCACATATGGTTTTCCATCATCCACCAGGCCTAGGTGAAGGTATAAGCAATTGTTCAGTATGTGGTCTATCTTATTTGGGTCAGTAATTTCCCGTTCTCGTCGTGTCATTTATCTCTCCACTTTATAAAATCACAAATAGTGGGGACAGAAAATTTCCCCACTATTGATATGACATAATCTATTATTTTTCTGACAATTAGCGCACAAAATTATCCTATTATCTCTTCATATCTTGCGCTGACCTTACTCCAGTCCAGCACTTCGAAGAACTCCTTAATGTAATCTGCTCTAAGATTCTTATATTTAAGATAATATGCATGCTCCCAAACATCCAATGCAACAAGAGGTATCATGCCGGTTCCCTCGGAAATTGGATTATCCTGATTGCCTGTTTTAGAAACTGCAAGCTTTCCCGATTTATCTGTAGAAAGCCATGCCCATCCAGAACCAAACTGTGTGGTAGCTGCTGTGGTGAGCTGCTCCTTTAAGGCATCCAAGCCTCCAAAAGTCTTATCAATAGCCTCTGCCAGCTTGCCGGTAGGTGCTTTAGCTGGGTTTGGAGAAAACATTTCGAAGTAAAGATTATGGTTATAATATCCACCGCCCTGATTCTTCAGTCCCTGACGAAGAGTAGCATCACTTACTTTATCGAGAGAAGCTAACAGTTCCTCCACTGGAAGGTCCGACATGCCAGCCTTCTCAGCCAGCTCATTAAAAGTCTTAGTATATGTAGCATGGTGTTTGCCATGGTGAGTCTCCACAGTGAGCTTGTCAATGTGTGGCTCGAGAGCATCTGTTGCATATGGCAATTTAATCTGTTCGTACATTGTAAAAACCCTCCCTTTTGTTATAAATTTTTATTAATTATACACTATTTTGAGCCTCTATTGCCAACTATTAGTTCCTCAACTAGCCTCTCAGCTCCGCAGCCATCTATAAGCTCCTGCATTCTTGTTCCAATCTTGCATCTCAAATTATAATCATCTGCCAGCTTTTCGGCAGCCTCTATAATTCTAAGTTGAGCATCAGCGTACAACTCTCCGCTAATCACTTCGTTTGCATCTATAGATTCAGGTACCCTTAAATCTCCTACATTAAGAGCCAAGCCTTGCTTTTCAAACGCCTCTGCTCCAGGAATCTGATTGTCTGCAATTGAATATGTAAGCATCGGCACGCCGCATGCGCAGATTTCATACATTGTAGAACCTGCTGCAGAAATGGCGATGTCACAGGACTGGATTAGTGATTTCATATCTGTTACATTTTCGTGCAAGACCACATTTTCCAATCCATCTGCCATAGAATGAATCTCTTCTCGGTCCTTATTCATGGTGCCAATCAGGAAATGATATACTCGCTCCTCGTTGTCCCTATTAGCAATGGTCTGCAATAATTTAATTGCCAAATGCAATTCATCGGACCCACCTGTGGAGACGAGAATGTCTCTTACCTGCTCTGGCTGAGTCTTGCGAGGTATTCCCTTGAACATCCCGCGAAGTGGAGTGACGGTCGGTCCAAGTATGAGTCTTGGCAATTTAATATCAGCGCCAGCATATAAACCTTCATAATCCACATATGGACCATAAGCGTTGTAATCAACCAAAATATCTACTGGATATGGAAATGTTGCCACGTCATCGATGTATGTTAGCGCCCCTGCTGGATACTTTTCTTTCAAATTCTTAAAGTATCCTTCCGTGACAAAATAGGAATCTAATATGATAATCTCCGGCTGCAAGCCATCTGGCCAGCTCTCTAATTCAGATTCCATATCTCTAAAATCACTTTTCAAAACAGCTGTGCTAAATCCCCGGTCATTTATAAGACTGACCACACTATCATCTGCCAGCACAAACAAAACATTTTTACCAATAGCGTTAAATGCATCAGCTACGCTAAGGCATCTCATTACGTGCCCCATGCCGATATTAGGATTTGCATCTGCTCTAAAAACTATGTCGTAATTATTGTTCATTTAGTATTATTTACCTGCATCAGAGTTTCTAAAGGTAACAACAGTCTCCTTAATCTTCTTCACAGTGCCCTCAGCCTCATTAGCGTAGGCCAACTTCATTAGCTCACCGAGCTGTCCGATAAAAGCAAGCGAATCAAACTTTATAGGCTCTGCAACGTGAATCATGTGATTCTCAGTTTCCTTAAGGCCTTCCTCGCTCATGAGCTTTTCTTCGTAGAGCTTCTCGCCTGGACGAAGACCGATTTCCTTGATTTCGATATCGATATCAGGACGAAGACCTGCAAGCTCAATCATGTTGCGAGCCAAGTCAAGAATCTTAACTGGCTCACCCATATCAAGAACGAAGATTTCTCCTCCAGATGCATTGGCTCCTGCTTTAAGTACAAGCGAAACCGCCTCTGGAATAGTCATGAAATATCGGATGATATCCCTGTGTGTAAGGGTAACTGGGCCACCCTCGGCAATCTGCTTTTTAAACAGAGGTACAACCGATCCGTTAGAACCAAGTACATTTCCAAAACGTACTGCCACATACTCAGTATGACCTGTACCTGCTGCAACCTTGCCCATCTCATTGCTGTCCACATCCACCTGATGTGTGATAAGACATGGGAGCTTATCCTCCTGATGAGTCTGCACCATGTAATCAAATGTCTGGATAATCATTTCGCATATACGTTTTGTGGCGCCCATAACATTTGTAGGATTTACAGCCTTATCTGTGCTGATAAGGACGAATCTGTCACAGCCATATTTCATGGCAGCATAAGCAGTTTTGTAGGTTCCCACCGCATTATTCTTGATAGCCTCGCAAGGGCTGTCCTCCATAAGTGGTACGTGCTTATGAGCTGCTGCGTGGTAGCAAATATTTGGTCTGTATGTCTCAAAAACTGACTCAATACGACGAGCATCGCGAACCGAACCAATCAAAGTAACTAAATCAAGATATGGATATTTCTTCTTAAGCTCCAGCTGAATGTCATAGGCATTATTTTCATATACATCGAAAATAATGAGCTGCTTTGGCTGATACTTTGCAATCTGTCGACAAAGCTCTGAACCGATTGATCCGCCACCGCCTGTAACAAGAACGACCTTGCCCTGAAGCTGAGCAGCCACATCCTCCTGGTGGAGGCTGATAGGATCGCGTCCAAGAACATCCTCGATAGTGATGTTCTGAAGATTTCCAGCACTGATAATTCCAGCCTTCTCAGCATACATATTTGGAAGCTGCTTGATTTTACAATTTGTCTGCTGGCAAATGTTAATCAGATTACGCTTCTCACTAGGACTGAGACTTGCTATAGCAATGAAGATTTCCTCGATGCCATAATCCTCTACAGCCTTGAGAATCTTATCTCTTCCACCAATAACCGCCACGCCATCAATGTAGCGTCCCCACTTGTTAGAGTTGTCATCGATGATAGCCACAATCTTTGAATTGCCATGGGCTCCGCCATCTACAAAATTTACATCGCGTAGAATCATACGACCAGCAGAACCGGCGCCAATAAGGAGTACCTTCTTCTCATCCTGCAACGCCACGTTCTGATTAGTGCGCATAAGAAGGACAAATCGATACGAAAATCTAATCATCACCGCGAAGAAAAACTGGAAGCCGATACCGAATACGTAATATGAAATTGGCATTCGCTGAATAAATGCTGTAACAAAAACCACCTTACAGAATATCGTAATTACGGTAGCGTAAATCAAACGCTTCAGCTCAAAGAAGCTGGCAAATCGCCAAATACTGCGATAAAGTCCGAGCAACTTATAAACTACCACTGTAAAAATCGCATAAGGAACGATGATGCGATAATACATGGATAAATACTGCCACCCAATATGGGTAAAACGGCAGTCAAATCTAAGCCATAAGGCCAAAAAATATGACAGTATAACTGTCAGTAAATCATATATTAAGAGCAAGTAGGCAATGAATTGCCAGTGTTTTATTCTCTCTAAAAATTTAAGCATTATGTGTTAACCTCTTTTGTCATGATAATTATCAAGGTATATTTTAGCATACTTCGATAAAACGGGCGAGACTATATGTCTCTATTGTTCTAGTGTTTCGCAACACACAAAAGAGCTAGTCGGCCTGACCGCTACTAGCTCTTTTAAAAAGACAAATTTTAATTGTTTATATTGTAATTTAAATTAAGGAGTTTTGCAATTGCATCCTGCAATACCCTAGAATAATTTAATCCAGCTTGATCCGCTTTTACTGTCATCCAATATGGTATAGTACAATTTTTTCGTACTGCACGATTGTCATATTGCTTTCTATACTCAGTAAGATCTACATCTACCATTGTCTGCAACCCATCTGAATAATCAAATAC
Organism: Pseudobutyrivibrio sp. 49; assembly: GCF_900100545.1. GTDB lineage: Bacteria > Bacillota > Clostridia > Lachnospirales > Lachnospiraceae > Pseudobutyrivibrio. The sequence continues at coordinate 62,365 of NZ_FNDP01000002.1, forward strand.
TTCCTTGTTAGCCTTTGCTTTTTTTACCGCTTCTTTATAGTTAGAAGATTTTGGCAAATCATCTTCTTTATCCATACAGGCTATACCTATGTAATCTCTAGCCATTTCAATTGCATCTGCCAAATCCTTACCTTCAGTATAACCATCTAAGTCGGGAATAAATACTAAAAAATCTTCCCCATACTCTTTAATTAATACTGGATAAGCAACTTTCATAGTAATTTCCCCTTTCTAATCTAAGCTAAATGACAGAGATACCAAGTAAGGTAGGGATTAAATCCCCGCCTTCTTGATAATCTGCTTTGCCGTTATCTCATTGAGTTCTTTATGTCTCGGCACAACTAACTGAATATTTCCATTAGTATAAATATCATGACCTCCACCATGTCTCAACAGATAATAGCCAGCATTTTCAAGGTTTTTAATTAAAATTTGTCTTTTCATCTTGCCACCTCGAAAACGGAATATTTAATTCATTTATAATTATACGCATTATATGCGCATTGTCAAATGCCATTCTATTCTATTATCACATCAACTCCAAGAGCTCAGCCGCAATCTTATCATCGCATACTCTCATGATATTGTCATCGGCATCCTCTTTTGATAATAAGTTTATACTTCCATACCACACAATCTGATTATCAATCACTGCAAATCTTTCACAATCCTCAGTTCGTAGTCTCACTTCGAATCCAGCGCGTCTAAGTCTCTCCAGGAGCTCCATTCTCACATAATCTTTACCATACACATAAACATCTGGATGCCAAGTTACTATCGTAATATTTACACCTTGCTCATATTTAGGTGACAGCAATTCGATAAGTTTTTCTACTTTATTCGTATTGATACGAGGACTAGAAACCACAACAGACTTCCTTGCTTCCACTAAATCTCTATTATAAACTACTCCATAAGTATCAATGCCGTAAATGGCGTTAGCCTCCTGCTTTTCCCACTCTATTCCTGTGCAAATATCATATCCTATCTTCTTGTAGGCTTTTAATCGTGACAAATACATTTTGTCAAACTTCGGAATATGAATATCTACATAATCAAAAACAACAACTTTATCCTTACCTGAGTAATCTCGATTTAATCTACCAACATACTGCTCAACCACATTTTCCCCTCTGATTGGTGTAGCCATAAAAAGTGTATCTAGACGTGGATAATCAAATCCCTCTCCCAATAAAGAACCTGTTCCTACTAAAATCAAGCTTTCATTTTCCCCAACTGAATTAAGTTCAGCCACTTGTGCCCTTCTAGCTTTTGACCCATCCTTACCTGTGAGAAGAATCACTCTATCAGCCTTACCTTGCATGTTAGCAAACAACTTCTCTGCATGATTTACAAATTTTGTCAGTATTACAGGTGTTCTTCCCGCTTCAACACATACCACTACATCATTTACTATCTGTTTATCCCTGACATCATTATTCCTAATCAATTCATATGCATCATTACCATATGGAGACTTATTCAAATGATGGCTGACAACTGTTCTTGTAAATCTTGGATAAACCAAATGCGGTATTCCCTGCTCCTTCGCCCTATCTTTAGCAGTAAATCTGTACCTTATTGGACCAAGCAAAAGCTCATTAGTTTTCTCTTTTCCATCGCCTCTTTTAGGTGTCGCCGTGACACCATATAAATATCTTGCAGTAACTTCTCTTAATATTTCGACAGCAGAATCTGAGGCACCATGATGGCATTCATCTAGAATAACTTGACCATATTGTTTCAAAAATGGATGTAATCCATCTTTCTTCTTTAGCGATCTAATCATTGCAACATCAACTATACCTGTCAATGAATCATGTGCACCTTGCAAATTTCCGATTAAATCTTTCCGCCTCTTTACACGTCCAGTTTTAGTCTTATACTCAGGAAGCTCTTCATCAATTACTAAAAATTCTTTCAGTCGCTCTGTCCACTGATTCATCAATTCAGCTTTATCCACCAAAATCAAAGTATTAACCTGATGTTTGGCAATCAAATCACAACATACTACTGTCTTACCAAACGCAGTTGCAGCATGAAGTATCCCTTCGTCGTACTTCATCATAGTGCCTAGGGCTTCTTGCTGTGAGTCCTTTAATTCCCCTAAAAAAGACACTTTGATTTTCCTGCCATATTCGCGTTCATCTGTAATTTGATATTTAATACTTGAAGCCCTCAAGAGCTCCTCTACCTTTTCTTTAAGACCTCGCGGTAGTGCAATATAATCTCCTACATCCTCACCGAGATATATGAATCTGGGAGTATCATAATTAGGCATTTCCATAGCCTGATTTCTATAATAGTCTCGATTTGAAAATGCCGCCAGCTGTCTCAGTTTTCTCTTTAACCCGTTTGATAGATTACTCCTCTTTATATACAACTTATCAGCAATCGTTATATCCACATAACCTTCTACATCTGAAGCAGATATATTATCTGTATCCTTCCATGGAATATAATTCTCATCATCTTCGTTTGTGATTGGCTTACTCCACTGCAACAGGTAGCTTTCAATCTCTGTCCTTGTTAGCCTGCGAACGCCCCCTAACGCCTGAAGCTGATTTGGATATGCATTCCAATTTTCATCAACAAAAGCACTATTTCCCTCTCGCAAAGCTCGACCTTGCAATGGTAGTGCAATCACATTTCCCAGTCCTCCTGGTAGCAGTGTGTCTTGTGTAGGTATCATTCTGTCATAATATCTAAAAGATTTTAAATCCACAGACTGTGCTCCTCTTTCCAATAGAGCAAATCCAAATCTTCTTGCCAGCTTCGCTGGGATCATTTCTTTAAAGAAAATCCATACATGGGCGCCATTGCCAGAACGAGAACGCTCTACTATTTCAGGAATCGATAATTCTTTGCATATAGCAATTAACGCATCAACTTCTTCCATCCAATCTTGATTGATGTTTGCAAAGTCCTCCTGCTCTGAGCCCTGTGCATGATTGTCAAAATCAAAAACTAACAGCTGACACATGTTATTTTCTAATGTAGGATATATTGCCACCACATCATTACCGTTTGGGTCAGCCCCTCTCAAATGAGCTTTTATCAAATCTGATGTGACTGGCTTATATGCACGAATCTGGCAATCTTTACATCTAACTCCATCATGTTTATTTATATGACATTCTTTATCCCATCTGTTAAAACACTGTGTGTAATAGCCTGTTTTTCCAGTCTTCGGATTACAATAACGAAGGTCATAAACATCCTGCCTACCTCTGCAGAAAAGCATAAAAAAAATATTGGCGTTTTTATCATTTATCTCGATTGGTTCAATTCTTGCGCCTTGATTTTGTTCGTACTTTTCCTGAGTGTAATCTGTCTGTGCACCTGCAATGTTCTTCTCATTATAAGAAATCCCTGCCTCATCCAATAATTGTTTGAGGCAGAGATTTTCGTGCTCTAGTTGTTCTATTTTCTGTTTCAGTTCAGATATTTGCTGTTGATATGATTCCATCACTTTTCTTATCTCACAACCTTCTCAAAGTCCGCCTTTGGATGCTTGCAAATCGGACAGATGAAATCATCAGGCAATTCCTCGCCCACATACTCATATCCGCATATGCGGCATCTCCAAACTGTCTCGCCCTTTGGTGTGGTTCCAACAGCCTCAGGCTTTGGCTTGATATTATTCTGATAATAGTCGTATGTGACTGATGGTACATCAGAAAGCACAGTCATAAATGTAGGCTCACAGATAAACAATGTGTGCGAACCCAAATCTACCGTCTCCATAACCTTCAGCGAAAAGTATGCATTAGTTCCAGCAACAATATATGGGATTCCATTATCTGCCTGTTTGTAATTCTCCTTTGGATAATCAGCAAATTTATCTACATCACGTCCTGACTGAAATCCAAAATGCTTGAACAAATCAAAGGAAGCATCCTGACTAATGACAGAAATGTTGCAAGCGCCGGTTTCTTTCACCATATCGTGAGTGAAATTCGCCTTGTTAATTGCTACGGAAATACGATTGGGCTCCGATGCCACCTGAATAGCGGTGTTGATGATGCAGCCATTAGCTCTGCCATCACGAACCGCTGTACATACAAACAAACCATAGGATAACTTAAACATTGCCTTAGTGTTCATTTCCGCCATAATAACCCCCTCCTTTTAATTACAACCAATTTGAATCCATTTCATCCTTTAAGTCTTGGAACATTTTCACATATTTTTGCTTGGAATTATTGATAATGCTCTTTGCTATAGCCTCGTTATAAGAATGTGCGACATTATTTCTATCAACAAGTGCAGCCAACCATATCTCTTCATCGTTTATCAATCCCGCACTGTACGCTGCTTTGATAATTTGTCTTGGAGAGCCTGTTTTAAAATCCATATATCCCCCATTTTCCATTATCTCTTTTATAGCTTTCCATGCTTGTTCAAAACATATTTCAAACAAACCTACCATACCAGTAATCTCAACGGTACCTACCGGATCTTCATAATCATAAATATGCTTCAAATTATTAAGTGCATTTGCAAAATTCTCATATTTTTTCATATATTACTATTCCTTCTTTTTTTATCGATTCCAATAGTTCTTTTTGCACAGGACGCTCTAAGTCGATAATATCGAATTTTAGTAACGTATCTATTTCTTCATCCACTTCTAAAATAAATGCGTTAGAATCCCCGCCACAAAAAGCTAAATCTATATCGCTTCTTTCTTTATAATCTCCCCTGGCCCTAGAGCCAAATAATATTACTTTATCTACTTTATTCCTCTTGGCAGCCTTAATAATTTCTTCACATATACTCTTTTTTAACCCGTTTTCCACAGTGTCTACCTCCCATAACAAATAAAAAAGCCAGCGCCGCAAACAGGATGCTATGCGGAAACTAAGTCCTAATTATTCCTAAACAAGAGTCACGTGGCTAGCTATAAATCATTATATTTTATGGGTTGGTTATTCGCAAGTTGCTTACACAAGCCTACCATCCCATCGGTAGATCAAGCTTCCACAGAAAAGTATCAATATCCATACTCATAGCTCCAGCACCTGACTTTGAAGATTTGATATAAACTTTACCTAGCTCTGATTTTATGCTTACATAAGAACCGTCATCCCTGTATATCTTCATTTCCTCTGGTTGATTTTCAAGGATACTCAATGGATTGTTCATCTCTTTCAATGCTTGAATTTCACTATCAATCATATAAAACTCAATCTCTGTTATATTCCTTGGCTTCTTCAACCCTTTTGTCCTGGAACTGCCATCGGTATTCTTGAATCTGTCTGCAAATAGAACATCATCACTCATCCTAGCAAGTAATTCCGATACACCTTGAATATTAGTAATAGCTTCTCCTGAAAGAACTCCTTCAACTACTTTCCGATATTCATCTGTGGTTACTTCAATCCCCATCTGCTCTTTGTCTGGATTCTGTTTATATGTTTTTCCATTTTCGTATTTTATGCTGTATGTGTAGTTTAGTCTCATCGATAAGTCCTAAAAATGCCGCGTTTATTTAAACGATAATAACAACTTGCTTCTATACCTTTACCTAACGGGGTAGAGATTAAATCAAATAAATAATTGATAGTTCCTCCATGAAACACCTTCATTACATCAAATTCACTACACCTCGTCTTTTCTGCCAACTCATGGATTGAATGAGGTTCATGATCCATCATAATACTTAGAATTAAACAAATATCTCGCTTCATCAAAAGCACCTCCTTTATATTTTAATAATTATATTATAATGGACCATTTTTGAATTTATCCCTCCTCTGAGGACATAAATTTTTAGAAGTTCTTCTTTTCTCCCACCTCTTGTCCAAAGCATTTAAATTTATCATTTATTTAAATAAGCTCTATACTCTCGAGTAGCAATAAAATCATTAATATTAACCTTCTTTAGTGCAAAGCCCAAAATATCATTAAATTTGTCACCAAAAACGTCTCTTATTTTTCCCACATCCCCAACATCGCTTATCTGTATTTCCCCAGTATTAAGAGCATCAATAAATAATTGATTTGTTATGATACCCTCATTCAAGGCAGCATTTAATTCCTCCAGTTTTTTACTCCATCTCTCTGTAAAATCTTTTGAATAATTAATGCAGTAAATAGCTGTTACATCTGGTTCAAGTTTACCATCAAACGAATTAACTTTTGATATATTAATACTAAAAAGCCTCGAACCTTGTGATAAATCGAACGCATTCACTTCGGCATCATTCATCAACTTATACTCAGAATCTTTATAATACAAATTGAGAATAAATAATGCTCCTAACGCATTTAGACAATTAATCATGTTTGCTTTTTTATAATTGTCTATTCTGTTATGCTTAACCGCTTGATAAGCCCGCTTCCATCTGATAGCTCTATCTCCAATTTCATCAGCTTTTTTCAACGGCTTAAGATATTTATTTTCGGATTTTTCAAATAAAATCTCTGTGTTTGATACAATAAGTACTTTTTTATCAAGCAACCATGTTTTATTTAAATATTTAAGACAAATATTATCGAAATACTTTTCACTGTCTTTTTGAATAATTGGTCCACCCGCAATATCATATAGAATCTTTGATAAAGCTTCTACCTCGACGGCAGTTCTCAATAAAATATCTAGATACTTTTCTGAGTATACCTCTGCCTGTAAATCGTCACACAAAACATATTGAAACGTAGATATAAATTCATCTTCTAACGATTTATAAATTGGCCAAAAATAGTTTTTCATACGTTTCATCCCCGTATCCCATAGCCCAAAGATTTAACTTATCTTTCTAACCATCCATAATAATCTTTAGCCCACTGAGCACATTTCTCTTCAACTTCGTCTGACGATATTTCTCCTGGAACATATAGATAATACAACCTGGATTCTTTACTATAACTCGGAATTACATCAACTCCAGTTTCGCTACATATTAATTCCATCAACATCGACGAACCCAATTCCTCAATTAGATATGAATCAAGTTTTCCACATTGTCCTTCGAATACAATGCCATCACTCAGGATATAATCACATATGCTTTCTAAATCCGTACCCAAATGCACCTTCAATTCTTCTAAATTAGAAAATTTATAAAAATGTGTTCCATTACTCATCTATATCTCCCCCCCCTAATAATAAATATTCATCTTCTTCACCGCTGGGTTGTCATCCAAGAAAACAACTTCATCGTATCCGCATCTCAATGCTATATCCGCTATTACTTTTCCGTGCCAGCTAGCACCGATTATCACTAATTATTTCATTAATAATCCTTTTTAATATTTTTTTGCGCCAATCTCTCCCCTACAAACTCCTCAATCTGCCTATCCATCACAGCCCCAACATCCTCGCCATTCAGGTAAGCCACCGACCACTCAACAATCTTCTCCATTGTAGTCTCAACGTTCCAAACAGGCTTCCATCCAAATATTGTCTTCAACTTGCTACAATCAAGCTTAAGGAAATTAGCCTCGTGAGGGCCACCATCATGCTTGTTAACCCATTTTGCTTTATTAAGCGCAGCAGAACAGCCAGCAGCCTCAGCAACAACATTCCACTTATCACAAAACAGCTGCACGAGCTCACCTGTAGTCCAACAGTCACTGTCATCTGGCCCCACGTTATAGCTTCCAGCTAATGTTCTGTCCTTATACTGAGCCTCAGCAATCATAAGGTAAGCCATAACTGGCTCGAGTACATGCTGATATGGACGAGTAGAATATGGATTGCGCACAACAATCTCCTGGCCATCTGACACAGCACGGATACAATCTGGGATGATTCTGTCATTTGCAAAGTCGCCACCGCCGATTACATTACCAGCACGACATGTTGTAACCGCAGGCGCATCCACACAATACATCTTATGGTACTCCTCATCAGTAAAGAAAGAATTCTTGTAACTTGATGTTACAAGTTCCGAACAAGACTTCGAGTTAGAATAAGGATCAAATCCATTAAGCTCCTCGTTCTCACGATAGCCCCACTGCCACTCCTTGTTCAGGTAAACCTTGTCTGTGGTAACATTCACGAAAGAACGTACACTTGGCGAGCGACGCGCCGCCTCGCAAATGTTAACTGTTCCCATGACATTAGTCTCATATGTATATACAGGATCCTTATATGAGTCACGCACGATTGGCTGAGCCGCCATGTGAATCACAATCTCTGGCTTCACTTCCTCAAACACCTTGAGCAAATGTGCCAAATCGCGAATGTCTCCCTCAACTGAATTCATCTGTGAAGCCAATCCAAGCATATCAAAAAGGCTTGGTTCTGTAGGAGCCTTCAGTGCATAGCCTGTCACATCCGCCCCTGCGTTGATAAGTGCCTTGCACATCCATGAGCCCTTAAAACCTGTATGTCCTGTAACTAATATTCTTTTTCCTTTATAAAAGTCTAAATTCATATTTACAACTCTCCCATCAGGCTCTTTCTATCTTCAAGAACTCTTCTAAAGAACTCCTGCTGTTCAAAGCCTTCCTCTACGAACTTGCGTCCTGCTGTACCCATAGCTTCCAAATCAGCAGACATTATTCTCTTCATTGCCGCAGAAAGCTCCGGAATAGATTTCTTTTCAATAACATATCCAGTCACATCCTTAAGCATAGCATCTGTTGGGCCTGGAATATTTGAAACAATTACAGGAACCGCCATAGCCTCTGCCTCCACAACTCCCATGCCAAAGCCTTCGCGGTAACTAGGAAGCACGTAAGTGTCCATTGCAGCCAGATACTTCTCTACATCACTTACGAATCCTGCGAAAATAACTCTACGCTCTGCCTTTGCCCATTCCATCAATTTCACATCTATTGTAGCATCAGCTTCATCTGGACCAACGAATATCAGATAAGCATTTTTTTCAACTGCAAATAAATCCTTAGCTGCAGCCAATAATTCATTAATACCTTTATCTCTGGTGATTCGTCCTACATAGCCATAGACAAACGCATCCGTAGGAATAGACAATTTTTCACGCACAAGACTACGCCATGCATCTTTATTCTCCACCTGAAACTTATCAAGCTTCACACCGCATGCACTACCGTTCCAGATCACCGAACCCTTATCACTAGGATACAGCCCCTCAGCATGCGAAAAATCCAAATTGCCCATGCTGTCCGGCTCAATCCAAGTAGCTGATGAACAAACATATTTCTCCACGGCTTTAAAAACACGACGTTCCAATCCAGAGAAGCCTACAAAAGCCATGCCCCACTGACAGTAAAGTCTTACCGGCACCTTTGCCATCTTTCCAGCCATAGATGCATACAAAGATGCATTTGGAGTTGAATACTGAATCAAATCGAATTTCTGCTCCTTGAAAAACCTCTTCATCTCAAGCATTGCGCCGATTCCGGCAAAGCTGATTCCTCTCTCCATCTTTATAGGATGATAGTGAATATACTCCGGCAGGCTAGCCCCGAAATCCTCATCCTCATCACAAACAAAAGTAATATCCCAATCAGTATGCTCGTGAATATATTTAGCACTCTCTAAAATGAAAGCATTAATTGTCGATGGAACTGTAGTTATATAACAAATCTTTTTCAAGATAATCCTCCCGATAATACAAAGATATCAACAGACTCTTATTTTGCAACAGTCCTTCTGATACCTTCTTCAAAACTCACAACTCTGTAATTCACTCCCTCTATCTCAGATAGCTCGGCAGCATACTCGATTCCTCCGTATGCCTTTCGAGCCAAAGAAGTCCACGAAAACAGATATGCTCCCAAGCCCAGTAACTTAGACCGACCTCGAGACAAACCTATTCCAGAAGCAATGGCAGACATCAACTCAACGGCACTCACTGCCTTGTCATCCTGTGGCATAAAAACTCCACCCTTGTGAGCCAAAGCCAAGCCATAAATGAGCTCCACCAAATTATCAATGTAAATCACGCTCTGTTTTACACCATTATAAGCTGCCGGAATAACTGGCAACTTTCTTACAATGGAAGTAAATCCTGTAATATAACCACCCTTGCAACCTTTTCCATAAACATTTGGAGGTCTTACAACTGTGACTGTAAATGACTCATCTGCCAGCTCGCCAAGAGCCAGCTCGGCCTCGTATTTACTTCTTCCATAAAGACTTGTAGGGTTAGGCACCGAAGCTGCATCTAGAACATTTCGTACCAGCTTCTTTTCCACTCCGTACACACCCATGGTACTAAGGAAAATAAACTGCTTTACTCCAGCGGCCTTTGCAACCCTTGCAATTTCAACTGGTAAAACAGTATTCACCTGATGATAGGTCTCCCAATCGTTAATGGTCTTGTTGTGCACAATAGCCGCAACCTGAATCACAACATCAACACCTGTAAAATCAAAGTCACGCCACAAATCGTTTCTGGCATCCACTTCCACGACTTCATTTCCGGAAGCCTCCAAAAACCTGGCACCGATATGATGCCCTATATAGCTATCCTTACCAATTATAGATATCCTCATCTTTTGCCTCTACATCTACAAAGTATAATCCGTCCTCATTTCTAAACCATTTGAACTTCATGCCAAGCTGCTTTGGCGCCTGACAATCCTTGGACAGATTATCTCCAACATACATAATATTCTCGAAGGGCATACGCCAACGATTCTGCATAATTCTGAAGGAAATATCATTAGGCTTTCTAAACTGAACACCACCAAGCTCGTCAGTGATAATGATGTCATCCACCAACTCTTCCAATCCAAGAGCCTTTATCTTATTCTTCTGGCCCTCAACACGACCATCAGTAATAATACCAAGCTTAATACCTGACTCCCTGAGAGCGATCAACCTATCCTTCACGCCTGAATAAAAATGAATATCCGGCATCTGCTCTCGGTAAACTTTCAAACATTCATCCTTAGTATCAAGCATACCCACCGACTCTAAATAACAATCAATAGCAGCCTTACCCTGGCTGAAATACTCCCAAAGCTTGTCAGCTGCTCCAGCAATTCCCAGATACTCTTCTATTTTCTTATAACCAGAACGAACATACTCCTTCTCACCATATAAAGTATCATCCAAATCAAAAATGATTCCGCGAAGCTGTGCATCTTTTCCGCTAGAAATACATACGCTGTCATCAAATCTGCTGTAAATGGCATCATCCTCGATGACACCATCAAAGTATCCTACTGACTCTCCGCAAAGCAATCTCAACACCGCCTCTGCAGAACGGGCGCCAGCCTTCATTGATAAAGGAGCGCCGCCGCCATAACGAGGATTGATTTCGATATAGTAATTCTCTCCAGTAACCTCATCCTGAATCAACTGAACTGTCATAGGGCCGCATGGCTTAAAGTCAGCAATAAGCTTCTTGCTTTCCTCTATCATTACAGAATCCATGTGAATCTGAGTCTTCAAAACCTCGCCTGCACGCACCTGAAGACGCTCTCTTGGTGTGATGAAAATTGGATTTCCATCAAAGTCGCAGAAGATGTCAATAGTATATTCCCTACCAGACACGAATGGCTGAATAATATAATCCTCCACCTGATGAGCATATACCTCCAACTCCTGTGCATCCTCTACCTTGAAAGCATTAATACTACTGCTTCCATCCTTAGGCTTGATGAAGCATGGGAATTTATTATCGTATTTGCGATAATCATTGTAGGTCTTAGGAGCCTTCAAACCGCAGGACTCGAAAAACTCGCCTGTATTGTTCTTATCTCTGCAAATTGCAATCTTATCAGGCTTGCTAATCAACACCTTTGTTCCGATTTCATCAAAGCGACCAGCGTTCTGAGATAATACTAATAAATCTGTATCAATTGTTGGAATGAGCAAATCGATATTGTCCGCCTTACAGATTTCCAGAAGCTCATCAATATACTGAGGCTCCTTCATTCCGCAAACACGTCTTGTGAAATCGCAATATGCCAATGCAGGTGCTGTACCAGCCATATCTGCACCGTAGATTTTTAGATTGACCTTCAGACATAAAGCTGCCTGTCTGAAAGCTTTAAGTAATTCAATTCGTCTTCCAACGCCTGTAAATAAAATATGTATTTCTTGCATTTCTATTTTCTTCTCCACAAAGTATAGCCAGCTTCATTCTGAAGATGTACTTCATAATTAGTTTCAAGGATATCTCGAATTGTGTCGTAATTCCCTTCTGTCAAAATCCATTTAGCTTTAAGAGTACCATACTCTTCAACTATTTCTTTTTTAACTTTTTCTGAGGCCTGGCTAAACCATTGCTCAAATAAGCAATACTTATAATCAGGAATAGTATTTGTGACCATATATACATCATCAATTTTGAATCCGCCATATGCTACAAAAGAGTCAAGCTCATCCACCGGAATTACACATGTTACACCTTCATAATCTCGTACAATACGTTCTCTATAAAAGCGTTTATCTACGGCTTCTGCAACACTAGGAACAGTATTTGCCACTAAATAATGGCCAACCCATACTATAGATAAAACAGCAACTAAAAACTTAAAGTAATCATCCTTTTTTGTCCACATTATTAGCATACCAAAAAAGATTGGAATATTAACCATACATATGAAAGGATATTGATTGTATAAATCACCTAGATTGAATACATATCCCTCAACTAAAGCTGTTATCGTAAATGCGATACACATTCTGTACTGCTTGTTAACAAATGTAACCAATACAATCACCCATATACAATGATAGGCCAAATAACTGTTGATAAATGTAATAACACCATTTGAACCCCATGCAGGGAACCAATTAGTAAGCGTCTCTGTATATAAATAATTATGAATAAAGGTACCATAAATAAATTCATAAAAAGCATGATGGAATGCAAAATATAAAGAAAATGGTACCCATACAACTAAAATACCAACTATACCTGCAACTAGATTCTCTACTAAATTCTTATACTGCTTGTTAATAATCAATGAAATAAATACAACAAAAATCAGACCAATAATCTGGGCGATATTTGTCAGTCTTGTAAGAGAGCATATTCCAATGGTAATTCCATAAAGAAAGGCCCAGCTATAGTAATGATTCTTTTCCTCGGATGCAGATTTGTAGTATTTCATCAAACCGTACACTGTCCAATTTATAAAAGGCATGCAAAACTCTTCGACAGTATCTCCATTAATATAATTAATCTTCATTAATAGAATTGTAAGCACAGTGATTAGAATTGCATACTTTTTGCTTTTGTCAAAAAGGGTAGAAATCTTATAAACACCAGTCAAAGATGCTGTCATAAAGATAATCTGTAATAAACAAATACCGTATTTTCTTCCCCCACCAATAACAAAACCAAGCATATTCACAAAAAATATCCATGGTCCCTTGTGATCAAAAAATTCTACATATGGAATCTTGCCCTTGTACCACATCTTTCCGAATGTAATATAGCAGGCACTATCATACCCATAAAAATCCCTATAGAGTGGTGATGTAGAATAAGAAAATAATATTACAAAAGCACTGCTTATTACAAAGCAAGCCAAAAACCAACTCCAATTCTCTTTAACCAAATCTCTTATATTAATCTTTTTAAGCATAATTCATCGTTTCCTTTTCCATTTTTCACTACTCATATACTTCATCCCAACAGTTGGCATTTAAGGCATTAACCCATTTTCTTGTAATAATTTATAATAGTTCTCAGCACTATTTTTATAATCTTCCCTCTCACCTTTAATAATATTGATATCTCTTACACTCTCTCCTGTATATGGAATCTGGAATGTTTCAATATATGTATTATAGGTTTCATTATGCAATCCTAAACAATTAGATGCGTCAAGAACATATCCTGCCATATAAACCATCACTATCAGCATAGCATAGATTGCAACAGGCTTATTCGCTGCACTAACAACTCCAAGCCCCTTATCCATCAAAAGCTCAAATCCATTCATCGCATATGGGAACAACAGAATAAAATATGTAATAGTATACTGAGATTTGGTCTCCCAGAACAGAAGGAAGGTAAATCCACCCACAAAGCTCAGTAATAAAAATGACTTAAATACAAATGCTTTTTTATCCTCAAAAATAAGCCACAGGATTGTTCCTGTAAATATAATAATCTGGAAGAAATTAAATATCTTAGTAGCTACAGCATATCCCTTCACACTCATAAAAGCATCCAACCACTTAGGGAAGTTTACTCTGTGATTTCTTACCTGATTTATCCAGTAACTCTGGTAGGTTGGCTCAATCCATGTAGATGCAATCTTTCTTGAAAAGAATTCGTAAGCATTATGCTTGTCTCCGAAAAGATAATGTATTCTTTCAATCGTCCCTTCCTTTGCGGCCTTTTCTGATGCCGGACCATCACAATCATAGGCATAGTAAACTAACAATGGATACCCATTGTACCAGCCTGCAGTAGAACCATCTTCCTGAAGCCCCATTGCAATTAAAGCCCAAATACCTGTAGACTCTCTAAGTTCAATACCCATTTTTTTAGAAAGTACATTTTTAGGAAGGACGGCAAATACACCAATTGATAAACACATTGCCACCATCAAAACCAAAATCTTGTAGATTTTAGTTTTATCAATAGCCCCTTTAACTATAGCAAAAATGGCTAGTGCCACCAAGAATATAACAGCGCTACTCTTTACCATATAGGCAAAACCAATAGCAACTGCACATCTTACAATATAAATCCATTTCTTTGACTCAAAATAGTCTACCTCAGCATCAAAGGCAATCAATGCCAATGTCACATGCCAAATGTTTCCATATACAAAAGATGCATACATGATAAGAGGATAGAAAATAATACCACATGCCAATGTGCAGACCTGTGAAAAACGAGAACCGCCAAACTTATCCCAAGTCTCCACAATCTTTTTGTATATCAATGTGATACCAAGCACATTCAATAGCTGCATGAAAACAATATTGTAATCACCAACAATTATCGCTAGAACTCTCTCTACAGTAGCAATACCAATATTATGCGGCCATCTATCCAAATATCCATCAGCCTTCACAAAAGATGTATCACGAACTCCATACTTATAAGCACTTGATAATACATCAAGCTGATCAGAACCAGGTACATACTGAGTAATTAAAACCCACGCAACTCCTATGATTGTGATTACTCTTAACATAATCACTAGAAGTCTCTTGTAGAAATCATCATCGTTTAATTTCTCAACAAATCGATCAATTACCGATTTCTTCTTTAAAATAAGCAAAATGCCTATAAATACCACCAAAACAATAAGGTTTACTACAACATTATCCTTACAAAAGAATGTAATCTCACTATCATCGCTTGATATAAAGCAATCAAAAAACATGGTCATTGTCCAAATAAGCGATACAGAACCAACACCAAATATCAGAAGCATGATTCTATAAAATCTAGCTAAAACATTATTCATTATATTAATCTCCTTTTTGCAATATGCACCATATATGAAATGCCACATATATTTATAATCAGTGTACCATCTCTACATCTTAATTAATATTGATATATATTACAAGTGTTTGAAAATTTAGTGATTTCTCACCAATATCCATTGAAAAACCAACATCTTTAGACTATATTGAGAATTAGAGGATTATTTCCAACCAAATAAAATAAACTATAAGAAAGGTGAGGTTTTTTATGAAAAGATTTGTGAAATTTTTATCATTAGCTGTCGCCACAGCAATAGCCGTATCCGTATTTACGGTAAATAGTTATGCAATGTCTGCCCCAGCAGAAGCACAGCGCCGTGACCTTACAGCAGATGAGATTGCCTTACTCAAGACAATTTTTGTTGCAGATCAATACGGAAGATATTACCCAGATGTAGTTAAAGAATTAGGCAATAACCCAGATGTGCTTTTCAATCATTTTGTTACATTTGGTATTTGGGAACAGCGCCAGCCTTCAGTAGCTTTCAATGTAGATGCTTATGCCAGCAGAAATCTTGACCTTAGACCAATCTTTGGTGATGACATTATTGCTTACTACATGCACTATTGCACCACAAGAAATGAGTGGCCTAATAGAAAAACACCTACCAAGGAAAGCGCACTATGGAATAATGAAACTGTTTACAGTGTTTATGATTTTGTAAAAGGACAGACCGCTCCAAAGAAGGGGGCTATCCCAGTAATGACACCTAACAACCATCCAGGTGTTGTAATCGACCAATAATAAACCATCAAGCGCATCCCAAATTCGGGATGCGCTTTTTAAATCTTACCATCTAGTAATAGGCAATTCCTTGCTGCTAGTATCTACGTATATCTTATCAATTATCTTCTTATCATCATTATCATATACAATGATTTTAAAACCAGGAGTTGAACCTATTTCTGAATAGTTCAAATCTCCAAATTCAAAAGAATACAAATCATATAATGATGTATCAATCGAATACTTTAGGATAAGTCTTCCATCATGGAAGGAGTTTGAATAAGAATAATCCTTCACGCTGACTTTTTCTATAACATCCTTACCATCATTGATTCCGATGTAATGTGCACCTCGTTGCAAAGTTACAAAATCCGTCTTAAATCCTAATGACTGTAACTTTTTAGTAAGACTGCCACCTAAATATTGACCACGCTCATAAAATGGTGCAAACATAACCACACTGTACTTTGAATCATTTACTAAATCCAAATACTTATTTATATCCGTTGTTTTTGATAACAAAGTATTGTTAACCTTATGATTATATACTTCACGTGTCTTCTCAAAAGACGAATCTTTCCGAGGCGCCACTCCATATTTCTCGGCGATTACACCACCTATATATGAAGTCAATTTTTCTGCTCCAGAATAATCTACATGATTGTATCCATTACGCTTTGCATTATATTTTACCTCTTTATAAAGGGATTCTTCATTAAAATCATAGAAAGGTATGTTTTTGCTATCAGCATAATTCTTTACTGATTTATATCTTCCAATTGATTCACCATAAGGAACACAGGTCAAAATTAACTGTATTCCATTCTCTTCACAAAGATTCACTATTTTTTCAAGATACTCGTCTGTTACACGAACAATTGGCTCTTCTTCAGCATTAACGCTATCTTCGGCTTTAAAAGTAACATCTTTTTTTGAAGAATTAACTCCATCATGTACCGAATAGCCTTTAATTCCACCATGCTCTACCATCTCTGCCCTAGAAAAATCATCTTCCGAAAGATCTTTCCAACGCGTATGATATCTGATATTTGTAAAGATATAGCTTAATGCATCCTGTGTGGGATCATATCTTTGAATATCAAAAGCTGCCCTCACTTTCAATGGTGATAGCCTCATAAAATCCATGGCCTTTCTAGCAGATTCCTCTGAGCAGTTCATATCATTATATACATAGTCTTCCTTGTAATAATGAAAAGTGAAAGTCTCCAGCACTACCACTTTTGGAGACTGATATTTCAAAGCCTCTTCCAGCCAATAGTAGGATAATAATGCATTCTGCTGAGGACTGGCTAAATTGTAAGATGTTATACCATATTCATCGTATAACACCTGCGGGTTAAATGCGTTGATACAATGTGAGCTTCCCAGAAACAATACATCAACCGAATCTTTTTCCAATTCATAAAAATCTAGAAAAGTATTTGTAGTTGGCCATTCATTGTTAAAGTAGAACTTTGGTTTCATCACCCCGTTTACTGCTCCCACACAAATACAGAGCACTAAAACAAAGGCAACAAACTTTAATGCAAGCTTTATTCTAATTTTTTGCATATTAAAATCCCCCGTAAATAAAGTCTTGTGCATCAAACCCCCATCCGTAGGTGCCAAAAATCATAACTACTAAAATTGCACAGATATAAACAAACCAACGCGCAAGCATAGGCGATTTTAATACTGCGTCTCTAATTTTATAGCCCTTCTCTTGAGCAACACTTACACAGATTAAAACAACGATTCCTACAATAAGGATGTAAAATTCCTTCCATTCCAATCCCAGGCTATATAATGAATCATTGCTAAATATCCATGGATTGCGTACTGTAAACATTGATGCTATCATTCTCAATCCAGCCGTAAGGCTCTCCACTCTGAAGATAATCCATGCAAGCATTACCAAGAAAAAAGTAACCAATCTTTCCACATACACATAAACCCTACTTACATTATAAATTTTTAATACATCACTCAGCTTATCCCTAACTGGCTGCAACAATTCACCTATAACCTGATATAAACCATGGAGCAATCCCCAAAAAAGGAAATTAAAACCAGCGCCATGCCACACTCCACTTACAAAAAAAGTAATAAGTACATTAATATACTTCCTACCTATACCTTTTCGATTTCCTCCAAGTGGGATATAAATATAGTCCCTAAGCCAAGAGCTAAGAGATATGTGCCATCTTCGCCAAAAATCCTTTATAGAAGTAGCAAAATATGGATGATTAAAATTATCTACAAGCTCAATACCAAATAAAGCTGAAACTCCCTGAGCAAAGGTGGTACAAGATAAAAAATCAGCATACAACTGTAAACTGTATAAAACACCGCCAATCAAAACATAGGCGCCTTTGTATGTTTCATAATTATCAAAAATAGTATCTACTATTACCGCAGCCTTATCTGCCAAACATAGCTTTAAGAAAAAACCCCATATAATAAGCATAAATCCTTTGGTTATTTTCTCTTCGTCAAATCTATGTCCTTCATATAGCTGACCAGATAACTGTGAATATCTAGGTATTGGACCTTGTACTATCTGCGGAAAATAGCTTGCAAATAAAAGGAATTTTAAAAAATTCCTTTCATACTGAATAGTCCCTTTAAATACATCCACCGAATAGGAAATCAACTGCAAAGAGAAAAAAGAGATTCCAATAGGCGCTATCCACCATTCTGGCAAAGCTCGATGAGTGGTTATCCCCATAACAAAACCAGTATCTTTGATTACAAGCAGAGGTACTGCTGATGCGCATATGGCGCATATCAGCAATAACTTGCGATGCTTTTCTGATTCTCCAAGAAGCTTATTTATAATCCAAGTACAAAAAGCCATTGCAATCAAAATCAAAAGCTTTTTCTTTGAATACTCCGAAAGATAAAAATAAAATCCTAAGCTACCGACTAAAAGAACAATCCATCTATGTCTAATTGGCGTAACATAATACGCCAAGAATAAAACTGCTACTAAAACATAAAACCAAAAGGATATAAAAATCATTGCTAGTAAAAACTCCTATTCAAAAACGATTTCCCTAATGTTTGAATTTGCCAAACCATTATTAACTACCTCTAATCTATACACTGCCGTGCTATCAATAGATATCACAACCTCGTTTCCAGTTGGACTGAGCGGATAATTCTTATCTAAAGCTCCATCTTTATACACATTAAGGTATGCTCCATCCTTATCACATGAATAATTAAAGGTAACACACTTTCCTTCTTCTAATTCGAAGTACGCACTAGAAAGTATGATGCGTTCCTCACCTTGAATATCCTCAGGACTGGTATAAAGATAACCATTCTCATCAATACCACCTACATAATAATATTCAGGTGTAGTTGGTAAATCAACTGTTCTAACTCCATCCAACGCACCTGATATTCCGTCGTTTGGATTATGTTCAGCGAATAAAAGCACACAATCCTGAATCTGCCCAACCTGTTGGTAGGAATCAAGAATGTATTCTGGCAATCTATCCAAATCACTATTCCTACAAAGAATCATATTTCTATCAGAAAAAGTGGATTTATCCTTATCTGTATAGTAATAGTCGTAATTTTCTACTCCATTAACGGCTGTAATATAAAGCTCATAGGAATGATTTTTATCAATCAATCTCATTAACTCTGGCAGTTCACTGTAATCCACCATATACATATTATGAGCATCGTATTCATCCAAATAATTTATCAGTTCGCCACAATGCTCAACATCAATCATGTAATATTCAGCAAAATTCTCGTAGTAAGCATCTCTTCCATCAGTGATATTGTAAAAGCTGATGCATGCAAAGCATAATCCTAGCCCCACCACAATTACATTTTGAAATACAGCATAATACTGCTCCAAATATTTCTCTAGCTTAATCACACTCAATAAAAACAGAGCCATCATACCTATCAAATGATATCTAGGCGATGATGATGTCATAAACAAAATAAAGAAATTCCAAATGAACAAAGAAATCAGCATGCTCTCCAACATCTTCTTTGTATCAAATACGTCCTCGTCTGCTCTTAACTGAGGTACAGCAAATATCCTATTTGCATAAAGCAATCCCATAACAAGAAGAATGACTACTATCCACTTCATACAAGCCACTATACCACCTAAGGAAACAGCCTTTAAATCAGAAGCAAAAAATGGATTAATCAAAAAGAGAATATCCTGACAAACAAGCCTGAACTCTTCCAACGGAGCCTCTGTGCTTCGAATCACCATTGAACTACTATCAGGATCAATCTCGAATACCTTGCATAATACATTTCCTATTATCGTAATTCCGAATGTGCCAACTAGAATCCAAATTCTATACAAATCAATTCTTTTTTCTTTAATAAACTGAACCACCTGACACACAAACACCGGCACAATTCCACATATAAAAAGGTATGGTCCACTAGAAATACATGATATAAAATATAAAACAGCAAATAAAACTATCTCCGCTATATTTATCTTGCACTTGCGGTCTTCCTCACTAGTAGTCAAAGCACTAACCAGCAACACAGGAATAGCAACTTTATAAATATACTGACCACCGCAGAAAAACATCATGTTTGAGTGGACAAGCATACCATAATCATAAATGCACAAAACGGCTGCTATAGCAAGCAGCCTAAATGAATACCTAACATTTACCTTTGAAAGAATATGCCAAACTAACACTATTAAAAAGATAGTATTAATTACATTTGCCACAGCGAAAGACTTAAGCACATTACCAGTGAGCATATATAAAGGCAGTGCAATAAGTGCAGCGCAATCAAACTCTCCTGTGGTTATATAATCCCAGTTTTTTAAAAAGATTCTGTGATTATCTCCCATCTCAACAACATGCTTTGCAAGCTTTGCGTAGTCTTTGTCGATTAACAAATCTGACGGAGTGCTGAAATTAATTAATATAATTGCCAACACCTCGAAGGCCACAACCATCGTCATAAACAAAAATAATTTATCTATCTTTGTATCAATTCTAAACTTTTTCATAGTCTAGTCAGTTCCCTTTCATAACACTCTATACAGATACAACCCATAATAGCTATCTGTAAAGTGCTGCTCAAAATTCACTTTTTCCGTATCTACAATAAGCTGATATCGAGATATGACATACTCACATCCCATTTCTTTTAGTTTATCCCAATTGTAATCCAATTCAATAGGTTCGTCGCTGCTAATATCATAAAATTCTGCACCATACTCATTTGTAAATGCATAGCATCTATTTCCCCATTCCCAGAAATATGCCTCTAGATAAGGAGTATTAAGCTCTTCCGCTATAGCGTTTCCAAATCTTTCCTTATAGTGAACATCGTAATTATTAGAATATCCATCTAGGGTGTAGAATCCATTGTACTGTGCAGCTACTGGATGTATTCCTACAGAAATCACTCTATATTCTTCTGGATTTCTATCTATGTAATCTAATACATAAGAAAATCCTTTCTCATCATAAAATTTTCCCCATGTATTCTCGTTATGATCCGCCCTTACCACTGTATCTTTTAAGTTTTGAAGTAAATCCGAGTTCATAATATATACATTCCAACATGGAATAATTAATAATAGAATTATTATCCATCTATTTTTCAAAGTCTTCTTTAAGATAGACAACGTAAATCCTAAAATCATATACCATAAACATGGGTAAAACCAATAAAATCTATCAAATTGCATTGCTAGTAATGGTGTTCCAGCAAATAGTTTATTACGCAAATCTATTCCCATCTGGCAATGATAGAATGCATATAAAACAGCGATAATCACTATCATAAATACTATTGAAAATAACATTAGAATCATCATCCTAGCTGATTTTTCTATTGTTTTTTTCATTACTATTTTTCCAACCAACACTATAATCACTGTAATAAGCATAACCAAAATTATAGATTTTTGAGTACTTACAATATGATTATGTGGTTCTAATAACATTTGGGTAAAGCTATCTCCAAATGAACCGGGCCACAGTGTATACTGAGATTTGTGAGATACAAAACCATTATCACCTTTAAATATACTTACAAGCAGCTCTATGTTTGTGAGAATATAAATACAAAGTAACTCTATAAATATTATCCCGCCTCGAATCAAGCTATTCTTATTTTGCTCAATCGGATTTCGCAAATACAATATCATAAGTATGATATCATATAATATCAATCCACCTAGCACTGCATACCCAAATAACACTAAGGAGGAAAATAAACCATAAACTGCCACGAGAATATAAGGTAATAATTTACGTTCTCCCTTTTTGTATTTTAGCGCCAACCATACAAGCGGCACACCCACAGCAGTCAAACCATACACTGTAAATATTGGAAGCAAAACATATAATAGTGCTACAGCAAATGATATACCTTCTTCTATATCATATTCTTTAAGAAGAAAATATAATGCTAAAAATGCAATTATCCTTACAAAAAACATATTCGTAATAAAGGCATAGACTGGTGGAAGCATTGCATAAAACAGCAACGTTCCAAAAGATGCCACTGACACTTCCGCATTTCCATCCATAAACTGCGAAAAGTGAGTTTGAAATAATGTGTCTAATGACTGTGATCGAAGCATGTAATAAATAACTTCTCCATCTAATTGGTCAACATAATTTATTATTATCCCCTCGCCTTTTATCATGTATAAAACATATAGCGCCAGGAGAGCTACTACTCCTATAAGATATTTCTTTTTTATCATTATCACTCCTACTCTACTTCTCTTAGCTTAAGTAATCTTATTTCAGATAAACTTTCCAATGGCTCAGCTATTTTTTCTCCATCCTGCTCTACCCATATTGAAAGATTATCATGGCTGTGAAGCAACCATTTTGCTCCGGAGCCTAATGGTATCAACAACTTCCCCTCATTCATTTCGCAACGCATTCTGTGAGGTTCTTGATTATCATCCTGCCACTCTACCACCACAGCCATGCCTTTATTATACTTTCTCTTTAAAAGCATTTGCTGAAAAATAGATTTAATCTCACCAACTTCATCTCCACTATAATATGAATAATATTCGCCATCAGTTATATCTTCAAAATCGAGGTAAATATAATCAGCCTGGTCTCCAAAAATAGTTCTATCAAAAGAAAGTACCAAGTTACCATCATCTATTTCACTACCATACTTAGCGTCTAATTCAGTAAGTATGAATTCAAGACTATCAAGTGACTCTCCAAATGAATTTGGATGCAACCCTATATCAAAATCATCCGGTACAGTCGATATGCTCTTATTAATCTGTTGCACTTCATCGACAGATAAGCCATTTGTATTAGGGATAAAAACAGCCCTTTCAGGCGACCACACATATTCGCCTGATGTCATTAGCCAATGATAGAGATAATAGTTGCTTAGTGCATAATATGGTGAATAGTAAATATCCCCAGTACCGCCAACAATACTAGGATTTCTTTTTAAAACATCTATGCATTCCTTTGTTGCATCATATCCCTTGACAGCAGGACCATATTCTATATAAGAAACGGGGGTGACATCACATATATAATAATACCCATATACTGGAAAACTACCTAAATATGTGGTATCTTCAGGATCATTTTTTACAGAGTCATAGTTTTGACTTACAAGATTGTAAATATCTCTGTATTCAAATCCTGTACCCCATTTTCCCAGCCTGTCATTTGTAATATACATATAGCCATCTGGCACAGTAATATATGCATTGCAGGATGTATCGATATTATCCATTGCAATACCACCCCACATAGCTGGTATTACAACCGCAATACATATTGCTGTGATTTTAGCTTTACCTTCCAAATACTTGATTGCAAAGACGATAAGAAGTATACATACCGGAAGCATTAAAAATCTATTTCGGTTAAAAAGCGAACCTTGCTGTAATTTTACAATAGTATAAGAATAACCCACTATAAGAATAATCGGCAATACAGCCATTATACAGGCTTTAAAAAAATCCGTATTATTCTTACCAAACTTTCCTGCTTTCAAAACAAACGCATAGCATATCACTACAAATAAAGCTGGCACCACAAAAGCACTGGCAATATAAATTGTCATTCTTAATCCTGGATAATCTGTTAAGTAGTCCAATACTCCTTCAGGAACCTGCTGCGCAAATTTAACCATTCCATCTGCATAAATTGTTATGCTAGACATGTATCTAATATGTAACAAGGTATTCCATAGAAGCTTTATTGAAGCCACTACAGGCAACAATGTCACACTCCACCAAATCCAAAATGATTTTCTTTTTACATCGCTTTTAAATGTTCCATTTTTCCAATAAGAATAAATCTGCCATATAGCTAATGGCATAAACCCTATGCAGACTCCTGCTCCATACAAAGGATAATACAATCCGTGAAATAGACTTGTAAGAATCCATACCTTTAGCCATAAATTCTTGTTTTCAATAAGCCTGTCTGAAACTAATATCAAAACAATAGGTGCTATAAAAAGAGTTCGTGTATACGTACATATCGAGAACACCGTAGCAATGAGTAAAATATATTCTCGCTTAACATGACCTACCATTGTAATAACGAGCAATACCGCTACACATAACAAAAATATCTGATTTGAAATATTTAGATTGGATACTATTCCTTTTCCAAATAACTTAAAAAATGCTCCATTGACCACTGAATAGAAACCACTGGCTGCAATATAATCTTTGTATGGAATTAATCCCTTCTCAAATATCTGTGAAAAACCAATTACATCTTCAAATGAATGATGTAAATCAGTAGGCATCACTGCCCCTTTTTCTGTGAATACATTTAATGTAAAAATAGTAACAAGGGAACCTATAGAAATTGTTAACCCTTCGTAGCTTGTTCTTCTGGCTTTCCAGCATAATAATACTGCTTCCAATAACATCAGTACAATAACCACGCAAACAAATGCTGTCACCCTACGTGGAACATTTATTGTTATGTATTCGTAATTACGATAATACTGATTCTGCAAGAAAATCAGTAGCGAAAAAGGAATCCATAATTGAACGAAACTAGCAACTATATTGATATTACGAATTGAATATTTAAAAATATTGATTGCTACCACAATTAAGCCAGCAATAATTTCTAGAATCAACGAATTTATGTTTTGCCTTCCACCTGTAAAGACATATATTCTGTATAGAGCTATTTCGGCATAAACAAGAAGTACATACAAGCATAGTGACCGTAATACATTTTCAGCGTTTATCACATGAACAAATACAACCAATACCCCTGCAATAATCAATATCGTACTGACATCTGCACGCCATAGAAATCCTACTGCGGTAAGAACGACAAAAGATAATAACAGCACCCCATTCTTACCCAAAATTTTATCAGATAAAGAAGAGCCATTAACCAATTTATTCCTTACCCATAGATAATAAACAGATACAGCGACTATTCCTACCAAAATAAGTACATATAAAAGCGTTCTTTCTGGAGACTTATTAGTATTAGTCTGAGAAGTAAACTCATATACTAGGTCTGTATATTTCTGTGTGCCATTTCCATTAACAATCAGCCATACAATTGAAAATATAAAACAGCCAATCACTAAAGAAAACCAGAAAAACTTATCCAGGCACATAACAGAGCATGTTTTTTTCTTCACATTAGAAAATACAACAAAAACACTTTTTGAAATCAAGAATAATAAAACTGCCCATATAAAAGCTGTTATAAATGAGAAGCAATCCTTCAAAGAAGCAACGTCTGATTCAGGATTGATTATGATGTCATATATATTAAAAATATTTCCTACCTCGTCACCTAAATCAATCCTAATTCTAGAAGCATATCTACCTATTTCCAAAGTAGTATATGATTCTTCCCCATTAATTGGCTGTGTAATGCTGGATTCATCAGAAAACTGCTCATCACCGTCTACATAATACACCTGAAGATTCCACTCTTTTCCTACACCAACAATTTGATTAATCGCAATATTTTCTATATATGTTCTATCAAAATCTATAAAAAGCTGCGGATCAGAATCAATTGTCGTAACTATATTTCCAGCCACATTAACTCCCGAAAAACTCATGTCCTCTAAATAAAACCTTACAGAAGAATTCTGTGACTCATTCTGCCTGCTATATCTATAATTCGCCGCAATGTATTCACAGACAAATGCTACAATAAAACATAGAATTAATATAAATATATGTTTCGCTATTTTCTTGGAATCCATACAAAGGCAACTCCCCCTCATTATTTACTATTTAAAAGCTTCTTCTATCTATGCATATCAGCAACTTCCATGTTATATAAGTATATACCGATAAATAAAATGGCATATAATACATCCAGAAATAAGCAGGCGCAAGAATAAAATTTATAATTACTATACTTAATAGAACTATCCCAATAATAATTTCTTTATAATTCTTCTTCCAAACATCCCATGCAAATAACAAAAGTAATAGCACTGCTGGAATCAACGTGTTGTATAAAATACCATATAGTACATTCGTCTCGCTGTAATTTTCATTATTCCTACATGCGAGAATGGAAATAACTTTTGTTCTCACATCTCGATTGAGTAGTGGCTCTGACAAGTTAAAATGCTCTGTAAAAAAATGAGCAACTTCCTCATTAGTTATATATTCAAGTTCTAGAACCAATTTAGAACTTTCGGAGCCTGTGTGATTAATTACGTTTGCAATCATTCCATTAGTATATTTAAAAATATAATATCTGTTACCCCAAAATGTGTATGGATATGCCATACATATTTTGACCGCTGATTTTAACCAAGCCATCTGATCTTCATTAGAAATAGAAGGTAATCTCCAATAACTTCCTGGTAGATTTATTAGACATGTGCTCTGTAAGATATCCTCAACCGGTGTTATTGAATCGAGTTTTTCAAAATCCTCTCTAATAGCTTCATTTCCCAATATATCATCGTAGTTTTCATAAAGGACTGCACTCAAACCTGTAAACATACTGGTAAGCTTATAATTATTATGTGAATTACCCATTCTGACAGGAATGCTCAAAACAACATAGACAACTATCATTGTGGTAACAAAACTAATAAAAACTCGCTTATCAATCTTCTTCATAACTAAAGCAACTAAATCTACGACCACCAGTACAGCTACTATAAAACCATATTCCATTTTCCAAGTCATAAGTAAAACGCTTAAGCCCACAAGCAACATTTGTACTTTAGCTGAAAAGAAATTTCCTTCTTTGATATTTTTAGATGTATAGATGACCATAAAGCAAAGTACCCATGCCATTAAAGATGTACGAAGTGTAAATTGATTGTTATCTAATACAGGAAAAAGCAAAAATGGCGCCAGAATAAAATATGACAACCATTTCTTTGTGAGATTCTGATATATATAAATAAAAATATAAGAAGCTATTTCACCTATAATGAATATCTGTAGCAATGTAATCGAAAATAGATATGGCAATATCATCAAAGCACAAATGTAGAAAACACTGGTAATCCATGACTGTGCCCATACAATATCCATATTCATCAGTTTGGGAATCATATAGAATTCATCACCCTTAAATATGCCTGGCCAAACCAATAATAAAATGCATACATTAATTGCAAAATAAATCCAAAAGAAGCCTGCTCTCTTCTTTTGGATTTCTTCTCCAGTTATAAAATAATCAATTTCTGTTATAAATCTATACATTAAAAGACTGGAAACAATCAATGAGACAACGCGCATCATTCGATAAAAATAAAAGGTGTTATCACTATAGGTAAATATCCTGTGGACTTCATTTCTTTGTAAAATGAAATTTAAAAAGACAATGAGTACTGTGATAACAATTTGATTTATTTTTTTCGAATTAATTTTAGACACTTTTTTGTCGCCTCCCATTACTTTATAAAACTAAAACCGAGACCATCTTTATTATCAATAACTTTTTTTGTAAAAATCAAATATACAAAAACATATACTATAATTCCCGCTTTAGAAACCGCCCCATTATTAAACAAATACATTCCGTATGTTATTGTCGAAAGAATGCTTGAATATATGAACACGAAGCTATATCGAGGATTAATAACTGCAACCAACAGCAGTAACACATCCGCTGGATAAGAGTATCTTTCATGCATGCAAGGGAGGAATATATAACAAGTCAATAATGTCCAGGCAGCTAAACTATAGTATTTCTCCTTACTATCCATTGTGCAATTATTCTCTATTAACCAATATAGCATTACTCCAAATATTGCTATCGTAATTAAAATGGCACCTTTTGAAAGCGCATTATAATCATCACCAATTAGTACCCAGATGCTATTAGAATTTTTCACCATATTGATATCTGTTTTTGTTTGAGAAAAGTATATCTTAAAAGGTTCCAATATATTTCGACCTTTGATATATCCAACAATCCCTGACGCCCAAAATGCTAAGATTGTATAAGCAAAGTTTAAAATACTAAACTTTTTTTGCGTGATGTAAATAATAATGATAAATGGTAGAAAGAAAATAGTTTGAAACTTAAACGAGAAAGCTGCGCCCAACGCAATAAATGCATATGCCCATAATTCCTTTCGTAATAAGTACAAAAATAGAATGCAAAAAAAGACATAAATTGCATCACACTGCCCCCATATTGAGGAGTTAAGAAAGAATTCTGGAATTATCATTGCGAAGGAAAAAACTGCTATCCCCTTCATATCAATTACTTTTTCATTTACAATTTTAAGAAGTAAGAACGCAATTCCAAAGTCAAATATGCAAGACAACGCTTTGTATTGATAAACTGGGTCTATATTTATATAGTTCATCAAAGCAATTAACGTTTGATACAGTATATTATAATTACCAACCTGAGTACCTAGTCCGTTTATTCCACCATTCTGCTGTATTTCCTCATACCAAGGAAGTAAAAAATATCTCATGTCCGGTGAAACAAAATCTCTTCCTGCAAATCGAATAAAAAAACCTATAAAAGTCATAATGATAAGAAATAATGGTTTTCTATGCTCTTTTACATAATCAATTAATACTCTTTCTATCTTAGTCATCTTTTTCCTCTACTATGTTTAATCAAAAAACTCTTTATACTTCAATTTAGTCTTCAAATTGGCATATTCAATTTGAAAATACTCGTTCATTAAATCAGAATATGGTGTCCTATCATCATAAGAATACATCTTTCCTGTCTTATCGTAATAAACGCCATACTTTGTAATTATTGGTAATTCATCACGGAGATGAATCATGAAATCATAATAATCTGAAGATTGAATTCCTCCGGCCTCAAGTAATGTTGGCACCATATATACTAGTCCCAAAGTTTCCTGTGGTCTTTTATCAACTAGTAAGTCACTATTATTAGACCATATCACATAAGGAGTTCTTCGAGTAACGAGTTCTTTCATGTCCCTATCATAATCTGGATAATATTCATCCATTATACTAGGAAGAATATGTGGGCAATGATCTCCGACCATCAGCACTATCACATCCCTATCTATGTTATTATAATAATCGAACAAGTATTGTAACGCTTTGTCAGAAAGATAAATACATGAATTATACTCACTAATCTGACTATTAAAATCAACGTATTCAGAATCTGATTGAATAATATTATCTTCAGGTGCATTATATGTCCAAGAGCCATGATTCTGAAGGGTAAGGGCATACAAAAATCTTGGACCTTCACCCATTTCTTCGTACCATCTAATTATGTTTCTATACTGAGACTCATCAGTATATGAAGCATCAGACACCCTGTTTCCCCATGATTCTAAATCTTCATATTCATTTTCAAAATATATTTCATCAAAACCTAACTGTTCGTATCCCCTGCTTCTACTATAATTTATACCAAAACAATCATGAGTTCCTAACGTTTCATACCCCAAATTTTCCAAATGAGAAACCACAGAATTAGCTTCTGCCAAATTTAATACCTGAAAAGGTGTGGCACTTTGATGCATTAATGCAAGACTATTGCTTGTTAGTAATTCGTATTCCGAATCATTGGTTCCTCCACCAACATTAGGTACAACAGCATATCCGGTTAAAACATTTTCTAAAGTAGGGATATAGGTTATTGGATCTTCTGAATTATTGATGTCTAAGACCTGATTTAAATCATAAAATGATTCATTTAAGATAATCATAACATCTGGCGTATTATCTCCTGTATCAGACACCTCATAAGAATCCATATAGCTTTCTATTGATTTAGTATCAACCCCATCTAGCTTTTTTATAGGAGTCATTTCAGCAATAGATTCTTGAACTAGACAATTAAAGTATCCATATAGATATATACCTTCCATCCAGTTCCAGCCAACTGCGTTTGCTGGTATAACAAAACTATACCCATAAATGGTTCCAGATACAGCCATGGCAAGAAATACTGTTTTTAGTTTTATGTTAACCCTGTTTTTATTTAATTCATTAATGCATATCAAAAAGACTGCAATTGCTACAAGAATGATATATTCTTTATATCTTTCGTTATATGTAAAAATATCATCTAAATACCCAGATAGAACACTTCCTGCAGTTTTAGCATTCTTTATTTCCACAAATGAGAATGGAATACCATGAAATCTATAAGTAAAATAGCAAGCCAAAGAAAGAATTGTGCTCATTAAAAGCGCCAGTACATTTCCTATCCACTCTATTCTATGAAAGATTAAATTCAAAAGACAATTTAATGACACAAAGAAACCAACCGCAACTAACATATATTCCTTCTTTGGGCATAAATTGATTATGTAATCTAAGCTAGTTGCACTTATTTCCATTATCAGGAATTCAATCAGAGACAATAGTAATACTACTAGTATTTTAAATATTCGCTTTATCATAATGGGTGCCTCTTTATTTTCATAATTTCTTCAAATAAAACAAAAATAAATATGTATCCCATAAGCCACATATGGAAGAAATATTTATCAAAACTAGCCGGCATAGTCAGCGTAGTTATACTAATATGCACTAACACTCCAACCATCATTATTAGCATGGCCTTATCTCTACGTACTATTCCATATATTGTGCATAAAACGATTAATATCAGTGGCAACACTAAATTAAAACTATTCAAGGCACGTCCAGCTGCCCAGAATGCATGCACTCTTGAGCTTATAAAAACAAGAGGCTCTTTCAATATTACTGAAATAACAGCTCTTGAAAATTCTTCGTACGAAACGCCCTTGTTTTCACGCTGCATATAATATGGACTCTCAACTCCATCAAAAGCATTAGTATCAAAACCGCTCCAGCCCATATCCTGATTCCATTTATCTATAATAGATATATCCACATATTGATCTATAATCTTTAATTCTTCTGATACCTTATCTCTGTCAAAGGATTTTTCACCCATTATGTGAACCAACATGGCATCTACTTCTAAACCTTTTTCCTTCATTCCTCCATCAAGCATCACAGGAATAAAGAATAATAACTCACAAGCAAAAAATACTAATAACCATTTAGCAACTTGTTTTTTCTCAAGCCCCTTCAAATATGCCATAGCAAACAATACTGCTCCAAAAACAAGCAAATAAATACCCTCGCGTCTCCATACGGTAAGAAGAGAAAGAATTATGATAACATAAAGGTTTTCCGAAACATTTTTGTGCCCTTCAACGATATCAAAATAAATTTTTACCATTGCAAATAGGTATATAAAACCATACCAGTGCATTCTATGGACATAAGAACCATATATAAAAAACGCAGGTACTATACATAACAAAAACATTAAATAAGGCCACTTATTTTTATAATGACTTTCAAATCTATAAACTACATAACCCATTATTAAAGCAGCTAAAACTATTTTTACCAAAACAGGTGCCAGTGCTAATGGCAAAATGAAAAAACAGATTAAATATATTTCAGATGCGTATACAAAAAAGTAAGGATACAGTCTTACAGCTGCATCCCATATATTTTTATCATCCCAGGTGAAATAATAGCCATTGTGCCTGTTAACAAGTACAGCCATAAAAAAGCTACTAAAAAATGGTACTGCGTAAAGCAGTACTCTTCGTTCGTATGAATCACCTTCTATTGCATTAAAAATAAACCTTACAAAACTGAAAATAAGTATCCACGCTATTGCAATAGCGACAATCAGCCAAAATATCTGAGCTGATTTACTAACCTGAGTATTAATTTCATTTGTAAGACCGATTGCGTAGTTATTCTTAATAAATCGTAATCCTAGCACTAACGCAGCTATCGCCCAAATAAGACTCACTATTATTTCTAGTCGTTCTTTTTTCATTTACACTCCCCTTTTTTCTTTATCTTGCTATCGCTTTATCTTTTTAATCTTACAAGCATGTTGCTTTGACTTGCTATCATAATTTATACCACAAAGAATAATTTCATTATTAACATTCTCAAAAACTTTAGGGTAATTTCCTCTTTCAATCTGGTCTATTGCACCCTCTTCACTACCATCCATTTTCAGTTCAATTAATAGAACTGGCAAACCAGAACCATCCTTTGGAATATAAACAATATCTGCATATCCATGACCAGAAGGCAACTCTTCTGTCTTAATATAATTGTTTGCACAACTAATATAGGCAAACTTCACCACTGAGCGAAGTGCCTGCTCATCATTATAGAACAATGGAGACACACCAAACGTACCAGCATCATGAACATCCTGTATTGCTTTAGCTACAGCCTTCTCATCACAATTAATGGTATCCACAATTAATTGATCTGAATTCATTATTATTCTATTTGTCGCATCGTGGGTTCCAACTCTGATAGTACTTAAGAACTCTCTGCGTATTTCTTCATTTGGTATTCTAACAGTTTGCTTAGTAGTGCTATATGCAAGATATCCTAAATGTATAAGTAAAGACAATACATCATCTCTTGTCCTAATCGATGTCATATCATTTTGGAAAGTAGATGTATCAACTGGCATTTCATTTCCACCAATCATCTGAATCAAATCTGCCTGAAGATTATTTTGATCCATGTTTATATACTTCAAAAGCGCATTAAAGGTTTCTGTTTTAGACCAATATGTGTCGTACACTCCAGTCCTTATTGCTTGAACAACAGAGTTTGGATTATATACATCCCCTACCTTTGGGAAAGAGTAACCATCATACCATTGTTTCAATTTTGTTTTATTTACTACATATTTTTCAGTAAACCAGTCTATATCACTCTTTGTAAAGCCAACATACTCAGCAAAAATAGAAGGCTGAATCATAGTGTATTCTCTAAAATCAGATATTGCAGACTGATGACCATACTTTTTTATCGGTAAAATTCCAGTCATGTAAGCACCAGCCACAATTTTATCTGTAACATTACCGTTTTTAAAAAGCTCTCTTAAAAAATTCATGTACTCAGTAAGGAGTTCTTCCTCTTCTTTATGTTCACGAAATAGTGCATCCCACTCATCGATAATAAAGAAGAATTTAGAATCACTTTCTGCAACATTAACAAGCATTTCTATCAATGACATTTCTTCAGTGAGATAGGAGAATGCATCTAAGAGCTCGGTTACTATTTTATTTTTAATATCTTTAACAAGCTCTTTTATTTCTGCTTCCGATGAAATGAATCCAGTTATATCCAAATAGATTACATTGTACTTTCCTAAGAATTCTTCGAATGTGTCATCTTTCGAAATAGCATATTCCTGCTTTGAAAATAATTCTTTAGAATCGGAACAAGACTTGTCATAGTATGCGCAAAGCATCTTTGCCGCATAGGATTTTCCAAAGCGACGTGGTCTGCTTATACAGGTAAGCTTATCAGGTGTGTTGATGGTAGAATTAACTACACTAATCAAACCTGTCTTATCCCTATATATTCCATTTATTATATTTTTAAAGCCCTCGTTACCAGGATTTAAGTATATGCCCATTTTTATTCCTTCTTTAACTCGTAAATTATGTTGTTAATATTATGTCTTTTTACATAACTAATTACTCATTTTTTATTGCAATAAATTGTATTCTTTCACCATAGTGGAAATGAAGATATTTAGAAGCTAATGAACGTTTATACAACTCAGTAATACTATATAGCTCTTTTGTAACCATATTATGAAGTGCAAGAATATTAGCCATTTCTTCATCGATTGTACCCGTAATAGCCACCAATTCATTATCTAGATTACAATTTCTTATACTATTAATAACTTTATCAAAATAAAACTCATCATTTGTAAAATCTCTATAATATCTTCTTTCAACAGCTGCTGCATATGACCTACCTATCAATAGCATTTTACCTGCTATTACCGAGGTGTCATCATGTCTTGGATTGCGCCTGCACATATCTTATAATATCTTATCTGCAAACTCCCATTTTTCGCTGTATTCATTTTGTGCCAACTTATATTCAATATATGATATATCCATATGTTTATCACCCACATCCACGTTTACAGCCTCAACTTAGTCTGATAGCAAAATCTATGCATTGTTTGCAAGATAATTATTTTACAATTATTAACAATGAACTAACCTAATCAATTACTTTTGCTCTCCTTAAATCATCTATCAATAGTTCAGTTCTTACTTTCTCTCCCTCTGTACTGCAATGATAAATTGCATTTGACATCAAGCTTTCCTCAAAAAAATAATCTTCTGGATTACTAATATAAGGAATACCTATTTTTTCAATTTCTTGCTGCTTCAAACTCTCAAATTCACTGTAGTCACATATAATAGCTTGCTTAAGAAGGGGCGGTGAAATAAAATAGACATTCGCTCCTTTGCGCTCAACAAATTCTTTGTAATCCTTTAGATAATCAATAGCACTTTCTGAAATCTGAGCATTTGTTATATCAATCTGACCATATAAATCAATATTATTCATATAATCCATTTCGTACTGTCTATCCATTATCATTTGGGCAGTTTTACTATCAAAAGCTTCTCTTGAGTAGATTCCTGATTGTATAGGATAATTATTCTTTATTTCAGCGAACTTAAAAAGATAACCAATAAAATCTTTCCAATGACTTGGTGGAATATGCTTATACATATCAATATTGTCATCTATTCCTGTCATAATCAAATCTTGTCCTAAACTATCAAAACCATTTTCCCAGCCATATTCATACCCTAATAAAACGATATCGCCCTTATTAATGTTTTCCTTTGACAATTCCGAATAGAACAAATGACCAAATCCAGCATGTAATCCTAAATTAACTACTTTATATCCAGATTCTTCCTCAAGCATTTTCTGATCAAGTCCAAATGAAGACGAACTTCCTGACACTACTACAATTTTGGGCTCCTCAGTTTTCTGTAATATCCTATATTTGTCCACAATAACATTTTGATATGATGTATAGAATCTTCCCCTTGGAAAAACAATTATTGCAAATATAACACCCCAAAAAACAAATGCGGTAGACACAATTACAATTAATATATATTTAAGAAAATCTTTCATAAATCTCCCTTAGAACTGAAAATACAAAAACTGTGTATCTATGTTTGCATCTGTGGCACATGCTCCAAATATACACACAGAAATAATTGCCGCAACTAATAATCCCTGTAAAAAAAGCGGCTGTCTACAGTAAACTTCATAGATATTTTGTTCATCTTGCCTTCTAATTTGTACTTTACAAAATAGTATAGTCGAAATAACAATTACAAATGTGCCGACAGCAGTTCCTGCTATACATAATAAATCTGGATTAAAAATACTAAAGTAGTTAAACATAAGAATTCTTTTGCAAATTGAAAATGAATCCATTGTTTCCGATGTGAAAAATATCCATGTGAGTGTAATCAAAAAAAACACTATTACTCTTCTAATCAGCACTATGCTTTCAGTCTTTTCATCAATATTCAATTTCTTATAAACAAATATTTTAAATGGTTTTATAAGCTGTCCAATTACAACAATGACCCCATTAAATAATCCCCAAACCACAAAGTGCCACTGCGCTCCATGCCACAATCCGCTTACCAAGAAGACAATCAACATATTAATATATTTACGAATATTGCCCTTTCTATTCCCCCCTAGAGGAATATAAAGATTTTCAATAAACCATTCATTCAAACTCATGTGCCATCTATTCCAAAACTCAGCTGTACTCTGAGATAAATACGGATTGTTAAAGTTTTTACCAACCTCTATACCTAGTATTTTACCAACGCCCCTAGCCATATCAGAATATGACGAAAAATCCGCATATATATATAAGGAGAAACACATCGCACCAATTAACAACTCTGCAGAAGATCGATTCATATAATCTGGTAATACACTTAGATATATTTGACTAAGCTTATTTGCCACCATAATCTTCTCAAATGCTCCCCAGGTAAATAATAACGTGCCGCTCTTCGCCATATTATAATCAAATGCCCTAGGAGATGAAATCTGTGGTAACAAATTTCTAGATTTCTGTATAGGTCCTGATAACACAGTTGGAAAAAAAGCAACGAAGGTTGCATACTTTATAACATTTTTTTCTACACTAACTTTTCTTCTATACACATCAGATAAATACGTACATGCTTGGAATACCATGAACGATAAACCTACTGGTAATGCAATATCCCAATTAACAGAAATTGATGTTTCCAGCGTCTTACACAATACCTGATTTATATTAGTTATTAGAAAATCTGTATATTTATATATTCCTAGCACTGATATTTCAAGTAAAAAAAATGTAACATATACCGCTTTCCTATTGTATATGTCAAGCAGTAATCCTCCTACGTATGAAATTATAGTCACTAGTATTAACACTAATAATATTTTGGGATTTGACCATCCATAAAACAAATAACTTCCAAGAAACAATATGATATATCTGTGTTGTGGTTGCACCATGTAATATATACGTACGAAAACACATATGAAAATAAAAAAAGTAACACTTAAATAATTCATTCTAAATCTATATTATAGATTAATTCTAAAGTAGTTTAATCTTTTTCCTCTCATAATAATCTTGTTATATCTCTTGTTAACTCACTTTTTCTCATTTTTTCATAATCACATAGATGAAGCTATCTAAGTCCATGCCATTCCCCACGTCCAAAACTACGGATATATAGGTTTCCAGGGTGCACTTAATAAGACGTCGTCTTATTCTGCTATGATTGGCCTTCTAAATCCCAGGTTCCTTACGGCAGCCCAACCTCCCATGTCATACGGGATCACCTTCAATAGGGTCCTTAATTCCTTCGTTCTGCTTATCCATAAAGGGGTGTCACTATGCTCCAACACTGAGTCGTACTCTGATGGGAAAAAATCTGACTTCGGCTCTCTATGTTCTCTTTGAATAAATGATTCTCTCAGCACTTTTCAGCGGACGTCTTCCTGAGATTCACATACTAATCTTTTACGCAGCTAACGATTGCCTATGAATATCAGAAAGTATCTTCTGAGGATCATAAACAGTATTGTTTTTTAGTATTGCGTAGAAGATTCTTATCAGCTTACAGCTGATGGCTATAATAGACTACTTCTTTTTAAGCGGATTACTTTGTCTGGTAGTGTAATACTCATGCAATGCTCTAAACTCTGGATTCTTCGCAACTAATGGTATTACCGCCTGAAACAGTATAGCTCTTAGCTTACTTCGACCTCGTTTACTTATGGTCGTCTGTCCCTTATGTTCACCAGAACTATTCTCTCTTAAAGAAAGCCCCCGCTAACTTTTGGATTTGCTTTGGTGATTCAAAACGTCTAACATCACCAATATCACCCAAAAATCCAGCAACAGTTATTACTCCTATACCTTTTATGGCAAGCAATTGCTCGCTTTCAGGTATCTGCTTACACAAACGCTCAATCTCATCCATGATGTAATCAAGCTGTGTCATCTTATACTCATAATCCTGAAGCAACATCTTCATCTCGATTTCTGCGTCCGATGATCCCTTCTTTAGCCCGATACTTCTTTTTGCTGCTTCACACAGGGTCGTTGTCCTCTTTTTACCTACAGCACGTAATTTTTCTCTTCGCCAAATCTGATCTATACCGTCCACTCCAAGTGTAAGTATCGCTTCTGGAGTACATGCTTCTTTCAAAAGCAACATACTACTCTTTGACTCGTAATCCCCAAACACCTCTAAATATTCAGGAAAATATATGGCAAACCATCTTGCAAATCGATTTTTAATCTGGGTAAGTTCCCTAATGAGTCGCTTGCGATTATTTGTCATTATTCGTAAATCTGCATAGACACCATCAAGTGTATATATGGAGCAGAATATCTGCCTTCGATAACAAGCTTTGCTATTACCTTAGGATCTTTACAATCATTTTTACTTTGGCTGTTATCATCCAGTTCCTTGGTCTGCTTTACCGCATAAGGGTTAACCATAACCAGTAGGATACCTCCATCCTCAAGATAAGCGCCAAGATCAAACCAGTAATGACCAGTTGGCTCTATTCCTACTATCACATCTGACTTATTGTTTATATTTAGTATCCACTGCATCCAGTCCTTAAAACTATCAAAGCCTTCTCGACTGTTACTAAACTTAAAAACTTTACCTAGTTCAATGCCTCTCCAATCAAAGGCTCTGGCATAATGTGTAGTACTTCCTATATCAATTCCAACTACCAAAGTTGATTCTTTTACTTGATTGATTCTCTCATTCTGCTTACAATTCATTTGTGGGTGTCTCCTTTGAACAATGATTTTTATTAACCGGCAAGTTAACAATCATTATTCTATGAGAGGCACTCATTTTTTACAAACCTGCTATTTATTACTTAACAGGAATGCTTTCTATAATTGGTATAAAAGGCATAGTTTACTAAAATGATATTTGACTCATTACATCTACTATTATTTCTAAATATACAAACATCACACCTTGTAATATAACTAAAGAATTTACTTTACCACCATTTTTATACCAACATAGCACCAGCAATAATTGTGGAATGCATGGAATATAATATCTTCCCTGTAAGCCTACAATCTGTGTATATCCAAATGGTGTCATTAAAAATCCCGTTGCTGTGATCATTACTATCTCTATAATTGTTACTGCAAATACACCAAAAATAAATTTCTTTGACAATATACCTGTAGAGCCTGCTTCCTTATCATCAGTTGACAGGAAAAGCAAGCCGACATATAGCCATATCACATGTTCCTTTATATTTACATATAATCTAGCTAACTTTTGTCCAAACATCTCCAAAAATAGTTGATTCAAGCAATTGTAAACTGTCGTAAGATATACCTTCATATACATTATTGGTTCCCTAAATATTCCACTAATACTATAAATATTTTTATCATTATAAGAATATCCGTTTGAAGCTGTTATTGTAGCTTGTACCATAGTCATTGATGCGCGAGCTGATTGTTGTATCAATACTGTAAAAATAAAACATAATAGCACTAGTCCCACCCCCTCTATAAATGCTCTTCTCTTTTTTTCTTTCTTTTCAACCAATACCAAAAAAAACAATACTAGCTCAATATAATACACGAACTTTATTGGAGCAATTAGCAATATACTCACAAAAGTCACAATATAATCGCGCCAATAGACATTTCTTTTATCTGACACTAACTTAAGTATATAGGCAAAATATAATAATGAAATACCATTAATTTGCATATCATATGACAGGGAACTTGCTTGATGCATTGACATTGGATTTATTGCTAATAATAAAAATGAAGTTTTATAAAATGGTGTTATTTTTACAGCAAAACTCACAATAATAGAATAAACCAGTAAATTTACAAATCGTCCTAGCATATACATACTCGTGCCATGCAACCCTATTATTCTTGCAACAGAAATTCCTAAAGCCTGTGGCAAATAGGCAATTGGATAATCTAATTTGTTGTATACATATTCAATTATCTCTTTATTATTAAAATAGACATTTTTATATTCAATTGTTTGAATAAAATCATTAAAGCTGTTTCTGCCGCTACATAAAAATAAATCGCATGAATCTATAACACATATATGTTTCTCACCTATAATTACGTTTGAAAGAATATATGATGAATAGTAATGATAGCTTTCATCTGGTCCATTACCTGGGGATATTATTATCATCATTATAATTCCTAAAATTAATGTAATAACAAAGGTTTCCTTTTCAGCTACTTTATCCTTCCTAATCAAAATATAATTTATTAACAAGAATAATAATACAAATGATATAACAGCAAAATAATTAATATACGCATGTGCTAATGCAATAAATATACATCCATCATTGTATCTCCCAGAATGCGTAGAAAGGCAAGATTTATACTGAATTCCGTCAACTGTTCCAATAGAAGATATACTTTCTACCCCCGAAAGAGTTATCAAATTATCTTCTGTTAATTGGGGTGCATATACATGTATGTAGTAAGTTTCACCCTGTTCCAACGTATTATCTAGGAAAAATTGTTTCCAATAATTTCCAATTAATTCTTTTCTTTCATTAGCCCAGCCTTGTATGGTTTCACCATTTTTATTACGTAATTCAACTGTATACTCTCCAAAATAATTTGCTGCATTTATTGTTGATAAGGGTAAATCTATTTCATTAACATCCTCTTCATTACAGACAAATTCTTGTAGAAGTACATTATCTCCGTAAATTTGGTATTCATATTCCTCATTTGTACCTATCCTATTCACATAGTATTTAGATATTTTAGGAATCGGATTAACCCAACATAATATTAGAGTTCCTATTAAAAAAAATAGATTTACAAAAAAAAGAATCTTATTCCGACTCAAATTCCCTATTAAACCTGCCATCTTCCCCTCCAATTTTTCGGTATATAAAACAGGCTCCTACACAAATAACTAATGCTATCCATATTCTAATACTTTCACTTTCTTTAATAAAAGACGAGCCCAACACATAAAACACTAAATTTTTATCCGTTTCTTTACCATTTATTTTCAGTTCTGCATTATCTATTCTATCTGATGTTTGCAGAACTGTAACAGCATTACCTTTGACTGAATCATTTGAAAATATCCTGATGATATATGTTCTTTCAAATCCTTCTAATCCTGTCATCCTATGAATACTTAATTTTATATAATCTGTTTCTGTGATTTTGTCTAAATTAATATCCCAATAATCTAACAACTCTTCTGTATCTTTATCATATAATTCCACTTTAAGAGTACCATTATTATCTCGACCATAATTATTAACCATCACCCCAATCGAAGATATAAGAGGACTAGCGCAATAAAAAGACTGTTCTATTTCGACATCGTCATAAATCTCTCCAACTGTATCAACTTTTTCCCAATCAAGTGGTACTTTTATTATCTCACCCGTTTCTCCATAATATATTGGCTTATCATCCCTAATGTAATCTACAAAAACTGGAATAAACGACCACACGAATATAATAGCAACACATATATAGATGCTATTTTTCTTTGATACCCTCTCTATTTGTTTTCTAACTATTTTTATATTTAGCAATATGCTAACAATAAAAACTACTAATGCCCAATATAAATAATTAATCATTTATAATCACACCTTTTTCATCCTATTTGTACGCTATAATATATATCACTAGATTTTGAAGCCATATATGATATCATTTTATGTATCGTGTGAAATAATACTACAACCGACATTCCCTTTATAAAAATATTACTAATGACAATGGTACTTTCCTCATTGACATAGCTAATTCACGGCGCACATAGGATAATTCTTTTTCATTGTGTGATAGTAAACATAAATAACACAAAGCTTACTGAATATTCCAGTAATCCCCCCTGTAAACTGGACCAATTATACTCTTGGCGTATTCTTGTACTAACACCGATGGTGATGTTGCTAAAGACGTAGACGTTATACTTTATTTTTCAAATGAGCAATTTTTCTCTAAGCCCCACCAGCAGAATAATACTAAATACTTCAAATCATAATAACTTATTTGCTTATTGGATGAATCCTTTAGTTATAGTACTAGACTTAACTTGTACGCCACTTTTAAATCTACAATTATAATAAAACGTTCATTACAAGATGCTCTATTCTCATTAATATATTTTGAATCACATAACAATTATTGCTCAAATCGATTTAATCCCTCAATAAATCCATCTATAGACTCATCAAATTTATTAACTTGACGTTCCACCAATCTATATAGCCTCCAAAGGTTTCCTTTATCGTTAAGATCATCTTCAATTATTACACCTAATTGAGTACTATTTGCACCAATAATCGTAATACGGCAATGATAATCCAGATATTCTTCTCCACCTATGTCATATTCTCTTGTATCATATTTAACTAGCACAAGTTTCTGATCACCATTATATATACAATAAGCAGGATATACATAATCTATCTGTGAATCTCTTTCCCATTTTAATTTTTTTTCTTTAGTGCCATTTATCAAAGCAATGACATACCTATCATTATTATTTACTGATTGCATTCTTTCTCCTATCACAGAATCGTCAGTTCTTTCGCCTTCAATTCTCCTACCAAGTTATTAAGAACCGAAACAAGTTTCTTCTCTTGCTTTTTATCAAATGGTAAGTCTGTAATTCTTTTTACTTTTAGGAGCTTTCTTCGAGCTTTTCTATTCATAAATACAGCAAAATGATCTATACTCGAAACCTCCCTTACGATTTCACCATATATTTTAGAATCAAAAATGTTGTCTATTTCAATTGACCGAACAATACTCTCTAGTTTTTCGCAGCTTCTCCTTTTCTGACTTTGATATAACTGAAATTTCAATGTCTTTTTTATTTCCTTCTTTATTTGGCCTGTATGAACAAATACGATAAACGAAAAGAAAAAACTTGCAAGACTGATAAAACCACCATAACTATTCAGCCATTCATTAAGTTGAATCCACATATACATTAATTTAATGTCATCATTCACAAATATTCTTACTCCACTATGCTTTTTCACTAATATATTCCGATATTTGTTCGTTAATCAGTTGATTAGTACCATCATCATTAAGATAACTCACAGACCACTCCACAATCTTCTCCATCGTGGTCTCAACATTCCATCTAGGCTGCCAACCAAATGTTGTCTTTATCTTACTACAATCCAACTTCAAAAAATTAGCCTCATGTGGTCCACCATCATGCTTATTTACCCAGTGAGCTTTATTAAATGTATCGTTACCATTAGCTAATGCTACTTCATTCCATTTATCACAGAATAACTGCACAAGTTCACCCGTTGTCCAACAATCGCTTTCATCCGGTCCGACATTATAACTACCAGCCAGCTTCTTATCTTTATACTGAGCCTCCGCTATCATAAGATAAGCCACAACAGGCTCTAACACATGCTGATACGGACGAGTTGAATATGGATTTCTCACCACAATCTCTTCACCAGCCTCAACAGCACGAATGCAATCTGGGATAATTCTATCATTGGCGAAATCTCCGCCACCAATAACGTTGCCAGCGCGGCATGTAGATACAGCAGGTGCATCTATGCCATAATTAGCTTGATAATATTCATCTGTAAAGAATGAATTCTTATAGCTAGATGTTACTAGCTCAGAACATGATTTAGAATTAGAATATGGGTCAAATCCATTAAGTTCCTCATTTTCACGATAGCCCCATTCCCATTCTTTGTTAAGATATACTTTATCAGTTGTAACATTTACAAATGAACGCACACTCGGGGTCAGACGAACAGCTTCACATATATTAACTGTCCCCATTACATTCGTCTCATATGTGTAAACAGGCTCTTTATATGAATCACGTACAAGCGGTTGTGCTGCCATATGAATCACAATCTCAGGCTTAGTTTCTTTAAACACCTTTAGTAAATGATTTAAATCCCTAATATCCCCATCAATGGAATTCATTTTATCTTCCAATCCCAGAGTATTAAAAAGACTTGGTTCTGTTGGAGGTTTTAATGCATATCCAATCACATCAGCGCCAGCATTTATCAACACCTTGCACATCCATGATCCTTTAAAGCCAGTATGGCCTGTAATTAAAACTTTTTTCCCTTTGTAAAATTCAAAATTCATTTTTCCCACCTTACATATATTCTTTAATATTTCAGAATAGCTACATCCTCTTCTCGATATCTTTAACAATTATATTTTCAATATCTAAAGCTGATTCTTTGTTATCAGCTGTCACACTAATATACGCCTTCAGTTTAGGCTCCGTACCAGAAGGTCTAATAACAACAGAACCATCTACTCCTTCGCCTTCAAAGAAATACTTTAAAACATCAGATTTAGGAAGCCCGTTTAAACCCTTACTGTAATCTTCAGTCTTAACTATCTTGTATTCTCCCACTGAATCCAATCCTTTATGGAATTCAACCATTATTGTTTGCATCTTTT
The DNA here is from genome assembly GCF_900100545.1 of Pseudobutyrivibrio sp. 49. GTDB lineage: Bacteria > Bacillota > Clostridia > Lachnospirales > Lachnospiraceae > Pseudobutyrivibrio. The sequence continues at coordinate 106,778 of NZ_FNDP01000002.1, forward strand.
CCATTCCCGTAGAACCTGGGAACTCATAAGAATGAAGTGTATTCATGCAATAACCATATTTATCATAAATCTCTTCCAACTTTTGTAGTAGGCTTATTCCTCTAGTCTTATAGAATGCAAACATCTCGCAAATCATATATGCAGCATTCACCGCATCTTTATCTCTTACATAAGCACCAGTTAAATATCCATAAGACTCCTCAAAACCACAAATATAATCATCTACTCTTTCTTGACTTTCTAGCAGCCCAATTTGTTCTCCAATAAACTTAAATCCAGTAAGCACATTTATTGTTTGGACACCATAATTTTGCGCAATCTTCTCCGCCAAATCCATTGTAACAATAGTTTTGATAAACACTGGGTTTTCTGGCATCTTGCCATGTTTCTGTCTCTGGCTACATATATAATCTAAAAGCAACAGCCCTACCTCATTACCAGATAATAATTGATAATCTCCGGTATTTGTTTTTACAGCTATTCCGCATCTATCTGCATCTGGATCTGTGGCAAGAAGCAAGTCTGCATCTGTTTTTTCGCAATATTTTAATCCAAGCTCCATAGCATCCCGTATTTCTGGGTTAGGATATGGACATGTTGGGAATTTACCATCTGGATTCTTCTGTTCTTCAACAACTGTTATGTTACTGAAGCCAGATTCAGACAAAGCTCTTGTAACCGGTTTCAACCCTGTACCATTTAATGGACTATATACAATTGATACATTCTTATCAATAGAATCTCCAAAGAGGACACTCTGCCCTTTAACCTCATCAATGAATGCCGTTAATACCGAATCATCTATATTTCTAATTAAACCTTTTTCTATGGCATCATCAAAATCAATTCGTTTTACATCAATAAATATATCAATAGCATCAATCTCAGATAAAATCTTGCTTGCAGCTTCTGTTGTAATTTGACAACCGTCAAATCCATATACCTTATATCCATTATATTTAGCAGGATTATGTGAAGCTGTTATCATAACACCTGCATCAGCTTTCAAATAACGTGTAGCAAAGCTAACAGTTGGAACAGGATTAAGTTCTGGCCAAATATTTACAGCTATACCATTAGCAGCAAATACGGATGAGGCAACTTTCGCAAAAACATCTGATTTTATTCTACTGTCATAACCAATAACTACACTTTTCTTTTCACTATTTATTGATAGCAAATAATTAGCCAGTCCTTGAGTAGCTTTCGCTACAACATAGATATTCATTCTATTTGTTCCAGCCCCAATAGTACCACGAAGGCCTCCTGTACCAAATGCAAGATTTCTATAAAATGCATCTTCAATAGCATTCTCATCCATACATTTTAATTCGACTAATAAATCTTCATCTTCAGCGCATTCTAACCAACGTTCATATTCTCTTCTATAATCCATAACTAACCTCTAGCCTTTTTTGTACTCTCAATAACTCTTCTAATTCCCTCATCAAACGTAATCTCTGGTTCAAATTCAAGTGCTTTATAACTTTTATCTGTATTAGGCTCTATTCCATAAACAGGTTTATCCCCTGATACAGCAAATTCACACATTGCATCCTTAAATTTCGATGCCACTTGCTCAATATACTTTCGCAATGGCTTTGATTCGTTCCCCGCCACGTGGTAAATACCACTTTCTACTTCTTTTATTCCCAAAAGATAAAACATTCTACCAGCATCAGACTCAAACAAGTAATTCCACGTCTGAGTTGCTGCTGAAAAACTGGCAGTTTCACCTTTAATAAATTGATTTATAGCATAATCAAGCATAGTACCTTCATTATCATTGCACCCATACACACTGAAAATTCTAGCCCATATATGCTTAATGTCTAGCTGTTCACACATTCTTCTGCTTAACAAATTTGCAGATAATTTTGATATACCATATGATGTTGTAGGATTAGGAACAGTATCTTCTGTTATCTCACAACTATAATTCCCATATTCAGCTTGCGAACCTGCCCCTACAAATTTCTTACACCCCAACTTGTTTGCAAGTTCCACCGCCTCTAACGTTGTGCGAATGTTATCTTCTTGGGCAAGAGGCAAATCTCTCTCAACCTTCGATGTATGACCCCAAGCAAAGTGATAAAACACATCATAAGGCTTCCCATCCCCCTTAACATTATCAAGATTATCAAGATCAGCGAACTCTATCTGAATCAAATAAGACTCAGGAAGTCTCTTTAAACGCCTAGTTCCTTCTCTAACTATAGCAAGAACTCTATCTCCATTTTTTACACATTCATTTATAAGAGCTACACCAATCATACTTGTAGCACCAGTTATAACCACACGCATCTAATTATCCTCGATATTTGAATCTACATTATATTCATTCAAATTCATCAACTCCATATATAACCTTCTATCCAACAATGGTTCTTGATCTTGATTAGGTTTTCCGAATTCTAGTTTAGGAAATATATATGTATTCTCATTTAGTATTATTTCAATAAACGCAGGATTATCATCTGTCAATAACTCAATTGGTAATTTGCAAATATCATCTACTGATGTTGCTGCCGCATACGCTATACCATAGGCGTTTGCAATTAATCTAAAATCAGGAGATGAGAATCCACCTTCTGGAACAGTCTGATAAAAATTATTGTTAAAGTACATTTCTTGAAAATGTCTTATCATACCTAATGCATTATTATTAAAAACAATAATCTTTACTGGCAGTTTTTCTCTGGCAACAGTCATTAATTCTTGAATATTCATTTGCAGACCACCATCTCCAGTGAAACAATATGCTTTTTTCCTAGAAGCTAAACAAGCACCAACAGCCGCTGGTAACGAATATCCCATTGCGCCATGTCCACCAGAAAAGAACATTCTTTGGTTGTTCTTTAATTTAAATGACTGTGCTACCCATACCTGATTTTGTCCTACATCCGTAGTAATTACAGAATCATCTGGAATAAAATAACTGATAGCGCCAACCATTTCATTGGGAAGTTTGCAATCTATTCCTGTTAATTTTTTCTTTATCACATTGCATACTCCCACCCATTTTGAATAATTCAATTTATAGTTCTTTTTTGCCGCTTCACCTAGCAATTTCTTTATTGCAAAACGTAAGTCTCCTCTTATTTGAACTTCGTTTTCATGAACTTTATATTCAAGTTCACCTTCATCGATATCTACTCTAATTATTTTAGCGTTTGGTGCAAAGTTTTCCCTCTTAACACCTACCTGTCTAATATCTAGTCTCGAACCTATCGAGATAACCAAGTCGCTTTTAGCCACAATAAAATTCGCTGTTCTATCACCATATGCACCTATAAATCCATAATTATACTTTGAATCAGATATCGCATCTACCGCAATCATGGATGTAACCGCTGGTATTCCTAAAGAATCAACTAACTCTTTCATTTCCTTAGTTGCATTAGCAGTCTTAACTCCATTTCCTATTATCAAAACTGGTGAACATGCATTGTCAAGCTCCTTGATAATACCCGAAACATCTATTGGCTCATTATTCTGACTGGAATTCTCATAGCCCTCAAGCTCATTAACATCTATATCTGCTCTAAAAATATTCATCGGAATATCTAGAAGGACTGGTCCGCGTCTTCCAGATATAGCTTCACTTACAGCATAATCAAGATAATATTTTATCTTATTAGCATCATCTATCTGTGCCGCATATTTTGTGACGGATTTTACTATTGAAATAATATCCGTCTCTTGAAAACCTCTCTGGCGCACCCCATAATTACCTTTTAATTCATTAGCATTAACCTGACCGGTAATAAACAGTGTAGGTATCGAGTCAAAATACGCATCACAGATTCCTGTAATAAGGTTTGTAGCTCCAGGACCACTAGTAGCATAAGCAACCCCGATATTTCCTGACTCCTGCGCATATCCACAAGCAGCAAAAGCAGCGCCCTGTTCGTGATACGTAACATGCGCTGCAATTTTATTTTCATATTTACTAAAGGAATCCATCAAATGCGTTACCATACCACCTGGGTAGCCAAATACATGCTTGACTCCTTTAGCTATTAAGTATTCAACAATGTAATCTGATACTTTCAATTCTATCCTCGTTTATTGGTTAACAGCCTCAATAATAACTTGTGCCATATAATCAATCATTTCATCTGTCATTCCTGGATATACACCTACCCAGAATGTATTATTCATAATAAACTCTGTGTTTTCAAGATTTCCAACCACTCTGTATGCATCTGTACCTCTAATCTGATTAAAGCAAGGGTGCTTAATGAGATTTCCAGAGAAAAGAAGTCTTGTCTGAGCATTATGCTCTTCAATATACTTTGTCACATCATTTCTCTTAACACCACTTTCGGGCTTTACTGAAATAAGGAAACCAAACCAACTAGGCTCTGAATTTTCAGCTGGTTCAGGTAGAATAAGCTTATCTGCCACGGAACTATTTGCAAGAGCATCATGAAGTCGTGCCCAGTTGTGACGACGTCTTTCAATAAAGCTTGGGAACTTCTTAAGCTGCTCTACACCAACTGCTGCTTGAAGATCTGTGACCTTAAGATTATATCCAAAGTGACTATATACATATTTATGATCATAACCCTGTGGAAGCTGGCCATACTGTCCATCATATCTATGTCCACAGAAATCATCCTGTCCTGATGGGCAAATGCAATCACGTCCCCAGTCACGATATGAAAGAATAAGTCTATTAAGCTGAGGATTGTTTGTATAAACACAGCCTCCCTCACCCATTGTCATATGATGTGGTGGGTAGAAGGACGATGTTCCTATGTCACCCCATGTACCTGAGAAGCGTGTCTCTCCATCAATTGTGTACTTTGTTCCAAGTGCATCACAATTGTCTTCTACAAGCCAAAGATTGTGCTTATCACAGAATGCCTTTACAGCCTTTAAATCGAATGGATTACCAAGAGTGTGAGCAATCATAACCGCTTTTGTCTTAGGACTGAGAGCTTCCTCAAGCTTAGTAGCATCGATATTGTACTGAGGAACTGTTACATCAACAAATACTGGAACAGCACCATACTGAATTATTGGTGTAACTGTAGTAGGGAATCCTGCCGCTACTGTAATAACCTCGTCTCCTCGCTTAATCTGTCTATCACCTAATTCTGGCGCTGTAAGGACAGAAAAAGCTATAAGATTTGCCGAAGAACCTGAGTTTACAAGATGAGCAAACTTCACACCAATCCACTGTGCAAACTCCTTCTCAAACTGGTCAGAAAAACGACCTGTAGTTAGCCAAAAATCGAGCATTGCATCCGTAAGTGATTGCATTTCCTTTTCATCATACACACGGCTTGCATAACTAATACGATCTCCTGGCTTGAAGTTCTCCTTTGACTCCTTAGGCTCTTTAAAATCATGATAATAATCAGCAACAAGAGCTTTAATCTGCTCACGTGCTTCTTCTTCTGTTTTCCAATTAGACATATATATTCCTCTTTCTATACTATTGTTCCCATTTCATCCATGGTGCTTTACCTGCGGCAATTAGTTTTTCAAGAGTATCCTTTTCACGCATATTATCCATACACTGCCAGAATCCTTTGTGAATATAACTCATTAATTCTCCTTGCTGCGCCAATTTTTCAAGCGGTTCCTTCTCAAGGACAGTCGAGTCCCCATCTATATAATCGAAAATATTTGGTTCGAAAACCATATAGCCAGCATTAATTGGCACGCCATCATTAACCTGCTTTTCACGGAAGGATTTGACAGCATTATCACCACCAATATCTAATACTCCCTTAGATTGATCCTGAAGTACCGCCGTAAGAGTAGCAATTTTGTTATTTTCTTTATGAAATTCGATTAACTTATTAATATCAACGTCACAAACACCATCGCCATATGTCATAAGGAATGGTTCGGTACCTACATATTCTTGGACTCGCTTAATACGTCCACCGGTCATAGTATTAAGGCCAGTATCTACGATTGTGACCTTCCATGGTTCTAAATGAGATTCATGCACTATCATCTCATTATTACCATTACGATAATCAAAACTAATATCGCTATTTCGCAAAAAATAATCAGCAAACCATTGCTTAATAACCTGCTGTTTATACCCAGCACAGATTATAAACTCATTATGTCCATAATACGAATATTCCTTCATAATATGCCATAATATCGGCTGATTACCTATATCTATCATTGGTTTTGGTTTGAATGCAGATTCTTCGGAAATACGTGTTCCAAATCCACCTGCTAAAAGAACCACTTTCATTCTTACACCTCTTTTTATCTACTCAATAGCCGAAGCTATATTATCATATATTTCATCCAACAGAATCTCAGAATCGTATACCAAAATATATCTTTGATTATAAGAAAATGATAACACCGTTTTGTTAACTAAAACTAATATGCTTGGATCGCAAACGTGAATAATTGATTTCTACCCTCTTATATCTAAAAACTGCATTTTTCCATGTATTCTAAACATTTCTGAATTAGCTGGAACAAAAACGCAATCGCCCTTAAATACATCTAAGGAAAAATCCTCATTCCCGATGGTTCCACATCCATTTATGCAAAGCAGAACTCGAAATCCTAATTCATCGGATTGATAATGCACAATCTGTCTTCGCTCAGTATTGACAATCATTCTGTATACTTCAAAATACTTACATCTTGAGAGCAACTCTCTTGCAACGCCATTCTCATACTTTAAAACTCTAATTGGTTGCCGCGGTTCTTTAGAAGCTGAAGTGTTGGCCACATCCACTGCTTTATCAAGATGTAACCCACGCTTTTTCCCATTTTTATCTATTCGATTGTAATCATACAATCTATAAGTTAGATTCGAACTTTCTTGTATCTCTGCTATCAAGCATCCAGCACCAATAGCATGTATTGTTCCTGATTCAATATAAAAAACATCATCTTTATTTACAGGAATAGTTTGTAGATACTTCTTAATCGAACCATCCAATGCAGATTTTTTTAACTCATCCGTTGTGACATCTTCTCTTAATCCATAAACCAACTTAGCATCTTTTGCGGCATCCAAAACATACCACATCTCTGTCTTGCCCTTTTGCCCATTTTCGTTCTTGAATGCATAAGCATCATCTGGATGTACTTGGATAGATAAATCCTTGTTGGCATCTATAAACTTAACCAAAATAGGTAATTCGTTAAGCCCATTATTTCTCGTTCCCAAAAAATCTGGATTTGCCTTAAGAACTTCATTTAATGGTAATCCCGTAAAGCGCCCTGAAGCTACCACGCTGAGACCATCAGAATGCGTAGAGCATTCCCATGTCTCTGCAAGTGGCGTCAATTCAATTTTTTTTGCATACTCTGTATTTAGCCTATTACCACCCCAAAGATAATCTTTGGCTGCTGGCTTTAATAAGAACGGTTTATTCAACCTACTGCTCACTGTTAATACTCCAACTCAAATTTTTCTTTATCTTCTACAGTTATTTCTTTTCCAAGCTGGACCTCAATGATTTGTAGTTCAGTCTCAGCTTTAATTGTGTGCCTACATCCAGCACTCATGGTAATAACATCTCCTGCTTTAACTTTTTGATGCATTCCATCTACAATTGTCGTTCCTTCTCCAGAGATGACTACCCAGACTTCATCCCTCAGTTTGTGGCTATGATAATTCATAGCATTTCCTGGATGAAGCGTCACCTTCATCGTCATACTATCATCTTCTACGTCTACGACCTTAAAGCTTCCCCAACTTTTTTCAGCAAACATAATCTGCTGGTCGATTTCATCAACATATGGCTTTATGAATGAGCTCTCATGCTTATCTGAAACCAGTATTCCTTCGGGCGAAGCTGAAATAACAACATCTTTTAATCCCATTGCTATAATAGGAACATTCATTTCATTAATCACATGAACATCTTCACAAGAATCGCTCAAACGTCCTTTGCCTACTACATTTTCCTGCATGGCTTCTGTAAGAGTATTCCATGTGCCCAAATCTTTCCACTGGCCTGCAAATCTCATCACCTGAATACTAGGCTCTTTTTCAACGACAGCATAGTCAAATGATATTTTTTCTATTTCTTCGTACTTTGAATACAAATCATGATAATCTGTAAAATCTATTAGCTCATGTGCTTTATCAATAACATATTTTAGTTTGTAGGCAAACACTCCTCCATTCCAAAGTGCTCCTCTAGATATATAATCTTCGGCCACAGCAGCTGTCGGTTTCTCTTTAAATGTATCAACTTTACTTATTTGTTCCGCAGTCTCAGGAATTATATAACCATACTTCTCCGATGGGTATGTTGGTTCAATTCCCATAAGGACTAGATTTGCTTCTCCTTTTTCAGCCTGGGCACATAATTCCTTTAACGCTTTAAAATAATCATCCTCCACATATGGATCAACAGGACATACCACAACTGCTTCATTTTCATCTACTCCCTGAACGTCAACAAGGTATGCGCTCGCAAGAGCAATTGCAGGAAACGTATCTTTGCGACATGGTTCAATTGATATTCCAACCTTCTGTCCAAGCTGATTGTTAATCTCTGAAACCTGTGTCTTAGAAGTCGCAATAGTTACAACTGCGTCACTATCAACAGTCTTTATCTGGCGATATACTCTCTGAACCATTGATTCATAATTGCCGTCTTTATCTTTAAATATTTTTATAAATTGTTTTGATCTTATATCATTTGATAAAGGCCAAAGTCTTTTACCCGACCCGCCTGAAAGCAAAATAAGATTCATACATTTTTCTCCTTACACTCAAATAGACTGTTGTATTAACAACAGTCTATTGTATTTTACTATATATTCTTTTCTAATGCTACTTTCTTGGTATCATACTCAACCATGATTCTTACCAAATCTTCAAAGCTTGTCTTCGTAGGATTCCAACCAAGTTCTGTTTTAGCTTTTGTAGGGTCACCCCAAAGATTAACAACATCTGTAGGTCTATAAAACTCTGGTGATACTTCCACAACCACCTTTCCAGTAGCCTTATCGATCCCCTTTTCATCCATTCCATCACCCTGCCATTCAAGGTCAATGCCAGCATGATGGAAAGCTAATGTAGCAAATTCTCTGACTGAATGCTGCACTCCTGTGGCAATAACAAAGTCCTCTGGCTTTTCATTCTGAAGAATGAGCCACATACATTCTACATAATCTTTTGCATAGCCCCAATCTCTAAGAGATGAAAGATTTCCAAGATAGAGCTTGTCCTGAAGCCCAGCCGCTATTCTAGCAGCAGCAAGTGTAATCTTTCTAGTTACAAATGTTTCACCACGACGTTCAGATTCGTGATTAAATAAGATACCAGAACAGCAAAACATGTTATATGCTTCTCTATATTCCTTTATAATCCAGTAGCCATACTGTTTAGCAACAGCATACGGACTATATGGATGAAATGGTGTAGTCTCGCGCTGTGGTACTTCTTCAACTTTTCCAAAAAGTTCTGAAGTTGATGCTTGATATATTCTACATGTTTCAGCCAACCCGCAAATTCTTACAGCCTCAAGCACCCTTAATACACCTGTAGCTACGACATCTGCAGTGTATTCAGGAACATCAAATGAAACGCCTACATGGCTTTGAGCAGCAAGATTATAAATTTCATCCGGCCTGCATTCTCCTATAATTTTAACAAGGCTAATTGAATCACTAAGATCACCATACTTTAAATGAAAATGAGTATTTCCCTCTAGATGATTAATTCGTTCCCTGTACTCTGTTGAGCTACGTCGAATCATCCCATAAACCTCATATCCTTTTTCTAAGAGAAACTCTGATAAATATGAACCATCCTGCCCTGTTACTCCTGTAATAAGTGCTACTTTCATAATTTTACCCTTCTGATTTTATCAATATTTTATCCAGCATTTTGACCGCTGGTTTTTCTATGTAGTTAGTAATTGGAACTGCAATAATAAACGATACTATCGTTATAATCAAATATCGCACCCCACAATTCATCCACGGGTTAGTGAAGTGTATTTCACTATAGTTATAAAGATACAATAATCCATAATGGACTAAATATATTGCATAGGAATATTTTCCTAACATACAAAACACCGAATTACAAATTAGTTTGTTCTCATGCGCAATCTGTCCAAGAATAATCACAAGAAATATTATACCAAACAAGGTTATATGTGATAATCCTTCTATATTATTTACATTCCTTGCCATACCCTTTATCGGAAGTATTGCGCCAAACAAGGTTATATATGATATAAGTTTCTTATCGGTTTTATCCGCTTGCCCTCGACAATTAATCTTTCTTAAATAAAATAGAATGATCCCAAGGCCTAAGACTGGTATCTGATTCATAAAACAGAAGCTTCCAAAGTATGCTTCATATATATATACATCCGAGATTTGCTTTTCATATACATAGTTTATAATCACTCTCATTATTATTGGATTAACCATTGCTGTAAGAATAAAAAAAGCAATCGCTCTTTCTAAGCTGTTTATGTATTTATAGAGAATAGGTACTATTATATAAAAAATAGATAGTACACCTACATACCATTCTACTCCTATTACACTATCAGCATAATGAGGAACCAACCCGTGAACCAACAAAAAATGACATGCTAAATTCTTCCATGTAATTCCAGGTTCACTGCCAAGCCAGCCGCAGCCACCGATTGAGAGAGTATAAACTATTACAGCTATATAAAACAGCGGTATAATTCTAATGAATTTTTTCTTGTACCAATCCATAATATTATGTCTAAAATTGTAGTTATTCTCATAAGATTTATAAGTCAAATAAGCAGATATAATAAAAAATAACTGTACGCCATTCTGCCCAATTGAAACAAATTGATTAAGTGACTCTGGCAGTTCTGCCCCCCCCCGCCAGAATGCACTAAAATTACCCCCAGAATCGCCACTCCTTTTAGCGCGTCAATCCAAGACTCGTGGTTTTTCATCGCTCAGCCCTCCTTGGATTATTTAAAAAATCTTGATATGTAAGCTTTATTCCTTCTTTTAATTCAGTTTTATATGTCCACCCCAAATTTGTAGCCTTTGAAACGTCAAGAAGTTTTCTAGGCGTTCCATTTGGTTTTGATGTGTCCCATTTGATTTCGCCCTTATAGTCAACAACTTCAGCAACTAACTCAGTAAGTGTCTTTATTGAAAGCTCTTTACCAGTTCCAGCATTTACGGTTTCATCGCCACTGTAATTATTCATAAGAAATACACAAAGATTAGCTAAATCATCTACGTATAAAAATTCTCTTAATGGAGAGCCATCTCCCCAGCATGTTACGGATGGAAGATTCTGTTCCTTTGCTTCGTGAAATCTTCTAATAAGAGCTGGTAAAACATGACTATGTGTAGGATGATAATTATCGTTAGGTCCATAAAGATTAGTTGGCATTACAGATATATAGTCTGTTCCATACTGTCTATTTAGATACTCACAGTATTTTAATCCCGAAATCTTAGCTAAAGCATAAGCTTCGTTTGTTTCTTCCAATGAAGATGTTAATAAACAGTCTTCTTTCATTGGCTGAGGTGCAAATTTAGGATAAATACATGATGAGCCAAGAAACTCTAGCTTTTTGCATCCATTTTCATATGCTGCATGAATCACATTCATCTCCATAATCATGTTTTCATACATGAAGTCTGCAAGAGCCTCTGAATTTGCAACAATACCACCAACCTTTGCTGCTGCAAGGAAAACATATTCAGGCTTTTCCTCATCAAAGAAACGTCTAACATCGTTCTGTTCTGTTAAATCTAACTCACTATGAGTTTTTGTTATTAGATTTTCATATCCTTGTCTTACTAGCTCTCTGCAGATTGCCGAACCAACCATACCTCTATGACCAGCGACATATATCTTACTATTTTTTTCCATATTTTTACCTACCTTAAATCTAATGCAATCCAATTTTCCGGGTACCAATTGCCATTCATATATTGTACTTCAGGAGCAGAATCCCCAATAAAATCATGTGGACATACGACTTTTCTATTTGAATCATCTCCCAAATAAGCACCCCAAAAGGAGAATGATGAGTTAGCAATAATATTATTATCACATTTGCTCATCAGATACATGTCCATTATCGCAGAATTTCTTTCCATAAATACTGCATTCAAGTTTTGAAGATAATCCAAATTCCTAACAGCATCTATGTCATCAGAAAATACCACAAATAAGGTCTTATCTTTGTCAAATTTATCTATAGCTGCTTTATAATAATCATCTGAAAGATTTAATGATGAAATCAACAAATAATCTGTACGACGAAAATGTATTGAACAGGTAGTAGTTATTCCATCTTTTTTATTATTTTCAACCTTTTCACGCCATAATGAATCACCTTCATCTTTTGTCACTGGCTTATATGAAAAAATTTTAATTATATCATCGCGATATTTATCCCATTCTTTTATAGTACCAAAACCATCACATATATCGTAAAAGCGGTTTTCATCTAGCTTCAACAACCTTTTGTCGCATTCCACACCACCTTTTAAATCTGATATTCTGACTAATTCTTTTCGTCTCCTATACACGTTAGCAGTATAAAAGTGATCTATATATTGACGCCATCTATTTTTATATATTTTTGCAAAATTAGATTTCCAATTTCCCTGTGTACTATTAAGCAAATTGTTGTATAATTTTTGCCCCCCTCTGTTGTTATCAGACTCTAACATATTATCTGGGAAATCAAAAACTTCTACAAACTGATATCCTCTCCTGAAATATCTAAAATCTGATAGTAACTTGACAGATTGATTATTTTCTTTTGCGATATAATACAAATCAGCGAAATTGGTCATCTGTGCGCCAAGCTGATTTCCAAATCCAATGTTACTACATGTTATCAATATTTCTCCCCCCTTTAAGTACATCTATGTATATTTTTGCCGTCTTGTATGTCCCGCTAAATAGCAAAGCTAAAGCACCAATCATCATCGGTATAACTACGCATATTATCATTCTTTCTATGATACCAATTATTGTATTTGGCAATTCAAAAGAAATAATATTCATAAAACATAAACTAGCAATCAAAACAGCAATACGAATTATTTGTTTTCTAATATAAATGAAAACATTTTCTTCAATATATTCTGTATATAAAGCCTTTGTTCTACCTATCCAAAATCCAACATTACCTACCGCAGTACCTATTGCCACACCAGCAATACCAAAAGGCTTTATCAACAATATCGATATTACTAGATTAATAATCGCAGCCGTAAAACTTGCTTTCTTTTCCAAAGCATAATTTGCAAAACAATATCTAAATATGCACACACCTCTATGGTTCCAACCTATATATTCGTTTAATGCAATTGCTAATACGTATAATTGTGACAAAACGTATTTTTCACCAAGCCACGCTGTAATAAATGGATTAAACAGTGCAACAAACGAACCTGACACAAATAATGCTAAGATAAAAAAAAGTGTATCAAACATTTTAAATAATTGTAAACCCTCTTCTTTTGAATGTGAATAAACATAACTACCAACAGATGGCTGAAGAGGATTCACAAACTTAGATATAATAGCGTCAACAGAGCTCATAATCAAAGTATAATTAGCCATCATTCCTACCTGTGCCAGACCAATAAACTTAGAAACCAGAATATTATCAACACCAAAATAAATAGTAGCTGCTACTTTTCCATATATTCCATTTTTAAGTTCTGTAAATATCCCTTCTTCTTTTATCTCTTCAAATGATATGTCTCTTCTTTCTCTTAAGAAAGGATACTCATTATTCACTCTCCACGAAATAATGATATTTCTAAATATATTTGTAAACAAGTTACATATAAGATAAATAATATAACTTTCAAATATGACTAATGCTATTATCTTAAGAATGCTGTTTATTAGATTTCCATAGAAATCTATCTGAGTATTTTTATATTCTTTTTGATAAACAATAAATATTACTCTCTTATAAGCTAGAAAATAGGTACTAACAGTGCTTATAAGCTGAAGTAAATAAATAATTATGACATAATTCCAATTTGTTATCTCATCTTTAATAATATGAGGCAATAATGGTATAGCAATTATCCCTGCGACGAACATTATTATACCTACAATAGCATAGAGCCTTTTGTACATACACAGATATTTTATAATTGCAGTCTTGTCATCATTTTCTACTGCAGGATAAAGTTTGAAATTAATTAAAGTTTCAACCCCTAAATCTGCAAGTAAAAGGATACTAAAAACATTTCCAAATAATCCTTCATATCCTAAGAGACTAATGTCTGCATATTTAACAAAAACTGTTCTCACCACAATTCCTAAAAGACTAAGAATTATGAATGATCCAGCTGCATATATACCGTTTTTTACTACTTTTTTACTTCTCATATTAATCTAATATTGCTCGACACATTCTTTCTACATATGCTTCAACTGAAAAGTTTTCCTTAAAATAATCGCTATTTAAATAGTTTTTTGCAGCAACGCGATATTTTTCGTATTCCTCTTCTGTGAGTTTCTGGCAAAAATCCACCACTTCTTCAATCGATTTAAACTTCCTATAATCTATATAACATTCTTCAGGAATATAATTATCGATGTCCTCTGCCCCCCAATATATTGGGACTGTTCCAGCAAAGAAACAATCAAATATTTTTTCTGTCACATATCCTTTTAATCCACTACAATTTTCAAAAGTAAATGAAAACTTATACTGCGAGAGAGTCTCAAGCTTATCGTCAGTTCGACCTTTATATGTTTTTAGATTTTCCTTTTCCCAACCAAATCCATAAAATTCAAAATCATCATCATTCTGTTCAAAGAAATCAATCACCTTTTTTCTTTCAGAATATAGTTCATTGTCTCCAACACCCTTTTTATTTCCACTTATTTGAGTAAACATTTTCTTATCAGTAAATGGTACACTGTAAAGTTTTTCTGGAACAGGCTGTGGGTATTTAAAATCAAAATATTTTTTGTTATCCACTAAATCTGGATTCCATGTAAGAATCTTGCCAAAATATTTGTGATAATCCATATTATATGATTTCGGACTGACTACCGGTGGTTCTTGAACTATGAGTATTCTATTTTCAACCGATATTGTTTTCTCTAATTTAGAAAAACCATCGTTAAGCCATTTTCCCATCAATAGATATCTCACCCAACTTTGTATACTATTATTAAAAAAATATGAGTTGGAAGGAATATCAAAGCATATCAACTTATCAATATTATTATCTTTATATACATCATATGTATGGTATTTATCTCCATTCGTTTCTATATATTCTTTTAGTCTAATTCCTGGCAACAACAAATTTTGGCCAATATTACATGCTGTTCGATCAAACAATTTATCTCCATTATAATAATTCCCGTACATCGTCATCACAGCTATATTCATTTATCTATCACCCCTTATAAATTCGGTAATACAAAAGTTGCAAAGGAATTCTACAAAAATTAATTCCAGTCAATGCAGCATTTGTCACGCCTATTAATGTAGTGTTAATCTCTATTAAATCTCCAAAAGAATAATTTAACTTTTTCACATTTTTCAATGTGTTTTTTTTGGTAATTAGTTCCAAACATCTACTCAATTGAAAGCCCATCCATATACGGTACTTTTTCATTCTAATCCTATCAATATCTTTAGCAAAACGCCCTGCATTTCTTAAATATCTATATAGATCCAGATGCATATCTGTCCAATTAATCCATGAATCCTGTTCCGAATGAATTCTATAATACAATAATGGTTTTCTTATTTCGATAGCCTCCCCACCAGCCCTAAAAATATCCATGCAGAAAACAACATCTGCACACGGTCCTACATTTTCATCAATCATAATATTATTCTTTTTCAAAAACCTATTGTTGTACATTATTGATGGAAATAACAAAACCTTTCCATGTTCCATATAGTTATCAAAATAATCTACTCCTCTATAAAATTGATCATCATCCCAATTCCAAACCTTCCTAATTATATTATCTTCTTCATCTATATGATAGGCATTTGTAGAAACCATAACACAATCTGGATTTTTAATAAACGCTTGCATTTGTTCCTCAAACATATTATTCTCTATGCAATCATCATCATGTAAAACAATCAAGTAATCTGCTTTACAATGCGAAAAAGCATACCCGATATTGCTTAATCCTCCAATATTTTTTTCATGCTTGATATATTCTATTCTTTTATCATTATAGCTCTTAACCAATTTCTCTGTGTCATCAGTAGATGCATTATCAAGAATTATTAATCGAAAATTAATGTATGTCTGATTCAACACACTATCAATTTGTTTTTTTAGGTACTTTGAGCGATTATATGTCACAATATAACAAGTTAATGAGCACATCTTTCACAAACCTCACAGTAATTTTATTTACTACTATTGTTTTATACAATATATAATATTCATCATTATCTTACATATATAAAAAACTAAATTATCAAAACCTAGCATCACTGAAATCCTGAAAATTTTATATGCAAAACTCTCAAATCCGCCTCCGGCAATTCCTTTTGTTTCAATAATGTACTGTTTAAGTCTCAAATTATTTAATACTTCATCACGCCATTCTTTGTACTCTTCAAGCCCCCCAAGTGCTCTTCTTGAGAAATTCAGCGTCACAGCTTCTGCAAAAAACTGACTACTCAAAATTGATTCTCGCTCATACTTTTTCTCTAATTCCAGTATGTTATTTAATACTCGTGTTTGATTCTTCCATAATATATTGGGATTAATAGTGTTTTTTTTTGTCAGCGATCCACTAACAGCTAAATCATAGTTATACAGGCAATTATCTATTACATATAACTTATCTATATGCATAAACAATGAAATATTGAAATTATAATCCTCTGCATAGATTGTATTTGGTACATACGTAAGCATATTATCTAGAATTATTCTTCTTTTAATCAACTTATTACACGGGGAACCAATTAATGGATCTACCCTCCACCTTGCCATAATACCCATAAAATCACTCATCGAATAAAGTCCTGTTTTCTCAGAGCATTTTTTTACTTTATTATTCATAATCAAATTATACCCACAAATAACGAGATTAACGCATTGGTCCTTAGCAGATTGATACATTTTTTCAATCATATCCTCATTTAAATAATCATCCGCATCTACGAATAATATATATTCTCCTATGGCAGCTTTTATCCCATTATTTCGAGCCACAGATACCCCTTGATTATCTTGATGAATAACTACTATATGATTATTCACTTCTTCATATTTCTTGCATATGTTCAACGAATTATCTTCCGAACCATCATCTACTAATATTAATTCAAAATCATGAAACGTTTGATTTAACACGCTTTCAATGCATCGTGATAAATATCTCTCCTTATTATATACAGGTATTATTACCGAAACTGCTGCGCTCATTATTATCTTACTTTTTCCTCATTTTACTAAGTGATAAAATTTTTAATATTATATTATCTAGTTTCCATCTGTACGCAATCATATACAAAAAAATAACTGTACGAATTTTTACAGATTCACCTTTCGGTTTATTAAATGTAATATTTGAATTATTAAAACAATTTGGCATCTCGTTATTTATCCATTCAAAAATGCGCTTCTTGTATTTTAACAGTTCTGTATAACTTGTATATGGCGCAGTGTAAAGAATATGATATATTCCCGTTTTCACAACAAAATATTCAAAATATTCATCATTAATAATACTTTCAATATTATCTATATCAAGTATCCTAGAAAATAAAATAGTTACATCTGTTTCCCCTGTAACAGTTCGATGAATTGTATTAGAAACGGACTCCTCATTAAAAAGCCAAATATAACCAATATATTCTGTATAGGAAATCTTAGGTTCATTTAAAAAACAGGTAATATTAAAGTATATATCCTCGCCTAGCGGAAAAGCTAAAAATTTTATTCTTTTTTCTTTTAAATAATCTCTCCTATATAACTTTCCCCATGGTGTAATATTCATATATCTACACCATTCAGAATTACTCAATGATACTTTTTTTATTATTTTCCCCTTATTAGTTATATGCATATAACCAGATAATATTATATCAGAATCCGTTTCCAAGGCCTTTTCCAATAATATTTCAACATAATCATTCTTTATATAATCATCCTGGTCAACAAAAATAATATAATCTCCAGAAGCCACTTCTAGTCCTTTATTTCTTGCAGCTCCCTGTCCCGAATTCTCTTGTCGAACTAAGTTAAGCTGAAAATTATCCTTCTGACTAGATTTCGAATATCTATCAGCAATCTTTTCATAAGAAGTATCTGATGAACCATCATCAACAAATACTAATTCTAAATTTTTGTATGTCTGATTTTCAAATTGATAAAAAAGATTATCAATATATGCTTCTCCATTATAGATTGGCACTATAATGGACACTAATTCTTTTGACATTTAAACCTCTTCCCCAGGTGTAACGTATTAATAATTTTTATATGCGTTTGAATAAAAACGCATAATTAGTTTTGCTATGCCTCTTGGCCAAAAACGACAAAATATTTCATACTCATTATTATATCTATCATTTGTTGTTCTGAGTAAAACCGCCGTTTGATTGTCATCATTCATTCTATGATACAAAAGTATCTTATCAACATATACAAATGAACCCTCTAATTTCGATAATCTCTCCCACAAATCCCAATCCATAGCTGCTTTATATTCTTCTCTAAAGACAATTTCTGGCATCTTATTTCTAACGCACACTACTGAAGGATGTGTTATTGGATTGCCCAGACATTGAATCATTCTCTTTCCAAACTTTGTTCTCATTAATAATCTAGAATGAGCTGGACCTAATAATACTTTTTTTATTTTTATCATTTTTGATTGCTTTTTATCGACAATATTATTATGCATCTCTATATAATCGGTAAACACTATAATGGGGTCTTCACTTCTGTTTATTTTTTCAATTATTTCTTTTACAAAATCTTTATGAAGAACCTCGTCTTGATGAGCTAACATTATGAGAGGTGTCTCAGCCTGACGCATTGCGAAATTATAATCGGCAATCTGCCCACCATTTGGATTAACGCACATTTTAATACCGTATTTTTCTGCCAATCCTTCAATATGACCATTAGGTGTAGAAGTAGAAATAAGTATGTTAGCCTTCTCACTCTGATTCAGAAGACTTAATATACTTTCCTCTAAATACTCACACTCTTTATATGCGCAAATTACAAAAGTCAAATCTTTACAACTATAATAATTCATGTTATTCCTTTTCAGCATAATCTCTTTCTCGTATGGCAATTTCTTGAACCAAATTACTTACTTTCTGCTCCAAACTAGATACTTTTATTGTTAATAAAAATACTTTAATTATCAATAAAAATATTATACATAAAAATATAAAATTAGATGGTGAAATTATCCCTATTTTCCTTGCAAGAGTAATCGCTATTTCCGGAAAGAACCCTAAAATAACTAACACGCTAGAAAAAACAATCCAAAAAAATGCTTCGTTCACCTGTAACTGAGATTTTTTCAATTTTCTATAGATGAACATAAATAGTAATATTGCGCTAATCAATAAAAGCGCCCTCAAAAATAAAGACATAATTAACCTTTCTTTCTAAACCATTGCACAACAAGAATCGACGTAATCATGTGAAACATATATTTAACACCATTTGTAAAGCTTAAATAGCTTTCCCCAGCTATTCTTTCGTTCATTTTCACAGGATACTCTCCTACTTTTGCCCCACACCTTATTAAATAAGCTATAGTATCAGGTTCTGGTCCATAATTCATTTGGTATGCCAACTTTTTAATCATTTTCTTATCATACATTCGCATACCTGATGTCGAATCTTTTACTGTCTTTCCAGTAGTAATTTTTATAAGTGCATCAATCAATGAATTTCCAAACATCCTAAACGACATTCGTTTGTCACCTTCAAGAAATCTAGAGCCAATAACAATATCAAGCTTGTTATCCTCAGCGTATTGCATCATTGGATCCAAGAACTCAGGATTATGTTGTCCATCACCATCATACTGAATAGCATAATCATAATCCTTTTTTAAAGCATACCTCATTCCTGTTTGAAATGCTCCTGATAATCCCAAATTTACAGGAAGGTCTATCATATTATACCCGTTCTTTTTACATATCTCTGCAGTATTATCAATAGAGCCGTCATTTACCACTATATAATCAAACTGAGCATACTCATTCTGTAATTGTTCAACTACTCTTGCAATATTCTCTGCCTCATTGTATGCAGGTATCACCACTAACAATTTCTTCACTGTTTCTTCCCCTTATTACTTTTCAGTTGAATACACTATAAGCCCCGTATTCTCATATACTATCGGATAATCTTTCAAAATACTCTCATGGTCCGAATAAAAGGCTGAATTACGAAGGACGCAAACATATTCTGTCTCTTTATTATTCATTTTTTCGATTATATCTTCTAACTCGTCTGTTCTTTCAATATAGCCACTACTATCATTGCCCGTAATTCCCATGTACCAATAGCATCGTACTATATCACCAAACTCAGCTAGCATTGGAACCTCATCCTTTGGGAAGTTATCCATAACATATGAAATACCCTCCATTTCGTCCTCGCTAAAATTAGGCTCCGTTCTAACTCTGATGAATTCATTCTGATTCCACATATAGTAAAAATTGCTAGTATTATTACGAGGTTGTATATTCGTAGGACTAGAAGCCAACTTGTTTTCTATAAAGCAGAAATTCATTATAAATGGAATACTCATCATCACAATCATAGAAGGGAAAAGACGGTTCTTTTCATCTATCAATTTCACTATTGCTGATGAAGCTATTACAACACTAAACATGAAAAGCGGATAGTACAATTTATAGAAATAATAAGCGGATATCCACTCGCAAAATACCATAGGAGTTAATACTAATACAGAAACCACAAGAATTATCTCAGCAATCCATTCAAATCTTAATTCTTTTTTCTGAATACTTATAATGGCATCATAAACTATAAATGGCGATAGCCATACATACTGCCAATAATAATCACTATATATACTTCCTTGTTCTTTAGCGAAATCGAATATTGACGCTATATCTCCACCAGTTAGCTTGTAAACACCAGCCAACAATCCTAATCCAACAACAATAGAAAAAATGGCAAATACAGCTATCACTTTCTTTATGTTGAATGTTTTTCTTACTTTTATTTCATAGTATATCTCAAATACAAATACTGCTAAGACCATAAATGGAGCTAATAGCATATAACACATAGTTAAAGTAAATAGCATCAATGCCCATGCAATCAATAGCTCTATTCGATGATTTTCCCTATCTACATCCTCAGCCAGTACAATAAAACCTGTCATAAGAAGAACTGCCATTCCCCAATACAAAAATGAATATAGGAAACTGCTAAGAGGATACTGCGCGGTATATATTATAATCAGTACAACGCCAGCTATTTTCTTAAGCTTTGTATTTAATCTTTTATTTATGACTACCCATACTATTTCTATTTCAAAAATCAAGAATATGTTATCTACTAAAGTAAATAGCTTCACATACTCTATTTCCTTCACCCATGGGGAAAAGAAATCTATAACTACTGTATTTATAAGTGGAGCAAAATACATCCAAGGAAGATGTCTACTTCTAACAAGTGACATGGCATTCATGAAATGTACTGCTCCATCTACATTTAGAAAGGCAGGCGCATGACTAATATCCTTAAGTCTCAACAAATAAATTATTAACCCAATTGCTATTAATACTACCGCAACTACACTCAGCTTGTCGAGATAATACTCTTGTCTCTCGTCTTTCTTTTTGTTATAGAAATACAAAAGTCCTGCTGCAAAAATGTGCACTACAGAAACAGTTAATAGATTAATAGGAATTTTTACTACGTCTATTATTCCCACTGCTAATGTGTCAATTGCCATCACAAGAATAATTGTCATCAAAAGCCAGCGGGTAAATTCCAGCTTCTCCTTATTCTTTTGCAATTGCATTAAAAATGTAGTTTCAACTATTGTTGAAACTAAGTATAGTATTGAAACTATAACGCTATTCATGTATTACTCCCCTTGTTTTTATGATATTGCAAATACGAATAATCTTTTCGTCAATCTTAAAAAGCGCAAATAATGCTGCACGAATCTTATCCAGTACAAAGCATGCTACAAATATGCCAAGTGCAATCACTAAAATAGCTGCCATCATTTTAATTCCGCTCATCTGAGCTAAAAATGCAAATCTATTATGAATATACAAATTCCATATAAAAGGATTTACATGAATTATATAAATAAAAAATGTGGTTGGAGATAATATCTTAATCACCTTAGCAAACCTATCTCCAATCTTCATAGAAGTAAACAAAATCATTAGACATAGTGAGGTTGCAACAAGAATTGGCGACTGAAAGCATCGTACTTTATCCTGTAATCCCCAGAAATATATACATGCAACGCCTATACTCAAGCTTAGAATATATATAACAATGGCGTATACTTTTTTGTATTCTCGGTTCGCTTTCTTCATCATTCCACCAATTATATAAAGTATCATTAGCCATATGATGGAATATCCCTTATTTGTAAAGAACAAATCATCTACCGATATTGTTGCATAAAGCGAAAATACAAATAGCAACACAAAATTAACAATATTTGAGTACTTGTAATTACTATTAACAAATGTATTTAAAACCGGAATAAAAATAAATAATCCTACGTATGCATTCAAATACCAGTATTGATTACTCATTATTGGAAACAGTGCATTTTTCCAATCTATCACAGACACTGTTCCTGGAAGATAAAAGAAAAAGAATAAAGTTATCATCAATGTATGAAAAATCGTACGAACAAGTAGCAGTACAATATTCTCCACCTTATACTTTGATTCCACTCCAACATATCCTGAAATCAGTGCATAACAATTAATTGAAGCTACTACCATAAGCTCCAAAGTCCATATTATCACATACTTCATTGAGTTTGGTTCTAAAGACTCTATTACTCCTCCCCATCCTAAAATATGTGCTATTATGATTCCGTAAGTCGATATGATTCTTAATAAGTCGATTCCGTAATTACGTTTCATTTTAAACTCTCTCAATACATTTTTTTATTTTGCGCTTAACACATAAAATCATGTTATCAAAAAACCACTTACTTGTCCCTATACTATCTACTATAGCCTTAAGTGATTCCATTTCATCTTTTTGAATTTTTGCATTATCACGCCATTCCGGGAAATTTTCTTCCATCCAACGAGTTGACCGAATAATCTCTTTTGGATAAAAATAATTAGCGTTAGTCAACACATAATAGGTATTTCTGAAATACAAAGTTATGACAATATATTCCAGCTGTTTATAGTACTTCTCAAATAATCCACGCTTTTTAAGCTCATCATATAGCAGCTCTATAGCCTTGTATCTATCCAACTGATGTATTCCATTAATATCATGAACTGTAGATTCAGAAATTTGTCTGTAATAATATAAAGGCTCTTTATACAGACAAATCTTATTTATATACTCATTAATCAAAAATCCCCAGTAATTATCTTCAAATCTCATTCCCTGTGGGAAATACATATCATTGTCGATAAGAACCTCACGTCTATATATTCTTGTAACTAATCCACCTATAACACTAGTGCTAAGAATTCTTCGATCATCATCTGTTAATTCTTTTCCGTCTAAAGTTAAAAGCTCATCCGTCCATATGATACCAGGTTTTAGCTCTTCATCTGTTATAGTCTCACCAGTAAAAGTGGCTATCTGAGATGCTACGCAATCGGCATTATTTTCCTTTGCCATATTATATAATTTCTCATATGTAGACAAAGAGATGTAGTCGTCACTATCAATAAAGCCGATGTATTCGCCCTTAGCTATTTTCATACCAAGGTTCTTGGCACCACCCTGTTTTAGATTCACTTTTGAATCTATAACAATTATGTTGTCATATTTTGCTTCATATTCTCTCATAATGGCTATAGAATTGTCTGGAGAACAATCATTTACCAATATGATTTCTATATCTGATAGAGTCTGCCCCACAAGGCTATCTATACACGCTCTCAAATATGGTTCCACATTATATATTGGAACAATTACACTAACCTTTGGCTGCATATCTCTCCCTTTTCACTGTTAATCATTCAAAGCTTCTTTTAAAAGTCTCAGCTTCAAATCATTATTTTCTGTTTTGTGATTTTCCAAATAACTAATCTGCTTATCGATTCCAGCCGCATAATTATCTGGATTATACTTTGCTAGCTTTAAAACGTCACGGCAATTATCTAAGATGGCTCTCAATTCTTCCTGAGATTTGATCTTATTGCCGCCCCAGTATTTCTCATATTCCTTAGTTAATCCTGTGGAATCATTATCCTTGATTGCCTGTAAAATTCTCTTTCTATTTTTATTGTAAATATTATCTGGCTCAATAGCCTCGATATCTGCGCTATTTAAAATTTCAATCTTCTTTCCAAGACACATCGCGTAGCCTATCTGAGTACCCACTTCATCTACAGCTATAGCGTCAGCTAATTCGATAATAGTCTTAAGTCTTCTAATGAACTTTGTATCCCAACGTACTCCAGCTGATACTATCTTTACATTCTTTTTAAGGCAATCATCAATAAAAGCATTATCCAAATTAAACCAATAACCACATAAAATAATAGTTTTATAGCGTCCCTCAAACTGCTTAATCATTTCATCAACCAGCAATTTGCACTCTCGTGGTTTTACTTCCTCTGAATGGCTATGAAAAACTACAACAGTCTTTCCATTTTTCTCTCTCATATCTGCTATTGTTTCAGCATCATAAAAGCTTTTAGCATAATGAATATATGGTCCAATAGAATATACAGGAATATTAGGATTGAACTCATGAATCATTTTCTTTCTGTATTCGCCCTGGGTGATATGGCAAAAATTATAATCAGAGCATTCAAAGTCTCCTATTTCCTCACCGAATCTTACTCCGTGCTCCACCAATGGTACATAAACATTACTTCTCTTTCGTAAACCTGCAAATCGGTACAATTCATTAATATGCCCATAGTTTATTCCCTCTAAGCACAACTCTCCAGGAACAAATAGTGGCTTTGTTTTATCTAATTTCTTTATTTCTTCGATTAACTCATCACCATTTGCTATCGAATCAATTTTACAAAGCTGGTTGACTCCAAAATAAAAATCTAAACTTCTAATTTTATAAATCTTAAATAATAGGTCGGATAAATATATATTCTTCATGTTTCTTTCAGTTACCTAAATATATTGTAAATCAAACTCGCTCCCACTGATGATTATTGAAATTGTATTTTTTTATTATCTTAGCTGGATTACCAGCAACAATACAATAATCTGGTACATTCTTTGTAACCACACTACCTGCACCAATCACACATTTCTTTCCAAGTGTAACACCGGGAAGTATAATCGCCTTTTCTCCTAACCAGCTTCCCTCTCCAATAACCACTGGTGCTGTTATAAGTGGCTGGTCCATATAGGGTATATTGCTTTCAGGGTCTATAGAATGATTTTCAGATGTGATTAGAACATTACTAGCTATTAATACATTATCTTCTATTGTAATATCATCCCCACCTAAAAATGTGACATTATACGTTATAAAACAACCATTTCCAATTGTTATTCTTGCATTTCTGTTACCTCTGTCAGGGAAAAGTTGAATTCGTGAATTAGGAAGTATAGTGGTATTATTACCTATGAAAATATTTTTGGAAGTTTCGTCTAAAATATTAGGTGTATGAACTATAGAATTCTCACCAAGTGCACCATACTCCACAACGGGCGGCTTAGTACACCATCTTACAAATTTTCCTAATGCTCTTCTTATAATCATCATTAGCTCCCCATCTTAATCATATAATCTGTATATATATCATATTGCCAATCTCCCAAATCATTGTACCATCTATCAGGAACAATGACTATTTTATCCGGATAATTCGACATATACTGTGCCCACCAACCAAAGGAAGTGTTTCCAATTATAAAATGCTTACATCTTGCCATTACTGCAAGTGAAATATGCACAGGAAAATCCTTTGATTGACAAACCACATCATACTTACTTGTATCTATTAGATTTTCTTTCACATAATCTACATTGTCAGAGCAAATGAAAAACAAAGGATTCTCAACATGCTCCTGAATATAACGAATCGCATTTCTATAATACTGTTCATTACAGACATCATACATTGGATCTCCAGCATTATGCTGCACTTTAATACTGATACAAACTGTATTACGATTACAAATCTGTTCCAAATTTGGATATTCTGATTTATCTACCTCTTCATCTAGTCTAAAGGTAGCTTTTATTTCATTCTTAACTGGCTCAAAAAACTTTTCACTTTGGAAATAGCCATTAACATATACATTTTTCCTAAATCTTTTTGGATAGGCTACAAAGCCATCCTGCATATGAAAGACCCCCATAACATTGTAAAGCCACTGGTATTTTAAAGCCTGTGCTCGTTTGAAATCCAAATCTGTCGTATTCTTTTCGATATACTTATTTATGAATTTCCACTTAAAGTCGAATAATCTCATATTCTTCCACATACTATCATCATGGATGAATACAGCATTATTTAATTTGTAGTTCACTAAAGAATTCTCATAAGAAAATCCTTCAGGTGCTACGTTATCATAATCTTCAATTATAATCTGATCTTTGTCGCCTTTTAGAAACTGAATAGTTCTTGCACAAGCATACATAAATATCTGATTACCAATTCGACCTTGGAGCTTCAAATATATCATTCAACAAATCTTCCTTTTCAAAGATATCTGTATCTAAAGAATCTTAATTTATTAACAAATCCACCATCAATTAGCCTTATACTAAGCGATTCTTTCTTGATAAACGAATCAATTTTTTTGCATAATTCAACGGAGTCTTTATTCCTTTTACAAATCCATCTGTAAGCAAGTACATCTTTTAATACTGCAGACTTAGCTTTTCTATTCTCCTGCTCATCACCATTCTCACGATAAAAATCTAAGATGTTTGATGAATACAAAAGTAAATCGTCTATATGTCTATTTGTAACCTTTACTCCGGTGATACTATCATTTCGTAATCGATAATAATATAGATTCTGGCTTACAAAAGCCACCTTTTTCATCTTCCAAAAGGTGGTTATGTAATAGCAAACATCCTCATACAATTTGCCAAAAGGAAATTCTAAATCTATTACATCCTCCCTTTTAAACAGACAGCGCCACACAGAATAAGTCATTCGCTTATCTTCTTGGAAAACTGTAGCATTAACCAAATCTCTTCCAATAAATGTCTCATATGTCAGCTGCTGTTTCTCGGAAAGCTTTACTTCCTCTTCGCTTGATGAATAACCGCATATAGCAGCCTCGCTATCGCTTTGATTCATTGCTAATAAGAGCTTTTCGTACATATCTCTAGCAATGTAATCATCACTGTCCACAAAGCCAATATAGTCTCCTGTGGCAAATTTTAATCCAGCATTTCTGGCGTCAGCCAATCCACCATTTTCCTTGTGGACTACAATAATTCTAAAATCCTTTTCTTTCCAGTCATCACACTTCTTTCCCGAATTATCTGTGGAACCATCATCCACAAGAATAATCTGTATATGTGAGTATGTTTGAGCCAAAATAGATTCCACGCACTCATCTAAGTAAGCTTCCACATTGTAGATTGGTACTATTATCGAAATTACCTTATTATCCATTATTCTCCCGTAAATCCTCTTAGCTCATTTTACGTGCAACAGCTGCCAGTAGACTTGGACCACCTACATACAGCATTAATGCAGCCACCTTCATTTTCTTTCTACTGTAAGGGCTGAAAAGCATTGGGCCCTTCATTTCCTTCAATCCACTTATTACTCTATTATATTGGCAAACATCCAATTCTTTTAGATTTGGATTCTCTACTAATACCTGATAGTAATTAAAGAACTTTTTTATTACTGCGGCTTGCTGAAATTTCTTTCCATATTTTTCGCACTCAGAATATACATAATCTGCTGCATCAAGCTCATCTACAGATATTTTTCCGTAGCCACTATGCATAATGCTATTCTCTCGCTGATAGTAAAAATACATAGCGTCTTCTATATTAGCTACCCTTTTTGCACTATAGATGTATTTGTAGGAAATAAAATCATCCTCGTGGTATCTTCCACTAGGGAAAGTGATTTCCCTGGCCATAGCAGTTGGAACTAACATCGCGCAGGCACTGCTACCATGAATATTTCCAATAAGCATTTGTATCATGGCTTCTTCGCCATCCATTACCTGAATGGTGGGATTAAACTTGCTATTTATGTCTATCTCATCTTCGTTATGGAAATGTACAATATTACATACTGATATCTCTGCTGCATTGTCTTTTATTGAATTATAAAGGAGCTCAAGGTATTGAATATGTACTACATCATCGCTATCAATATATGTAACATATTCACCCTTTGCCTCAGCTATTCCCATATTTCTCGCATCAGAAGGGCCGCTATTTTCCTTGTGTATCACTCGCACACGAGAGTCTTTTTCTGAATACTCATCACATATGCTTCCACTGAAATCTGTTGATCCATCATCCACTAGCAAAAGCTCATAGTCCGAAAATGTTTGAGCCAAAATGGAATCAATACACTTTGATATATATTTTTCTACGTTATAAACTGGAACGATAACACTAATAATAGGATTCATTATCTTAAAACCTTTACCAATATATATTTAGGAATCATGGCAATCGCTCTAGCCACAACTTTTCTTTTGCTAAGGAAGACACCCAACGATTCATCAAGCCCAGATAAATCATAGGAACAAGGTGTCCTTAGAATTACAAAATTGCAGTAAAAACCTGCAACTAATATTTCATATCTTTTTATTATATGCTTAAGGGTCTTGGCACTAATATGTCCATCTAAGTACAAATTCAGCGGAATAGATATCTCTTCTATAGCAAACGCCTTGAACAAATCATATTTGCCCTTTTGCTTATGGCTAGTGTCTATATCAACTGCCCACTGATTATCTATAATCTTGTATTTTCGATTTTCCTTCACCCAGTAAAGCACATCCGAATGAGGGGATATCTTATTAAACTCATGATTCTCTGGAATAGTATCAAAATCCTCTTTCCAAACACCTACTCCAGTAGTCCATGATGCCACTTCACCTAAAGCCTTTGCATAGCCATCAATATCGTCGTACTCACGCTCTTTATCATATTTCAACGAACCATTAGACCAATATATTACTGGCTTCTGTTCAAGATTCTTTTTAATCTCATCTATAAACCATTGAACAGTACCATCTTTTATAATGGATCTATGATTAACGAATTTAAGATATTGACCCGACGCCAATCGAAGTGCCTCTATCTGGTTATCAAACAGATATGCATCTGTCTTCTTATAAACAAAATTCTCATATTTAGATTCATATTCAAGCATCTGCTTCTGAAAGGCTTCGTCTTTACCATTATCAGTAACGACAACCTCCCATAAAGAGCGGTCAGCTTTCTCTTGAAATATTTTATCTAAGACAGGAATTACCCATTCACTTATTCCATTTGTAGGAATACATAATGATAGATACTTCAATTTAATCTCCCCGTATATCACTCAACTTCACTTGCTTTTCTCTTTTGACTTATATATCTCAACAACATATAGAACAGACATACATATCCCATGAAATAGAAGGACAGTAAGTACATTATCCATCCAGCTGGTTCTGTGAGGATTATGATAGGAATTCTCACAATAACAGCTGTGCAAATGCCCCACAGAAACCACTGCTTCTTTACTAATAGCCTAATCCAAGCTACTAATAGTATAATTATTGGAATCAATGCATTCCATATAATTTTATACAGTACCCCGATAAATTCTCCTTCTGAGTTTCTGCAACACAATACATTTACCAGGCCTTTTCTTAAATCCTTGAAAATCGGTCTATATGCAAACCAATTAAATGTGTATGCTTCAATTTGTGCACTATTAGTTATTCCTTCATCAAAAATCTCTGCAGTATTAACATTAGTCGTAGCATCTCCAAAAATATTTGTGCTCTTGATGAACATTTTCATTCTTTCTTCAAAAACAACTTTAGGATATTTTAACGAAAGTCTAACTAAGGCTTTTATATAATCGTTATATTCGGCTTTAGTGTAACCTGTTCTTACGCAACCACCCCAATATAAATATTGACCTGCAATTTCAGGATTATTTCTGATGTACTCTAAATCAGTCACTCTATCCATCATTTCAAGTTCAACTTTATCCGCTTCAATATCAGCACATCTTACTAATTCACCGCCTGGACAAAGCAATGAAATCATCTGATAGTCATTATTTCTAGCTGCAAAACTCTGACATTTACTTGCGAAAATATAGCCTATAACAATAGCTAAAATACAAATAATCTTTCCATTCTTAGGGAATATATTCTTACTCAAGAATAATATAAGAACACATAATCCTGGAATATATACAATTGATTCAGTTCTCCATGTTGAAACAATCACACATAGAAAAACAACAAATAAGATAGTCGACCATGTCCATTCTTTTCCCTGGATTTTTGCTGTTATTATCTTTACTATTAATAACAATTCTAAATAAACATAAAGTCCCATTCTATATCCTGAAAACTGATACATCAGTACAGGTGGCAAAAAGAACGGTATGATTTTAACTAAAGTATCAATACAAACATTCTTCGATACCTTAATATCCAAAATACTTTCTAAATCAACAACTACTGCGGCTACACATAACGATATTATAAGATTCTGCAAAAAAATGATTCCACCTGGAAATGGCAAGAGCTGTAACAATATATCCTGATATAAGCCAGTAATAATATTATTCCATGGAAAAAAGGAAGTATAATATACTATACTTTCTAATGTATTAATATCATCCCACGCCCATGTTCCTGGCCACAATATTGTGAGTAATACCATAACCAACAAAAAATATATTAGAAAAATCTGCGCGCCTCTAATGTACACCGCATCTCGTTCTTTTAATTTTTGAAACACAAAGAAGATAAAACACCATGTTATTACTAGAACAATAGCATATGTTGCCTTCACTATATAAAAATATATTGTTGGAGCATCATATCTAAAGAATAATCTATCAACCTGAAATGCTGTAGTTAATATCCACTGTGCAATTGCGATTATTATTGGCTTATAGATTTTTTTTATGGCATTTGCCATTACTCATCCCCCTTTTTCCATATATCCAATTGTTCTTTGCTTTTTATCTCTTCATCAACTAGATATTGTCTCTTTTTTAGTTCTTCTTTAGTCATCGAACTAAAATCTATCTTTAATAGCTCATTAATTATTTCATTACTAAAACGTTTCTTTATTACTCGGGCTGGATTTCCTGCAACTATAGCATATGGCTCCACATCCTTTGTCACCACACTACCTGCAGCTATAACAGCTCCTTGACCGATGTGCACGCCAGAAAGAATAAGCGCGTTCTGTCCAATCCAGACATCGTCATCCACTACAATATCGCCCTTTGCGAAGGATTCATCTTCTCCTTCACCTAGTACCTTTACCTGTATAGGGAAGGTGGAAATTGTATTTAAGGCGTGCTCACCACGGAGTAAGAATTTAACATCTGTAGCTATAGACACAAAGCTACCAATCTTTAGCTTTGCATCATTTCCAGATGACATAACAAACAAATAACCATAGGTATAATTACCCACCTCTACACAATTTATATTAAATAAATTCTTAGGTGTAGTATCGTTATGTCTATTTCTTTTATGCCAAGCATATCTATTATGCTCAAGCTGTAGTCTTCTTTTAAAATCGCCTAACAACGAATATTTAAAAAACGACATAATCCTCCCCTATTCTTTAACAATCTTTTTGTCAACGACTCTGTAAATCGTATCGCAATTGCTGATAGTTGTAAGTCTATGGGCAATGATAATCATGATTTTCTCGCCCTTAAGACTATCTATCGATTCCATGATAGCTGCCTCTGTCTCATTATCCAAAGCAGATGTAGCTTCATCAAGGAAAATAACATCGGGATTTGTATAAAGGGCTCTGGCAATTCCTAATCTTTGTCTTTGTCCACCAGATAATCGTACTCCAGCCTCGCCAATCTCTGTATAAATTCCCTTTGGCAATGTGTTAACAAAATCCTCTAGCTGAGCTTCTTTTAATGCTCTATTAACCTGTGAATCGTCAATCTCAGATGGATTTAATCCAAATGCCACATTATCTCTTATTGTTCCGTCCAACAGGAAAATTTGCTGTGGAATATATGATATTCTCTTTAACCAACTGTAATAGCAATCCTCTAACTGGATATCATTAATTAATACTTTTCCTTCTAATGGCGCAAGCAAACCAAGAATAATATCAATTGTAGTAGTCTTGCCTGCTCCCGATGAACCTACAATACCAATAGACTCACCTTCACCAATTTTCAGAGAAGCTTTTTCCAGTAAAAGGTTATCATTATTAGGATATTTGAAAGAAATATTGTCTAACTCTATTGATAAAATCTTTTTGCAATCAGTAGTTGAAGCCTGCTCATCACTATCTGAATTTACTGCTTCACTAGTTAATGTATTAATAACATTATCCAGACCACCTTCTGAGAAAGGTACTTGGTTAATCATTGCGCTAATTCGATTTGCACTAGGTAATAACCTCATAGAGGCTAGAACGAATGCTGATAGCTGCGGAATTAAACCTTCTATTTCTACGCCTAATTTTACGGCTATGAGCATATATAACAATACGCCTGAAACAGTAACCGCT
This sequence comes from Pseudobutyrivibrio sp. 49, assembly GCF_900100545.1. Classification (GTDB taxonomy): domain Bacteria; phylum Bacillota; class Clostridia; order Lachnospirales; family Lachnospiraceae; genus Pseudobutyrivibrio. The sequence continues at coordinate 139,614 of NZ_FNDP01000002.1, forward strand.
TCTATAAGTAATCGTGGAATATTGCTGATAATTTGATATTTCTTATCAGCATTGATTACCCCCTTAAGATGGTCGTTATAGTTGCCTTCAAAGAATGATTCTTTATGTTCTACCTTTACGCTCTTAATACCATTTATGGCCTGTAAAAACCATTTATTAGCAATGCTACTTTCTGAACGCTGTCTATCTCCCATTCTTTTCATTCTAGGCTTTACTATTTTTGCAATAATAAGCACTTCTATCAGAAGGAATACTAAAAGAATGCCGGTTATCTGTGGGCTAATAACAAAAATAGTAATTAATAAGATAGCACCGACAATTGCCTCAGTATAGAAGGTAAGAATCATTGTTAATAAAGTAAATGTGTGGCTAGTATCCACCTGCACTATTCGTAATATCTCTGCTGTACTCGAGCTCAAATAATACAAATATGGTTTCATTAAAAATTTATGAAACAACTTTTTTTGCATCTCAAGATGACTTTTGGCTATAAAAGAGAACTGTACATAATACTCAAACAACAGATAAATATTTTTGAAAAGAAAAATAAAAATCAATAGAACCAACAAAATCGAAATGTATTGAATCTTATTCTCTACATTGAAAACACTAGTTATTACTTTTGCAAATCTGTTGGAATCCCAATTTTTACTCTCAGTCACCGCCGAAACCAATGGAAATACCAATGATACGCTCAGTGACTCAACAGCGCCACCTATCAACATCAATATAAGCAAGCCAACCATTTCGACTTTTTGCTTTTTATTAAGTATATATAATAACTTCTTAGTGACACGTAACATTAATATTTCTCCTCTTTAATTACAGTTCTTTTAATCTCTTTCTAAATTCTGTAATCGACAAATCGTAAGTGTCTATCACACTCTTTATTTTCTCGCCATCCTTCACAGAATGATATGAACCATTTCCAACTGGCGTCTTCTTCATTGATTGCCAAAACTCCACATACTTGAATGCCTTTTTAAACATCGCTTTAGCAGCTACATCTAAGTTATTGTAGCTGCTCTTCAATGTTTCATTATCCGTATCATCAACAACTTCCTGAACTATGATAGGACCTTTATCAAGCCCTGCATTAATGTAGTGTAGTGTAACACCACGTGGTGTGTTCTCTACAATACTCCACAAATTAGGGTCTGCACCCCTGTTCCATGGCAACATGGAATTATGAATATTTACCACATTATCCTTTAATGAATTAATTATTTCTTCGGAAATAATGTATCTATATGTGTAGCTAACTGTAAGATCAAAAGCCTGTTCCTTACACCATTTTGCATCTAATCTGTCTGACCACAAAACAGTCTCATGCCCCTGCTCTTTCAACCATGCAAATAGCTCTACTGCACATTCATTGTTATACAAACAAAGTATTTTCATGTTTACCTCTTTACCAATTAATCATATCTTCAGATAATGGTGTTCCCTTTGGAATATTGCATTTTGCACTCTTATCAATAATATCCTTAAGATATTTAGGCTTCATTCCATAACCTGGTCTAATAACTCTAACATTTTCATCAGAGAATTTTTCACCTGGCATAATATCTTTTATTGAAAAGAGACTGCGTCTAAAAATAGTGGAACCTTTTTCGCCTTCAGTAAGCTCGTAGCATGGGCCCTGTGCAATCAGTTTTGCGTTTCTGACGTCTTCAACCATTTTTGCGAATTCACTGGTGCTCATGCTAAATTTGCTATCAGCACTGTCCACACCTTCAAGCATCACATGCTTTTCAACAACACATGCACCTAGTGTGGTACCTACTACTGCGCCCAGACTTCCGGCGCTATGGTCTGATAAACCAATCGGAAGATTAAATCTTTTTGCCATATCTGGAATATTACCAAGATGCATATCAGCCCAAGGTGCTGGATACTCACTACAGCACTTCAACAATACTATCTGATCATTACCAACTCTATGACAGGCATCAATAGCATCCTGAATCTCCTCAACAGAAGCCATGCCAGTTGACATAATCATAGGCTTGCCATTTGAAGCTGTGTACTCTATCAGTGGAATATCTACTAATTCAAAGCTTGCGATCTTATAAGCTTCAACACCCATAGACTCCAAAAAGTCAACTCCACCTTTATCAAATGGAGTTGACAAAAAATCCATGCCACATTTTTCACATTCAGCTTTTATATCTGCCTGCCATTCATAAGGAGTTCCGGCTTCCTGATACAAATCATAAAGCTTGTATCCATCCCACAGACCACCTTTAATTTTAAAATACTCATTATCACAATCTATTGTGAGAGAATCTGCAGTATATGTCTGTATTTTAAGACAATCAGCTCCTGCTTTTGCAGCTTCGTGAACTAATTTTATCGCATTTTCAAATGAGCCACCATGATTGGCGCTCATTTCTGCTATAACATATACTTCGTTATTTTTAATCTTTTCGTATAATCTAAACATTATTATTTCTCAGCTTCTAACAATTTATACTTTAACTCAGCAAGCTTCCAGTCCATCTCGGTATCAATGTCCTGAACCTCAAGCTCATCAAGAATGAATGGAACAGTGTTTGGAGATACTAAAGTGTTATTATCAATAAGGCTCTTTACAGAACAAATATAAAACTGACCTGCATCATGATAAATCTTATCCAAATCCTGTGAACGTGCTTTCTCAAATTCTGGCCATTTATATTTTACTTTTCCATCTGTAATTGAGAATCCTCTAAGTGGAGGAAATGAAAACTCTACCACAGGAACAAGTGAATCTGCCTTCTCCTTTTGAAAGAGCTCATAAGCAGCCTGAAGCTTTTCACCTTTGATAAACGGTGCTGTAGGATAAATACAGCAAACACTGTCAAACTCTTTTCCTCTGGCTTTATACTCGCAGATTACTTCCTTTAATACATCTACTGTAGTAGCAAAATCATTAGCGGTAGCTTCGCTTCTCAAGAATGGAACGGAAGCACCATATTTTTTAGCTATGCTGGCAATCTCCTCATCATCAGTGGAAACCATAACTTCATCGAAAATCCCACTTTTAAGAGTAGCTTCAATACTGTATGCAATAATAGGCTTTCCGCAGAAAACTTTTATGTTCTTTCGAGGAATTCTCTTGGACCCACCTCTAGCAGTAATAATCGCTAAACAGCTCATTTCCTATAAGCCTCCACTACCTTCTCTACAGCCTTGATTACATCGTGTACATCTCTGTCTGTCATCTTTGGATAGAGAGGAATACTCATAATACCCTTATAGACCTCTTCAGCATTTGGGCAAAGTCCCTTTTCATATCCCATATGCTGATAGTAAGGGAACCAATATACAGGCACATAATGAATCTGTGGCTGTACATTTTCTGCAGACATTGCATCAAAAAATTCCTTACGAGTACAATTCAGTTTATCTAAATCCAATCTGATGATGTATAAATGTCTACATGTATCAGATTCCGGAATCTCCTTCTGAACAATTATCTCTGGAATCTTTGAAAATGCTTCATTATACTTCTCTACGATTTCATGTCTTCTAGCCTTGAACGCTTCAAGCTTCTTCATCTGGCTAATAAGAAGTGCTGCCTGGAAGTCTGTCATTCTATAATTGAATCCCAATGAAATCTGCTCGTAATACCAAGGGCCTTCGTGAGGCGCACCTTCCATTAACTCTTCATCATGTGTGATTCCGTGTGTGTGAGCTAATACCAATTTCTTATATAATTCGTCATCATTTGTAAGAATTGCTCCACCTTCACCAGCTGTAATTGTTTTAACAGGATGGAATGAAAAGCAGGTCATATCTGCAAGACTACCTACTGGTTTTCCATTGTATTCTGTTCCAATTGAGTGTGCAGCATCCTCGATAAAAATAAGGCCGTGCTTGTCACAGATTTCTCTAATCTCTTTTACCTTAACAGCCTGACCCGTGAAATCTACTGCCACAACAGCCTTTGTCTTATCTGTAATATGAGCTTCGATGCTCTTTGGATCAATATTATAGGTTTCTGGATCAATATCAGCAAAAACAGGCTTAGCTCCACAATATAGGGCACAGTTTGCAGATGCTGCAAATGTCATTGGTGTAGTGATGACCTCATCTCCTTCACCAATACCAGCTGCTATACAAGCACAGTGAAGAGCTGCTGTTCCATTTGAAACTACTACCGCATGCTTTGCTGTGGTATATTTTTCAAGTTCACGCTCTATTTCATCTACTTTTGGTCCACATGTAATAAATGGGCCAGTGAGTGTTTCTACAACTTCCTTTGCATCATTTTCATCTATCCACTGACAACCATAAAATATTTTTTCTTTTCGAACAGGATATCCACCGTTAATAGCTAATTTTTCCATTGTTCATCCCACCTTTCGCAAACACAAATTACTTTCTATATATTATATTCCCTTGTTCAGTTATTACAACATTTTCATAGCCATATTCACTAATTATATCCTGAAGCTCTGAATACTCTTTGTCTATAAAAATCACTGAAGGTATTTTTTCTGGATTGAATTCATAATACGCAGACAATTTATTTATCCAATTTGCAGGTTCGCCAGAAAGCCATGCTGAATATGACATATTCTTATATCCACCCATCAAATAAAGATATGTTTTATCAGAAAGGAATAATACCTCATCGTCACTATTCAAATTGTTAGTTACATCTTCATAGTACTCATTGTATAAACTGTTCTTTTCTTCAGAGACAATCAAGCCTTTTTCAGGGCCAGCCATTAATCTGTAGCACTGAGTTTTGATTGAATCCTCCCAGAACACATTATAAATTCTTAGAAACATTTCCCCAACTAAGAACACTGAAACCAATGTATAAAATCCGACTTGTCCTATTCTATGGCTAATAATACTTCTATCTGCGCTTGTAAATTCACTAAATGCTTCATAAATAAATACCATGCTCGCCAGTACCATGATTACGCTTCCAGAAGTAATAGCATAATAAAACTGGTTTGATTGAATATGCATGGTTAATGAGAATATTAAGCCCGGAATATACACATACTCTAAAAGGTCTCTATATCTCACATTGTTGTAGAAATAAAAGATTATTCCTGTCATTGCTATTGGAAACATTAGCTTATTAATATAATGTTCAATAAATAATGAGAGAATAAGGTTTACTGTAATTATATAGAATAACAATGTAAGAAGCTTATTTCTCACTCCTTCTTTTAACACAAGCATTAAAATAAATGCGACAACATATATAGCTATGAAATATATATTAAAAATATTTCCTGTAAGTATCGTCTGTGGATAAGTAATAATTTTTGATATTATGCTAACACCGTGCTCCTCATCTCCACTAACCATTATTGATGCAATTTCAATAAATTTTTCTAATGGCATGTTAGATAATATACTGTAAATAACTCCAATAAGGAGAAATCCTCCTCCCAATACAAAAGCTACAATATACTTAAATCCACGTTTATTTATTACATCCATGATTACTAAATACAAAAATAAAATCACAGAATATGGGCAGCATAAAACAGCTAATCCAAATATGTATCCTCCAATAAACATATCCACTATGTTTTGCTTTTGCATATAGATAATTAGTGCAATAACCATACAGATTAATCCACCAGAATTATAACTCAGTGCACCTACACAAAATGGCGCGTAAATCAAAAAAGCAATGGAAGCCAACCATGCTCCCCATTCTGAATATCTCTTCAATCGCTTCCAGACGAATGCAGCTGTCAAGGTATTTACAAAAACAAAGGCGTATCTCATATACAGACAAATACCCTCAGTAGAATTTGTAAATAACATCCACAACTTAACAAATGGGTATGTTATATACGCTGACATTAATGAAATATTCCATTCATCCTTAAAAAGATTATCTCCCTGAAGTATTCTGTAAGGAATAGTAATGTAAAAGGATTCGTCTATATTTGAAAAACCATAGCGACATTTAAATATCATGCATATAGCTATTAATCCAAATATCATAATCTTTATAAGATTTGGAATACGTTCTTTGAAAATAAATTTATTCAACCTAATCTACACCTTTCAATCTACCATGTAGCCATCCATAATTTATATATTATAGTATCAATGGTGCTTCTTCTGCTTATATCTTTTGCAAATAATAACTTTAATATACCTTTTTTCTTATTTACAATATCAAATATCTCTTTCTGCTTGTCATTGAGCGGATAAATTTCAACAAACTCTTCGTTTTGGCTCATTACAGCCTGTTTCATTTTCTTGCTATTACTAATTATTCTTTTTGTTCTTTGAATGAATCCACCATCGAGACCTATTGTATTACTTCCGTGCTGTCTGTATAAGATTTTGGATTGCTTATCTATGTACAAAGCATCATATAGCATTCCCACTTTATATAACCACCAGTCATGTATATATTGATGTTTTGGTTTTTTATAGCTTCTTACCTTTTCTAAGAATGCTTTAGTCATTACTACCGTACATCCTGTAACCTGACTATCTATCATAGCATTACCAAATGTCGGCTCATGTCTATTCTTATCTATATTGTTAGCTATAGGCTCTAACTTCTCATCTACCATAGTATAGTAAGAACTATATATACCATAGCTAGAATTGTTCTCCAAAAATTCTACTCCTGTGCTCAGCTTATCTTTAAGCCAAAAATCATCTTGATCAGATAAGGCATAATAATCATAATCCAATGAGACATGCCACATTAAATCTATAAAAGAATTACATGCGCCTAGATTTCTAGAATCCACATAATAGTGCACGTTATCTCTCTTACAATATTCATCTAAAATTGATAGCGTAGCATCTTTTGAGCCGTCATCTCGAATAAGAATGCTTACATCTACATTTTCCTGTGCTAATATACTGTCCAGCTGTTCCCTAATGTATTTTTCACCATTGTATGTAGACATAAGGACACATATTTTTCGATTATCTTCCACTTTTATCCTCTTAATGCTCTCTCGACTTTGCACAAATCTCCTCAAGCTCCTCTGGAGTGTGCTTTAAAAATTCATCTGGTCTTACTGTTCTGTCATCTACATAAAAGCCCTTATGTCCTGGCCAAACCTTTCCAAATACGATTTCATCGTATGGAATATCCCATTTCTCAAGCCATTCGTGTAAAACTATTGCTGTATTCTTATTGATAAGACCAATATTTCCGTTGTAGGAATTCATATTTCTGGATGTATAAAGAATAATCTTGGCTCCATCAGCCTTGCATTCTCTAAGCTTTTCTACCATATCTGGATATGGCACTAAGTCCTCGTATCGCTCTTCCTTTTTCTTTATAGGGCAAAGCGTGCCATCAATATCAAACACAAATGAGTAGTCCTTATACATCTGCCTCAATCTCCTTCAAAATTCTATCCACGTTCAAGATAAATCCAAATACCTTGTGTGGGTTATCAATATGTAATGGAAGCATAGAAATAAATAATGATGCTTCGTAAATACGAACTGTTAAATAATCAAATCCGTTTTCTTCCACCTTAGTCTTGAATATCTTCATATATTCACTGTTGTCGAATGGTATCTCTAAATCATAACTGAAATCTTCTGCAATACTGATATCAAACAAGCCATTATTGAAGAAATCATACTTACCACAAACCGAATGACTAAGCTTTGCAATATCGTAATATGGATTAGTCCATAAATCCTCTTCCTTGCTGGCTCCCTTAGGGTCGATAAACTTCAAAGTCTGTGTAGACTTATTGTATAACGTATTTGCGAAGCATGGATCCCCATGACCTATTACAAGCTCTTTTGGATAATTATTTCTAGCTTCAATCTTGTCCTTGAGGGCATAATATCTCTTTAATAAATCATCGATAGAAATATTATCTGCTCCTGAAAGAAGAGTCTCAATTCTCTTGTACTCAGGAAGCTTCTTTAAATCCTCGATACGGCTATTTACCTTATTGATATAAAGCTCGTCTGCCATAGCCTTATATTCTGCCTCTGAACAAGCCTTTGAGTGGCGGCATTTGAAGAAATAGAAGTACTTATCCAAAAGTGTCTCAAACTCAGACTTCTCCATGGAGCCATGCACCCACTTGATGGCTAGGTCTGTCATGTGAAGACGTTCCATGGTGTAGCTGGCCTTCTGCTCATCCTCTTTATAGTCAAAAGGCATAACAAACCAATACTTCATGTCCTCTGGAAGTAAGTGATAGAAGTCATACTCAGCCTTTATCTTCTTTTTATTTGTAGATGATTTTACAAGGGTATACTCATTTCCCTTTAAACTATTGAAATATCTAGAATCAAAATTTCCTGTGACACACTGGATAAAGTTTCCGATGATTCCAATATCTACCATGCCATCGATATTGAAATGCTCCTCCAGCTCCTTTATAAGATCCCAAGCCTTGCGACCTGCAATGATATTCTTGCAAAAGGCCTTGTAAGAATCTAAGCTAGGGAAAAGAGCTGCTACAGCCCTGTTTCCATCAAGGGCGCCAAAAGGCTCATCTATAAATGCAAGCTTTTCAAAGGAAAGGCGAGCCTTGCTGCCATCTGACACGATATAATTAGAAAAGCAGTGAATCACCCTCACATCCTGCATGTTATACACATCTAAGTGCTTTAATAAATCAACATATTCAAATACTGAATGAATCTTATGCCATACCACATCAGAGAAGATTTTCTCCAGCTCTTCTCTGTAGTAATCCTCCAGACAGCGTTTTTTCACTACTACGTCAGCGAATCCCTTTTCGCCAATGATATCCTGAATTACTTCACTTTTTCTTCCTGTATCATCATAAATAATAATTGTCTTCATGCTACTTCCTCTCGCTCTTTGTTACATCAAAAGCTTTTACAAAAAGATAAATCACAATCATAAGCACTACGCTAAGTAGTACAAATCGTTTTAATTCTATTGTCTGATTTCCCATCAAAGCTGACTCCAGATACTCTGAAATCTTTCTTGTAAGGGAACCATCTGCTCTGATTCCATTCATGCTGGCTATGATTACTACACTGCCAATCTCTGTCACCCATGCCAAAAGAGATAATACATAAAGGATGATTCCTCTTCCTCGTGATACGTTCATTATTTCCAGATATACCTTGTTCATAGCCTCAAGTAACTTTAAAGCACCCAGCTTTCTTACTGACGCGTCAGCCCTTAATAAGTACTTTTTCCAGTATGAATACAAACCAGGAAAAACAAGAAACATCAGAACAAATACTACGATAAATACCAGCAACAAATATACGAGTGGAATAATCGCTTCCCCGCTGCCAAGCCACATCACAATAATCATAGTGACAAGTGCGATGGTATCCATAAAGCGATCCATTAAAACTGTAACCACACCCTTAAGCATGTTCCCCGTGTAATGGCCGTAGCAATACATTCTGAAGAACTCTCCCAGCTTAAATGGAAACAGAATACTTACGGGGGTAACCTTACAGTAGGTCTTCGCATAGGTAGATGGAGTAATATCTGCTCCATACAGTGCCAAATATAATCTCAGTGCCTTAAGAAAATGCACCAGCATAACAGTAGCTATGATAATCAGTATCTGCAATTCGCTAATCTGCCGAAAGTCTTTCAACCCCTCATAGTTAATAAAAAAGATTAACGCCGCTAACAACAGCACTACAATATTTATTAAGTTATAAGCAAAAGAATTTTTCTTCATCCTGTCACCACTACTGCTGATTTGTATATATAACTTGAGCAGTATAAGCCTCCACGATTTTATCTCTGTGTTCGTCTTCTACAAACTTCTTCTTGTTAATTATATAAGAACCAAGCATTTTTAACACTACCATTGCCTGATTTACCATCTTTACATTGGATACCTGGTCGTCCTCTCTCCAGATGATCGGGAAGAACTTTACTCTATGCTTGTAGTAAGCCTGTCCCATTACCATGCAATAATTAAACATAAGATTATCCTTATACTTCAGATAAAACTTATCTCTAAGGATATCTACGCGATACATATTTAATCCTGAGCCAAGGTCGTATACCTTACAGCCGCAGCCAATAGCAAATAATGTGTTGTAAACAATGTTTCCAAAGGTTCTAAACTTTGAGTAGCCCTGAAGCTGTGAGCCCTTCATGAAGCGGGCTCCGAGGAAACAATCATATTTTTCATATTCCTTATTCTTAAGATATGGAAGAATATTAACAATATCTCCCTGATCATCGCCATGAAGCACCATAGCATAATCAAATCCATTCTCCATGGCGTAGTTAAAAGCCACCTTGTGAGAGCCACCAAGACCGTAGTTATCATCATTTCTAAGAAGTGATACCTTTACTGGAAGCTGATGCTCCTTTAAATAATCCTGTACCACCTGCTCGCCATTATCAGTACTTCTGTTATTAATAACAAGTACCTCTGAAAGATAGCCGCACACCTCGTCAGTAAGCTGTCCTAATACTCTTGTAATCTGCTTTTCGCAGTTATACATTGGTATAAAGAGTAATATTTTATTATCCATAATTTATCATTCTCCTATATGTGTAAATTAATTTAGAATTTCACAATAATCTTTTCATCTATTATCTTTATTGATCCGTCATCAGGATAATGAGGCATCTGTTGATACTCTTCAGTATCTAAAATCGGATTATCAATGTCACTTTCCACCACTGGCTCATATCCACACCAATCGTTCATAAAAAAGTGCCATCTGTAATTATTCAGGTAGTCATAAAGATTTCCATATGGTTCAATTTTAATATCTCGCAATTCAGGCATGTCTGTCCAAGATTTATCGTCAATCTGATAACGATTGCAAAATACCACAGGCATATCATCATTATATCCATCAAGACTCTTTATCTGAGTAACCATTGTTGTGAAATAGCTGATTGCCTGCTGCTGCATTAAATCAGCCTTTAAATAACACCTATTGTCGTATCTGCAATACATCAAAATGGTAAAAGAAAGTAATACTAATGCCACGCGCTTAGTTATATTTCCTTTTGTATTTGTAAGCTGTATCTTATCTGCTAAAAATGCCAACATGATGAACACAAATACCTGCGAATAAACCATCAAAGAATGTGTTACTGACATATCCGCCATTACAAAAACAAAATTTGAACATAATGGGAATAAAATAATACAAACACCCATGAAGATTAACTTTTCTATATTGCTCTTTGCTTCATTTAACAATTTTATTAAATATACTACAGAAAGTAATACTACAAGATAATATACTGCACGTATTGTACCTGAATACATGTAGTATGGATTTTCTGCTGTTGGAACAAAAAACTCTTTATAGGCTACGACTACTCTATGAAGATATTCTCCTAAGCCCAGTTTTCCCATAGAGCTTATTCCCTGGTAATCTGCAAGTTGTACATTGTAAACAGTGAGGTATATCTTATTCATCACAAAATATACTGCCATGTAAAGAGCTGTACTTATAACTAGCTCTATCGCCTTAAAGATATATTCCTTAAAAGTATTATCATTTTCATATACGTACTTGAAGAAGAACATCAAAGTTAATGTAATATACATTGGAATGTAAGCCTGATAGATTCCAATAGAAAAACCTGCCAAAATTATTCCCGCTGCTTTTTTTAGATAGGATTCACCTGAGCAGATTAAGCTTATGCCCTCTATTCCCATAAAAACAGCAAGCATATAAAAATGTATCGTAAAAACATATCCAAACAAGCTTGTGATAACAGGGAAGCTCACCATAATACCTGCCGTAAGAAGGCATATAACATCACTCTTAATATCAAGCAGCTTAATTATTACACATGTAGCTAATGCCACAAAAAGAATAGCCAAAAATCCATTAAAGGTAGGCATGCTATAGTGTCCATCGCCGTAGAAAAAGCGTTCTACCTTTTCCAACACATCTAACATCCATCTACCTAATATAAGTGTATTTCCAACATCAAATAATGTTGTATCATCTCTGTAGGAATATTTGTTAAATAGTCCCATGCCCTGTGAAAGCAAGCCTACAATAAAAGATGTAATAAAAACCATCTTATATCTATAGTCCAAACTCTGAATATATTTTTTCATATTATCAACCATTTCACTATTCTCCTTTTCCCCCTAGACATAAACATACAATTTTATTATGTCAATTTATGATAAAAAGGGCAACCTTCTTTTCTTTTTTATTTAAAAAAGTGTTATTATACATACTATGAAAATATTAATGATTAATGTGGTCTGTGGCGTCAAAAGCACAGGAAGAATTTGCACGGATTTAGCTGTGCAGCTAGAGCAGCAAGGCCATGAGGTAAAAATTGCATATGGTAGGGATACAGTCCCTCCTCAATACGAACGTTTTGCTGTGCGCATTGGTTCCAATATAGATGTAAAGATGCATGGTCTAAAGGCTCGCCTTTTTGATGGAATGGGCCTTGGGAGCATAACTGCTACCGAAAAGTTCATTGAATGGGTAAGAGAATATGATCCCGATGTTATTCATCTTCACAATATTCACGGCTACTACATCAATGTTCCTGTTCTTTTTGAATATCTTAGAACCTGCGGAAAAAGAATCATTTGGACTATGCACGACTGCTGGGCTTTTACAGGTCACTGCACTTATTTTGATTTTGAAAATTGCAATAGATGGCTAACAGGATGTGGAGGTTGCCCTCAAAAGGGTGTGTATCCTGTTCTCTGGGGTGCTGACCGCTCAGCTGAGAATTTCAAATTAAAAAGAAATCTTTTTACAGGACTTCAGGATTTAACTTTAGTTACACCATCTCTATGGTTAGAAAAACTTGTGAAGGCTTCCTATATGCGGCAATATCCTATTCAGACAATCCATAACGGAGTCGACACCTCTATATTTAAACCTACTAAAAGTGATATTCATGAGAAGCTTGGGCTAGTTGGTAAAAAAATCATCTTAGGTGTAGCCGCTGTATGGGATAGAAGAAAGGGTCTTGATGATTTTATCCAGCTTTCTGAGCTTGTTGACGACAGCTATGCCATTGTACTTGTAGGTCTTAAAGAAAAGCAGATTGAGAAGCTTCCTGAAAAAATAATCGGAATCAGAAGAACTGATTCCGTAGCTGAATTAGTAGAGCTATACTCTGCTGCATATGTTTTTGTTAATCCTACCTACGAGGATAATTATCCTACCACAAATTTGGAAGCTATTGCCTGTGGCACTCCTGTAATCACATATAACACTGGGGGTAGCCCTGAAAGCGCCAACGAATATGGCATTACCCTAAAAGACAAAAATGCCAACGCTATCTATGATGCACTTTCATTCGTCGATAGTATCCCAAAATCAGACACTAGCTTTTCAAACGAAAAAACTATAGAAGAATATTTAGCTTTATATAAAGAAATCCTATGACCATTCTTTGGCCATAGGATTATTTTTATTGCACCTCTCTGCATTTAAGCAATCTTACTGTCTTTATTTCTGGAACTTGTATTGCTTTATCATTTTCTGTGACTGCTATTGTTATTTCTGAGTGACCATTCATCAGCCAGCCTCTCACAGCTCCTACAGGAAGAAGAAGCTTTCCTTCATCCATGTTGCAGGTCTGAGAACGTTTTTCACCCATATCACTAATCCATGATACCGTAACCTTGGTGTCAGGGTTATATTCTTTTCTCAGCAAACCTTTTATTATGCCTGCTGCATTCTGCTCCACAGGCGAATGATTATCATACAATACATAGCTGTAGTCCTGTGTCTGATTATCAAATTCGAGGTAAATAAAATCCGCCTCATTGCCATCAAAAGTTTTATCAAAAGCTACTTCTACAGAATCTCCCTTATTTGACAACTCATAGCTAATACCAGGCTCTGTAAAGATTGGCTCTAATGTCTCAAAAGAGCTTCCAAATGAACCTGCCACTTTTCCAATATCCTCTGCTACGTAATCAAGCGGCAGTGTTACATTATTGTTCTGAGCAAGTATCTGCTCCCTTGATACGCTTCCATCATTATGTAAGAATAATCTTGCGTTATTATCAAATACATACTCTCCTGATGTTAGCAACCAATGATACAGATAATAATTTCTCAATGGATTTACATTAAGACCTACTATAGAATCGTTTGCCTTAATATTTTCTATACTCTCCTCTACTGCGCCGTATCCTTTTATGGTGTTCAGGATTTCCATTACAGAATCACCTTTGATATCACAGAGATAGAACAAGCCAAAACTGTCTACCAAACCAAAATATGAGTTATCTCTTCCAAGAGTGTCTACATAGTTGTTTGTACGTGTGACATATTCGTACTCGCTCTGCTCAATGAAACACTCACCCAGTCTTGGCTTATCATTTGCCACATACACATATCCCTCAGGGACTGTGTAGCTGGCTTCCATTTTTGAATCATCTGCGATGTGAAGCACACCCTCTGCAGATACCACAGATATAATAAATATCGCAAATGCGAATATCCAAAGTGTATTTTTATTTTCATCCTTAACGAATCTGCCAATCAGGACTATCAATATCACAAAAGCTGCTGTTACCACACCATAGCTTCTAGCATAAATTTCATTGTAATCAAAGCGTACTACTGTATAGCTAAAGGAAACCAGCATCATTAGTCCCATTGAAAGAGCTAAAAAGCCATTCTCAGGATTACTAATCTTTATTCTCTTATTTTCTATACAAACGTTTCCGCTCTTTAAGAACAGCGCTACAGAAAGCCATACTATAGCAATAACAATCAGATACGAAAGAATGTAATACACAGCCACCTTTATTGGCATGTTTGAGATATATGACAAGAAGTTTTCTGGTGCCATCTGTCCAAAGCGCGCCATTCCATCAGCGTAAATGGTCTGTGCGCCCATAGCCAACATATGCTTTACTGTTCCAAGCAACCATCCTAATCCGCAGATGACTGGAACAAAGCACACTATCCACCATGCCCAGAATTTAACTGTCTTGACATCCTTCAAAAGCTCTCCTGATTTTGCATAGGTGTATATCTGCCATATTCCAAGTGGAAGGAAGCCAAAACATACTGCTGCACCAAACACAGGATAATAGAGCCCATGTACAAAGCTTGTTAAAAACCACGCCTTTAGCCATAGATTCTTTTTCTGAATCAGTGCAGGCCATGCCAAAAGCAGAGTGATTGGCACAATAAGTGCCACTCTATTGTAATCTGTCATCGTAAATACGATAGAAATAAGAAGTACCCATTCTGCCTTCAGCTGTTTTCTTAATAGATAAACAATTGCTGTCAAAATAAGCAGATAAAATAGATTCTGTGTAAGATAATAGAAGGACGCTAATCCATGTCCAAATACCTTAAAAATCCATCCTTGTAATAGCGGGTACATTCCAGATACAGGAATATATTCTGAGAAAGGCTTCTGTCCAAGTTCAAATATCTGTGAATATCCAATAATATTTTCAAATGGATGATGAAGATCTGTAGGCACGATAGAACCTGTGCCGCTAAATCTGTTGAAAGACATAATAGAAGCACATGCTCCAAGTGTAAGCACATTGCCTAATCCATTAGGGCTATACCATTCATTTTTAATCTTTAATACTGCCTCTGCCACGAAAGCAATAATAAATATCAAGACTAAAAGCAAAGCTCTTTTTGGTACATTTATCTTATAAAGCTCAGTGCCATACATATAGTTTGAGGTGATATAAATCAAAAGAGTAAAAGGAATCAAAAGCTGTCCTATTAGGATTCCTCTCATATAAGCTTTTTCACTTTTTCCAAATAGGAATACCACCATAGAGATAATAAATGCCAATAACGCTATCTTCTTCTCTCCTGCTGGTATTGTTCCACCGAAGAACACAAAAGCTCTATATAGGCCGCATATAGCGTATACAGCTATAAACACAAAAGCCGCGCCTGATACAACCAGATCTCTGTTTTTTATTCTGGCTACGGCAGTTATAATCAACGCTCCCAGCACAATCCAGCTTATGGTCTTATATAAAACCAGATTAGTAATAAGAGAAACTGCAAGTCCTACTGTAACAAAGCTGCCCCTGTCCCAAGTCACAACATCCTCTTTTTGTTTTCCATATTTCTCAAATAAGAAGTAGAGTCCATAAACAAAAGCACCAAAAAAAGAGAACAAATAAAACATTGTTCTCTCAGCACTTTTATTACTGCCATCCATAGCAGTAAACTCCACTACAATATCCGTAAACTTCTGATTATCATTTCCGGTCAGGGCTGAATATACCAAAATAAGTATGGCACCTAAAAACATCATGCCGGCAAAAAATGATAATCTTTTTTTACTAGTATCCTGTAATAGATTTTGATCCATATTTTCCTCGTTTAATTTTTGTTCTCAACGCTATCGTAGTTGATTATATTCTTAATGACATACTGTGGCGAATTATTAATGCTTATAAAAATTCGTCCTACGTACTCACCTATGAGACCTAATACTAATAAGATTAAACCTCCTAAGATTAGTAATACCGCCATTGTTGAGCTCCATCCAAGATACTCCGTAGGAGCTACTATTTTTCTAATTATTACATATAAAGCATATATAAAACCGATACACGCAATAGCACTACCACCATAAGATGCAATTCTAAGAGGAAGAATTGAAAAGGATGTAAATCCATTCATCCATAATCCAAGAAGCTTCTTGAAATTATAGCCTGATGCACCTTCAGTTCTTTCTCTATGATTTACCTCTACATTGCAAATATTTCTTGTAGTTCTAAGAACAAGACCGATTACGTATGGATAAGCGCCCTTATAATTAAGCATTTCATCCACAATATATCTCTTTGCAGCAAAGTAGCTAGAGATATAAAGCTCCTTTGGCTTTCCAAGCATTACTTCAGTCATTACTTTGTTAACGTGACTGCCCCAGTTTCTAAAACCAGAGTGCTGCTTATGTGCATATTCAGCGTAAGCCACATCATAATCTTCATCGATTACCTTAGCTAAAAGCTTGTCTACTTCGTTAGCTGGTGTCTGTCCATCATCATCTAGGCAAACAACAACGTCTCCAGAAACAAAATGGAAACCAGCCATTAACGCTGCATGCTGACCAAAATTCTTAGCATGATTAATTCCAATAATATTTTTATTATCATTACATAATCTACGAATGACACCCCAAGTATCATCTGGGCTACAGTCGTTCACCAGAATAATCTCATAATCCTGATGATTCATTTCAGACATCTTTGCCTGAATTTCCTCTATTACTTTATCAAGAGTCTTCTCTGATCTATAACAAGGAATCACAAATGAAAATCTCATATTTTTACTCCGCCTCTACTGACATAAACAACACTTCTGTGTCTACACCATCTATCTGAATTATTGATTTTCCATTGTCCTTTTCAGGCACAAATCCTGCTTTTTCATATGCATGAATCGCTCTATCATTAGAAGCTAAAACTCTAAGATAAATTTTTTTCATACCTAACTGTTCAAAGCCAAATTTATTAATAAGTCTGGCAGACTCTGAACCACGACCACCGTTTAAATAATCTGGCTCACCAATAAGAATTCCGAATTCACAATCCTTTTTCTCATTGTCTATCTTCTGCAGATATACTGAACCAATCTTCTTATTATCAGCCCTGTCCCAAATAATAAACTGAGCTACCTGACCGGTCTCAACCTTTGTCTTAATCCAGTTTCTCTGGTCTTCAACTGTAAGGTCTTTTCGATAAATAAAACGGGATTTTATCAGATCGCTGTTACGCCATCTGATATAATCCTCGCAATCATCATATGTGATAGGAGTTAAAAAAATCTTTTCGCCTTCTATTCTCATTTCTTACTTGCCTTCGTAAAACTTTCTAACAGTCTGAATTACCTTATCTCTGTCTTCCTTTGTAAGGCCATAGTAAAGTGGTAATCTGACTAAGCGCTCGCTCTCCTTTGTTGTATAAACATCCTCGCCATCAAATCTTCCATACTTCTTTCCTGCTGGTGCTGAGTGAAGTGGGATGTAGTGGAATACCATAAGGATATCGTTCTCCTTAGCAAAGCTAATAAGAGCTGTACGCTCCTCCAAATCCTTACACTTAAGGTAGAACATGTGAGCATTGTGCTGGCATCCCTCAGGAATAGTAGGAAGCTCAATCTTTCCTGCATCTGCCAAATCCTTAAATGCTGCGTAATACTCGTTCCAAGAATTCATTCTGTCATCAAAAATCTTGTCTGCTTCCTCAAGCTGACCATAAAGGTATGCAGCATTAAGCTCTGAAGGAAGGTATGAAGAACCTGCCTCTACCCATGTATACTTATCAATCTGTCCACGGAAAAACTTAGCACGGTTTGTACCCTTTTCACGAATGATTTCTGCTGGCTCCATCATATCCTGATTCTTGATAAGGATAGCTCCGCCTTCACCCATAGAGTAATTCTTTGTCTCATGGAAGCTGAAGCAACCGAAATCACCGATAGTACCAAGAGCCTTGCCCTTGTATGTGCTCATAACGCCCTGCGCAGCATCCTCTACTACCCAAAGGTTATGTCTGCGTGCAATATCCATAATCTTGTCCATCTCACAAGCAACACCTGCATAGTGTACAGGAACGATAGCCTTTGTCTTATCTGTAATAGCTGCCTCAATCTTATTCTCATCAATATTCATTGTATCTGGACGAATATCTACAAAGACAACCTTTGCTCCTCTAAGAACAAATGCATCTGCTGTAGATACGAATGTGAAAGAAGGCATAATAACCTCATCACCTGGCTGAATATCGCAAAGAAGAGCAGCCATCTCTGTAGCATGTGTACATGATGTTGTAAGAAGAACCTTTGGTGAACCTGTCTTCTCCTCTAACCATGCATTACATTTCTTAGTGTATTCGCCATCACCACAAATCTTGTGCTTTGCAATAGCGTCCTTAATATATTTCTCCTCTGTTCCAACTACTGGTGGTACATTAAATGGAATCATAGTCATACCTCGCTTGTTTTCAAACATAGTTTAATTTACATAGTGTATAATATACGCCTTTTGAAATTAAAATCAAATTTCTGAAGGCAAATATTTTCTGATGTCACCGGTCATATCGCTCATGATAAAGTAGCCATATCTGGTGGAGCTGTCAGTAATCTCTCCCTCCAGGCTATCCATTATCTCGTGTTCTATTACAGCTTCCGGCATCTCGCTCATAGCTGCATCCATAATGTCCTTGTCTTCCTGACTAAAGACATATCTGATGATGGCATATCCCCTTTTAGTAGGAGTAACCTCTGGCTTCTGACCAAGAGCAATATCTATTACCGCCTTTACGAAATCCACTCCTGTGGAAAGTTCTACAAGGCTGCTTCCGATACAGTCGCCACCCATTCTGCCGCCGATTTCGATAATACGAATATTTCCGTCCTTATCAATCTTTAGCTCAGAGTGTGATGCACTGTTTTTAATCTCAAGACTATCCAGCGCATGGAACACTGTATTCTTTACCTTTTCAGCCATTTCAGGTGTAAGGCTTGCTGGCTCGCTGTGAGCCGTCTCGATAAAATGAGGAGCCCCTGTTGTGTACTTTCTTGTGATAGCAAGCAGAGTATGCTCGCCCTTGTAGCTGACGCACTCGATACTATATTCAATGCCTGTAGCAAATTCTTCTATCAAAGCTGCCTTTTCAAAGCCAACTTCCTTGGCAGCCTCGATAGCTGCATCAAGCTCTGCAGGATTATCCACTCTTGTGATGCCTCGGCTACCTGAACGATCCAAAGGCTTTATAATTACTGGATACTGGAAATCTACCCCCTGGTAATCCTCTTTATTCTGTACCTTTACGCATTTTGGAGAAGGGTCTCCATTCGCTTCGAAGGCTGCTCGCATAGCCCATTTGTTAGTGGACTTTTCCGTGCACTCAAGACTGTTTCCCGCCAAGCCCATGTGGTGTGCTACATAATTCACTGGGACTGTAGCAAGGTCGGATGCGATGGTACAAATGCCATCGATACCAATCTCCTGACACTTTTCTAAAATCTGTTCCTTTTCAACAATACTTATGGGATAAAAGTAATCTGCAAGAGTCTCGCCAACATCACCAGCTGCCCACGCAAATACATGTGTCTCATATCCCAGGTCTTTCGCTTTATTAATCAAAGGTACCTGCAAGTACGAAGCACCTATGATTGCTAATTTCTTCAATTAATTCTACCTCTCTTCGCTGTCATCATTCAGAATCTGTCTGATAACAAACTTTGGTCTGTCCTTTGTCTGGACAAATATATTGCCCACGTAGATACCAACCATTCCTATAGTCATGATAGTAAGTCCTCCAATCAGAAAATTGGAAGCAACTATACTAGACCAGCCTGGATCCACATCTGCAATAAAATACTGAATCACAATTAAAATTATAGCAATAAACGACAGTAATGTCATTCCAAAGCCTAAGCCCACCACCAGTCGTAACATTTTATCAGACTGTGAAGTAAGAAGCTCGATGGCAAGATTAACCTTTTTCTGAAAGGTGTAGGAGCTTTCGCCCTCGAATCTTGCATTGTGCTCTACATCAATAGCTGTAGTTCTAAAGCCCAGCCATTTGATATACATTACGTAATCACGATACTGCTCTGGCATAGCACAATATTCTTTGATTACCTTTTTGTTTACTACTGAGAAGTTACATAAGGCTCCATCATAGGTACCGTCAGTAGCAAAATTATAAACCTTATAGAAACGGCTAGCCCAGAAAAGCTTTATCTTTGAATCCTGTCTGTCAGCTCTTCTAGCGAAGACAACATCATAGCCTTCCTGCGCTTTTGCATATAATCTAGGGATTTCTTCTGGTCTGTCCTGCAGATCGCAGTCCATAACGATAACCCATTCACCAGTACAGTGATTAAGTCCTGCAAGGATGGCATTCTGCTGACCAAAGTTACGCGAAAGCTCAATTCCCTTAACGTGAGAATCCTTTGCGCATAATTCCTCGATTACTTCCCATGAATTCTCTGGACAATTATCATTTACAAGAACGATCTCGTACTCAGTTGTCATGGCAGAGAAAGTCTCTGTCAATCTTCTATGTAATTCTGGAAGTGCAGCTCTACAGCCATACACAGGTATTACTGCTGAAAATAGCATTTCATTTCCTCTTTTCTATCTCAATTTATATACTACAGTATCATTAAACGAATATATTTTCTCACAAGATTGCTCCTGTAAAAATCTTTCAATATCGTCATCTACTCTAACTGCTACATATTTAGATGATAGCTCATCAAAATTATCTTTTATATATTCATTAAGGCAAAAGTTAATTCCCATTCCTGCTGGAAGTGCCATCATATCCTGATGATTTACTGTTCTGGAATAAATCACTGTGTTATCCCATTCATCCTCAGCTATCGGCATCAGCTCTGAAAGTTCCTTCTGAGCTGTGAGATATAGTGTTTCTCTTTCGCCATTAGCATCAATGGACAGTTGCTTAAAGAAGCTTTCTCCATCCAGCCAGAATAATAATGCTATCACTATTACAAATGAAATACAAACTGGCTTTTTATCTTCATATAGAGGCATAAGCATTAATGCCGTGATGGTCAGCGACATCAACTGTCTCGAGCCTTCCTTAGCATTATAAAGAACAAACATGGATGCAAGCACGATTAATAATGCTGCTGCAACAGAAATAAACATAGCATTCTTATTCCTTATACCCTTTACCAAGGTCCATACCATAATAGCAATATAACCAATATACCAGCAGCCTCTCATGGACTGAAGCTTTACCGCCTCAACCATGTATTTCAGTGCTTCTATTACACCTAGTATACCGCTCTTTATTAATGACTTTATGCTAAATAATGCTTCGCCGCTAATATCTCCTCCAGCCATATATGGAGCCTCCAGATATTTAGCTAAAAGAATAAAGCCTATTAAAGCAACAAACATTAAGATTATCTGGATAAGCCATTTCTGCCATTCAAACTTCTTGTCAGCCTTTATAAACATGGCCACCAAAATCAACACACCAAATATTCCATAAAAGCCTCTAAGCAAGGTAAGCCATATCATCATTATATCGCAAATGACCAGCCATACTAACTTAGAATCCTTTTCAAAAAACTTAATGAATGAAATTGCAAACAGTACTACTGACACAGAAATAAATGCTTCTGGTGTTGTCGAAAAAATATATCTGCTTGCACTTAGGTATGCAATAAACGATAACGAAATTATAATCTGCTGATTTAGGGTTGGCTTTAATACTATAGCAAAAAAGCCAAATACTAAAATCCATAAACAAAGATTAAATATAACTGGAGTTCCAAAGTGCCAACCAAATACTTTGCCTACCAAATAATATGGAATCAGGTTTGCTGGTGTCCATCCACCAAAATTTCCGTATACTGAGTGGCTCTCGTTATATCCAAAGAAGCCCTGTGGAGTGCCAAAATGTACCATACCTTCGATTTGCTTATAGTACATTGGCTCATCATTCCAATTTGTAGTTGCCAGTGAAAAATCCCATGGTGCAATTCCCTGACTCAAAAGCAATAACAAGCATCCTACTATAGGAGTCATTACAGCAATCAGGAAAACCCATATTTTTTTCTTATCACTCATTAATTCGCTTCACCCATTTTAACAATTACTTTATTATCGATTATAGCTATGCTTCCCTCATTAGGATATGTAGGCATAGCCTGTACCTGTGGCAGGCTGGTAATCTCTTCCATATCCTCCATTACCATCTTCTCATTTCCGATACCGAGATGATCTCGGGCGAACTGAATATTCACACCGTAGTTAAGCATCTCTTCCAAGGAATTATAATACTTTTCTAACTGAATACCATCAAGCTCTTCTTTTCTGGCAACTTCATTGATAGTCTCGTCAGCAATGTTATTAAATCCTACAAACACAATCTCCATATCATCAGAAAAACCATCTGTAGCTTTAATGTTTGCAAGAAGTGCTGTCATGTAAACCACTGCCTGCTCCTGGAAGATGGCAGCCTTGTTGTAAGCTGCATTATCGAGATATACGTATCCGATAGTTACCACTGATGTGCAGAAAATCAAAAGTAAAGATGTGCACTGTGCTGCTTTGTTTACTAGTGCGTTCTCAAAGCCTTCAAATCTTTCTATGAGAATCAGCGGAATAATAAATACAAACACTTCTGCATAAATCATGAGTGTAGTAACTGCAAACATATCACTGGTAGATAAGAGATATACCACCATCATGGCTACAGGAATAAGCGCTACGCCCACGATTGAAGAAAGCTTCACTGCAAGCTTTGCCTGCGACTTGATAAGAAGCATTACTATCATAACAACTGCTATTACGAAGATTAATAGTGAAAGCATTCTAAGGTATCTAAGTGCATTGATACCTTCCATTCTAAAGGTAAGGAAATTCTTAATGGCATTAACAAATACCTTTGGAAACTTTGCAAGATTATATGGCTCTGTCCAGCCCTTATAGTCGTTAGGTGTAATATTCTTCACCTTAATAAATATCTTTGAGATTACGGCCCAGATTCCAAGTCCTAAACCAAGTTCTACTAAAGATGATACGCCTGCTATAGCATATGCTACTACAGATTCTGTCTTACCATCGATTACATCCAGCAACATCTTTACAAGGAATAATGTTACCACAACTCCCAAATATGCCTGATAAATACTAAGTGTAAGAGCCAGCCAAAGGGAACTGATTATAAGGCGCTTTACTGATAATTCCTTTGTAAGCACCCTTGCAGCCTGGAAAGCGAAAATCAATCCAAGGAAATATGGCCAGCTTGTAAACATAAAAGAAAAAACACTTGTAACCATTGGGAATACCACCATGAGACCGCCAATAATTACTGCCACAAGCTTTGATTTCACCTCGAATATATCCATGAGAAGCATGGCTGCAACTCCAATGAATACAATGGACATAAATCCATTAAACAATGGAAGTGAAAAAGTCTTTGTGCTTAATACCATAAGTTTATAAAGAATTCCAAGCCCCCATCTGTTTACCTCATATGAGGCGCCAAGATCAAAAAGACAATGGCTGTTATCATGAACTGAAAGTCTGTTGGTCAATACAAAGCCATGAGCTAATAATCCAAAGATTATTGCAGAAAAGAATGTAAACTTCTGTGACTCTGTTAATCGACCAATGAATTCCTTAATTTTTAATTCGATGGTATTTGTTACGCTCATCTTATTATCCCTTCTTACGCCTGAAAATGATGATCATTCCGATAAATGCTACCCAACCTACTGTTGCAATCACAAGTCCCAGCTTTAATCCTGGAGTGCAATAGCTAAATTCTACATTATGATTTCCTGATGGCATCTTTATAAGCATCATTCCACCAGATTTTATAATGGAAGTCTCTGTTCCATCTACTGTGGCTGTCCAGCCCTCATCATATGGAACACTGAAATATACGTATGTGTCCTTATCATAGCCTGTGACACATTTCATTCCATGACCATCCTTGGTAAATCCAAGAACTGAGCCATAAGTGTTTTCTACAACATAGTCATCAATAGATTTATCAAAATCTATGTCAGTAGCTTTTGTTTCTGTTAAATCAGCCTTTATATCAGCTGTAATATCTTCCTCTGCCAGCACTGCGCTATCCATAAGCGCAATTGCACGCTGATTTACTGGAAGGCTCTTTAATTCATCTAATGTAATGTAGGAATCTACCGCAAAGCCGATAGGACAGGCTCCTGTCTCCATAAGATATGCCTTGCCTAAATCTGTGTCGTACTCAGCCACTACTGTTCCAGCACTTTCCTCATACATAAGGTAGTATTTTCCACCAAGTAAAGCTGCCAGGCCTGGAATATCGTTCTTTGGCATTCCCGCCACATTGTGATAGTAATCAAAAAGATCCTCAAATTCTATAATGCTGTTTGCATTTGTGGAAGTCTGATTGGTGAAGCCTGCTACATGAGCCTCCATACTAATCAGATTCATAGTATTGTTAAGTCGGTACTGCTGGCTAGGTAATTCCAGCTCCTTTGCAATATCATACTTTTGCTTGTAAGCCTGATAGCCCATCCAGTCGCAGGTCTTATATATGTATGTGGTGCATAGCATAAGACCAAGAGAAAACATGCAAACATTCGTAAATACGGTTTTATAATAGTCTGCTGACTTAGCTACAATCTTATAAGTTGCTATGGCTCCGATTATTGCCAGAGCTACAAATGCATAAAACCTTATAGGAAGACGAATCCATTCGTTGTCCTGCACCTTCAACGCATTAAGAATATTTATTATTACTACATATGCCGCTATAGCGATAATATATATCCTTGTACCAAGCTTTGTAGCCTTAACCTCTGGCTCCTCAAGCATTTTTACAGATGCAAGTACCACCATAAGGCTGAACATATACCACCATCTCATCTGTGCCGCACTGTACAGATAGAATAAATCACTGAGAAGTGGAATAAAGCTGGCTATGGTACAAAATACTATAATTTTAGAAAGCCAGTCTCTTATTCTAATTACATATGCTATTACTAATACAAGGCCTAAAAGCGGCATGTACATTCCATGGCTGGAGAAATTCTGCTCTGAGATAACACTCTGAGATGTCATGGTCTCCACAGGAAGCAACAGGCTCTTTAGGATATACATATAATCTGCAAGAGTAGTGTGAAGCATGGCGATAATGCCTGCAAACTGGCCAGTTCTAGGATTTCCAGTAACATACATTATGTTTGGAATAAACATAAATGCAGCCATGGCCACACCCAGTATGCCACAGCCCACACATTTCACTACATCTATTAAAAGTGTCTTGATATCTCGGCTTGCAAATCTAAAGAGATAATAAATCACAAGAAAAACTACTTCTCCAATGAAGAAGAAATAATTGATAAAGCAGTTTAAAAATATCGTAAATACGAAAAATCTACAGTCGTTCTTTTCCTTAAAGATTTCTAGGCCAATCAGCATCAATGGGAAGAAGATGATGGCATCATGGAAATGATAGAACAACATGTTAATTAGTGAGAAGCCTGAAAATGCATAAAGCACTGAGCCAAGTACTGCCCACTTGCTATCGTTAACAAATCTTCTCAGATACAAGCATGAGGTCACACCTGCAAAGGCGAACTTGAGCATGAATAACCAGCCTACGATGTATGGGAATACATTTGCTGGAAACAGCATGCTAAACCAAAAGAAAGGACCACCAAGCTCATAGAAGCTGTAGGCCTGGATGGTAGAGGTACCTAAATCCACATCCCAACTAAAACCGCTAAAACCCCCGTCTATCAGGGCGTTGTGTAATCCGATTGTAAATGGAATCTGCTGATCATTAAAATCATTTGTTAACACAAAAAAACCCTTGCCCTTTATTACCAGTGGTAATAAAGCAAGGCAAGCTATTATAAAACATATGATAAATGATTGGACATAATCTCGCTTAATCCATTCTTTTGCTCTAGTATTCATTATTTAATCCTTATATTAATCCCATGCTCTGATTAGCAATCTGACTGTAAGAGAAGGCTTTCATTCCCTTAGTTTCTGCTATCTGCTTCATGTTATTGTATTCTTCAGGTGAATTGAGGACCGAAGTGATAACCTTTTCCAATTCCTCTTCTGTATCCTCATAAAGGAACTTCACATTTCCGCCCAAATCTACATGAGTAGTTCCGTTCCAATATTTACAAATCATTGGCTTTCCAATACCAACTACCTGCTCCCAGAATACTGAATGTCTACCTGGGAACACTACCAAATCAGCACTGCCATAATACTCCAATGTCCTGTTGGAATCAATCCAACCGATGTACTGACAATTATCGCTGCACTGCTCCTGCACAGCGTCCTTCAGCTCATCCACTACAGAACCAAATACGATAAGCTTAATCTTTGGATTGGCTAGCTTATTGATAGTCTTCATAAGAGTTACTGTCTGTCGCTTAGCCATATCTATCTTGCCGCCAGTGATGATAAGAATATCATCCTCGGCGATACCGTACTGCTTTCTGATTTCTAATCGGGTCTCTGGTGCCAGTGCCTTGGGCACCTCGTCATCATCTACCCCCATTACCAAAAGCTCCAGCTTTTCTGCAGGGAGACCGTAAACCTCTCTAAGGAAATCTACTCTGGCTGGCATAACCCCATAAAACTTTGTAGTGTATGGAATGAGCTTTTTAGCATAGTGCTTCCATACTATTTTATGGAGTATATTTTTTGAAATCCAATTAGTAGCAGAATTAGAAAAATCTGCATGATTATCGGCGTATAAGACAACTTCAGGATGCTTTTTCACATAGTCAACTACTACTGTAATGTCCTGAAAGCTAACGCTGTGAAGAAAAAGAATATCTGGCTGCTCTTTTTCAAGGGTCTCTGCCAAGCCTACGAATCTTTTTAGCTTCTTAGTAAATTCATCCTTTCCTTTCATGGAAAGGCGGATAACCTTTACTCCATCTGCATTAACGTACTCATTTCTATCATCCCAGACTACATTACCCTTATCATCATTAATCCAATGGGAAGTGATATCTGTGACCTCCATTCCCATTTTTTTGTGATATTTGGTAAGAAGCTGGTCTTGATAAGACCAGCCATCTGTGAATAAACTATTTAAACTTATGTGTACGATTTTTTTATTAGTATCCATTTTACTCCTAAAAAAATGATTGTTATTAAGCTAATCATTTCTGATATGCGCCATAATACTGGCTCCACAAAGCCTACTCGAATCTTATCCGAAAAACCTGCTGCAACGGTAATGCTATACTGATTATTCTCTGTTGACTCGAGAGCTATTTCTTTATTATTCGAATCATATGCATGAATATATTTATAATCGAATACAGGAACTAATATAGTGGCATCTTTTTCTGAAGAATTGACAATATTAATCTCTCTCCAGCGACCATTATACCCAAAATCCTCTACTGTTGCCTCTCCTGTCAAAAGGATTGCTTCGGAAGCAAGATTTTCTGTATCGGTTCCATATCTTAAATATAATCCATCTGCAATAGCATCATGTCCTTCTACAGTCTGGATTGTGCGATTGTAGCATGACAGAGTGTACATGAAGATTCCTGTCTGCACTAACGCTATAAATATAACTGCTACTAGTACTCCGGATTTAAAAATCTTATTCTTTGCCTGCGAAATCTGTTCGCTAAATATCTTTAATGCATACACACCGCAAATATTCCAGCAGATAGTCTGTATAACTAAATATCTGCTAGGATACTGTACACTTCTCATGATATTTGAAATTGCATTATCTCCAGCAAATATAGACCACGGAAAGTATGCTGTAGACATCCACGCAGCCATAGCTCCAATGCCAAATACTGTGCATGCTAATCTAAACGACTTTTTCTGCTCATCATTAACAATAAATTTCTTTTTAAAAGCTATCAGTAAAATCATCATAAATAATGATATTACATGAAGCATTCCTATTCGAAGATACTCTTTACCTTCGCTAGACCAATCTACTCTGGCTCCTTTGGCCTCTGCGAAAAGCCCCAGAATCTGACTAAGATATAATCCATTCTTTTGAATATTTACACCTACAGTCTCTACACTTGCATTGAAAACGTAAGATGTGTAGCTATCTATAAACGGTATTAAAAAGAATGCGTTTAAACCTAATACTAAAAGCAATGCCAGCAATAATGGCTTTATATTTTTCATAGTATCCTTAAGGTACACTATCATAAATACAAGCACTGCCATCGCTACCATCAACGTAGTTAGTACATGTGACTGGATAATTCCAGTAACTCCAATTACTAATGGCAACACTTTTTTGATAGAGCCACCATCGATATTCTCAAAATAAATCCTATATATACCATACACTACAAGAGGGATAAAAATCGTAGCAGTGTACTCTCCCACTGCTGCACGCATATATACATTTGAAATGTAGTATCCAGCCATCATATACATGACAGTTGAGATTAGTGACCAATACCTATTCTTAAATAGACCATTGAAGCTATATAAGCAAATCCCTGTGCCAATAGTATTCACTAAAAGCACATAGATGTTATAGCACCTATAGGTCTCCACCCCTAACATATGAAGTAATGCTGGTATATATAGGAAAATATTTCCATACATGACAGTTGATATGTATCCATTTCCAAACCAGCTAAGTGTCTCATATCGTACAGGGAATTGACCATTTGCCAACTCCCTTGATATTGTTTCAATTCTTCCTAAATGAAACCATAAATCAAATCCATTGTAGATTCCACTTCGAAATGTTGGAATAGAAATAGCAAGAATCACACCGACTCCCACTAGCACATATAGGATTTTCTCTATGCTTTTAGTTTTTTCAGGAATTCTGGTTTCCATTCTAACTCTGGTCCCTCATCTTCATCTGTAGCAGATTTGCAAATCATTCCATAAATGAACATTCCAAGTATGAAAATGTATTTGCTGTTATATGCTGCTGCCTCAAACATAAAGTGATAATTGAATAATACAAAAGCAACTATTAATACATAATCTGAAAGCTGCTTGCCCTTATTCTTAATCATCTTTATAAAACAAACAAATGCCCATATTTCAAAGGCTAACAAAAGACCAAATACAATAAGACCATAGTCTCTATCAAAATCCAACCAGGTATTAAAGGATGTAAGTACTCCAGACTTATTCTCGTGAGCCCATCTCCAAGAAATACCAAACTGCATTGGAATTTTATTTTCCTTTTCCCATGCTCTGTAAAGTCTAAACTGTGTGTAATAGATTAATCTAAGAGCTTCTTTGATATATGGGATTCTATTGTTCTTGATAAATGAAGCAAATACTGCTCCTGTAACTATAGTTGGAATAATTGCTGTAAGTGCCTTGTTAAATCTAATCTTATACAATACAAATCCAGCCACTAGTGCTATAGGAATAATCCAAAGGCCTGTATATGCACCCTTTTCAACAATTATTTTCTTGAATGGATCCATATAATAACCTGCTACATAATATTCTGTCTGTTTTGATATATGTCTCATGTAGATTGCAATAACTATACTGATACCACAAACCGAGACTAACCCTATATTTCTCCATTTTCCCTTTGGACACATCGAACCTGCTAAGAAGGCAAATGCTGGTAATATCATTGCTGGAAGCATCTTTATCTCATATACATACCAGTCCGTATATACGATACCTACAAAAGCAAACATTAAAAGTGAGAATGTAAAAATCACATGTCTATACCTATTTGGAGAATAGGTAGCCCCCAATGTGATATAATCGCTAGCATCTGCCACCGAATATAGCCCACTTGCAATTCCACAAACAAACAAAAACAGATATTGTAAATCCATACCCAAATAGCAATCCGGATTCATCATTGAAATAATGAAAAATGCTAACTTAGACCCTACTGCGAAATATACTATCTTGTATTTCTTACCATATTTATATAGCAGTTTAAAATCAATGATTATAGATGCTACAAGGAAGAACACCAAAAACATGAAGAGTACTATGTCATAATTTCTTCCAAATTCCAACCAGCTATTATGAGCATAATCTAATACGTATTTTTTAGTATCTAATCTCCAGCCACCCATTTGTTTCTTAAAAATATAAATAAGACCACCTTTCCATGTGACCAAGCGGACATTTCCAAAAATACCACCATCACGTCCCATGAAGGAGTTGTTATATATATCTGCAAAACCGCCAATGTTGAATACATAGGCAGCAATAACCACTATTATTAAAGCTAGAATTCCCCATAGTACTTTTTTATACTTTATGAGAATTTCATGATGTCCAACCATAACATAGAGAAATGCCATGGTCATAAATACTGCCACAATAATAAATACAGCAGTACGCCCCTCAAAATATAAATTGATACCAGCACCTATTGCGCAAGCAATCATTTCAAATATAAAGAACTTTTTATTCTGCTTTCTTACTAAGAACGCATAGAACAATCCTCCAAACAATACTGTAAAGCCAACATCATAAGCATTTCTTCCCCAAAGCTTAGTATGATCAAAAAAGGCTGTTCCACCAACCATTCCATCTCCACCAAATACTGTGAGAATTCTAGAGTAATTTAAAACACCCTGAATATACATTCCAATGGCAAAGGTTGTTAATACGAGAAATCCTCTTTTTTCCAATTCGCTTTTACGATTTCCAACTGACATTCTACCAAGAATATATATCATAGGAAGTCCCCATGCATTTGTAGTAAAATCCCAGTCTTTACCAATAATAGGTTTATTTATAAATTTGTACATACCCATGACAAAGTAAGCCATCAACAAAAGAAAGAACGATATATTTAAAGGATTGTCCTTTCTCTCAGGATCAAAGAAATAATACAAGGCAAATAGAACCATTATAAAGAATGGTTTGTGTCCTAGGAAAATATCATCATATCCAAATCTCAATGCATAGAAAAACTCCATACCCAAAAACAACGCAAAAATAAATCTCTGGGCTGTTGGTGAGTATAAATAATCCATTATTGTCTTTTTTCTAACGTCAACCATATTTTTCCCTTCCAAGTAAGTTAGTTGGCTACTGCCACGTAATACATTCCAAACTGAGCGAAAGACATGTCCTGTGTCTGCATCCACTCTACATCTTCTGTTGAATCAATTAAACAGATATATACATCTCCTGACACTGCATCATTTACTGTATAATCTGTAAAATCATAGCCTTCCCATCGGATAGGCTGTAAAAACTTTGCGTGATCATCCTCATATTCTACAGTCTCTACATATTTATCAACGGGATATTTGCTGTAGCACAATACTATAGGATGTCGCATTCCTGACACATGAATGGTGCCATCATACTGCATAGCAAACTGAATAGCTTCCTCTGCACCTGCTGGCCAAACTCTATCCATCATCTCGTTGTAATCTGTAAAGTAATAACCTGCAAACAGGATGACACTAACGCTGTAAAGTGCTGTTATCACCGCTACTGTTGCCTTTTTATATTTCTT
Source organism: Pseudobutyrivibrio sp. 49 (assembly GCF_900100545.1). GTDB lineage: Bacteria > Bacillota > Clostridia > Lachnospirales > Lachnospiraceae > Pseudobutyrivibrio. The sequence goes on from NZ_FNDP01000002.1 coordinate 171,476, forward strand.
TACCCAATCTATTACAAACGCAATTCCCGTTCCAATAAAGAATATTAATGGAAGGAAGAGGATGTTTAATCTCTGGAAATTAGTCTCAATAGATAAGCCCATGAATATTCCGCAGGCAAACCATATCCACATAACAATTGCTTTTGCATTTCTTTTTACTACACTTACAATCAAACCAATTACTAGAAACAGGTTAGAAAAAATGTAATAGGTACCAAAAATTCTTGTTGCATCAAAGGATACATAATCGTACTGAGTCCAAAAATATGTAATAAGTGTGCCAAGATTTTTAAACGATGGCTTTACATCACCACTTCTAAAATAGCTAAGTCTAGGTATTGAGATAAATCCGGTCTTTATTTCCTCAATAACATCTAAGTTTACTAAAACAAAAAGAAGAAGAGGAGAAACTAGGACTCCTAGCACTATCGTGAAAAGAATTATAGATTTCAGTGAAATCTCTTTCTTAACAAACAAATATATAAGTGTGCCATAAACAAGTACAGGCATAATGACCCATGGCGAGGCGTAGCTGTAAATTGCAATAGCCGTAATTACTGCTGCTATTATTGTCTTCCACCAAACGTTTCTTGATGTAATAATCAAATACAGGGCTATGGTTACGAATCCCACATAGTAATTGCAATCAAGTCCCCAGCGGCTCATATTGATGTGCCATGGACTGACAGCCAACACAAGCGTAGACCAAAAGGCCACCTGTTCATTTGATAGCTCTTTTAAAAGTAAATAGAAAAAAAGTAAGGTGACACATCCCAATATTGCCTGTGGTAATCTTACTGCTACAGAATTAAATCCCAAAATCTTAATGAACAACATTTGGAAATAACACTGCACAGCACTCATTCCACTACCCCATGTCTCCAAATACACTGGATTATGATAGCCATGGGAATCCATTCCATAATTCAACATGGAGTATGCCTCATAAGCTGAGAATGCTTCATCCCTAAAATAGTTATTATTTGCAGGTATTCTGCCTACAAAAGCAAGTCGCAGAATACATCCTATAATAATAACTATTAATATCCTGTTTTTTAAAATGTTACTCTTTACTTTATCTAACAACTTTGTTCTCTCCTATTTCACTTCTCGGAGCTTTAATAATCTTACGTTGGTGATTTTTGGGACATTATCCATTACATCATAACCACCTTGTACTTGAATTTGAATAAAAGAATGGGAATCGAAAAGCCATCCTCCTGCTGCACCCATAGGTATGAGCAATTTGCCCTCGTCCATTTGTGCTGCTATCTTATGAACTTCTCCTGTATCATCCATCCAAAAAACATAAACCGTAGTATCTAAATTATAGTATTTCTTAGTGAGAAGTTTTTTCCACTTGGATTTATCATCCCAGGAATTATTTTCATAAACGTAAGTAATGTTATCACTCACGCCATCAAATTCAAGGTATAAATAATCTGCATCTTCCCCTTTTATCTTTGAATCAAATTCAATTACTGTTGCTTTATCAACATCTTCAGTCGTATATTTTACATTTGCATCTCTAAATATAGGTTCTAAGGAATCCATAGAGCTTCCCCACGAGCCCGCCGAAAAGATAAGATTATAATCTTCTGCCTCTAAATGACATACCTTATTCTTTTCTTTGGCTTCCTCTACCGAAAACTCTCCATGGTTTGGATAAAATGCATAGGTGTTTTCGTCATAAACATATTCTCCTGAAGTAACTAACCAATGATAAAAATAATAGTTATCTACTGGATTTAGGTTTGTTCCAACAATAGTTCCGTTTTTACGAATTAAATCCACTGTCTCCTGAGCAGCTCCGTACCCCCTTATAGTAGGGTTAATTTCGAGAACTGAATCACCTTTAATATCAAAACAGTAAAAATAAAAGAAATCTGATACTCTTCCCAAATAGGACTTATCTTTGTCTAAATCAATTATTCGTTCATACGCCTGTTCCAAGGAATCGTAGTTAGTATTCTTAATGAAGCCTTCTCCAAGCCTCTTGACCTGATTATTTTTTACATATACAAATTCTTCTGGAACTGTATAATATGCTTCCAGTTTCGAAGCTGATGAAATATTTGTAAAGCCAATTCCACCAAGAACTGAAATCATGAAAATCACATACCCAAACAATATTGCGGTCTTGTAATTATCTTTCATATACCTATCTAATATCACAAGCATTATGATAAAGGCAGCCCAGATTACACCAATATTTCTTTCGTATATAGAACCAGTGCTCAATCTAATTACTGAATAGCTAAATGATATTAACAGTAACAAACTGACTGAGATTGACATAAAGCCTGCTTCCGGATTTTCAATTCTCAGCTTCCACTTATATAAATGTACCTTTCCATTTTCGAAAAATAGAATAGCTGAAACCCATACTACAAGTATTACAAATAAAAATGAGAACAAATACCATAGTGCCAATTTCACTGGTTCACTTGTGATATATGGGAAAAAGATATCTAATATTGGTTGTCCAAATCTGGCATATCCGTCGGCATATACGGTTTGGTCTGCCATGGCTTTCATGTGTTTTACAGTGCCAATCAAATATGGGACACCTAAAAGCACAGGTATACAGCACATAGCCCACCATATCCAAAAGCTTACTGTCTTAATATCCTCTTTAAGCTTTCCTGATTTAACATATCCATATATCTGCCATATTCCAAATGGTAAAAATCCTGCACATACGGCTGCTCCAAAAACCGGATAGAAAAGACCATGAATATAGCTAGTTAAAAACCACGCCTTTAACCACTTATTTTTATCCTTTATCAATTCTGGTAATGTCAGAATCAATACAGAAGGTACAATTAAAGCCACTCTGTTATAATCTATCACTGAAAAAACAAGTGTTGCTAAAAGCATCCATTCGCCCTTAACCTGTCTTTTCAATAAAAATACAATAAGCAGAGTTATAAAAAGAAAAAATACATTTGTAGTTAGGTAGTAGTATGAATATTGGCCATTTCCAAAGAAATCCAGGAAAAAGCCATGAACTATTGAATACATTCCCGATACCGGAATATATTCTGAGAAGGCCTTCTGTCCTAACTTAACCATCTGGAAGTAGCCAATAATATTCTCGGCTGTATGGTGTAAATCGTTTGTGATAATAGCACCTGTTCCGCTGTATCTATTAAAGGATATTATGGAAACACAAGTACCATAGGCTAAAACATCACTTAGACTATTGGCTGTTTTCCAGTTCTTTATGATTTTATAGATTGCTTCTGAGATAAAGCAAACTATCAGCATACAAACTAAAACCTTTACCTTCTTAGGAACTGGAATATTTATATACTCATTGTTTTCGAATAAATATTTTGAAATAAGGTATGTAAGTAACGTAAAAGGAATGACTAATTGTGCTATAAGAATTCCTCTGACAAATGCTACTTCACTACCTAACAAAAAGAAAAATAAGGCAGAAATAGTTAAAGCTGCAATAGCAATCTGTACTTCTGAAACAGATTTCATGCCACCTTTTAAAACATATAAACGATAAAGGCCACATAAGGCATATACGGTAACAAATAAGAATGCTGTTCCTGATACTACTAACTTTTCATCCTTAGCAGCTATAACAACTGCGAATAGCAAAGCCACAATTGCTATCCAGTTATAGCTTTGATAGACAATCATTTCTATTGCTATATTCATTCCAAGCGCAAGTAATATTAATTTATCAGCTCCTACTCTACCTGATTGCTGATCTTCAATCCTTTTGTTATTGAATATCAAATAATAAAGACTTACGAGTATCATTCCTAAAAAGGAAAACAGATAAAAAGTATCTCTTTGTGAACTAATATTGCTTCCCATAAGTGCGGTGTATTCATTTACCACATCAGTGAATACCTGATTTTGATTCCCTGTATAACAAAGATATACAAGCATCAAAGCTGCACTTACGATAAAACCTAATATAATTATTATTCTTCTTTTTACTCCACTCATTTTCCCTCGAGTCCTACTAATCTGTTGTACTATAATTTATAAAACTAATACCAATTTTCCCTCATCATTAACCCTATACAGAGATAACGCATTTACCTCATTAGGATTTTCAAATATGCCTAAATAATTTTCACCTAAGTTCTCAGTAATACTATAAACAGCTACATAATCATAGGTGCTTGCAAGCAGGCTCTGCAATTCTTCAGTTGATAAACCAGAACCACTTTCATCAATAGTCTCACCGAAATGCTTATCGCTAAAGACAAAATGTCTTGGCTTTGCTATCGTTTCAAGAATTGGATGGAAAGGAGCATCTTTGTCTCCACCCACCAATAAAATAGAAGCATCCTCTTCAGTATTACTATTTATCTTATCTGCAAGTATATTAATATTCTGACGATACTCTAGTGATGCTTCTACTGATTTTCTTTCTGCAAAAGAATACAGTGTATCGTACTGGCTGTGTCTTACGCTGACTACGATTAATACAGCGATAAGAACCATCACTACTTTGTTTGCTCTATCTAAAATAGCATCTCTCAAAAGGAATACAGCGTATATCAAACCTGTCAAAAGAACGATTCCACAATATCTGTCAAAGGAAGCCAGATTTTCTGCTTCGTATTCTGAGAAGCGAGATATATAAAGTGGAAACAGCGACAGAATGTAAAATATAACTGCTGCGCTAGGTATTACTGCTCCCGAAATCGCTGTAGTCTTACCAATTCTGCCAAGTCTGTAAAGTCTCTTGCTAAATAATATAAAAGCTATAGCCATAAGAGCCATTATGGCGGCATAGTTAAATCCTAAGCGCTCATAGTAAATATAGCGATAAGTAATTGCTGCTCTGAAATTATCATAAACTACAGTATAAAATGGTGTGCCTTGGCCTTTTATAGTAGCGATGGTTCCTGCTACATCAAAAGGCGCACTAAATTTCTGCTCCGTATGAGATACGCTAAGCTCTAGCTTCCAAAGAAGCTTTGCTACAAGCATTACCTCTAAAGGAATAAGCGCATTAAGCTTTTTTATCTTGTTATCTGTTTTTGTGGATGACAGATAATCTATGCAATAGAACAAGCCGATAAACATTGCCAGATATAGACCAACATCCTTTGCTAATACAAGTGTGCCGCAAAGTAAAGCCATGTAAGTATGGTAAAATCTGTCCTTATTCTTTGTGAGAGCAACTGCTGCAAAGCCACTGCCTCCCATCACTCCAAGAAATGGATCAATGTAAAGGGATGCATATGAATCCTTAAAGAAATACAAAGGTGCTACAAGAGCTATGAGCCACACAATAGTGCCAGCAAACTTTTTAGCCAGTCCCTTCTCGACTACTCTTATAAATGGCAGCATTATTATCACTGCAAGTAATTGATAAGCGAAGTAACATTTCCACTCAGAAAAATCACCAGTGCAGACCATGTTAACTTTTTCTAAAAGATACTGAAAAAGCGACATAGCTGGTGGGTACGATGGAAATACAGCTGTAGAATTTGGCACCGTTCCAAATCTATCGATACGAGCCATAATAACGACTGTATCAAGCCAGTGTGAAAACTCATCTGTAGTCATGGCAAGTCTGTCTTTGTTACAGTATGATAACAGGCCTGCTAACACGATAAATACCACCGAGCCCGGTGTTATTAGATTAAATAAACGTTGCTTTACTAAATCTGCCTTACCATTTTTGTAAATGTAATAAAACGTATATACGTATATAAAAAAAGCAGCGGCACAAATAACAAATGCACCTACCTGCAATATGTTAATCATGCCAAACAAAAATAGAATCAATATTATTCCCATGCATGAAATTGGCAAGGCCTCCTCGAAAGCCTTGTCAAATCTAAAGCACGCGAATACCGCAAATGCGGATATTATTAAGATAAATAAAAGTATCGACAGCATCTACCTACTCCTTATCACTAAAGATTAAGGTTCTCTGAACTGTATAATTAAATAAGTAAAGGATTATCTCTACTGGTACCTTGATAATTACAGGAGCCACAGCTGGAATCAACGCCGAAAGGTTTGTTACTGCCCAGCCGGAAATAGTTCCTGAAATTACTACAAGCACAAGATACTTTGCTAACTGTACGGCACTGTTGCCTTTGCCCTGAAATACCACGTTCTTATTCAAGGTGAAATTGATAAGACATGAGCAGGCTCGTGCTATGTAAGTAGCCATCATAATCTTTGCACCACAGGCATGAGCAATAATAAAGATAATGTAATCTATCAATGCCGAAAACAGTGATGCAAAGGAATACTTCAGAATAATACTGTAAATACGAATTGAATCTCTCACAGGATTAAAATGAGAAGACTCATTATTATTCTCGTAAACTGTCTCTATAGTAACCTCTGTGATATTAACCTTGTTTGACTTAATATCCAGAAGCATATTTGTCTCGTATTCGTATTTTTCTCCTTCGCAACGAGCTGCTATCTCTAGGAAGGAGAAAGGCAATCCTCTAAGGCCTGTCTGTGTATCAGATACATTGATACCACAGGTCCATTTATATACCTTGCGGGAAATGCCATTTCCCATACGGCTTCTCCATGGAACATTTCCTGTGTCAAAAGCACGACATCCAAGCACTACATCATTAGGATTCTGCTCCATAGCCTCTGCCACCTTTACTATATCTGCTGGTCTGTGCTGACCATCAGCATCTACAGTGATAACGCCAGCCTTTGCAATCTCAGGATTAAGTAAGCAGTAATTAATAGCACTCTTAAGAGCACGTCCCTTTCCTTGGTTGATAGCATGGGTAACAATGATAGCTCCCATGTCTTTAAGCTGAGTGAAGATATGGGCGTATTTCTCTCCGCCACCATCATCTATTACAAGCACGTTTTCAAAATAATTAAAGATATCCTTGGTAAGTGGAACCAAGCTTTCAAGTGGTTGATAAGCTGGTATGATAATAAGCTGTTTTTTCATAATATTCCTTATCTTGCTAATAAAATAAAGTCTCCCTCTGTAGCAACAGTGGTCTTATAATTCTCGTTTATGTATTCTTCTGTCTCTCCACCAACAAATTCTTCATAGTATTTGTTGGATGGGTTAATCATTATATAATCTGGCTGGTTCTCAGGATTTACCTCCCAATACTGAAGCACACGCATCTGACCCTTTCCTGCTCTTGAATAAGGTGAGCCTGCGCCCTGCTTTGCATCGCTATTAAGGTAAGCGCTATAGCTATATCCATGAAGAACGAACAATTTGTCCTCTGATGTGACATACTCAGTCACAAGGTCATATGCAGCCTTGTTCATATCGTAATCTGTCTGATCTAAAGCAATACCCTTATATGCACCATCAGTAACATAGTAGCGGCTCTCAAAAATATCATTGTAGCCTCCATCGCTCTCTGCCACCCATACCAAAGAGAAGAAAAGCGCGAAGCCTACTACAGCAGTAGCTAAAAGCTTCAGTCCTAGCACTTCCTCTGAAGCTGCAAGCATAACTACAATAAGTACTACATAAAAGCACATGTATCCTGGGACTGTGATACCCTGATTAGTGCTAATAGACCAAATAAGCTGAACCACAACAGAAATGAAGAAGATAATCTTAAGCATTCCCTTGCCTTCGTGCTCTGGCAACTTATAATGTCCTATTCTTGTATATTCAAGCTTTTCTCTCTTTTCCACAAAGAATGGTAACCACCAGAAAATAATAAGGCAACCATATACAAAACGGCTGGCACTAACGCTTTCTGGACGTGCTATAATTGAAGCCGCCATGAAAAGAATCCAGTAAATCGAAAGAATTACATGAGCTGTTTCATCGTCCATTCCTCTGATAAAACCTATAATCTTGAGCACTACAACCGGTGCATAAGCTATTACAAAGAATACCAAATAGCTAAGTAACATCATTCCAAATCTGACGTACATAGGATTCTTGTAAGCAGAGTCCTCTATGTAAGCTAGCTGTGGAATGATATTCATTATTCCCGATGTAAGCTGTAAGTAAATAACAACTGCAACACCTACTACCACGCAAGTGACAATATATATAATAGTAGGCTTTCCTAATTCGTAGCCATTGTACATAAGAACAATCAAGGAAATAACCACAAATACTGGGAAGATAATCATGGTTGGATATGAAAGAATCATTACGCATGTAGCCAGTCCCATTGGCAAGAAGTACCATCTATTTCTGGTATCAAAGAATCTGACTGCCCAGCAAATAAATAGAACAATACCAAAATCACACATGGATTTATATGAAAAGTTCTTATATGAAATAAAAAGCACATAATAAGTGAGAGCTGTAAGGAAGGCACCTTTCTCGTACTCAGTCTTTTTGATAGTAGCGTATAAATAAATCGCAATTAAAAGTCTGATAATCTGGTAACAAATACGTGTATAAAGCATGAAGCCAATACCTATAGGATATAACACTGGCTCTAATGCATAATAATACAAAGCAAAAAGTGGGTAAGTAAGAATACCCCCCAGCTGATATGGCCCCCATGAATCTATAAACATTCTGTTTCCCTGGAAGATTCCCTTATAGGTAGCAAGCAAACCTGCCTCATCCATATAAAAACCTTCTGTGGCAACATAAAACGACCCTACTAATACAATTAATCCAAGGAATACATTGAATATTATTCTTTTCTTGTCTGCCGCTTCTGTCATCATTATTCTCCTTGATTTTGCTAATAAAATCCAAATTTATTCTATACTATTTTCTTTGCTTATGCCACTATAAAGATGTATAATCTCTTTATTTGAACACAGATTGAAAGGTTAAGTTATGACTAAGAAAACTAAAAGCGTCTTGGCTACCACTGTTATGATAGCCTGTATGACGCTAAGCTTTAAAATACTAGGATTTGTAAAGCAATCCGTAATTGCTTACTATTTCGGTACCACTGGAGAGACAGATGCTTATAACCTGGCATATACCTTTGTTGGCACCATGACCTCCGCCCTGGTTCGTGCCATATCCATTTCAATGGTAAGCATCTACACTCACACCTTTATACAAAAAGGAAAGGATGCTGCTTCAAAGCTTATTTGTGCTTGCTTGGAATTTATGCTTCCTATAGCACCTTTTATTCTTTTGCTAGTATACATGCTTACACCTGTAATTGCTAAGATTTTAGGCCCAGCCTACACTCCTAGCGAAACTGCAGTACTAAAGCATTATTTGTATATCTGCTATCCATTATTTGTATTTTCAATCTTTACAATGGTTGGAACTGCACTAATGGATTCCAACAAAGATTTTGCAGTTAGTCGTACAGAGTCGTTTTTCACAAGTACTGTTACCATCATCTGCTGCATACTTTTATATAGCACTCAGGCTGTTACATCACTTGTAATTGCTCAGTACCTTAGCTACTTCCTTTTTATTACCTTATTGTTCATTCGCAGCAGACGCTATGTTAATTTCCAATTTGTAAGATTTAAGGATGTTCCAGAGCTAAAGGTTATTCTTACTGCTGCACTTCCTGTTTTTATTGGAAACTCTGTCTTCCAGATTAACAAGATTGTAGATGGTTCCATTTCATCAAGCCTTGGTGAAGGAAATGCCACAGCCCTTGCTTATGCAATCGTACTAGAAGATCTTGTAATCAATGTAATTGTTAATAATGTTGTAGATGTTCTTTATGTAAACTTCTCCAACTATGCTGCAGAAGGAAACACCAAAAAACTTTCTGAGACTATGACCTCTGCGGTTAACGCAATGATTTGTATAATGGCTCCAATTTCCATTATCACCTGCTTGTGTGCCACAGAAATCGTTACCATCGTGTTCAAGCGCGGACAGTTCGATGAAACTTCAGTTGCAATGACAAGTGCAGCTCTCATTGGCTATGGTGTCGGCTTCATAAGCGCAGGCGTAAGAGATATCGCTTCCCGTGGGCTTTACGCCTTTAAGGATACTAAAGGACCTATGTACACTGGCTTCTTCGCAGTTGCCTGCAACGTATTCTTCAGTATTCTTTTATCAAGATATATTGGAATCATGGGCGTTACCCTTGCAAGCTCAATATTCCTGACTGTAAACTTTATTATAAATTCCTTTATTTTAAAGAAATACATACCTGATTATTCACTTTTAGTATATATTCCAGTTTTACTGAAACAGTTTCCAGGAGCCGTAGTTCTTGTATTGATTATTTACTTCTTCAAGAACACCTTTAACAGTAACATCCTAATCTTTGGGCTTTCTGCTGTTGTTGGGTTAACCATGTACTTTGTCATTTTGACATTTATGCATATCAATGAGATTACACTTATAAAAGAAAAACTAATAGCCAAGCTACAAATAAAGAAGGACCGCTAGATTTAATCTAGTGGTCCTTCTTACTATATTAATAATTCTTTTATTTCCGTGTATTTTTCTATAAGCTTTCCCCATACATCATCATTTCTATTACTATCCTCTGATGCATTAGCGTGCCATAAGCCTGTGTTCTTGTTAAATATATTATCAAAATAAATCAGAGGCTCTTCAGCACAATTATACGCCTTTACTCCATTTTTCAGCTCCATAATCTTGAGCCAAAGATCATCTGTAAATAAGGCATATTCTTTTATCTTTTCTGCATCAAAAAGCTCTTCATCGAAAAACTTTCTCTTATACAACGCTCCATTACAGCCTATAGGGATGGTAGCGAAATCCGGCTCATCAGTAAGGACTTCTTTCCATGAATTATATGGTGTAAATTCTCCGTCATTAGTGGTGATTCGATGACTTCTCAAACAGATAACTGCATCAGGATACTTCTTTGATGCTTCTACTAATTTTTCAATATGATTCTCCGGATAGAATACATCATCATCAGCTGTAATAACCATCTTATCTGGATAATCTTGAAGTGCATAATAATACTTTTTATGAGGCTTTAAATCGTCATCCACAAAACCTATTTCTAATCCCCTGCTCTGTTGTTTTAAAAGCTCCACTGGAAGCTCATCTGCACCATTTGGAAACTGTTCTTTTGATAAATATAAAACAACCTTTGCAGGCTTATATGTCTGATTTAAAAGAGTAGATATGGTCACCCATACAGTGTTTATTCTGGCTGGATAGGTTGTAAGTGAAACAATCACATCGCTACTCTTATCTATACCTATCTTGGTATTATTCTTTTGAGACAATGGATAAAAGTAATTCACTAAAAGCTTATTAAGCTTAAACAGATATTTCCAATATCCTTTGCCACTCTTCTTTGCATTTTGAACATTTGAGTATAGTTTATTAATCATCACAGCTTTACTCTTTATCGTATGTACGCTCGCTAATTATGTATCTTGGTCTAGCCTTTGTCTCCATGTATGTCTTTCCAACATACTCACCGATAACACCAAGGGAAATAAGCTGGATTCCGCCAAGGAAACATACAGCCACCATAAGACTTGACCAACCGCTCATAGTATGTCCAAGGAAATACTGCACAACTGAGTAGATTAATAAAATAAGACTTATGAGCGCTACAAAAATACCGAAGCCTGTAATCATACGAATAGGCTTTATACTAAGTGATGTAATACCGTCAAAGGCAAGGCTAAGCATCTTCGAAAGTGGATAGTGACTCTCTCCGGCAATTCGCTCATTACGCTCGTAATATACGCTTGTGCTCTTAAAGCCAACAAGCGGGAACATTCCTCTGAGGAAGATGTTTACCTCCTTGTAATTAGCAAATTCATTAAGAACACGACTTGATACTAAACGATAATCTGCGTGATTATAAACAACTTCTGCTCCCATGCTATTAAGAAGCTTGTAGAAGCTTTCAGCTGTGAATCTCTTGAAGAATGTATCCGTATCACGCTTGCTACGAACTCCGTAAACTACCTCGCAGCCGTCTGCATATGCATCTACCATTTCATTCATTGCATTAATATCATCCTGTCCATCACAATCGATAGAGATAGTGATATCACAAAGCTCCTTAGCCTCCATAAGACCTGCAAGAACAGCGTTCTGGTGGCCACGGTTACGGCTCTGTGTGATACCGATGTAATGCTCATCCTGCTTTGCAAGATTCTTGATGATATCCCAAGTATTGTCCTTCGAACCATCATTTACAAACATGATGCGGGATTTATCATCTATCTTATCTAGACTTACAAGCTCTTTTATTTTATCTAAGAATAAAGGAGCTGTTATAGGAAGAACAGCTTCTTCGTTGTAACATGGAATAACTATATATAATACGGGTTTCATACACTATCTCCAGTTCATTAATATTTTGTCTATTTTTGTAGAATCTCCCCATACAGCTTTGGAATCGTATGGTCTGTCAGGGAAGGTACCATAAGCTAAGCTGATATTATATCCGTTATCAGTGATGAATTTCTCCACACGGTCTGCAAGCTTCATAGGCTTTCCTGTACAACATTCGATTATTCCAAGAACTTCATCCTGCATACTGGCCTTTGCTACCTGCTCACAGAACAAATCATAGTCTGTAAAATCAAACTGGTTCTGACCTGTTGTGAATGGGAATGTCTCATCTCCTGCCTCAGCAGCTGCTGTAAGCTTAGAGAAGATACTGCAGCCTCTATGAGTATTACCTACGATATAGTATCCGCGAAGCCACTGGAGCTTCACGTTGTTCTCTTTACATGCAAGGATTGTCGCCTGACGAAGGGCATTCTTTGCAATGCCATAAAGAGACTGTGGTGCACATGGAGTCTCAGCTTTAATACAGCCTTCCATGAAGCCAATCTCATGCATTGTCCCCATGACACACATCTTACGGATACCAGCCTTACAAATCTTCTCGATAAATGCATAATGGTTTGGTAAATCCTTCATGTGATTCTCCGATGCGTGACGAAAACCATCACGCCAAGCAAGATGAATAACTACATCTGGCTTCTCAAAGTAGCCATATGGGTCATCTAAAGTAAAAAGATCCGCATCGATTCTTTTAGCTCTCTCATCCACCTCATCTGTGTGAAAATCAGTAGCTACAACCTCAGCACCTAGATCTAACATAGTCTTTACTACGCCCTGACCTATATAACCATTTGCACCTGTAACTAAATATTTCATAGTCTAAACTCAGCTCCTTATATATTAACTAATATATTTAAACTTTCTTTTTATCAATCCTGCTATTGGCTTGTCTATGCATATATATGATATAGTTCCAACTACCCAACATATTAAGGCATATATCAGCATCGTCCTAAATCTATATATATTGCATGGTATATTAAATCTATATATTGCAATAATCATAAACATATTAACTGGATGATGCCAAATAAACACATCAAAGGAAATCTTTCCCATCAAACCAATAAATGGATGATTTAAAATATTTCCTATACCATATTTGCAAAAAATGATTAGTGCGGGATAGTAAACGAAGGTCATAACATAATCTATACCCTTAACCATTAAACACTCTGTATACACTATTAAGAGTGTAAGTATAATAGGCACTAAACCGCAAATCAAAGTCTCTTTTTTGGTTATCTTGTGTTTTCTCAAAAATTCTGCAAATAATACTCCAAAAAAGAATGCATAATATCCCCTACATGAAGATGCATTTAGAAATGGTAAGTTAAGACCAAAATCTCGAATTCCCATTCCAATAAATATCATTACTATAAATAGATATTCAACCTTTAAATTCAGCCTTTTTGCTATATAAATTAAAAAATAGAAAATCACATAGCAAAGCATCAAAACACTTATATACCATGTAGGATTATTAATGACTGGATTATCTAATGACCACCCTGCTTGTATACCAAGTGATGTAATGATAAGTCCCCATAAGGATATTGATATATCACTCCATTTGTACAGGAATACTTGCTCAAACCAGTTCAAAATCACCTCATAGCAAGCAGCACTTATGAACAAAAGTGGAAAAAATCTTACCAATCTTTTTACATAAAATTTTGGAAAAGGATATCCTTCCTCAATCTTTTTAATGTAATCATACATGAAATATCCGGAAAGAATAAAAAACAACTCTACTACAAGTCCAAAATAAAACTTTCCGTTAAAAAAATTTATTTTACCCTCAAAAAAACTCTTGTATCCTGTTGATAGTGATGGAACATTATTAATATTGTTGCAACTACCTTCAGGAAATCAAGTTCATACTCCCTAGTTTTGATTTCCTTATACCCCCTACTAATTAATAAACAAATTATCTATCCACGAATGGATACTATATTTTTGTCTTACTCCCTCATTTTCCAGATACGGCTTATCAAGCCATTCCCCACCTGGAAGAATGAATTCACTATAATCCCCAGTTTGCTCGGCTTTATCAGCCTTTGCAGCTAAATCTGTAAGTATCAAATCATTAGTTTCATTATAGAACTCATAGTCGCGTAAATATATGTTGTTTGTGACTAGTTTTCTCTTAATTCCCAATGTTTCCATTGTGCGCATTGTCAATCCCTGCTGCTGTTCATGGGCTAAATCAAGAATTGCCTTTGAATTTCTGCACATCTCTCGGATTTCTTCAGGCTTGAAAGGTTCGAAGCTGATGATATCCATATCCAAATTTTTTACAAGCTTTGGATCCTTTATCTTCTTTCCACGATAAACGCTTGGATTTAGGTAAAGCTTTAAGCACATCTTCTTATCAGGATTTGCTTTCTTAAAAGCCTTGAAATAGCGGTAACGGAATGGGAAGAATGCTGATACAGATATATAATCATATTTGTATTCTGTAGGCGCCTCCAGCTTTGCTCCATCAAACTCGTCAGAATAAAAAAGTGGTAACAACTCATAACCCAGCTTAGACTCCTTAGCGTCTACTGAATCAAAGGTTCCTCTCCAGTCGAAAAGGCGTCCTATCTCTCCCTTATGGCGCATATTCTCAAAGGAATCCCAGGCATAATAGATGGACTTTCCTGATGATTTTAATGCCTTATTTTTTAGCTCGTGAATAGTCTGTTCTGAAAGAACATTTCCTCGAATAACAAGGAGATAATCATAGCCATCCTCAGGCATTTCAGATAAAATCTGATTCTTTAGCTTTTTATTGAAGCCATCGAAAATATGCTTGTCATGAAGCAAATCACCCAGGTTCTTTAAGATAAGGAATTTTGTCTTTTCTGGTTCTTCATTATAAAAATGAGGATGTGCTCCTCTGGCCTCAAGATCTTCTCTCATCTTTGATTGATATGAGTAGAACTGAGGCATGATTATCAAAATATTTTTGTCTCTTAAATCATTCATAGTGTATATATTCTTCTTGAAATCACCGCATAATCAAAATTTAATCGTGCGAAGGAGAAGGACTTTGCTTTTGCCTGCTCCAACACCTGCACATTCTCAGTGATATCCTTTAATACTTTTACAATATCTTCTTCATTTTCTACAAAGAAGTAGTTTTCAAAATTACAATCTGTGTAGTTCTCATCTGTATAGGTATCCAACGGATAGGTCATATTTACACAGCCACAGCACATGGCAGTCTCGAAGGTGGTAGAACGGCCTCCTGGCTGGCAATACATATCTACACCTGCAAGGAACTCTTCTATCTCTGTGCTAACCTTCCAACCCATGAAATGGATACGATTATCGCTCTCAATAAGTGAGCGTATCTCAGATGACATTTCCTTTGCAATAAATCCAAAAATGAAAAGCGTAAGCCTTGGGTCATTTACCTTTCTAAAGGCCTCAATCAACTCCTTGGTCCTACTCTTCTCATCTATAAGCTTCGCTGAGTGAGCCAAAATAATGGCATCCTGAGGAAGAGCATATTTTTTTATAAGCTCCATTCTGGCATCCTTCTGCTGCTGGGCAGTGTAGATGGTGCCTCCCGTTGCAAGGAATTCCTGCCTGTCCTTTGGAATAACAAATAAATCGTTCATCCAATAGCGCATTTCCTCACCTGTATAAAAGAATTTATCCACCAATAATGATGCCTTTGTAATAAAATGGCCATGGATAAATTTATAAAAATTCTTACTTAAAAATGTTCTTGCAGAGCCATTGTAATCAGAATGACAATCTACAAAAAACAGACAGTCCGGATTAGACTTGCAATAGTCTGCAACAGTCATAATCTCATATCCGCAAAGACCGTGAAATAAAATAGTGTCAGGCTGAATCTCCTTTAGGAGCTTCTTCACCTTGTGGCTTTTACGAATCTTTTCCGTCCACAAATCACTGAAGAATATCCTATCCCACTTAAGCCTGATAAGACGAGCGCCATTATCCATAATGGTATCTTCCTCTGATCCCTTTACCAACTCACCATGCTCATAGTGAAATACGTCTGTGATAATTGTGACCTCATGACCATCTGCCCGCTGACAGTTTATCATTTGATTTTCCTGATATAGCATTCCCACCGTGAAATGGGATGCAAGAGCTATATGAAGTATTTTCATTATTAATTATTCATCTCCAGTATGGTTCTGCTTTTCAAGAGACGCCAAAATCTCATCGGCAGAAACCACTTTATCGAAACCTTCTGTACTTTCCTTCTTGAAAAGAATTCTAATTGTCATAAGCACAAGCTTAACATCTAATAAAAATGTATAGTTTTCGATGTACATTAAATCCAGCTTAATCTTGTCATAAGCCGATGTATTATATTTTCCGTAAATCTGAGCAAAGCCTGTAAGACCGCCCTTTACCTTGCTACGGAATTCAAACTCAGGGATAGCCGCTGTATATTTCTCCACGTGCTCTGTTCTTTCAGGACGTGGACCTACAATGGACATATCTCCCTTTATAATGTTAAACAACTGTGGAAGCTCATCCACGCGAGTTGCACGGATTACATGTCCCACCTTTGTAATTCTGTCGTCATCATCTGTGGCTGGACGCTGCTCAGCATCCTCCACCATACTTCTGAACTTTAAGATATCAAAAATCTTTCCGTCCTTTGTAACACGAGCCTGCTTATAAAAAACAGGACCATGATCCTCAAGCTTGATCGCAATTGCGATAATAAGCATAAGTGGTGATAATACCACTGCTGCAATCACACAAAGTACCACATCAAAGAATCTCTTAACCAACTCCTGCTCAGGTGTAAGACCAGTAGTATTAATCATTACAAGCGGTGTGTCGAACTGATGAATATCCTCGCCTCCACCAATGATTACATCGGAAATCTTTGGAGTGATGTAGGTCTCAATTTCGTTCATGTAGCAGTATTTCAAAAGATCATTACGCTGCTCAGCGCTAACATCTGATATTACTACACCGTCAAAATTCTTAAGCTCAGCGATTACATTATCAAAGCCCTCATCGATGCTGATAACCTTTTTAATGTTATAGCTATCTTCTCGGGTATCCATCTTCAGCTTAAGTCCAACAGATTCCTTGTTTCCATAAACCATAAGAAGCTTGCTGGCATTGGAATATTTGTTGTAAATCGCGAAGAATATGAAAACGAATATTCCTGAAATTACAAAATCTGCAAGTGTAAGACCCATCATTGGCTTTACAGAAATCATTACATTAGCCATAAGTGAAAGCTGTAAATATGTGATAAGATTTACAATACAAATAGCAATCCACTGAGAAAACATTACATCTGCAATTCTAAGAATTCCATATTTAAATCCCTCACAAAGGTGGATAATCACAAGGTTTAATATGAAATAAACGCCCATGAATACGTACTTTCCACGGCCCCACATAGGGTGGAAATATTCCCAGTTAAAAATGTAGTTCCAATAAACATATAGGTACACTAGTGTAAGAACTACTAGCTCGATTAAGCTTTCAATTTTTCTAACAGTATTCTTATTTTTCACTATTCTTCCTCTTCCTGTGCCAAGGTGTATTTATCTCTTACTATATACTGAGGTGAATTGTTATTGTTGATAAAGTTTCTACCAACATATTCACCAAGCATTCCAAGCATCAGCATCTGAACTCCGCCAATTATCAGTATTGTAGCTATGAGCGATGTCCAACCTTCTACATCACCATGAATCAAGGTATTTATTACAATAACTACTACTAAAATGAATCCCAACAAAGTGGCAAGGAATCCTAAAACTGACGTTAATCTAAGTGGTTTAATTGAAAATGAAATAACTCCTTCAAACCACAAATTTACAAGCTTTGACAATGTGTAGGTACTTTCTCCCACCTCTCTTGCCTTATGTTCTACGTATACATTTGCCATGTTATCAGTAGCTCTAAGCATGAGTCCCCAGATATATGGGTAAGCGCCCTTATACTTAATCATCTGATCTCGCACAAAGGAATTAATAACGAAATAGCTGTTAAGCTCAATATTCTTTGGCTTACCAATCATTTTAGTAGCTACATATCCATTTAGATTGTGACCAAACTTTTTAAAAGCTGAGTCCTTTTTCTCATGATATTTTGCAAATACGATATCATAACCCTTTTCTATTTCTTCTAAAAGCTTATGGGCTTCGCATGGTGGGTTCTGACCATCATCATCAAGTACAACCATGTAATCGCCTGTGGCCGCTGTAAGCCCACACATAGTGGCACCGTCCTGCCCAAAATTTCTAGATAAATTAATTGCTACAACTCGGCTGTCTTCATCAGCTAATGACTTCAGGACATTAAAGGTGTTGTCCTTTGAACCATCATTTACCAGTACAACCTCTACATCATAATCAGTCTCAGGAAATTCCTTAAAAATATCCTTTACAACGCCTGATACTGTGTCCTGTGAATAATAACAAGGTATTACAAATGAGATTTTCTTGTCCATCCTGCTCATAAAATCACGCCTCCCATTGTAGTCTGTTAGTTCTCCTTACTTCCTCTCCTTAAAAATATGTAAATTAATAAATAAGTATAGTAAGGTGTCATGTATTTATAGTACATATCAAGTCCCAAATCTATGAAGAAGAAGGAAACCAAAAGTGACAGGCAAATAAGCTTTACTTCCTTGCTGTGTGTCTTTATGGTGTCAATCACAAGTTTCACTGGGAACCAGTAATATGCTACAAATCCTAAAAATCCGAAGCTAAAAAGTAGCTCCATATAGTTCATGTGAGTCTGAATATTTCTGTAGAAATACTCTGTACCCTCTCGGTATTCCTCAAGCTTTGAATATGGCATTGTTACAAAGGAATAAAAGCCATGTCCAAATAATGGAGTCTCCCAGAAATGTTTTTTAAAGGCATCCATTACAGCTAATCTCTGACCTGTACTTGTGTGCAAATCAAACTCGGTGCTGCCGAATGCAGTAAACATCTCCACGATTCTATATCCGATAATACGATAAAGCATTGGAACGGTAAGGATGGCGATGGCCATAATAGCTACAAATCCTACCATGATTCCAATGTATTTTTTTACATCTTTTGAATTCTTTGCTGTGCCAAGAAGCATGATTCCCACTACAAAAATAAATGGAAGTGCTGATGACTTTGAGCCAGTAAGTACTATTCCCACTGCTCCTAAAATTGCAAAGAATAAATATGGCTTAAGCTTCTTTAATACTATTACGGAATACATAATAGGAATAAGCATAAGCAGGTAAAGGTTTCCTGTGTCAATATCTGTTCCTCCAGGTACCTTTCCCAGTCTATAGAATTGCCCCTGTAGAGCAAGGCCCCAAAGGTAATCATACTTAATTGTAGTGATATATGTAGCTACAATAACGATGGCTCCCACTGAGCTAAGTATTTCAATAAGCTCATCTCTATTGTGCCAAAGGATTTCGTAGCAAAGTACTGCTGGAAGAATAGTAAGTATTGTGTACTGCATGCTATATATGTTATTTCCATCAAAGAGGTTGAAATGACCATACACAAAAACTAAAGCCTGGAAAATAATCAGCCACAATATGGCTACATTAAAGATACTTTCCTTTGTCTTCTGAAAATCTTCTTTTGTAAGAATAAGACAGTAAGCAAATCCCAAGAAATCTGCAGCAAGATTAATCACCTTAGCGTATGTGAATACAACGCCGTGGTCACATCTCACATATATGATTAGTGCAAGCAATATTATTGAGATTAGCTTTTTATTCTTCCTAATGAAATCCATTACATTTATCTCCACTTATAGTCCAAATACATTCGGTGCTGTCTTGTACCAAATGATTCTTGCGCCCATATCTTTTAAATATGCAGCCAAAGCGCCTGCTGTATACTCTGGGCTTGTCATAAGCCAGTCTGGCCCGTCAAATATTGCCACCTCAGGAGATACTGCTTCATAAAAGCCAGTCTCTGTAGGCATGCTGTTATTTCCATGGTGTGCGCACTGGAGAATGTCTGAATCCAGTTTATCTCCGTAGGTCTTTACCAAATATTCTGCAATATATTTGCTGTGAGCGTCAGCACAAATAAATGCGCTTCGCTTATCTGTTTCAATCTTAAATACCAGTGAGTCGTTATTAGGAATGTCCTCTCGTCCCTCTGAATTAAGTACGATGTCGTCCATGGCGTTGAAGAATGTAAGCTTCAAGCCATCTGTATATTCCAAAACCTGATTGCGCTTAACATAATTAATATTTTCAGCGTCCTCTGTTATTTCCTGGAATTTTTCATAGGTATCTACATCATCCCACTCCTGTAAATTCAGACTGTAGAAAGTCTTTGCATCAAGTGGTGTAACATAGATTTCTTTAATCTTTATACCCTGTGGATTCTCATAGATAGCATTGAAAGTATCCATGTGATCCTTGTGGTAATGGGTGAGAATCCAGGCATCAACTGTGCCCCCGTTCTCGTTTATCACATCTCGCATCTGCTGCTCATTTCCAGCATTACCACCATCTATCACAATCAGTGTTCCATCGTTAATATTTTTTAGTGTATATGCCAATCCTTGGTCGCCGGATTTATCCTCGTATTCTGTGAGGAGCCAAGTAGGGTCGTTTGGCATTAGCACAGCGTAATTTGCGGTACGTCCGTACATGGTAAATCCGTAATTCAAATAGCTGTAAAGCACATTTTCTACCGCTGAAACAACCACGTAATCCACATCGTTTTCCTTGGCATATTCCACCACCTGTGATGGATCTGGCTTCTCATTTGTAAGCTCATATGCCTCATTTGGAAGTGAGCGGCTGTATGGCATTGAAAATCTGCTATCCATCTGTCTAAGATATACTGCGACTTTCTGTGGCGCCATAATTCTAATGGTGTCACCTTCATAATCTGCAAACAAATCGCAGATAGTAACCACATCCTGAGGTACCTTATTTCGGTTCTCTGCCTTTGTGAACCAGTCCTGTGTGTAGATGCAATGACCAAGAACTCCGATTATCACACATGACAATCCAACGCATAAAAGCTTTTTAAGGCCGTTAAACCTTTTTATGGCTAATGTATAGCCATAGGCAATCACCATCATAATCGGTACTAATCCGTAAAATCTAAGATAGTACTGATCAAAGGTAGATGGCTCCAAAAACCTCTTAAAAATCAATAACGATATCGGATTATAAATCAATATTATTGTCAAAAGAGAGTACCATAAAAAGGCAAATCTCTTTATCTTTTCTTTTTCAAGAATTAGTATCCCTAGAAGAGCAAGGACGAAAAGACTGGCATAGCCAAAGTCATTCCAGTAGTCCTTAGTGATACTAACTAAATATTCTCTTTGAACCATTTGTACCACCATTCATGTCTTCTTCTAAACGGAAAATACTGATCACTGCCACCAGTAGCATCACTCTGAAGCATCCAGATAAGTGTGTAGAAAACACCCAAATATGCTGGACCAACAAGACTGGCAATCAAATATCTGATGCCATAGATTCTCTTGTTGTAGGCACACATAAGAACCCATGTAATAACTGCCATGATTGGAATGAATATAATTCCCAGGGAAGTAAGCGAGCTTGCCCCCATAGAAATGGCTATTATTGGTAAAATTCTTCCATTGCTTAGCGTACTGCTGTAGCTTTTAATCAAATACATAGTAAAAAAAGGAATGGCTATAACTGTAAGCACAGCCTTTCCCTGCCATATTGCCCCCAATAATCTGAAGGTTACTGAGTAATGGGAATACAATCCAAAAATATAAGCAAAAGACAGGATTAATAAGAATATCAATCTGTCATCTGTTTTCTCAAAAATAAACTGGGCTATATAGTAATAAACGCCGTAAGCTATCAATAGGAAAAGCACTGGTAAAATAGTGTGACAAACTGTAGTAACCTCAAAACCAGATACCTTTGAAAGCATGGCAATGTAGGAATCCCACGAATAGGCCAGTCTTTTTTCCAAGGTGTTAGGCATGGTGCCGTCTATGATATTTACATAGGAAAGTGCATCGTATGTGATAGTATCCTTGCTGGATACCACGTAATCATAATCATCATATGACCATTCATTGACCTCATAGCCATAAGCCATATATAGCTGAAGCACTAACACTGCCATAAATGCTAAGAAATAAATTACTGTAAATCCATCAGTAAATATTTTTTTTGTTATAATTCCAAACTTTGTTGTAGCTGTCTTTATGCCAGCAGAAAAACTTTTACGCTCTAAAACCAACCACGCTATCAAAAGCACTGCAATCAATGGAAAATACGCTTTTAGTAATAATGTAAATGCACCTGTAACAGCTTCACCCATTGTAACCCAAAGCTGAAGCCATGCTATAACAGAGTACAATATATAAAATATCCCAAGGTTTCCAAAAAAACCGATAAGATACTCTTCTGTCAGGCTCACACGCGCCTTATATGTAATTAGTCGACCCACTGCCATCGGAATAACTGTGAAGAAAAGCAGAAAGGCTAATGCTCTAATTATTATCAAGTTTTTTCTCCATCATTAATTCTGCGATTTCAAAATCGATTGGATAGTCGATATCTACTGAATCCTCTCGTGACATCACGTATGTAGTGGTGTTATCGCAGTAATATGTTCTCTTTTCCTTCAGGAGCTCATAATCAAGGATGTAGATGGCTCCGTTTGGAATATAGAAAGTGGCATTGGTCTGACGGTTTGCAATGTTGGAACCTGCAGCTCCAAAGCCTGCATTGCTTACTCGACCATTTTCATCTACCACGTGATACCAGCCTGGAGGTGTCTCTGCCTCTGTAAATGAAATGAGTGTTGTAGACTGATCATCCTCGAACTTTTCAATAGCCTCATCAATATGATGCTCATCTCTACAAGGCACTGTAGGAAGGCACACCATAAATTTATCAAGCTTTTCGCCTGTCTCATTCATTACGAATTCTGCTGCATGAATATATACGTCTACAGCAGAGGCTGTGTCGCTTGCTAAATAATCCGGACGCATAAATGGAACCTCTGCGCCATACTCTCTTGCCACTTTAGCAATGTCTTCGTCATCTGTTGTGACAATGACTCTATCGATATGCTTTGCCTTCTTGCAGGCCTCTATCGTATATGCGATAAGAGGCTTGCCACAAAGCTCTTTTATGTTTTTTCCAGGGACGCCCTTGCTTCCGCCTCGGGCTGGAATAAAAGCTATCATTTTAGAAATCACCCCATGTGAAGATATCATCATATTTTACGTCATGCTTAAGCTCACGTCCGATAAGAGCCTCATAGTACTTTGGAGAAATTCCTGTACCTGGGCGCTTGTAATCGAGATCCTCAAATGTGAGCACGTGACCAGCTGGCATGTCGTGCTTTGCAACGATTGAACGCTTAAACTCATCACGACGGTTCTGATCCTCAACAACCACCTTGTGATAGTTACCAAGCATGTTGTAACCCTGGCGAGCTGCATCACAGATAGCCTTAAGCTCTGCTGGGTCAGCACTAACCTTGTGATCCCAACCTTCCATGTTCTTATCCATTGTGAAGTGCTTCTCAATGATGCATACGTTCTTTGCGATGCTCATGATAGGAGCAACTGTTCCGATTGTATGATCTGAGTAACCAACTGGATAATCAAATACCATGTTGTACATATCGATGTTGTTAAGGTTTACATTTTCATCCTTTGGTGGGTACATAGATACACAATGAAGGATAACGATCTCGTGGCAGCCACCCTCTTCAAGAGCCTGAACCGCTGCACAAACATCATCCATACCTGTAAGACCTGTAGAGATAACAACAGGAACACCCTTGCTACCAACGTGTCTAAGGAATGGAATGTTGTCTACATCAAGTGATGCAACCTTAAGATATGGTACGTGAAGCTCATCAACAAGGAAATCTGCACCAGCCATTGAGAATGGTGTAGATACAAAATCGATATCAAGCTCCTCGCAGTACTTCTGAAGCATAACATGCTGCTCCTTAGAAACTGCATAAGCCTCCATAACTGACTTTAATGTATAGTCTGTACGGTTTCTGTAATCATCTCCAAGGAAATAGTTGTCTTCATACTTCTTCTTTGAGAAGAGGTCGTCTACTGTCCATGACTGAAGCTTAACAGCGTCAGCACCGCACTCCTTTGCTGTCTTGATAAGAGTCTTGGCAAGCTCCATATCACCGTTGTGATTAGCACCAAGCTCTGCAATAATATATGGTCTCTGATTTCCTTCAACCATTGCCTGATAATTAAATCTCATTGTTTATTCCTCCATTTGAATATCACTCCACCAGTAACCCTGGTGATTTATTGATAATTTCAAGCTGTCCTCACGAACACCCTGAAGCTTATTAGCTAATTTTTTAAAATACTCATATCTACCAGAAAGAATGCTGTAATGCTTTTGTTTTACATCATATTCCTTCTTTAAGTCACGGCTGGTACCAGCAGTGTTATTTTCGTAGATACGATAAATTGTTGCAGCATTTTTTACCATAATGCCATTACCCACATCCAAAAGTAATCTCGTGAAAAGATACCAGTCAAATACTGGGGAGGTGCACTCATTAAGACTATCTAAAAACTCCTCTGAAATAGCATTTAGATTAATACCTGTATTTGATAACCCAAGGAAATTTTGCTGGGAAATCTGCTTTATATCTGTCACAGTCTCTGGCAGTGTTTTGAACACCTTCTCGCCATCTTCTGTAACGAATTCATTATAAAAGAATACCTTTGTTTTGTCTAATTCATAGGCCTTCTTGTACTCCTCAGCTCTGGTAGCTGAACAGGCATCATCTGCATCTATCAGGATAGCTAAGTCATAGCCTAGTTTCTTGGCTTGTTTTAGCATCTCTATGCGGGTTTGGACTATTGATAACTGCTTATCATGACAATCTACAACAACTGCATAGTCTGGTAAGTCTAGCTCTGCTAATTCAGACTCTGTGTAATTATCATTGATTATCAACAAGTCAGTATCTTTATCTGTCTGGTTATCCACGGAATCTAATAATTCCTGTAGATAAGGCCTAGCCTGTTTGTATATAACTGTTGCAAAACATGTTTTCATGATTTACCTCATGTATTCGTCAATCTCATCCATCAGCTTCTTCTTCTCGAAGTGCTCTTTATTATAGGCATATGCATTCTCGCCCATTTCCTGCAGGTATTTCTCTGGAAGGCTCCTCATTCGGATGATATTTTTTGCCAAGGCTTCGGCATCTCCGATATCTGAGCAAAGTCCACACTCAGCCTCGTTGATTACGCGCACTGTCTCACCTTTGGCTGAGGCAATGATAGGCATTGCGCAGGCCATGTAGGACTGAAGCTTTGCAGGAATAGTCTTTGCAAAAAGATCGTCATCTGCAAAGGAAAGGAAAGCAGCATCTCCTGTTGCGAGGATGTCTGACACCTCTGTAGCCTTTACACGGCCTGTGAATTCGAATAAATCCCATACACCTGCTTTTGTAATGCTGTCCTCAAATGTATGACGTGCTCTTCCATCTCCTACGATGGTAAAGCGAATATCCTTTATGCCTTCCTTTCTGATAATGGCGGCTGCCTCAGGAAGAATCTCAAGTCCCTGAGCCTGTCCAATGTTTCCTGTAAAGACTACATTGAAGCCCTTGTGAGCCTTCTTCTCCTTTGGCTCGTAAAATTCCTCAGCATACTGAGGCCAGAAGCTGACCTTGTCATGCTCTGCAGGATCTACGTATTTGCGAATCGCTTCTACAAAGCTAGGGCTGGTACCCCAGATATGTGTACAACCCTTGTAAATCTTTCTAACCATTCTCTCTATTGGCTTAATTACGATAGGGCTGTGGATTCCTGTAATCATCTCCACGTTCTCAGGCCACAAGTCCTGAACATACAAGTAGCATGGCACCTTATGCTTCTTTGCATATGCCACGCCTACCTTGCACTGATTCATAGGTGAGGTCTCCAGCATGAACACCTCATCCGCTTTTATATTTGTAAATAAATTCCAAAAGAAACCAAAGAATGGGAAGCTGAAATAATTCAGCACGAGACCAAATTTGTTCTTGCCTCTAGGTATCTCAGGGATGCGGATTACATCCACCCCATTGATTGTCTCTCTTCTCTTTTTGAATAATCCATAACCAGGATATACCTTACCCTCTGGGTAATTAGGTAATCCTGTCACCACTGTTACTTTATAGCCTCTCTTCACCCACTCAAAAGCAATATCGCTTATACGAAATGGCTCTGGGTAAAAGAACTGGCATACTATCAAAATATGTTTTTTCATATATTCTCTCTATTTGTATTTATTACTAGAACGGAGCTGGCATTCCATCGCGTAAATGGAAGAGGTAATATAACAGTCCGCACATTGAGAACACTAACGCAAGATTCTGTATGTAAATCAACGCTAGTGAAAGCTTGTTTTCCTTAGCATCTGTTCCAAGTATGATGCATAAAGACATATACAGCGGAATCAGGTATCTGTATGAAATCTGAATTCTCTGGCTGTCTGTTGGTGTAAATCTAGTCATACATCCAACGAATATTGCTAAAAGGCAGATAAATAAACCCAAGCCGAAAACTACATACTGCCACTTCTTTATACGATTTCCCTTGATTAAGATGATTCCTACAATCAAAAGAATCAACATAGTCATAATGCAAGCCATTGGCACCTGCGCATTTAACATTACATGTCCCAATTCGCTACCAACAACGTGCTTAATGTTATACCAGAAATCTAATTTAATTCCATTCCATGCGAACTTAAGTGTTTCCAGCTTATGGTCCTGGAAGTACTCCCAGCTCCATACCTGTCTGCTAGGATCAACCTCTGAAACGCTATCGCTATAAGTCCAAAAAATCATCTTACGAATTCGCCAATAATACTTAACTACTACTTTTTCAAATACAACAGCCGCGCCAGCGATAATAACTGCTAAAATAGCATATTCGTACCACTTCTTACTAAGTGCTACATCTGACCACCATTTTTTAACTGGAATGGCGAAAATCCAGATTGCAAATAACGCATAAACAGTCTTATTAGGGATGAGCATTAATACACATCCACCAAGTATTATCAAATCCCATGCATGGAGTTTTACCTGTGGCTGGCTGTAATACAGGCACAAGGTAAGAAGTGCCAATGAGAATAAAATACTCATGTTATCGTATGAATATGAGCTGCAAAGATTTAATACTGCAGGGAATAATCCGAAGGTGAAAAACTGATGCTTTCCTACTGGAAGTAATTTCAATGCAATCCATCCAGCAATAATAAGGGACAAGGAATTCATAAATCGTCCCATAAACATTACTCCAGCAAAGCCAAAGCCTAATAATCTTGCGATTGTGATTCCCAATCCTGAAACTAAATATCGGGAAGCCTTTGTTGGAGCGATGTGGCATTCAACATTTTCCTGCAAATCTTCCGCATGCTTAATCCATGTTCCGTTCGCAAGGACTGCATACTGATAAGGGAATGTAACATCCAGATATGGCATCATATAATAATCTTCTGCTCTCATGTAGAAGAAGGTCTCATCAGTCCAAATCATTCCATGATACTGATCAAAGCCAATGTTTTGGTCCTTCATACCCATCATGATATTAGAGCAATGATATGCACTGTAATAATGCTCCACCTCATCAACGCCTGAAATTGGAGGCATTACAAACTGCATACAGAATGTCCAGGCAAGCGCTGTAATTACAAACAGTCTCGGATAATTCCACTTCTTATCCAGTATCAATAATCTAAGGATATATATAGTGATAGCAAACATCACCAGGAAGATAATTCCATAATAGAAATTGGTTCGTTTTGAAGCTGCTGAATTAAAGCAATTTGCGAAATAGAAGTACACTCCAAAAATAAGTGTTGCTGCTGCAAGTACTACAGCAGCAATCTTTAATGCCTTTTCTTTATTCATTTCCGAAAAATAAGATTTTAATTTTTCCAAAAATATTCCCCTTTTGAGATTACTTTCCTCTTAGTCGATTTTCCATCTTGCTAAGCTCGTCAAGCTGGCCCATATCCATCCATGAATTCTCGTTGATTGGATATACACCTACCTTCTTACCATCATCCTTGATGCGGTTGATGATATCTGGGAAGCCGATGAACTCGCCGTCCTTGATGTAGTCAAATACCTCTGGCTCTACCACGTAGATGCCTGTATTTGTGAAGAAGCTAAACTCTGGCTTCTCCTTCATATCTGTAATATTTCCGTGCTCACCAAACTCTACCACGCCGTAAGCCACCTGGAAATTTCTGAGAGAGCAAACCATAGTGATTACATTGCCCTCTTTTTTGTGATGCTCATAAATCTTTGAATAATCATCCTCAATAAGGATATCGCAGTTTGTAAGGATAAATGTCTCATCAAGCTTTCCGCGAAGAAGAGCAAGACCGCCACCTGTTCCAAGTGGTGTGTCCTCATCTGCGTACTCGATTGTGTATGGCTTTTCCACCTCACCAAAATATGACTTAATCATATTTTTCTTATGATTAACAATCATAATCATGCGATTGATTCCGTATTCCGCAAAGCCATCAAAAATAATCTCTGCAATAGGCTTCTCTCCTACTGGAATAAGTGGCTTTGGAAGAATACGTGTGTATGGATAAAGACGTGTGCCCTTTCCGCCTGCCATCATGACAACAGGTACTGAAAGGTCGCTCTGTCTAGTTCTCTTTCCAGCACTCCAAAAGATGGTGTCTGTAACGATGCCATTCTCATCTACAATTGGAACGCCTTCGATATTGTGACGGCTGAGGAATTCCTTCGCTTCATCTCTATCATCCTCTTTCATGGTGCGTGGATGATAGTTTGCGATGGTGCTTACCTGATTGTTTAAATCTCCACCTGAGAGAATAAAACGGCGCACATCACCCTCTGAAAGCGCTGCGATTAATTTCATGTTTTCATCAACGATAAAAACTGTACGTCTGGCACTTTCATCGAAGGTCTTCATAGCCTGTAAAATTGTGTCGGTCTCTTTAATAAAAACGTTTTCCATAATTAAATGTTGTAAATATCTACCTTATACTTATCTAAGTTGTGACGAAGGAACTCAATGGTCTCAGCAAGGCCCTGCTCGAAGGTGTACTGAGGCTTCCAGTCTGTAAGCTGAAGAATCTTCTCGTTAGAGCCAAGAAGACGATTTACCTCAGACTTCTCTGGACGAAGTCTGTCCTCATCGCAGATGATTCTTGCATTTGGATTAATCTGGCGGATAAGCTCCTCAGCGAGCTGTCCGATAGAGATTTCCTTCTGTGTAGCGATATTTATTTCCTGACCAATAGTCTTGTCGCTTTCGTACATAGCGATGAAACCATTAGCTGTATCCTTTACATAGTTGAAATCACGTGTTGGTGTAAGACTGCCAAGCTTGATTTCTTCCTTACCTGCAAGAAGCTGTGTGATGATTGTAGGAATAACCGCACGAGCTGACTGACGTGGTCCGAATGTGTTGAATGGACGCACGATAGTAACAGGTAAATCAAATGAACGATAGAATGACTCTGCAAGTCTGTCTGCACCAATCTTTGTAGCAGAATATGGTGACTGTCCCTGATATGGGTGCTTCTCATCGATAGGCACGTACTGAGCTGTTCCATAAACCTCTGATGTAGATGTGACGAGAACACGCTTTGTACCAAGGTCTCTTGCTGCCTGAAGGATATTGAGAGTTCCCTTGATGTTTGTGTCTACATAAGCATCTGGGCTGTGATATGAAAATGGAATAGCGATAAGTGCTGCAAGGTGGAATACTGCGTCGCAGCCCTTCATAGCCTCACGAACACCGTTAGGGTCGCGGACGTCACCAGCGAATACCTCTACGTGATCCATGATGCTCTTATCAAGTGTGTCGAGCCATCCCCAGTTATTAAATGAATTATAGTAAACGAAGGCCTTTACTTCATATCCCTTCTTAACTAACTCTTCTACTAAATGTGAACCGATGAATCCATCTGAACCTGTAACTAAAACTTTACTCATGTTTCATCTCCTTAAAATATTTATACATTGACTCTGCTACAAGAGAGATATTCTCATCCTGTAAGCGAGCCTCACTCATTACATATGTATTTCCTGGTCTTGCGCAGCTCATGTAAACTGCAAGGTACTGGATAATATCCTCACGAGATGGCTGCTTGTAATTTGCTAACGCGCTCTCGTAATTTCCAAAGACCTCCTCAAGGTGCATAACACCAGGGGCGCCTGTGTAAACAATGTCTCCACTCATAAATACTGGATGACGAAGAAGCATAGCCTCCTGTCCTGCAGTACCTGTAAGTGTGGCAACACATTCACTCTTATCGATGAGCTTCAGTGAATCCTCCCATGGGTCGATTAAGACTACGTTTGGATACTGATAAAACTGCTCATAAAAGCTGTTTGGACGAATTCCAAGGAATGAATAATGTTCCTTTACATAAAGTACAGTATCTGCTGGCAAAGATTTCACCAAATTATCGATGAAATACAGCTGCTTTTCGTACTTTTGTGCACATACGATTGTGGTAGCTTCCGGCTGAAGGTGAAGTGGAAAGTACACGAATTTCTTGCTGAAATCGGCCTTCTTAAAATACTTTTTAGCCTTCTGATATCTGAAGTACCATTTAATAGGGTCCATTGTAGCTTCATATGCCTTGTAATAAATATATGAGCCCTTGTCCCTTGTAAATGGATTGAAAAATCTCTGTCTTAAATAAAAGAATGGCAAGATGAAAAACTTTGCCTGCCACTTTGGCTTCTTACCTGAGAACTGCATGAACGCAGGCTTCAAATGC
Source organism: Pseudobutyrivibrio sp. 49 (assembly GCF_900100545.1). Lineage (GTDB taxonomy): Bacteria > Bacillota > Clostridia > Lachnospirales > Lachnospiraceae > Pseudobutyrivibrio. The sequence continues at coordinate 202,414 of NZ_FNDP01000002.1, forward strand.
TTCTCTTCAAACTTTGTAAGGAAAGCCTCTGCCTCTGCTCGCTGCTCCTCTGTAACAGGAACACTTGCATAATCCTCTGGCATGTTGTAAATCTTCTCAAATGGATCATTTAAGATGTAATGATGAGTAAGATCCTTGCCGCAGGCTCTCATAAACATCAGTGAATAATAGCCTGTGTTTGTCTTCTTACCAACAAGATAAGCTGTGTAAGTAAGAAGTGTAGCGATAACCTCATCATAGAAGAAATCCACATGATATGTTGTAAATACGTGCTCCCAGAAAGCAAATAGACCTGCCGCTGTGTGAACACAATAATCGTAATCTCGATATATTAAAAATCTGTCTGTATAGATGTATTTCCACATTGGAGCTGCATCATACTTTTCTTCGTATTCCTTGAGCTTCTCTAAGGTGAATTCATCCCAGTGCTTATTCATAAACTCTGAGATTTCACAAACAACCACTTCGTCCTTATCAAACTTGTCGTAGATATACTTAGTCTCTTTGCTGTTGCAAGTAATAAATACGCCTTTGATATCCTTATCCTGCTCTTTTTTAAGCTTCTTATAAACTGCTGGCGAGAAGTCATCGAAGGGACGTCTTGCCATAAAACAAATAGTGTACACTATGTTATCTCCTAATCTAGACGGCTTTTAATAAGATAAAAAGCCTCCGCATAATTATAGTAAGCTGTAGCGCCTCTATAGGCAGCCAAGCCCTTTATAGCCTCTGCATTTCTAGGGAATGGAGGGGCTGTAATTTCACTTTCATATGTGTTCATGATTTCGATTTTCTTATCGATGTAATCTGTCACATCCACGAACACGTTTGGCACAAACCCGCTTTCCTGCATGGCCTGATCTGTCTCGGACAAAATCTCCATTGCAAGAACAGTCTTAAGGTATGGTGCACGGAATGACTTTGTGCAGGAATAAGCTGCCTCGAAAATCACACGATGATCTGAGTGGACATCATGCTGATATGGGAGAAGTAAAAGCTCTGGCTTTACCTCCTCGAAGACTTCCTTAAGCATAGGAATGAATTTTCCTAAATCAATCTTGTCCACACCTGCTGGCTCAAGCTCCAGATTGTAAAAGCCATCAAAACCATAGGCTTCCTTTACCTTCTGAATCTCGGCGTTGCGCTCTGCGATTCGCTCTGGCTTGTAGCCGTACTCAGGCTTCATGTTTGTGATGTTAAGCCAGTAAATCTGATGACCTTCTGACTTCAATTTTAAAAGTGTTCCACCTGCGCCCAGAGTCTCATCATCTGGGTGTGGTGAAATAACCATTACCTTCATTTAGAGATAATCTCCTTCTTTTAAACTGACAGCGTCGCTGTCTAATATATGAACGATTCCGTCGTATGCTTTGATGACGAAATCAGTCTGTGAATTCACCTTTAATACCTTACCTGGCTCAAGGTTAGAGTATTCATCTGTGAGCTCATACTCACATTTCCAAACCTTAACCTCCTGCTCGCCCGCCATAAAATGGGCACCTACATAAGGACGTGTAAGTCCTCGAACTAAATTGTAAATGGCTCTTGGAGACATGCGCCAGTCAATCTGACCATCCATACGTCCACGCTTACGCCATGCGTTTCCAGCATTTGGATCCTGCTTTACAGGTCGAACTCTGTCCTCTGCAAATTCCTTTGTAAAGGTAATCACCTGCTCCTTTGCAACCTCTAAAACCTTGTCATATAAATCCTGCGCGTCATCCTTCTCATCAATAAAGACCTCGCGCTGACTGATAATATCGCCTGTATCTGCTCCCTCATCCATAATAAAAAATGTGGATGCAGTCTTCTTAAGGCCAAGGACCAATGCCCAAATAAGTGGATGTCTTCCCTTGTTACATGGAAGAGCTGCTGGGTGGAAACCTACCACACCATATTTTGGAAGGGCTAATAATTCCTTTCCAATAAGTCGTGACCAACCGAAGCAATAAATTACTTCTGGATTAATCTTCTTTGCAAAACCTACTGTCTCTTCATCGTTAACGTTCTTAGTGCATATGCAAGGAATATTGTATTCCTTAGCCAATGGCTCAAGTGATTTAAAATCTGCATTTATTTTGGATTCTTCCATAGTGATGATTCCATCAACTACGTAGCCTTTTTCAAGCATAGCCTCCAATAATACATATGAACTTTCAACACAACCTATAAATAATGTACGTTTCAATTTTGTCCTCTTTAGCCGATTTTTTGCATCATATTATAATAATTAAGAATGGTTTTCTTGTCAATTTAGCCCACTAGCGCATCAGCATGTAAACTGCTACACCTGGCACCATGATTGCCACCGCTGGACCCCAGCTGTTGATAAGCAATTTTACCAGTGAATACTTAAATCTGTGAGCAAGCTTTACCATAAGTAGTAGCGAGTAAAGGGCATAGGATAATCCTGTACCGATTGCTACCATGTTTATACTTCTATCTACAAACAACACTAAAGCGCTTGAGAATACTGCGTTAAAAATACACAGTGCCACTGAATTTGCTATAAGTGATTTGTTCAGCTTCAATACCGAAAAGATATTTCCGTAAAGCATTGTTGTGGCATAGATGGCTACGCCGATAACAAGAATCTGTGTAGCTGCTGTTCCGTCAGTGTACATTGGCATGAAATAATGTACGAATACAGGCATTACATAGAAAACGAATAAGCAGGCTGCACCAGAAATAACAGATGTGATTCTGCTGAAGTACGCTGCCTTATCAAGCATTTCGTTTTCATCGTGATTTGCTCCGTAAAGGTGGCTAATCTTTATGTAAAATACCTGTGAAATAGTCTGTGGAATCAGAACCATTGTGGTAAATCCCATAAGTGGTACTGAATATACACCCAAATCATCAGTAGATAAAAATCCTAAAATAACAAACTTATCTACTGACTGAACGATTGTCCAAATGAGGCTGTTAATGAGAAGTGGTAATCCTCCCAAAATCATGAGCTTCATATATGGCCAGTCAAAGCTTAGCTTGGCACCCTTGAATGCATCGTTTCTAAACATGATGATTCCAAGTGCTGCCGATGAAAGTGTCATGGCGTAAAGTCCATAATAGCCTGCCACGTTGATAGCTGCCACACCAATGATAAGTGCAAGCACTGTACGGATAAATCCGATAATGGCTGATTTATTGTAATGTCCGTTCATTCTCACTGTGGCATTTGACATATCGTCAAAGCTCTTTAAAAGAATGAGAACAGGACAAAGAGCATAACCAAAGGCATATCTGGCTCCATCAGTATCTGTACCAATACTGCCACGATAATGAATCAGCACCCAGCCCTCAAACACAACAAAAATGGCTGCATATATGATGAGCATAAAGGTCATGGCTGTATTTTTCAGCTTTCCAGCTTCTGTCATATCCTTGCGACCCAAGGCCTGTGGATAGTCTCTGTTGTAAGCATTGAGTACACCAAACTGAGCATAATTCATATAGGTCATCGCCAGCAAACATGTCTGATAGATTCCCAGTAAATGGGAGCTCACCAGCGATTTATTGTAAACGCTGAAAATAAAAGACATTGCAGAACAGGCAACGGTAGACATGGTCACCAATATAAAATCTGCACTTTTCAGCTTATTTAACAGTTTTGTAAACATCCTCATAAATCTTAACTACTTCTTCCATGTATGTGTCAAAGTTGTTCAAGGCTTTGGCACGTTTTCTGGCTCCGTCAGACTTCATGCGATATATCTCGCTGTTATCCAGGAGCTCTTCTATATTCGAAACAAAAGCATCTTTATCAAGAGGCTTTTTGTCGTTTCCACAAATCTTACCGCAGCAATCATCAACTGTGACCATAAATCCACCCACCTTACTTGCAAGGACTGGACGACCAAAGGCCATAGCCTCCACAGCTGCCATTCCAAAGCCCTCGAACTTGGATGGAGCTACTAAAATTTTTGTCTGATTCATGTAAATGTATGGGTTATGCTGCATTCCCACCATTTTAATATTATCTAGCAAATTAAGCTTTGTAATAAGCTTCAGGCACTCGCTGCCCAAATCTCCACCACCCACAATAATCGCCTTGATATCAGGGTGTGTCTTACTTACTTCTTTAACGATTTTTATAAATTCCAGAGGGTTCTTGTCCTCTGTAAGATAACCTACGAAAAGCAGGTCTGATTTGAAGCCTTCCAGCTTCTCCTTTGACATTTCTGTGGCTGCCACATAGCCTCTTTCAAAGACTGCTACAGCATTAAAAGGAACCCCAAGAACTGCAGTCCTGCCCTCCATATTGTCCTTAAACCATGCCTTTTCTTCCACTGCTTTGTTAGGAACGATAATCTTGGCAAAGCTCTTGCAGGCACTGCCGTATACAACTGCCCTAGGACCAATTCTCTCTACCCATTTTGGAAGTGAATAAAGATGGCTGATGATTGGAATCTCATCTGTAACCTTTGTACACATGAGACTCACATCATATTCATAGGCATGGATGATATCTGGATGAAGCTCATCAATGACTTCCTTGATGGCCTTCTCATCAATCTTTTCCATGCCAATGTATTCAATATTGTTATCCAATAGCTTTGTCTCTATTGAACCTGTTGCTGTGAGATACACACAGCGAATATCTTCAGGCATGGATTTCATGATGTTTATAGCAACATTCTCCATGCCAGAGTATTTGTTTGACTTAGATATGTGTAAGACTATCATAAATCCCCCTCATGATCTCATTAACCTTCTCTTTATCAAACTCTTTCATTGTCTCGATGTTCACAGCACCCATCTGCTTACGCTTGTCCTCGTTGTCTACGAGGGCTTTATTCAGTGCTGTCACTAAGGTTTTGGCATCCTTTGAATCGAAGAGATATCCACCTTCGCCATCCTGAATCAAATCAGTGTTGCCTCGGATTTTGCTGCAGACAACAGGCATGCCAACAGACATTGCCTCCATAAGGGCTACAGGAAGCCCCTCCTGATGAGATGGGAACACGTAGATATCGCTTGCTGCGAATACATCTGCCACATCTCTTCTAAAACCGAGTAATTGCACATAATCCTGCAACCCAAGATGCTTGATGCTCTCCTCTAATTCATGTTGAATCTTACCCCTACCTGCAATGAGATATTTCAGCTTGTATTTAGGCTGAACGCGCTCGTCACTGTCAGGTGTTAGAAGTGTGCCATTGTCCTTCATGATTTTCAGAGCTCTAAGAACCTCCCCATGGTTCTTTCTGTGAATAAGCTCTCCTACCGATAGAAGGACGATGGTATCGTCATCTATGCCAAGCTCCTTACGAACACGGCTTCTGCCATCCTCGCTTGCCACAAATTTGTGGGTGTCTACTCCTGCTCCAGGAATATAGGCCACCTGCTTGGCATGGAACTTTCTCGCGTTGTCATAATCTTCTTTGTTGATGGTTATCAACAGGTCTGTAAATTTTGAACAGTACTTTTCCACATTGTAGAACACCATCCAGTTCTTAAGTGGTGCTCCCTTGAAAAAGTGGAAGCCATGGGCTGCATAAATCACCTTTGTGCCATATAGCTTTCTAGCTTTTCTGCAGGCTAATCTACAGATAACACCGCCTATTGGCGACTGAGTGTGGACTATCTCGTACTGATTAGTCTCCACCTCTGTCTTAATCTGATGATAGGCTTTGCTCAGCTCTGCAATGTTAAAAATCTTTCGCAGACTGGCTGTCTCAATGACGCGACAACCTAAATCTTCAAGCTTTTTGCGGCGTTCCTTCATAGCCTCAGGGCTAAGGGCACTGTCGTCATCCTGCCAACAGCAGGCAACATCTACCGTATACCCCAGGTCCTGCAAAATCTTAATATTGTCGATATTAAATTGAGTCACCATGTACGCCGTATGGGCGTGCATTAATGCTTTTTTACTTGTGGACATTTGCGTTAGTTTCTCCCTCAGCCACACCCTCTGTGGCTTCCTTTGTAAAAATAACTCTCAAAGTCATAAGTATTAACTGAATATCTAAAAGTACACTACATTTCTCACAATAAATCATGTCAAGCTTCAGCTTGTCGTAGGAGGTGGTGTTGTACTTTCCGTAAACCTGTGCATATCCTGTAAGACCAGCCTTTACATGAGTACGGAAGGCAAACTCAGGTACTTCCTTTACGTATTCAGCAATGATTTCTGGACGCTCTGGACGAGGTCCTACCACTGACATGTCACCCTTGAAGATATTGAAGAACTGTGGAAGCTCATCAATTCTAGTAGCACGGATGAAATGTCCGATTGGTGTGATTCTGTCATCATTTACGCTGGCAAGGCGAGCCTTTCCATCCTTCTCCGCATCCATAACCATGGAACGGAACTTCATAATCTTGTATTCCTTTCCACCAATGGTGCAGCGAGTCTGTTTATAAAGTGCTGGACCGCCATCATAATTGTGAATAAGTATAGCTGTAACAAGCATAATTGGTGATGTAAGAATGATTCCAATTCCTGAAATCAAAATATCGCCTGCTCGCTTAATAGCTGCCGAAATTCCATCCATTCCAACATTCTTGCAAAGATAAAGTGGTGTATCGAAAAGATTTACCTCGTCTGAACCCTTAATAAGAATATCTGAAATCTTAGGTGTGAAATATACTCTCTTTCCTGTGGCAAAACATGCTTTGATGATATCGTTTCTAGTCTCTGCTGGAACGTCATTAATCAAAACTGCATCGTAATTCTCAAGCTCTTTTGTGATCTTTTCAATTGGCTCTCTACAGCTGATTTCACCAGTGATGCTGTACTTATCAGCACGCTGATTCATCTTCCAAACCAGATCATTTTCATATCCACCAAAGATATTAAGGATTGAAAATGGTGGAAAAATCATGCGGTAAAGCTTGGTGCTGAAGTAAGTAACAAAAAGCACTGCCACCGCATCAGCCACTGTAAGAACGATTATGTACCCAAGTGTAATCCACATCAGAGATTTGATTCTTGTCATCAAAATAATGATGAAGAATTCCAATACATTTACAAGTCCCATGGCAATAGCCTGTGACATGGTAAGGATAGAAATACGACCTGTTCCAATGCCAAAGCCCTTGAAGGTATTAATCATAAGTATGGTGATAACGCCATACAGCGCAATCATCAAATAATTTCCTTTGCCAAGGAATCTTGTATACGGATTCATAAGGTACTGTAATCTCATGTACCACATAACGCCAAAGAGCGTGGCTAGTACTGCTACTAAAACCACGCTACTTGCAAAGCGAAAGAATTTTTTTTGTGTTTCAATATTATTTTCTTTGTTCATATAATTTACTCTTTAGTTATTAGAAAAATGATTTATTCATATCAACATTTCCCTTAATACCAGGAACAGAGCCTTTTGACGAGTACTGCCAGATTGAATACTTACCGCCGTATGTACAAGATGTATTGTACTGAGCAATCCAGATATATGCTGAGCCGTTGATTCCGCCCGCATTCATTCTCTGGTTCATCCAGTTCTTACTGCAGTAAACACCTGCCTTGTATCCAGAAGACTGAACTGTAGCAATAAACGCATTTGCGATAGCAGTACGCTGTTCTGCTGACAATCCGCCGCCTCTTGCTGTATCTTCCATATCGATAAAGATTGGATATGCGCATCCGCCTGCACTGTTTGCCATGGCAACTGCCATTGATGCTTCCTGTACAGCTTCTGCCTCATTAACAGCACGTGAGAAGATATAAACACCTGTAGCAACGCCTGCTGCCTTGGCTCCCTTCATGTTCTTGTAGAAGTATGGGTCTTCGTGAAGCTGTCCATCAGTCTGTCCACGATATCCGCAACGGATAATCGCAAAGCTTACTGCTGACTTAGCCTGATTCCAATCAATATTTCCCTGATACTTAGAAACATCAATACCTGTGCCCTTCACAAGAAGAGCTCCATCAGGTCCAAAGTTATACTTAACACCCTGGATTACCTGCTCGCCAGTAACCTTGTTTCCATTCTTATCAAAGTAGTAGCTTGCGCCACCAATTGACTGCCATCCGTAGTAAATATAGTTTGCAGCCTTGAAATAGTATGTCTTATCTGCTGCATAATCTGCTACTGTAGCTGGCTTTGTAAGAGCCTCATCAAGGAAAAGCTCATGACCTTCCTTATCCTTAAGTCTCTCTGTAGATGCTGTGCCATAACCTGAAACTGTATATGTAACAGAAAGCTTTTCTGCATCTGTTGCTGCTACCTTATCTGACCATGTTGGAACACCTGCAAGTGTATAATCACCATCTTTTGTGACTGTGAAGGTACCCTTGCCATCCTTCATTGTTACAGCAGTGCCATTTACTGTTACTGAACCAACATTTGTTGTTGCTGTAATAGTAAACACACCATTTGAATAGCTCATATCAAGAGTAGCTTTTTCTTCTGTTGCTGTGTTAGCTGCGATTTTACGAACTCTTGCAGCTAAAGTTACAAATCTATTTGTAGTAAAAGAAACAGCTACCGGTCTTCTTGTGTTAATCGCACCTGTCTGATTCTCCGGTGTTGGAGTTGGATCAGATGTTTGTGATGGTGTAGCCTCTGGAGTTGGTGTTGCTGTTGGCTCCTTAGAAGGCTCTTTTGTAGGTTCCTTAGTTGGCTCCTTAGTTGGTTCCTTTGTAGGATCCGGTGTTGTTGTAGGTGATGGACTAGCTGTTGGGCTAGGTGTTGCTGTTGGACTAGGACTCACACTTGGTGTTGTGGTTGGGCTAGGAGAAGGTGCATTCTTCTTATACTTGAACTCAATACTCTTATCCTTGTCTGCCTTTACCTTTAACTGCTTCTCAGAAGTAAGTGTATAACCATCAAATGTCTTAGCATCAAATGTTTTTTCTGTATTCTGTGGAACTGCTACTGTTTCTTTGCCAAGCTCCTTATCATCTGCTTTATATATAACAGTGATATTGAAGTTCTTAACTTCCTGCTTGAGCTTGTGCACAACAGTAGTTCTGCCTTCACCCTTCTTTGTAGCCTTGCTTGAACCCTTAGTTGACTTAGGTGCTGCAATCTCAGAGCCCTTAATTCCCTTGGCTGAGCCACCATTTTCAACCTTGCTGGAAGCAACATACTCTACTGTATCCTGAAGGACTGCTTCAACAGGAGCTGCCTCTTTTGGCTGATTATCCTCGGCTGCCACATCCTTCTTAATCTGCTTTTTGATTTCCTTCTGAACCTTGAATTCAACCTTGTCCTTTACATTGACTGCAGTTGCAAAATCTGAAGGCTCATAAATCTCTTCGTTATCAAAATCGTACATGAGGCAAGCTACATAATCACCTGGCTCCATGTCCTTCTCTGAGATTACACCATCCTCGTCATCATCTGTATAAACCTGACCATCGGCTTCCTTAACTGCCATGGCGTATGACTGGATAGCTGTCTCTTTATCAAGAATCAACTGGTAAAGTGGATCGTCCTTAATGTGACCCTTCTGAGTATCAACAACTTCACCATTTTCATCTGTTACTGTAATATCTACATTTCTTGACTGAAGTAATGCAAGAAGCTTCTCAGCATCAGGTTCTTTTGTCTCATCTGCAGCTTCTTCTGATGACTCTTCCGCATCTTCCTCTGTAGCCTCATCTTCTGCTTTTTTTCCAAAAGATGGTCCCGCAATTTCTGCAATATCTGAGTCAATCTTTGATATTTCATCAATATATGTCTTAAGTCCCTCTGATGCATCTTTCTTTATAAGCTTAACCTGAAATGGTACTCCTGTAATTGCATTGTCCTCTGCATCTGAGAAATATATTGTCAAATCCTTTTCAAGAGATTCACTGGTAAGTACAACACTCTTGAAGTTTGGAATATAGACATCTTCCGCGGCTGCCTCTTCCTCAACTTCTACTTCTTCAACTACCTCTTCTTCGATATCGTCATGCATGATAGCATAGATTCCTGCGCCGCCTGCACCAAGTGCAGATGCCCCCACCACTACAGCCAAAGCAATTCTTGCTGCTTTGCTGGTGGCAAAGAAAAATCGTATGCTCTCCAATATTCCTCTCATATTCATCATCTCCCAATAATTCTTCTAGTCTACTCCATGTTGTCTGAAATACACTGTAATGCTACTGCTACAACCTTATCCATGTCGTAGTATTTATACTGACCAAGGCGTCCTCCGAAGATTACACTCTTCTCGCTTTTGGCACGATTTGCGTACTCCTCGTAAACTGCATTGTTCTTATCATTGTTAACTGGATAGTAAGGCTCCACACCTGGCTGCCATTCAGAAGAATATTCCTTTGAAATAATGGTAGTAGGCTGCTGTCCAAACTCAAAATGCTTGTGCTCGATAATACGTGTGTAAGGCACATCTGCCGCTGTATAATTTACAACTGCATTTCCCTGATAGTTATCGCAATCAAGTTTCTCTGTCTCAAAACGAACAGAACGATACTCAAGCTCGCCGTAGCAGCTACCATAGTATTCATCAATCTGACCTGTGAATACAAGCTTGCCCCAGCTTACCTTTGTTCCATCGTTGAGCTCGCCCTCTGTTGACTCGGGCGCGTTCTCCACGCCACCAACCATATCGAAATAATCCTGGCTGAGAACAACATCTGCGCCCTCAAGCATCTTCTCCACAATCTGAGTGTAACCACCCATAGGGATTCCCTGGAATCTATCGTTGAAATAGTTGTTATTGTATGTAAATCTGAGTGGCAATCTCTTGATGATAAAGGCTGGAAGCTCATCACATGGGCGTCCCCACTGCTTCTGTGTATAACCCTTAATAAGCTTCTCGTAAACATCTGTACCAACAAGTGAAAGCGCCTGCTCCTCAAGGTTCTTAGGCTCTGTGATATTGAGCTCCTTAATCTGCTCTGCAATCTTTGCCTTAGCCTCTGCTGGAGTCTTGATCCCCCACATCTTAGAGAAAGTATTCATGTTGAATGGGAGATTGTAAAGCTCATCTCCATAAACTGCAACTGGGGAATTAATATAATTATTGAACTCAGCGAACTGGTTCATATAATCCCAAATCTTCTTGTCGCTGGTATGGAAAATATGTGCTCCATAAACGTGCACATTAATTCCATCCTCTTCTTTTGTGTAAATATTGCCGGCAATGTGGTCTCTACGGTCAATAACTAAAACGCTCTTACCACGCTTGAGAGCCTCATGGGCGAAAGTCGCACCAAAGAGGCCCGCGCCGACTATAAGATAGTCGTAATTCTTCATTTTTATTTTCCTGAATACATATCGTTATAGTACTTCTGATAATCACCAGATGTTACATTCTTCATCCAGTCCTCGTGCTCGAAGAACCAAGCGATTGTCTTCTTGATGCCTTCCTCGAAGCATGTCTCTGGATACCAACCGATTTCAGCCTTAATCTTATCTGGAGCGATAGCATAGCGTCTGTCATGACCCTTTCTATCTGTTACATACTTAATAAGCTTCTCTGATACAAGCTCCTTACGTGGGTCTCCCTCTGGAAGCATCTCCTGAAGTGTATCAAGGATGATGTGAATAATCTGAATGTTCTGCTTCTCGTTGTGACCACCGATGTTATATGTCTCAAAAAGCTTACCCTGCTCCTGAACCATATCGATTCCCTTAGCGTGATCCTCTACATATAACCAGTCACGTACGTTCTTTCCATCACCGTATACTGGAAGATCCTTGCCCTGAAGCGCATTGTTGATGATAAGTGGAATGAGCTTCTCTGG
>NZ_FNDP01000001.1:0-162336 GCF_900100545.1 Pseudobutyrivibrio sp. 49
TATCTCTGACTAAATCATAAATAAAAGACCAATCAATAGCTTTATCTATAATCCTAAGAAGATGATCTTGAGGAACCAAGTCATCAGTACATACAAATTCAATCTGCTTTCTTGCCTTCTCATTCTGTTCTGTAATCATTATTCTAACCCCTTGTTTTGATAGTATTATTATACCAAAAAAGTAACTAGAACGCTTGTAAAATCAAGGCTTTCTAAGGATTTGGATAATCTAAAAATGAAAGAACTGGAGTCCGCAGACTCCAGTTCCTCCTTATTAAAAAGAAAATGTCGCGGCGGAAGCCGCGACACTTTGTCTACACTCTGAGCTTCTCGACTTATACAGTCGGGAAGCTTTTTTTGTATGGATGTGGTATAGTAATTTAGGTTTTTTAAATCAAAAAAGATGAGAGTAACTAGAAATGGAAGACACAAAGAAAGATAAAAGAATATACACTCTTAGCGAAGAGGCACCAGCTAAGGCTGTTGTAAAGATGGGTGTGCCACTTATTATGGGCATGATGATAATGGTTCTCTATAACTTGGTAGATACCTATTTTATAGGCCTGATGCATGATGATTATCAGCTGGCAGCTGTTAATTTAGCCTATCCTGTAATGATGATTTCCATTGCCATATCTAATATGGTAGGAACAGGTGCAGCATCCCTTATTGCCAGGAGCTTTGGTGCAGGTAATAAGGAAAAGGCTAATCATACTCTGACGGTTGGATTTTCACTTACCGTCTTAAATAGTATTATAGTAACAATAATTGGAATAGCTCTGTTACCACAGATTGTTACAGGACTTGGAGCAAAGGAAAATACCTTTGGCTACACAAGTCAGTACACCTTTATCATTCTTTTAGGAAGCATTTTCACCATGGGAAATTATACCTTTGGACAGCTCCTTAGAGCAGAAGGTTCAGCTAAGTTTTCTATTATAGGAATGGTGCTTGGAACAGTTGTAAATATCATTTTAGATCCTATCTTTATTTTTGTTCTTGGAATGGAAATAAGAGGAGCGGCCATTGCCACAATACTTGGAAATGCCTGTGGAATGTTGGCATCTGTTTTGTTGTACGCAACTGGTAAATCATTACTAAGACCTAGTATTAGATATATTCTCCCAACTAAGGAGATACTGAAAGAGATTTTTTGGGTAGGTGTGCCTGCGACTTTAGAGACACTACTTACATCTGTAGCTTATATTGTTAATAACAACTTAGCTGTAGGCTATGGAGAGCTCACAGTAGCTGCCATGGGAGTAGCACAGAAGATTCTTTCCATGGGTAATTATATTTATCAGGGCTTTGCAGCAGGTACCCAGCCTCTTATGGGCTACAATTACGGAGCAAAGAATTATAAGAGAATGCTTAATATTCTAAAATCAGGAATCGCAGTAGTAAGCTCTGTGGAGCTTTGTGTGATGGCGATATTTGGAATATTTGCCCCACACTTGATTGGCATATTTACACAGTCGCCTGATGTAATCGCTACAGGAGCAAAGGTGCTTAGAACACTTATGTGTATCCTTCCATTTGTAGGCGCCATATCCATGAGTCGTACTTCCTTTCAGTCTATGGGTAAGCCTCAATACGCATTTACGATAACACTGGTTCGTCAGTTGTTTTTATATGTGCCATTACTATTGATTTTCAATCACGTATTTGGTTTCAATGGTATGATTTGGGCACAGCCTGTGACTGAGGTTATTATGATGATTGTATCTACAACACTGCTTTATAGAGTGATTAGCAAACATGCAAGAGGTGCTTATGAGTAAAGAAATAAAAGCTGTTCTGTTTGATTTAGATGGAACACTTACAGATACAGAAAAGATTTATCAGGAACAATGGCCAAAAGCAATGGAGCATTTTGGCTATGAGATGACACCTGAAAAGCCTCTGATACTTCGCTCACTGGGAAGTGCTTTCGCAGTCGAACAGTTCAGAGAGTGGTATGGTGACGATTTCGATTATATTAAGGTGCGCGATTATCGTAGGCAGCTTGTAGAAAATGTGGTTGCAGAGACCGGTATTCCTTTAAAGCCAGGAGCAAAAGAGATTTTGCAATGGCTCAGAGACCATGATATATTTATTGCGCTTGTAACTGCTAATGTTAAGGAAAGAGCAGAGCGATATCTTAAGAAGATTGGCCTTTTTGAGTATTTCAATGCAGTAGTCTGCGCAGATATGGTTAAGGTTGGAAAGCCTGCTCCAGATATATATGCATACGCATGTGAGAGCCTTGGAATCAGCCCATCAGAGACTTACGCTGTTGAGGATTCACCAAATGGCTGCCTTAGTGCCTATGGAGCCGGCTGTAATGTTATAATGATTCCAGATTTAACTGAACCAGATGAGGAGCTTAAGGAAAAGCTTTATGCAAGGCTGGATTCATTATTAGATATAAAATCATTGTTTGAATAGGAGAAAACTATGTCAGAAGCAATTGTTACATTGAAAAAGGGAGAGGGTCGTACCATCAAAGCAGGCGGAGCCTGGATTTTTGATAACGAGATTGATAGTGTAATGGGCTCTTTTGAAAATGGGGACATTGTTGTAGTGCATGATTTTGATGGATACATGATGGGACGTGGATTCATCAATACTAATTCAAAAATTAGAGTTCGTATGATGACTCGCAAGAAGGATCAGCTTATTGATGATGACTTCTTATATATGAGAGTAAAGAATGCCTGGGAGTATCGTAAATCCGTATTACTTCCAGTGGATTTGAATTGTTGTCGAGTAATCTTTGGAGAGGCAGATTTCTTACCAGGGCTTGTTATTGATAAGTACGATGATGTACTTGTTGTAGAATCTCTTGCCCTTGGAATCGACAAGCTAAAGCTTAAGATTGTAGATATGCTTAAGGAGCTTATGGCTGCCGATGGCTTTAAGATTCGTGGCGTTTATGAGCGAAGCGATGCAAAGGTTCGTACTAAGGAAGGTCTTGCACCTTACAAGGGTTTTATCGGTGAGGAGTTTGATACAAACGTAGAGATAGTAGAGAACGGTGTTCACTACATGGTAGATGTTGTTAATGGTCAGAAGACAGGCTTCTTCCTTGACCAGAAGTACAATCGTCTTTCTATCCAGAGACTTTGCAAGGATAAGCGAGTTCTCGATTGCTTTACTCACATGGGTACCTTTGCCCTTAATGCAGGTCTTGGTGGTGCAGCTGAGGTTACAGGACTTGATATTTCAGAATTTGCAGTGGCTCAGGCTACCGCAAATGCGAAGTTAAATGGACTTGATTCCACAGTAAAGTTCAAGCAGGCAAACGTATTAGATGAGCTTCCAAAGCTTGCCGAGGCAGGAGAGAAGTTTGATGTGGTTATTCTTGACCCACCTGCTTTTACAAAGTCTCGTGAGGCTACAAAGAATGCCATTAAAGGTTATCGTGAGATTAACATGAAGGGACTTAAGCTTGTAAAGGATGGCGGTTATCTTGCTACCTGTTCATGCTCACACTTCATGACTCAGGATTTATTCATAAAGGTAATCGGACAGGCAGCACAGGCAGCTCACAAGCGCCTTCGTCAGGTAGAGTTTAGAACACAGGCTCCAGACCACCCAATCCTTTGGGCGGCAGATGAAAGCTACTACCTTAAATTCTTGACCTTCCAGGTTTGCGACGAGAAATAAGGACTAAAATTCTAGGAGAATATGAAATGAAAAAATCTATATTAATTCTTTTATGCGCAGTCCTTGCAGTGGGAAGCTGCGGCTGCAAAAAAGATGATATTAGCAATGCAATCAGTGATGTTAAAGATACCTTGTCAGAAACAGTTTCTGATGCTGTAAGCTCTTCTGATGAGCAGTATTATCTTACCTACGACTATAATATCGGATATACGGTAGATGCTGATGGCAATGAAATCGGCAAGTACACCCTTGAAGATTACAAGGGTGTATTTAAAGAAATCGGTGTAGATTATGAGTATGGTGTATCCATTGACGGTATGTACGATGGAATAATCTATTTCCATAACACAGATTATTCTGGGGACGAATCAGTAACCAGCTATTATGCCATTGATGGTTCATCAAAAAACTGGGCAAACTTTTATAACATCTCAGGTGAGTGGTCACCTATGTCCTTTGATTACTATCAGGGCAAGGTATATGTAGATATTCGTACATACGAAGATAATATTCGCCAGGATGAACGCGTATTTACTGTAGATAAGGATTCTTTAACACTTGTAGAAGGTGCCTCTGAAGTCAGTGATATATTAAAAAATCATAATGGTAGTCTGATTCAGCCAGCAAAGGATAATGAGTGTATCCAGCGCACCTATGATGAGCTAGGATTCCTTGTGGTTGGTAAGATTACAGAAGATGGTGACGAAACAAAGTGGAGCTTTTCAAAGCTTACAGCTGATGGAGAGACAGCTATAGAAGGTCTTCAAAATACTGGCAAGTACCTTACAGGCTACAGCAAGAACTATCTCTATCTCAGAGATTTCGATGACGATGACATAATCATGGATTGCTATAATCTGGAGGATGGAAAAGCACATACTATTCGAAAAGATAATAGTTCAGATTTTTATTTAGCATACGAGGATGGCGTAGTATATTATGAGGCCATTACTGAGAAACAGTATGGTGTAGAGGACTACAGCGTTTATCGTTATGATTGCAGCAGGGATCAAGCCGCACTGCTTTATACAACTTCAAAGATTCCAGGAACTGATAATAATAGATTTGGTATCGATGGATTTAAGATTATCGATGGAAAAATTTATGCATTGCAGTTCTTTGGCAACGAAGAAAAGTGGGCACGATTTAATGAGAGCAACGGCACCTTCGAGGATTTAGATTTATCAGTAAAAGAATATTCTGTATTTAATTACGGAACTATCAATTACTATTCATATACTGAAAAATGCTCAGCCTGTGGCACGATAGTTTCTAAAAACTATGGTGAGAATTTCGTTTTAGATGCAAAATACTCTTCACATGCTGATGAGATTAATAAGCTTCTTTCATATGCTGACGCTAAGAACGGTGAGATTGTTACAGATGCTTATACAGACGACTGTGATTGGCATAAAGAAAATGAAGAGCAGGGCTGCGAAACAGATGAGACTACTGTTTCTGATGTATCAATAATTGATGACAGATTCCTTGAGGTCCAGATGGCAGATTACTGGTATGGCGGCGGAGCACATGGCATGCCTGGTCGTGGAACAAGATTGTTTGATTTGACTACTGGAGAAGAGCTTGACATTACTGCTTTCTACAAAGGAACAGAGGAAGAGTTCAAGACACTTGTTGCAGGTAAGGTAAAGGAAGATTACCAGAATGGTTCGGAAAAATATTTTGCAGCAGATGCAGAGGAAGCATATTCAAATGCTTATGAATCAACACATATTGATTCAGGAAATCTTATCTGGTATGAGGACCATGCAGTATATTATTTCTATCCATATGATTTAGGACCTTATGCATCAGGATTTATTGATATAGAGCTTCCATACGATGAATTCCTTGGAGCAAATCAGCTTACAAGAATAGCAAAATAAGAGAATAGAATTAACCACAAAGCACATTACGATTTTGTAATGTGCTTTCACTTTTTCTAAACAAATGTGGAGTATGATTCTGTCATAGGGAGAGCGGAGGTAACCTATGACTCGAATGATGAAGAGAGCTCTAATCAATTTCTTTTTTAGACTGTTCGTATTCATATTTATATTTGGATTATATCTGACTAAAAAAGAAATGCTGTTTGAATTCATGACTCATGAGTTTACCTTTGGAATTTCTGAGTATGGAATCAGCCCGCTTCATGCGCTGTGGTTTGTATTTATGGTGATGATGATTCAACATATTTTCCCAAACAAGGAGCTGTCGATGGCTTACAAAAAAGGGAAGATAGAAGAGTTTGAGGAAGTGCCTGGTTATTCCCGATTAGAGCTGTTGGAATTCGTTCAGAACATGAATGTGAAGGCTTGGATAGTAATGCTGAGCTGGCTCATCTTTAATGCAGTGTTTGCAGTGCTATACCTTTTTAAAATAATAGATGTAGCTGACATGCTGATGCTGACGGTGTTCTTTTATTTAAGTGATTACCTTTGTATTTTGTTTTTCTGTCCATTCCAGACAGCAATTATGCACAACAGATGTTGTATAAATTGTCGCATCTACGATTGGGGGCATTTTATGATGTTCACACCAATGCTGTTTATAAAGAACTTTTTCTCCTGGAGCCTGTTTTTTACATCGCTGATAGTGCTCATTAGATGGGAAGTAAATTACGCCAAGCATCCAGAGCGTTTCTGGTATGGAAGTAATCAGCGGCTACAGTGCAGCCAGTGTAAAGAAAAACTTTGTGTGATTAAGAATAAATTGAAAAAAGAATAAAAAACAGGTCGCATCTCGCAACCTGTTTTCGTATATGCGGTATTTAGCTTAACTTCATATCACCACTCTTTACCCAGCCAATTTTCTTGAGCCAATTGTTGATGGCAGGGCAGATTACAGCTGGAAGCACGAAACAGATAAGGATAAGTCCTACCCAGTCCATGGTTGTGATGGCTGACTTTGTGCCAGCGGCCACATCATTTACCCAGCCAGTGTAGACACCAATCTGACCAACAAGTCCGCAGGTACCCATTCCAGAAGAAACAGCGGCTCCGTTCATCTCCATTTTGAAAATGCAGGTAGCAATAGGGCCTGTGATAGCAGAGCAGAGGATTGGTGCAATCCAGATGCGAGGGTTTTTGATGATATTTGGCATCTGAAGCATTGAAGTACCGATACCCTGTGAAACAAGTCCACCCCATTTATTTTCCTTAAAGCTCATTACAGCAAAGCCTACCATCTGTGCACAGCAGCCTGCTACGGCAGCACCACCAGCAAGACCAGTGAGTGAAAGGGCAGCACATATTGCTGCAGAGGAAATAGGAAGTGTAAGAGCAATTCCTACGATTACGGAAACAAGGATACCCATTAAGAATGGCTGCTTTGTAGTTGCCCACATGATAAGTGTACCAACTGAGCTTGCAGCACGTCCTAATGCAGGAGCCCACCATGCTGAAAGGGCAACACCAACTCCGATAGTAACAAGTGGAGTCACAAGAATATCAATCTTTGTCTCCTTTGAAACAGCCTTACCAATCTCAGCAGAGATAATTGCTACAAATAATACTGCAAGAGGGCCGCCGGCACCGCCGAGAGCATTAGCAGCAAAACCTACTGATATAAGTGAGAACAGTACAAGTGGAGGAGCCTGAAGAGCGTATCCAATTGCAACAGCCATGGCAGGACCGCTCATTGCAACTGCAAGACCACCTACGGTGTATTCAATTCCACCTACTGTAGCCACTGGAGTAGTTAAATAACTAATTCCAAACTGAGCTCCAATAGTATTGATGATGGTACCAATTAAAAGGGAGCAGAATAATCCCTGCGCCATGGCACCTAAAGCATCAATAAGATATCTCTTAACTGATATCTCGATATTTTTTCTTTTTAAGAATTTTCTCATATTAATCTTCTCCTTAATGAAAATTACCTTAACATTTTATATGAAAAGCTGGTTATTCACAATCCATAGATTACTGTTCCCTAGTTAAAAAATATATTATCTGAAATGTCTTAAAAACCCCGTAA
This sequence comes from Pseudobutyrivibrio sp. 49, assembly GCF_900100545.1. Lineage (GTDB taxonomy): Bacteria > Bacillota > Clostridia > Lachnospirales > Lachnospiraceae > Pseudobutyrivibrio. Next base: position 7,627 of record NZ_FNDP01000001.1, read on the forward strand.
AATCTAGCTCGGTGCTTAATCAACAAATGGAAACGATTTTGAAAATTTTAGTTTATAAAAGAAAAGTTATATGATATAATGCTACTCGGTTGTATTTTATTCAGGGAGGATAAAAACGAATGAAAAATCATTACAAAGCGGCTTCTTTAGCGCTTGCGGGAGTGCTCGCTGTGCAGACTTTTGTTCCTATGTCTGCCATGGCTGAGGAAGAAGAAAACCAGGTATTAGTGGAGAATGAGGCAGCAGAGGCTGTTGCCGAGCAATCAAACACAGCTACAGACGAGACATCTAATGAGACAACAGAAGTAACTGTTATTCTTTCTGACGACACTAATAAGGAAGGAACAGACGAAATAAAAGGTGAGGTTGTTGTAGATGGAGCACCAGCTACAGACGAGACTTCATCAGAGGAGTCTTCTGAAGAGGAGACTGAGGAAGAAGAGAAGACAGAGGAAGAGCTTTTAGCAGATGAAGAGCTCGAGCTTCTCGAAGCAAAGGAAGATGAGGACTTCAATGGCGATGGCATCAGTGATTTACACACAAAGATGCTTTGCGAAGGCGAGATTCTTACAGAGACTGGCAAGAAGGTTTTTGGAGATTACTCTTATCTTCAGGTTCAGCAGTCTAACGACTTAGATGCTGACGGATTATCAAACGGCGAGGAAGTCGTTATTGAGACTAGAGAGGATGGTTCGCTCTATGCAGTTCTTGTATCAGACCCATGTAAGGCTGACACTGATGAGGATGGTATCAAGGACTATGATGACACAGACAAGTGGCATCGCGGATTATACGGTGGCGTTTTAGGTAGCGTAAGACTTGTTGCACGCCACGATGATTCAAAGAACTTCAGAGATGGTCACGTATATCTTGTTTACACAAGCTACGTTGATAATCTCGAGATTTCTCTTGATAAGCTTTATGGATATTACATCGCAAATCCTGAGTATGCAGATCGTCTTAGAGAAGCATGCGATAACGATGACAGTGTAGTATCTTGGAGAAGCACTCTTGAGGAAATTAATGAGGCAGCGCAGACTGATACTAACGAAGCTATCAGAATAGCTAAGGCTAATGATATGTACGTTGATCAGGAGATTGAGCATTTCACTAAGGGCACAGTTATTTTAAACCGTGGTGAGTATGTTACAATCGGAAACTACAGCATGTCTACTCCAGAGGAAGAGCTTGAGAAAGATTACATTCCATACCTAATGAACGAGGGAATGACTAAGGAAGATATTGCTAAGCTTACAGAGTTTGCAAACAAAGCTCTTAACGAGCAGTTAACAGAGGAATATGTTGCTGCAAACTACTTAACTATCCTTAAGCTTTTAGATGAGCATGGTCAGTCTTTTGGACAGCATGTTGCAGAGACTACTACTGAGGGTGGTGTTTGGATTAACCGTGAGCTTTACAACCAGAAGTATGCTTACGATCAGGGACCAAACGAGGTTGTTGAGCAGGAGTTCACAGAGCGTGAGCTCAATGTAATGCTTGATGCTTTCGATGCACACAGCTACGTTAACGCTTTCAATCACAACTGTACAACAGTTGGCGCTCTTGTATGGAACGAAGCTTATGGCACTAAAAAGGACGAGAACGGTAACACAGTTAAGACTGATTACTACGTAAATTCAGGTGTTCAGGTTAAGCAGGACATTCAGAATCCTATTTCTGGAAATGTGTTCCACATCGACACAAAGGTTGATTATCCAGGCGCTGTTAAGGAGTCTATTAAGGCTATGGTAAATCTTCCAGGTTACATTGGTCAGATGACATATGTAACAGGTAAGAAGGTTGTAGATACAGTTATTAATACTGTAAAGAAGTTCAACATTTCAAAGCTCTTTACAAAGAAGACAAAGAGCGAGGAGACAACACCAGTTGTTACTCCAGTACAGCCATCTAACGGTGGTTCAAATTCTTCAAACAGCACAACAGTTTCAAACAACACAGCAGCTTCTAATAGCACATCATCTAGAAGCACAGCATCTTCAGGCAGAACATCTTCAGCTTCTGCATCTACAACAAAGAATGCTGGCACAGTTGATACACTTACAAGTGTAACAGCTGAGGATTTAGCTGATGAGGAAATCGTTGTTGCAGCAAATGTTGCACCAACAGTAAAGAAGAGCGCTTCTAAGAAGGTTGCTTCTACAGAAGAGGCTACTTTTGAGGAAGAAGAGACAGAAGAGGCTGAGGAAGAAGTTGTTGAAGAGGAAGAAGAGGAAATCGTTCAGGAGTCTCCAGTAGAAGAGACAAAGATCGATGACGAGGAAGTTCCTACAGTTGCTAAGGAGACAAAGTCTTTAACATGGATTTGGGTTTCATTAGTAGCAGTTATTGCAGCAACTGGTATTGGTACAGCTTTTGTCTTCAGCAAAAAGAAGAAATAAGCTTCAGAATAAATGCTGAAAACAATTAACAAAATATTCAATTATTGATAATATAATTGATGAAGGCTTTAGGATACTAAGTCCTAAAGCCTTTTTTAAAACAAATAAATATGAGAAAAAACTGTTGACAAAAACAATTTAATTGCATACAATCTAATTACAAAGAATAGTTGTATGCAATTTAATCGAGATGTCAATGGAGGTAATATCAATGGAAAGGTACGATGTAGCAATAATAGGTACTGGACCAGCAGGTCTTGAAGCAGCTATTACAGCAAAGGTTAGAAATAAAACAGTTCTTCTTCTTGGAGGAAAGGGCTCATCAGATAAGGTGTCAAAAGCACACACCATACAGAATTATCTTGGCTTGCCAGATGTGTCTGGAGAAGACATGGCAAAAGCATTTTTAGATCATGCCACAAAGATGGGTGTGGAGATTACAGAGGATAAGGTAAATGCCATTTACTCAATGGGACAGTATTTCGCAATACAGTGCCACAACGGTGATTATGAAGCAAGCACTGTGATTGTAGCAGCTGGTATGACAGCTATGAAGCCATTCACAGGAGAGATGGAGAATCTCGGACGTGGAGTTAGCTATTGTGCAACTTGTGATGCGGCTTTATATAAAGGAAAGACAGCTATCATAGTTGCTTACAGTGCAGAGGATGAGCCAGAGGCAGAGTTCCTTGCAGAGCGAGCAGAGAAGGTTTATTACCTTCCACAGTATGAGTATGCAGGATCTTTAGGCGGAAATATCGAGGTTACTTTAGAGGTAAAGCCTGAGTCCATTGAAATGAAAGATGGTATGGCAGTTCTAAATACCAGGGATTCTTCCTTTACAGCAAATGGTATATTTATTTTGAGAGAGCAGATTGCTCCATCACAGCTTGTTCCAGGCCTTGAAATGGATGGAAATCACATTAAGGTAGACCGTTCAATGGCCACAAATATCAAAGGCTTGTTTGCTGCTGGAGATATTACTGGAGCACCTTACCAGTATATTAAGGCAGCTGGTGAAGGAAATGTGGCAGCACTTTCAGCTGTTTCATATATGAATAGTAACAAATAATTCATACAATATAATTGATTAAAATTGAAAGGAGTTTTATTATTATGGTAAAGAAAATTAGTACAGATGAGTTTAATTCAATGGATAAGGCAGGAGTTACAGTATTAGATTTTAATGCTGTTTGGTGTGGACCATGTAAGATGCTCGGCCCAGTATTGGAAGAGGTCTCTGAGGAAATGGCTGACGATGCAAAGTTCTACAGCATCGATACTGATGAGAATCCAGATTTAGCAAAAGAATTCGGAATTATGAATATTCCTGCAGTTGTTATTTTAAAGGATGGACAGAAGGTTGACATGAACGTTGGATTTGTTCCAAAGGATGTCCTTAAGGATTTCGTTTCTAAGAACCTTTAAAATAAATCTATTATTAAGCTCAGAAAGATTTTATTAAAACGATGAGGTGATAAATAATGGGTGACAAGTACGATTGCTTAAAAATTTCTAATCAATTATGTTTTCCTCTTTATGCCTGCTCAAAGGAGATTGTTAAGAGATATAAGCCATATCTCGATCCTTTGGATCTTACCTACACTCAGTATATTGCCATGATGGTAATATGGGAGGAAAAGGAGATTACAGTTAAGGCACTTGGGAACAAGCTGTTCCTGGATTCAGGTACACTTACTCCTGTTTTAAAGAAGCTGGAGCAGAAGGGCTATGTTAAGCGTAGTCGTTCAAAGGATGATGAGAGAAATCTTATTATCACTTTGACAAAGGATGGCGAGGAATTAAAAAAGCAGGCATCAACGATACCTGCTAAAATGGGTAAGTGTGTATGTCTTTCTCCAGAGGAGTCAGAACAGCTATACAAACTGCTCTACAAGATTCTTGGTTCCTTTGAAGAGGAAGAATAATCACTAGTCAAATAAGTTTAATATATCTACATTTTCACGAGCTTGAGAGATGACATCGTCTATGAATGAGGCGGTGTCATTTTTTATTTTATCCCAATCAATGATAGTAACACCTGATAAGTCAACGCCAGCATTTTCAAAGACATCACCCATGTTTTCTTTAGTAGCGACCTTGCCCTTGATATAACCCTGAGCGAGAACGTTGCTATCCTGAGTGACGCTGATGTCATTAGCCTCGAATTTGATGCCTTCATCAACGAAGTTCATAAGTACATTGCAATCTAGCATGTAGTTGCCACCTGAATTTGTGATGTAGGTGATGTTGTTAGTGAAGGAATTAGTGTAGTTGTTCTGGCCGTTACGAGTGATAGTAGCCACAACTCTTTCATTATCTGGAAGAGGAGCAAAGATTTCTATCTTGTTGCAATTCTTTCCAAGGATTGAAATGTAAGCGCCCTTTGTCTTATACGAAAGATCGAAGGTAAGCTTTCTTGTGTGATTGAATTTATCCAAGAAGATAGAGCACTTGATATCGTGATCTGGCGCCTTCATGCCAAGGAGCTCCCAGATAAAATCACCCTCGCCCTGAGGAATGGTAATCTGAAATTCTTCGCTTTCAGTTCCGTCCTCATCAACGTAGATTACATCTGTCTTCTGAATATCGATTTTACGAACAAAGTCGAAGATGTTGCGCTTGTTGTTATGGAACCACTCATGGTTGATATCGTTGTTAAGATTAGGTGCTGTTGGGAATAAATCCGAATCAGTGTTAAAGCCATAGGAGATATCACCAAGAAGAGGGGCAAAAAGATATACGGTCTTATCCTGAGCGTAAAAATCCATTTCGCCAACATTCAAAACAAGCACATCCAAATTTGATTTGCAGGAGAACTTCTTTTGAGAAGCAGAACGCTGACCCTCGATACTGCCGCTGATTGAGTATGGAAATCCTTGTAATTTTTTGATGTAGGCATTACCAGAGTAATCAATGTCTGCGTTTGTGTAATTGATAAATAAATCCTTCAAATCAATGTTGTAAGCCAGGTAGTCAGGACTTTTTAAGGTAGTCTCTGAAAAGTGTACTACTGACGCAAGTATTCGCATGGAAGGATTCAACATAAGCTCTGCTTTTATAACTATGGTGAGAGCTAAAACCACAAAAATTATTATCCCTATTTTCTTATTTTTCATAATAAGAACATTATAGTAATTCTAATGGAGTGTCTGCAATAGACAAAGCAATTGATGTGTCCATCTCCAATAAATGTTCTGCAGCCTGAGCCTTTTCATAAGCTAAATTATCTTCCGCATAACGAACGCAAGCCTGATGGTATTTTTCTTCATCACCGCTCTTTTTATATATAGCCATATACAGCTTTGAAGTTTCCAGCTTCATATGATAATCCGAAGAAATAGTGGCGGTAGAATCAAGATTCTTTGCTACGGCCTCAGCTTTTTCAAATTCCTTCATACTACAGAAAGTTTCGATTAAAAGCTTTAAATCCTCCAGATAATCATTGATAGTGATAGAAGGATCCTTCATTAGTACTGCCAAATCTTCTAGGTGATCATAAACGTATTTATCATCTCCAAGCTGATGATGCAAATTAGAGTTCAAAATCGCCAGACTGAAATCGTGATGATGCATATCATTTTTGGCAGCTATACTGTTAGCTCTTCGTAAATACGTTTCAGCTTCATTAAATCGATGAGTCTGCAAATAGCAGTAAGCCAAATTTAAACATGCAACAAGAAAAGAGTGAGGCTTGTTGCTAAAGGAGTCTCCATAATCCTCCAAATCCTGCATAGCCATCTTTCCATAATTTATTGCACTGTCGTAATCTCCAAGAATCATATAGCGATTGCAAATTGTGGCATAGAAATAATGCTTGGCACCGCGGATGCTGTGCTTATCTAAATAATCAAAGGCGTTAAGGCATTTATAGAGCATCTTTGAATCATATCCCATGATTCCATAGGCTATAGCGAGACCACGAAGAGATTTGACGTATTGTGTGCTATCCTCCAATTCCTCGTAGATACTTATAGCCATATTTAGATTATCTATTCCAAGTTCTATATTGTTAGCTCGAATCAAATTCATGCCTTTTTGATAATATTCATTTGCAATCTGTTCTGAACTTGCCATAATGACCTCCTGAAAATGCCTACAATTCAATACGTTATAAGTATAAGAAAACTTTGTGACAATTTTCGTAAATTGTTGTTTATTTACTGGCAAAAATTTATAATTATTGTGATATTATGTGTGATTTTAGGGGACTTGAGTATGAAAAAAACTAGTACATTCTTATATGGATTAATTCTCATTGTTGGATTATTGATTTTTACCTTTGTAGTAACCCTGCTTTTTGTGGGAGAGTTTACTCTTCCCGATGAGAGGACTTTTACAGACTTAACAGTTGAAAACTACAGCGATGGCTGGGAACGAATTCATTGGGACGGTAGTGCGGAAGCAATAACTCTTCCTGGAACCTATGAGCCAGAAGACTCTCATGAGTTTATTTTAAGAAAGAAACTAAATGTTTGGGAGGACAGAGATAGTTATCTAAGCTTTAACTCAAATAAGCAGGATGTGGATGTTTATTTAGGGGATGAGTTGAGATATTCTTTCAGTACAAAAGATACACGAATCTTTGGAAGCAATACACCTGGAACAATGGTGTTCATTCCATTACATCCAAGCGATAACGGAAAGACGATAAAGATTGTTCTTACAGGAGACAATAATTATTCAGGTATTCTGGATGAGTTTATTTTGGGAACCCAGCAGGGTATTGTAATGCATGTCTACAGCCGTGAGCGATACACTTTGTTATTTACATTATTCCTTTTAGTTCTTGGCGTAATAGCATTTATCATCGGTGTAAGTGTAAAGATTGCCTATCAAAAAACACTGTCACTTTTCTTTATTGGATGGGCGATGATTTGTGCAGGGATGTGGGCACTTGCCGAGACGGACTGCAGGCAGTTTTTCGTGCCAAACTTTTCACTGCTTTCCTATATGACGTACCTTAGCTTGATTATGCTACCATATACCGTAGCCTTGTATTTTGATTGTCTTCAGGAAGGAAGATATCGTGCACTTTACATGGGACTTGCAGTACTGGAGGAATTTAGTGCGGTAGTCGCCATATTATTACAGTTCTTCAATAACACAGATTTGATTGGAATTTTACCAATCGCCTTTGTGTCTATTGGTCTTACAATGTTGACCTACGTAATTACGGTAATTCCAGATATTATCCAGGGAAGAGTGAAAGCCTACTGGCTGGAATTTGTAGGTATTTGTGGTGCCATAATCATGGGTATTATGCAGATGTTTGATTATGCAATCTTACATCCTACAAATATCAATTCCTTGTATTTAATCATCGGTCTTTTATTCTTAATCGTCATGGCATACTTCCGTGCCCTTAAGGATATTAGAAATACAGAGCGTGAAATGTTTGCAGCGGTACAGGCACAGGATGCAAGTACAGCCTTTATGACAAGAATGTCTCATGAGATGCGTACACCAATCAATGCCATCCTTGGTATGAATAAAATGATTTTACGTGAGAGCAAGGATGAAAATGTTTTGGAGTATGCCAGAGATGTAAACAGCGCAGGCAATTATTTGCTTGGTGTTGTTAACGAGGTTTTGGACCTTGCAAAGGTTAGCGCAGGAAAGATTGAAATCGTTCCAGAAGACTACGATTTGATGGATATGATTCGAGAATGCTATTCATTGGCAAGACCTAGAGCAAAGGCCAGCAGACTATCCTTTGAAGTGGATATGAGCGATGTGCTTCCATCAAGACTTCGCGGTGACAAGGAAAGAATTATCCAGATTATTACAAATCTTTTGACCAATGCGGTGAAATATACACCTGAGGGACGTATAACACTTTCTGTTCAGGGAAAGATATCAGAAGGAAAGCTTTTACTCATCGTAACAGTTACTGATACCGGTATTGGTGTGGCAGAAGAGAATATACCTTATCTTTTCGATACCTTTACAAGAGTTGGCGAGTTTAATAAGAGAAGAATCGAAGGCACCGGTCTTGGCTTGACTATCACTAAGCAGCTGGTTGATTTGATGGATGGTACGATTTCAGTAGAATCTGAGCTTGGCAAGGGTTCATCCTTTACAGTAATGATTCCTCAGGAGATTCGCTCAGTAGAGCCTTGCGGGATGTTCTCTATGGGACCAAACGGAGACCGTCGTGTGGCTGACAGACATGAGGTATTCGATGTACTTGGAAGAATCCTTGTTGTTGATGATGTGGCCATTAACCTTAGAGTATTTTCAGTGCTTCTTAGCAACACTGATATTATAGTAGACACTGCCATAAGTGGACCTGAGGCCTTGGAGAAGATTAAGAGAAATAAGTATGATATCATATTTATAGATCATCTGATGCCAGGTATGGATGGAATCGAGCTTAAGAGATTAATTGATGAAATGGAAGACAATCCAAATAATGGCACACCACTTGTTATGCAAACCGCAAATGCGGTAGTAGGTGCCAAGGAGGAGTACGAGCGCTTAGGCTTCACCGACTACATCGCCAAGCCAATTAAGGAAGAGGAGTTGCGAAAGCTGATACGTAAATATATAATCTAGGTAGATTATAAATGAGCTGGTAGGTAACAAGCTCTAATGTTTCTTAAGTGAGGCTTTCTTCAGCCGAACGTAGAAACAATTTGGCTTGTGACCGTAACCGGCGGATTAAGGAGTAAATTATATCATGGCATTTAATCCAGCTGATTTATTTAAAGTAAAATCTGCAGCGGAGACTTTCAACAGAAATCATCCAAAGCTTGTCCCATTTTTCCATGCAATCCAGGGAAAGGCTATGACACCAGGCACAGTTATAGAGATGGCTGTTGTTGATCCAAGCGGAGAGCGTGTTGAAACAAATCTTCGCGTACAGGAATCAGATATTGAGCTGATTCGTTTATTAATGGAAATCGGAGCTAAAGGGTAATTAAGAAATCAGAAAAGCCAATCTGTGGGCACATGAACGGTGCCACAGACTGGCTTTTATTTTTTGATATTTATTTAAATTCAAAGAATTTTGTATCCAGTTCTGGATATGCTCTTTTCATGGAAATAGGAATGCCTGCCTTATTTACGAAACAATGTACAGTTCTTGCAACAGCTCTGTCTTCTCCGGTAGCTTTATCGTAAATGCGATATGCGATTTCCATTTCATGACCATCATAGGAAATGAGTTTTGTATCTATAATGACTGTCTCGTCAAACTTAATGGAGCTTCTGTGCTCTATAGAAGAGGACACGATAGGAGAACTGACCTCCATATCTAACATCTGCTTGAAGCCCAGTCCCATCTGTTCCATTAAATCCATACGGGCATCCTCCAGCCAGTTGGCATAATTAGAAGTGTGGATAATACCCTGCTGATCTGTCTCGTGATATTTGGTGTGATGCTCAAAAGGGGTAATCTTAATCTGCCTTTTCGCACCAGCAACTTCAATTTCTTGTTTTGCCATAGTCTTACCTCCTGATGAAATACGTAGGTGCCAAACAGGCATCAACCCCATTTAACATCTATCCATATTATAGCACTAATGAAAAGATGTGGAGTATTAAATACCTGAGTTTTTTGTGATGTGTTTATGGTTTTTATTTATGGTGTGATATAGCGTTTGGTTTTTGGGTGATACTCATTGTGAATGGATTGGTTATTTCATTTTTAAATAAATCATGTTATTATCTTCAAATATTGGGTTTATTATTGGAAATTGAAATATCATATGCGGTGCAAGCATTCTTTTTAGAAAATCTATTTCTTTAGAATTTCCATTTATGGTTGGCTGACAAATAAATAAGGTCTCTTGCTAGTGAAGGTGCCCATCGTTTTACCATTTTATAGGTTTTGTGGGTACGGTGACAGGTGGTATGTACCTACGAAATTGACGGGTTAATTCATTAGTAGGTACGGAGGTAGGTGAAGTGTGCCCATGAAACTGTGAAAGTGGTAACGCAGTGGGTACAGTGAAGGGCGTGATATACCCACTGGACTGTGAAAACAGCAATTCAGTGGGTACAGAGACAGGTATGACATACCTACTAGACTGCGGAAGTGGCAAAGCAGTGGGTACAGTGACAGGCATAGTGTACCTGCCAAACAGCAAAAGAAGCGAAACAATGGGTAAAAATGTAACTAAATTATGGAAAAGGAGTAAAGGAATTGGAAGAATACAGGAAGCACTTAGAAAAGGAACTTGAAAAGGTAAATGCTCTTATAAAGATTAACAATGGAAATATAGAAAAACTCAGGGGGACACCTGAAGGAGTAATAAGAATAGCAAAGAAAAGAAGAACCTTTCAGTACTATTTCAAAGGGCCAAAGGATACTGTGGAAAGATATCTGAAAGTATCGGAACGAGATCTTGCAATAAAGGTAGTGCAGCTTGATTATGAACAAAAAGCTAGCAGACTGCTTAAGAAAAAACAAAAAGCATTATTGTCGGCTATAAAATATATAGAATGTTCTGATGTAGCGGAAATATTTGAAAACTACAGTGAAGGAAGAAAACAGCTAGTTAGGCCCCTAATTTCATCTACAGAAGATTATATTGGAAAATGGTATCAGAAATACCCAGGAAACATGAATACATACCCTATTAATATTGGATATGAAACGGACCGAGGTGAACAGGTGCGTTCGAAATCAGAAAAGATTATCGCCGATATGTTGCACAAATATGGAATACCTTATTCATACGAAACAGAGTATAGAATTGGGAATAAAACAACGTATCCTGATTTTACGGTTTTGAACGTGAAGAAAAGAAAGACATATATTTGGGAGCATTTGGGGCTGATAGATAATGAAGAATATGCGGTGAAAAATATGGGAAAATTGGCGTATTATGAGGAGGCTGGGATAGCAATTGGTCAGGATTTGATTATAACAATGGAGTCTGAAAGAATACCGCTTAATATAAAATTGGTAGAGAAAAAGATAAAAGAAATACTATTATAATTGTGGAATATAATACATATTATTGTTAAATCGTAGATGACATCGAGGAATAAAAGTGTTAGAATATCATTAATTGATAATTTTTTAACGAGCGGAGGATAATATGGATTTTCAAGCTGAGTACAAGAAAAAACTTACTACAGCAGCAGAAGCTGTAAAGGTAGTAAAGAGCGGTGACTGGGTAGATTATGGTTGGTGCACAGGTACACCAGATGCTTTGGATAAGGCACTTGCAGCTCGCACAGATGAGCTTAGAGACATTAAGGTTCGTGGTGGAATCTTAATGAAGCTTCCAGCTATTTTTGAGCGTGAGGATGCTGGCGAGCATTTCACATGGAACTCATGGCACATGGGTGGTATTGAAAGAAAGCTTATTGCTAGAGGCTGCTCTTTCTATGCACCTATCAGATACTCTGAGCTTCCTAGATATTATAGAGAGCACATCGAGCCAAACGATGTTCTTATGATTCAGACAACTACAATGGACAATCATGGATATTTCAACTTCGGTCCTAACGCATCACACCTTATGGCTGCAGTTGAAAAGTCTAAGCACATCATCGTTGAGGTTAATGAGAACATGCCTCGTTGCTTAGGCGGCTTCGAAGAGGGCGTTCACATTTCTAAGGTTGACGCTATCGTTGAGGGTGAGAACCCAGCTATTCTTGAGATGGGTGGCGGCGGAGCTCCTACAGATGTAGATAAGGCTGTTGCTAAGCTTATCGTTGAGGAGATCCCAAACGGCGCCTGCTTACAGCTTGGTATCGGTGGTATGCCTAACACAGTTGGTGCTATGATTGCTGAGTCAGACCTTAAGGATCTTGGTGTTCATACAGAGATGTACGTTGATGCCTTCGTAGATATCGCTAAGGCTGGTAAGATTACTGGTGCAAAGAAGAACATTGACCGTTTCCGTCAGACATATGCTTTCGGTGCTGGTACAAAGAAGATGTACGATTACATGGATGAGAATCCAGAGCTTATGAGTGCACCTGTTGATTATACAAACGACATCCGTCAGATTTCTGCACTTGATAACTTCATTTCTATTAATAATGCAGTTGATGTAGATTTATTCGGACAGATTAATGCAGAGTCTGCAGGAACAAAGCACATCTCAGGAGCAGGCGGACAGCTTGATTTCGTACTTGGTGCTTACCTTTCAAATGGTGGAAAGAGCTTTGTATGTCTTTCATCTACCTCCACAACAAAGGATGGTACAGTAAAGAGCCGTATTCGTCCTACACTTGCAGAGGGTTCAATCGTTACAGATACTCGTGCTAACACACACTACCTTGTTACAGAGTACGGTAAGGTTTGCCTTAAGGGACTTTCAGCTTGGGAGCGTGCAGAGGCTATCATTTCTATCGCTCATCCAGATTTCAGAGACGAGCTTATCGCAGAAGCAGAGAAGATGAATATCTGGAGAAGATCTAATAAGTAATATAATATAGAAATTACTACAGGCCAGATGGGTTACAAGACTCATCTGGCCTTTTTTGTTTCTTAAAATACACACGAGTGTATTATGTTATTTCGAACATAATTTATTCATAAACAAAACACAAATATAACACAACTTCAAAGTAGAATCTCAGAGGTTTTTGATTTACGGTTTTTACATGTGAGAGGGTTCTATGACAAAAGAAAGAATGTCGAAGATTGATAAGATAGATTTGATTAAGATTTTTATAAAGGCATTTATAAAGAGCTTAAAGCGTTCCTTACAGCGCATCGATTTTCGCTCTTTTATGCCACACAGGAAAATAATAAAGCATGCTTTTGGCATGATGGTGATAATGCTCATTATCGTAGCAATGGCTCTTCCAAATTCTATTGCAGCGGATGTTAATACCACAGCTATTGCAGCTGACAGTGCACCTGCTGTAATGTCTGAGGAGGAAACACTTGAGGCTTCTATAAGAGAGTTTACAGTCTACGGAATGTATTTAAATGATGGAGATGGTGAAGAAGTAGCAGTAACAGCTTCTCAGCCAGTAGGGGATATTGCAAACAACGGATATCCTTATGCAAAAAAGGCAGAAGAAGGTGTTACCCTTGCCATTAAATTATCTGATGCTGTTACAAACGCTACCTTCCAGTGGCAGCGTAGTGATGACAAAGAACAGTGGTCTGATTTAGATGGTGAGACAAATCAGACTTTTGAAAACAAATCTCCTAAGGACGGTAGATGGTATAGATGCGTCGTTAATGGCGTTGCCAGCCAGGCTGTTCAGGTGGTAGGTCAGTTTAAATGCGAGGGCACAAGCGAGAAGGACTCACAGGGCAGAATCTGGACTAATCCACTTATGCCATGGTATATCAGCAATGGAACTGTAGCCTATGGAATCAATTCTGCAGGAACAGTGTTTGATGTAGTAGGTCTTTACAGCAAGAGCGGAAGCTCCTATATGATTCAGACAGCCTATTCAAAGGGTTGGTCAATGGTTACATCTTCATCGGATGCACCGGAAGTGGAGCATACAGCAGCACAGCTGGATGATTTGCTTTGTAGCTTTGATGCTGCAAACCAGTATGAATTATACATAACAGCTGATTTGGCATCAGGTCAGACATCCTTTGCTTTTGGCTGTGATACTATGCTTGGTAATGATTCTACTTCAAGATCTCATTCGGATTTTGCAGCTCTTGAGGTAAATAAGAATCAAGATAATACAGTTGCAAATATAGCCATGGTTGGAGCAAGCTCTTCCAGCCAGTCAGTGGGAAGTAATCCAGCCTTTATGATTACACCTATTACTTCTGAAGAATTGGAATTCTGGCTTGGTCAGTACGATAAGAGAAAGTATTTCAGTTTTAATGAAGGTACTGGAAATATCACGGTAGACGGTGAATACCAAGATAATGTGGCAACAGAAACGCAGGGCATTGACGCTGGAATGACAATGTCATGGTTTAATGTTCCAGATGGTTTGGTTAGCTTTAAGTTTGCAGTTGGTGATGCAGATAGTATCGGAGTTACTACCAACGGTGGCAATTTGAACTATATTGCAGAGCTCATTGAAGGACTCAAGCAAAATACAGAATATACAGTAGCTGTAGAGGGTGAAGAAACGACCTATTCAATTATTTCAAATGCGTTAGGTCACATTACATTAACAGGAGTAGATACAAATGGCAATTATTTCGATTTTACTGGTAAAACTATTTATATTACAAAGAATGGTAGTGAGAGTGAGAAAATCACTGTCAATGTAAGTTCCCGCCCATATAATGTGCAGGGAATCCCTGATTCAGAGGAGATAGCATCAATTGGTGAGGATTCAATTAAATTAAGCATCCCTCTTGGAAGTCTTCAGCTGTTTGCTCAGGAATACCGCATCTGTGATGAGAATGGAAAGGAAATCGAAGGCTTTGGCTGGACCAGAGTTTCTGGTGATGGAAACCTGTCCTTCTCAGGATTACAGTCAGATACCTTATATCTTATAAAGGCAAGAATATATGCTACTGAAACTACACCAGCTTCTGTTGGGCGTGTGGTTTATGAGTTTAAAACAAATTAATAAATAATAAGCCTGGTTGTTATGGTTTTTAGCCATTACAACTGGGCTTTTTTAGTTGATTCGTAACAAAAATGTGAATTACAAAAATTTTTTTTAAGAGTGTAACTAGTTTGTAACAGGGGTGCGTCTAGAATAACCTTACACAATCGATAATAGTATAGAGTTGTGATTGGAGGTTATTCTTATGGCAAGAGGAAAGACATTCAAAAAGAGATTATTATCAGTAATGATGACAATCTTGATGGTGGCCGCTATTGCCGTGCCATCATTCCCATCCTATGCAGTTGCCGACACAATCGATGTAGGACAGCCAGGCTATAATGCATCTGGTGTTATGACCTATTATAACTGCTTAGGTACAGGTACTAATCTTTACAAGAGTCTTGTTATTAACTTCACATCCGTTCGAGAGAATGGTGAGAAGATTGTACTTCCTAGCGTAAGTGGATTTACATATGAGACATCTCTTTCTACAGATGGTACTTATATTATTAACATCCCAGAAGGAAAGAATCTTGTACAGATAGCAGCCTATATTAGAAAGATTCAGTTCTTGAACTGTCAGAATTCTTCCCAGAAGATTAACTTCTCTGTAGGTAAAGACATCGTTAAGTACATGACCTTCTATTCAGAGGATTCACAGCATTACTACCAGTTTATTAAGTTCGACAAGTCAACTGGTACAGCTGTTGCGGATCCAACTGGAAAGTCTTGGACATATGGTACTTGGGAGTGGGCTTACTATACAGCTCTTAATATGACATATGAAGGACTTCAGGGATACCTTGCAACAGTATCAAGTGTAGAGGAAGATGCGTTCATCTACCGATGCTCTAATGAGATTGGTTGGCTTGGTGGTACAAAGATGACCCATGGCGCAGCTGATACAAAGAATGGTATTCCTTACTATAAGACATTTACACCTTCTGGTAATGGAGATGGTATTGGATACTGGTACTGGGCAGTAGGTCCTGATGTAAATGAAGGCGGTGGAAAGTTCTTACAAAGCCCAACCGCTGCATCAAACTCTGTTTTACAGACAGCTGACAGCAAGGGTTATTACAACAACTGGAACAGTGGCGAGCCTAATAACTCTAATGGTGAGTTTGCTATGACAACCCTTAAGATTGGTTCTGGTTGGAATACAGGTAATAGAAACGGAAAGATCGGTACTAACTCTCCATATTATGTAGCATCTGGATATTCATGGAATGATATCGTTGATACAAACTGGGCTCAGTACGGTAGCTCTAAGGTTACAAGCTACACAGCTACAGGTTTCTTCGTAGAGTATGGTGACTATGTAAAGGGATTAACCCAGACAGCACTTGTTCAGAAGACAAACTTTGAGTTTAAGACAACAACACAGCCTCTTAATCACATTTGGAATTTATATGCAGCAGATGGTTCAGACACTATTCATATGTTCTGTTCAGCATCTGATCCTAAGTGTTCATATTATGCAGTTAGCTCTTCAAGCTTAGGCGAAACAATCGACTTAAAGATTGAAGCAGCTGATGTTCCATACGATGGCAGAGCTTATTCAAGCACCAATATCGTTGGGGCAGAGGACATAATGTCCGCTACAAGTAATACAGCTACGATTTCGGATGTTAAATATTACAAGGTTTCCACAGCAGACACCGTAACTGGTGGAGAATTACAGACAGTGGCACCATCTGCAATCGGATATTACTATGCAGAAGTAACAGTTACAATTAAGAATACAGTCCTTGCATCAAACACAGTATCAGCAAAGGCTGTAGTACCATTTAAGATTTATGATCCTAACGCTGAGTATGCAGTTGAAGGATTAAATAATAAGAAGGCTTCTGAGGAAGCAGTGCCTTATCAGAGAAAGGTTACAGGAACCACTGCTTATTCAGATCTTGAGGTAGTGCTTGCAACTTCATCTGACCAGATTCAGATGTACAAGCTTGCTGAAATGACATGGAACACTCAAGATGACACATTAAACAAGATGGCATGGGTTCCAGAAATTCAGGCATGGGTTAACAGCTCAGGCTACAGAGTTACAGCAGCTACACCTAATGATCTGTCAAATGGAAAGGCATCATCTTCTACAATATCATCCTTCTATAAGGATATGCTTAAGGTAAACAGTGAAGCACTCCTTGAATCTCTTACAGATCTTTATGATACAGCAGATGGAGTATATGCTTCAAAGAGAGATAAGTATGTAGATTCATCACAGCATGAGGTTTCAGATCCTGAGGATGGAACAAGATACTCAGTTGTATTTGATAATATTGAATATGGTATTTATGCAATTCTCGCAAAAGATGGCAGCAACAATCCATATGCAGTAACAGTTGCAACTGTTTATCCACAGCAGTCAGGACCACAGGGCAGCTTCTATACACAGGAGTTATTTACAGTTTATATCAAGGAAGTTGAGCCTACTATTTCTAAGACAATTAATGGTAAGAAGCAGGATATTGCTGAGATTAATAATATTGATGATCCAATAGAGTTCGTAGTTGATTTCCAGCTTCCACAGTATAAGGACAGATTTACAACAGGTTCAGGAAGTGGCTATGAGTTAGTATTTGAAGATCAGATGGCTCCAGGTTTCACAGTTTACGAGCCTAATGACGATTACAGATTACAGTTCTACTATGTATACATTGAGAACAACGAGGAGAAAGAGGCTCTTATAGCAGAAAATGGTATTCCTACTGCTACAGCTTACAAGTTTACACAGAGCTCAGGCACAATACCTCTTACAGCAGATAATGCAAAAGAGAAGGGAACCATAGTTTACGAGAGCAATCCAGGTCCAACTACATTGCTTACAAAGAATACAGATCTTATTGGTGGCTATGCAACACCTAGATCAGGTAGAATTTTTGAACCATTCGAGATTACAACAGATTCTAAGACAAAGAATACTGTAATCAGAATTGAATTTGACGAGCCATTATTAAGAGCTTGGAAAGCAGATTTAAAGGCTGGCGAAGATGGTCGTGAGGTATCTGGATTTAGAATTAAGTATTATGCAATCCTTGATTCTGATGCACAGATTAATTCCAACGCAAATACAAATACAGCTTATATCCATTATGAAAAGGATTCTAATGGAACAAGCATGACAGAAATGCATGATGTTGTACATGCTTACACATATGGTCTTAACATTGTAAAGATTGATGGTAGTGCATCAACAACAACATACCTTTCAGGTGCTGAGTTTAACCTTTTTAAGGAAGTGACACTTTCTGATGCTGATTACACAGCACTTGAGTCTGCCGAAAAGTCTAACTACTATGTATTAGAAGGTGAGGACGAGGAGCCAGCAAGATACTTCAAGAAGGTATCTATGGACAATGGAATATTCCAGGATAAGTATAAGGACAATGTATTTGATACATTGATTTCTGTTAACACTGCACAAGGTATTACCGCACATGGTCTTGGTGTAGGATGTTATGTACTTGTAGAGTCAAAGGCACCTTCAGGATATAACGAGCTTGCTGAGGATATCTACTTTGAAATCAATGAGCTTACAGACGCTGAGATGGCAAGGGCAGATAACTCATACATCTGGTTCAGAGAGATGGCTACAGCTGATGAGCCATACAATCCAGATGATGCTGAGTCAGCAATTATCAATGAAAACGGATGTATCCAGATTGATGTATACAACTATCAGGGCTTAGTTCTTCCTAGCACTGGTGGAATTGGTATCCTGTTATTCATCATCATCGGTACTGGTGTGATGGGTGCAGTAATTGTTATTATCATTGGTAGAAGAAAGCGCCAGATGATCTAGTAAATTAATCAAAATACCCAGAGGATTTAAATATCCTCTGGGTATTTTTTGATTACAGTAAATTACAAAGAAAAATACTTATAAAATGTAACGGCTTTGTAACAGCCCCTAGTATAAAATGATGTCATCATAAAGATAGTAGCCTTACTTGCAGGTGATAGGAAGGTGGAAATATGAAGGGAACAAGCGCAAAAACAAACAAAAACAGACTATTCAGTCTCATAATTGTAATGGTGTTTGTAATATCATGTTTTCCTATGTTTGCTATTCAGACACTGGCAGCAGATTTTCAGGTGGATTCTCTGAATAACAGAGCAAACACTTCTGGCACTGGAGCAGCCACTACTATTAAGGTGGACAGTGAGAGCGCTACTACAAATCTTGTTGTAAAGCTCACAGCCACAGGGGAGACAGTTACAATTTACAAGGTTGCAGCAGTAAGCTACGACACAGTTACAAAGAAATATTCAGATCCTTACTGGGTACCAGAGGTTTCAAACTGGCTCAGCACATATGATACATATTCTACAAATGGAACAATAAAGACTGCCTATGCAAATCCAAAGAATCTTTCTTCAGCAAGCCAGTCTACATGGACAGAGTTTTACAAATATCTTCTTTATAACAGAGATAGCAGGGAGCCATTAAATGTAATTGAGTATGGTTCTTCATCTGAAGAGATTGATGGAAATACAGTATATACTGGAAAGCTGGATCCATATAGAGACAGTGTCACACTTGCAGATGATGCAGAAACACTTGAGGTTTCATTTAATAATCTTGAGCTCGGTATCTATGCAGTTATGGTTAAGGCTGATGCAAAGAGATTTACTCCTGTAGTAAAGGACCTCACTCCAAGAGTAAACGGCCCTGAGGGAAATTACTACGTGGATTCAGTATACTTTGCAGAGCTTAAGGCTGCTGATGCTACAATCGACAAGAAGATTAATGGCAAGCAGGCTGATGCAGTAAGAATAGGTGAGATTGTTGATTTTGATATCGATATCACACTTCCTACTTTATATAGCGACAGAGTTACATACACCAGAGCAATGGATCAGGTGTATTCAATGTATATTGAGGATTACATGAGCCCATCATTTACTATTTACGATGCAAATAATGATGGTGAGGCTGATGAGAGAGATATTAGCTTTACTACAACAGGTTCTATGGCTGGTTCAGTGGCAGAGCCATTCCCTACAACTAATTTTGATTATTATGAAATAGCAGATTCTACATATGACCGCAGTGGTTTAACTGCAGATGTGGATTACTTCGTTCTTACAGATGAAAATATTGCTGACTACACATCAGGCTGTGAGCATCTGGCTGATTTGGATGGATATGAAAATGGTCAGACATATTATGCTATAAAAATATCTGCACCAGTTTATACACTGGATCCAGTTAGAACAAAAACTAATTCTGACAACAAAGATTGTGCATACATGAAATTAAACATCAATGTTGGTGTTTTAAAGCAGATGATTAAGGATGATCCTGACGGAAGAAGCTATGATTCTGCAATAGTAACAATGTCCTATAAGGCAATTGTTACAGATGCTGTGGAGGTTAATTCAGAGAACAACTACAACACAGCTACAATAGTTTATGAGGGTACTTCTGGAATAAGTGATACTGTAAGAGGCTACAGCTATGGACTTCAGGTTATCAAGGTCGACGGTGATACTGATGACCCAATCGCAGGTGCACAGTTTAATCTTTACAAGGAAGTAAATACATACAAGAAGATAGATGATGAATTCGTATGGCAGGCAGATATGAGTGGAAGTGAAACCGATAAGCTTGAGTTTACATACGAGGAAATCAAAGAGGACATAGAAGAGAACAGGGACGAGACTATTTATTACACATATGAGGAGACAAAGACAGAGGCAGGAACAACAGAGACAGGAGTAGAATATCAGGAAGGAGATGTTCTTGCATTCGTATTTACAAAATATACCTCAGGCCACATCAATACAGGCACACCATTTGATGGCTCAATTACATCAGTGGCAAGTGAAGCAGGTGTTACCATAACTGGTCTTGATGAAGGAAACTATATCCTGATGGAGACAAAGGCTCCTAGCGGATATAACGCTTTAGCAGAGGATATCCTCTTTACAATTAATCGCATTGACGATGAGACAGCACAGCTTGAATTTAACGGAAGCTTATGTGGCTTCTATGATGGCTACGACGATAACAAGCAGCTTATTGAAAATGGTATAACATCACTTAGAGTATTGAATTACAAGGGTCTGACACTTCCAAGTACAGGTGGTATTGGTATTCTTCTTTTCACAGTAATAGGTATTTCTATTATGTCATCAGCCCTGGTGCTTATGATTATCAGACAGAGAAAAATGGATTCAAGCTCATATATGTAAGACTTTTCAAAAGCCAGTTCAGATGGCAGCATCTGAGCTGGCTTTAATATTTTTTCACAGTTCAGAAACAGAATGAACTTTTTTTGATGCTACAATTTTATCAGCATAATTTAGGTTATTGTGTCTTTAAATATATGATTCAGGGGGTAAAAGACATGCCAAATAATAGTTATGACAGGGACCGTGATTACGACAGAGATAGAGATTATGACCGAGACAGGGATAGAGACTACGACAGGGATAGAGGACGTGACCGAGACAGAGATTATGACAGGGACCGTGACTACGACCGAGACAGAAATAATGACAGAGGCCGCGACAGAGACTACATGGACGAGAGACAGATTAGAGAGGAAATCGATCGTCTTCGCAAGGAAGTTTATAATCTGAAGGATGCCCTTGAAAATAGACGTGCAGAAAATGCGGACCTTAAGATGGCTATTAAGCAGGCAGAGAAGAACAATGTAGAGCTTTTGACAGCAATCACAGCCACCTTGAATGATATGTCTGCAAGAATGGAAAATTTAAATGGTCTTGATAAGCTTAAATCTTCACTAAGGGATGAGCTTGAAGAGGTAAATATGCCTGTGGAGGCAAAGTGTCAGGCCATTGAAGAGAGATTAAAAACTTTGCAGGACAATCTGGATTATTCAGAGCCTATGAAGGAGCAGGTAGGCTTGGCAGCAGAGAGTATGAAGGAAACTCTGGCAGAAAAATTTGGCACAAAGACTATTGGCGATGTGTTACAGAAGCTTGCTTCTGTAAGCACCTTCCTTATTGCAGATTCAATAGGAATAGTTGTTCTTCTTGCTTTGATGTGCTTCTTTATTATTTCACTTATAAAGTAGAAAGGTCAGTATGCTACCAGGAAGTGTCGGAATCGGTGCATTGGAGCTGTGGGGCTCGCTATTTTGCCTTATAGCGGCTTTTTCCATTGACCGTGGCAAGACAGTTGAAAAAAGAGAAAATATCCAGCTGGGATACCTTTTGCTTATGAATACCATTATTTTGGTATTTGATATGTTTGCTGTTACTTATAATGGAGAACCAGGAAATGTTAGCAGAGTGATTCTCAGAGTAGCTAACTTTGGCCTTTTTTTAACACTTTATCTTTTAGAAATATACTTTTTGGCGTACCTTAAAGCGGTGATTGTAAATAATGGTGGAAAGTTTTCTGTGTTATTTAAGTATTTAGGAATACTTCTGATGGTTATTTCCATCGTAGTCCTTGTTTTTGATCAGTATACACACAGGATATATTATTTTGATAAGGATAATATTTATCACCGTGGAGAGAGCTATGTGCTTGCATTAATCCCAGTATTTGCCTGCTTTGCCCTCATTTTGTTTATAGTTTTTTATTATCGCAAATACATAAGCAGGCTACAGTTTTTTGCGCTATTGGTGTATCTGTCTTTTCCTGTTTGTAGTGCTGTAGTTATGGTTGTGACAGGGGAGGTTTCATCTATCATAAATATTTCCATCACCATCTCTTTGATGCTGATGTATCTGTTTTATGAGATTGAAAAAAATCAGCGAATGCTGAAGCAGGCTGAAGATTTGGTAGAGTATGAGCGCGTCAACAATCAGTTTAAAAACTATATGCTTTGGACTCAGATTCAGCCTCACTTTATTTACAATAATTTGAATGTTATTCAGTTTTTGTGCAGGAAGGACCCAGAGCTGGCATCAGAAGCTGTAGTTCATCTTTCCACATTCCTGCGCTCATATATAGATGCCTATGATATGGACGTATGTATCCCTATCACAGAGGAGATGGAGATTATAAACCATTATCTGTATATGCAAAAGCTTCGTTATGGTGACCGTTTGGAGGTAGAGATAGCCGTTTCTTGTGAGAACTTTAGCGTGCCTCCTCTTTCAATAGAAACCCTTGTAGAAAATGCAGTGCGTCATGGTGTGGCAAAGAAATCAGAGGGAGGCAGGGTTTCAATTCGTGTATACGAAAATGAAGATGAATATCTCACAAAGGTTGAAGACAATGGAGTAGGCTTTGATTCTACAGAGCTGGAAACTGATGATGGCAGAAATCATGTGGGATTAAAGAATACAAACAGCAGACTTAAATTTATGATTAATGGATACTTAGAGGTTGAGTCTCAGGTGGGAATGGGCTGTAAGGCTATAGTCCATGTGCCTAAGGGTAAGAAGGATGAAGTATCTGATAGTTGATGATGAAAAAATTATAGTAGAGGGAATGGAGGACACCCTTAGGGAAATCGTGGGTGACAGTGCGGCTATTTATACCGCTTCAGATCCATTTGAAGCCATTGAGCAGATGAAGCTGCACCATGTCGATATGGTTTTTTCAGATGTGGATATGCCGGGAATGAATGGTCTGAAGCTGGCACAGTCACTTTCTGAGATTAATCCAGATGTGGATATAGTCTTTTGTACGGGCTATGCCCATTATAGCTTGGATGCTTGGAAGACTACGGCAAAGGCATTCATACTAAAGCCTGTGTCAAAGGATGACATGAAGGCGGCAATCGACAGGCTCACAGCCAATCGAAGCAAGGGGGCATCATCAGAGGCTTCCGACAAATCGGGAGGAAAAGAGCTGGAGGTTATTTGTTTTGGAAACTTCGAGATTTTCCACAAGGGCAATCCAGTTCATTTCGCCAGAAAAAAATCCAAGGAAATGGTGGCTTACCTTATAGATCGAAAAGGAGCGATGGTCTCCACAGGAGAGCTTAGAAGTGCTCTCTGGGAGGAGGACGAGGACAACGAAGAGAAGAAGGGCTATATAAGGGTGCTTGCCAACGATATTAGAAAGAGCATGGAGGATATAGGTATTTCAAATTTCCTCCGTAACGATATGGATTGCTACAGCGTGGACATAAAGTCCATGTCCTGTGATTACCTGAAATTCCTTGAGGGAGATGAGAAAGCAAAGAAATCTTTCTCAGAGGAATATATGATGCAATATCCATGGGCAGAGACAACACTGGGAACCTTGCTGGATATGCTGTGATGTAACGAGTTTGTAACACCCTATAGACTACAATTCATGTAACATGGAATTAGTCTATGGGGATTTTTTATGGCAAAAAACAAAATGGTTCGAAGGGGCGGTATGATTTCCTTCGAAAAAGATGAAAAAAAGTCCATAATTATAGCCCTCGTGGTAAGTGCAGTTGTAGTTTTGGCTGTAGTTTTAGCGATTATTGCCATCAGACACAAAGGCCTGGGTATCCCTGTGGGGGTTACTGAGGAAGTGGTTGACACATATACTGTTACAGATAGTTACACTGATGACGGCAGTATTATTGTAACCAATCAGCAGGAGCTTGATGAGAAGCTTACTGCGTCTTCTGATGATGCATCAATTGGCTCTATTACAATTCAGTCTGAAGAGGAGCAGTCTATAGAGATTCCTGCTGGTGATTACAGTCAGGTGGCTTTGAATGTTGACGCTCCATACACTGAAGTGTCGAACTATGCCAATTTCAATATCATAAATATATCTCAGATTTCAGCTAATACATGGGTGGAGCATGCCAATGGTAATAACATTATCCTTCAAGCAGCTGCCAGCCATGTTATTGTGGAGTCTGACGGAGTAGTTGAAAGTATATCTAATATTTCATATGGCTCAACACTTGCAGTAGAAATATACGGAACTGTAAAGGAGTTATCTCTTGAGGCAGATGAGTCTATTGCATCGGTAAGTGTTAACGGTCATCTGGAAAATCTGGATGTATTCAGTAAGACAAATCTGGCCCTGTCAGGAGCAGGAACAGAGCTTATCCCAGTGAGAGTACAAAGTGGAGCAGACGGCTCCGTTGTAAAGACATCGGTGCCACTTGATATGAGCTCCAGTAGCACAGTGGATGTTTACATGCAGGAGGGTGCTGAGGATACCAAGATACTTCTTACAAGCAACAACGTATTAACAAACCTTTATAACAATACAAATGCTGATATTAACATCGTGGATCCAGATAGCAATACTATTAGTATCCCAGCTGGTAATAGTCAGGAATTCGGTGAGATTAAGGAGCCAGAGCCTGTAACAAGTTCTGAGGATTCATCAAGCAGCTCAACAGTTAGCTCAGGTTCATCAGGTTCATCCGGGGGTTTAAGATCCAGCAGTTCATCCTCTGGTTCAACAGGTCAGACTGTCAGTGAGCAGCAGGCGACACCAACGCCAACGGCAACACCTACACCTACACCAACACCAACTGCAACACCTACACCAACACCAACTCCAAAGACAACCCCAAAGGTGACACCGACGCCAACACCAACGCCAACACCAACACCAACGCCAACGCCGACACCAACGTCTACACCGACACCTACACCAACACCAACGCCGACACCAACACCAACTCCAACTCCGGAGCCAACGCCAGCGACAGTGTTTGAAGATATTTCAAATAAAATAAATGAAATTACAGAGTCTCTTAAGGGGTTAACCCAAAAGACTGATGAATATGTAAATCAAAATGAAGATACTTCCCAGCAGAGCTCACAACAGATGACTCCTCAGGAAGAAGAGATATTGGAGAAGATTAAAGAAGCAGCAATGAGTGCAATACTTTCATTGCCTCTTCCTAATGAACAATACAAGACAAATGCGACTGACTACGGAAATGTAGAATACAGAATAATGAACCAGGATATTATTTATTCCCGTTATGATTCTTTGAATCAGATTAATGATGAGTACATCCTGATTCATAATGCAGCTGGAAGTGAAAAATCTTATCTTGTTCAGCTGTACTATTACTATTTCGTCTATGTGGATGACGGTGAAGGAAGCAGTCTGATATGGAATGAAATGGGGACTTCCAAATCAGCTGTTTTAAATCCTGGGGAAAGCTGGATATTCACAAGAGAAAAGCCTGTAAATCCAGATATTGCTAAATTTACTATTGAAATAGTAGCAACAGATTGTGGTGATGCCGAGGCTTTGGAGGAGGATCCGGTAGCAGATATACCACAGCCTCTGGACTGGGAAGCAGAATATTCTTCACAGGATAGCGCTATACAGGCAGTATTCTTTGAAGGAAATAAAGTATTGGGAACAACAATCTATTATTTAAACAACAGTGATGTCTATACAGACATGATTGTGGATAATGAACGTTTAGTAAAAGCAAACAATATTGAAGAGGATAAATCTATTCAATTCCGTTTGCCATCAGGATATGGAAACGTTAAATGGTTATTCTTTGCTCAGTGAGGTAGCTAAAGGATGAAAAAAAGGACGAAGGCATTGTTGGTGGTTTTTACATTAATACTTTCGATGCTAAGGGGGACAACTTCATATGCTGCAGCTTCATCCAGCATAATCTTTCAGGGACTGGAGGTTGGAGATTTGGTGGAGATTTATCGTATCTGTAATTACGATGAATCCTCAGCCAGCTACTCATGGGCCTTTGCCGTAACCTCCTGGATGTCTGAAAAGAGAACAGGACAATTCTACGCGGATTTAAGCCCTACAGGTCTATCTAAAATGAAGTCCGGGGCAGCGAAGGAGTTCTGTGAATTGCTTTTGGATGGTCTTAGAAATACCTCCACAGGTGTGGCCAATTTGCAGGGACAGTCCTTTACCTATGCAGTTGGCAGTGGAAATACTGTTGAGACAGATGCAGGCTATTACATCGTCCTGCCTAAGGGAAATAGCAGAGTATACGATTTGGAATGGTTCGTATTGGAGCCTGGCACAGAAAAAACAATTACCTACACAGAGGATAATTACAGTGTTCCTTCAATGACCACAGCAATCGAAAATGATACAAGTGACAGGGGTATGGTAAATGAGACAGTTCCTATGACAGAGCTGGACGATCAGGTTTCTGTAACATCAGACATTACCATGCCATCGTACAACAGCATGTATTCAGACGGTAAAAGGGTACTTACCGTTTCCTTTGTTATCCCATATGGAATGGAGTATGTTGCTGACAGCTTAGAGCTTACAGCCTCAGGAGAAGAGGGGGAGGAGAAGCTTCCTGACTCAGCCTATACTGTAATGAGCTATAGCAATGTTCAGTTCTACAGGGATTACAGTGATAAATTTGTTTTCTTTGGTTCTCAGGATTATTTCTATGAGATAGACGGAAATCATCTTGCAGGACCTGATGGCACACCAGAGCTTGCTCTGGAGGCGTTTAATGAAGCCTATGGAACGCAGTACAGTATTGAGGAAAAGAACCTTAAGACTGTAGGTGAGGGAGGAAATACCTCCACACAGGAGATTAGGGAGGCTAAGGCGGCTGAGACAGGAGAGCCAGTTGAACCAATAGAAGATGAAGAAGTCGAAGAGACAGGGGACGTTACAGAAGCAGAGGGCACTGAGGAGGTCCAGACAGACCCAGAGGGCGTAACAGTGGAAACTGAGGCTATCGGAGACACTTCTGTGGATACCTCCAATCTTATTTACAAGACAGGTGGATTATCTGTTGTGATTGTATCCCTTGATACATCGGTAGAGCTGGATACTCTTAAGGCTAAAATCAGCGCCAAGAAGAATCAGTACAGTACACCTGACGGATGGTATGACATCTATACCTGTCTTAGCTATTCAGTCAGTCCGCTGGATAAGAATCTCAGAGCGGTTATTAAAGAATCTGCAAGGGCTGCAGCCTATGGAATCAGACTAACTGCCTGTATGGGATATGCAGATTCCTATCTGAAGAGTGGCGATGAGATTTTGGCGACAGCGCCTAGAATGCTTGACGACAAATTTACCTTATATAAAAAGACTAACACCTATTCAGGTGATATTAACGAAGCTGTTACACAAGTTGCAGTAGAGAATAAAGATAAGGTTCAGCTTATCTATGATTCTGATTTGAATGTAACTAATGAATATACAGAATATGCACTGTTGGATCTGAACGATGAGGCCCAGATAGCCATAGGTGGAATTATAGCCGGCGAATATCTGATAGTGCAGACAGACCACGTTCCGGGCTTTGCCCTTTCAGAGTTATCCTACATCATTGAGTCAGATGACTGGCAGGATGAGGAATATATGGAAGGAAATTGCGTATTTGATTTGGTCTGGTTAGATTACAAGACGGTTTATCTTCCTGCCACTGGTGACAGTGGGCAAGAAACAGGACGTACAGCAGGAATTCTGATTATGCTGTTTGCAGCAGCAGCCATTGCTCAGGCAGCCAGAAAACGGGAAAATCTCAAGCTGTTACACCAAAACAGGGTGTTACAAAAATAAATATAAAAAAGATTTTCTTTGTAACTAGTTTGTAACTAGTAACGGTTTATTATATGGCATATAGAAGAAAATTCTATGCGATATACTACGTCAGATAAGGAGGAAAAAATCATGAAAGGAAAAGGAAAGCGATTAGCCGCATTACTAACACTTATAGTTCTTACTTTCAGTTCAGTATTGGTTGTTAACGCTGATAGCAACACAAAACTGATTCAGAGAAGTACTAGTGTAAGCAATCAGGAAGAGAACTTCGATCATACTGAGGTTTCTGTTGCTGCAAACACACCAGACAGAACTGGCTTTGTTCTCAACGTAAAGAGAGCAGATGACAGCTTTACTCTGTACAATTTGGTAAACATCGTAGCTACTGATAATGAGGCAAACGGAATCACATCCATTGATGTTCAGTGGATTACTCCTGTTGCAAACTTTATTCAGTCACATGAGCAGTTTGCCAACGATCCAGACTACGCTTCTCCTACAGCTCTGGGTGCTTATACAGTAGACCAGACCCTTTCAGGTGAGGCTAAGGAAAATGCAGAGAAGGCAGCTAAGGCTGCAAAGGAAAAGAAGCTCATCACTCTTATCAATGCTATGAAATCAGATTATGACATCGTAGTTGATAAGAATGCTACAGCTCTTGGACAGATGACAGCTGTTGCACATCTTGATGGTTCAACAGTTGAATCTAAGATTGCAAGTGACCCAGAAGCTAACCTTAATGATATTTCAGGCTCAGAGGTTAAAATTGGTCTTTCTGGTAACGCTTATGAAATCAGCAAGCTGCAGTTTGGTTTGTATTTTGTACACGCTACAAATCCAGCCAGAGCTTCAGGCGGTGGTTATCAGCCTGTAGTAGTAGAGCTTATTCCAGAACAGACAGGTCCTTCAGGTCATTGGTATATCGATAATAATAAAACAGCTACACTTAAGAACGAATCAATCAGCATCGGAAAGAAAATCAACGAATCTGATAGCGATATTATCAGAGAAGGTGAGATTGTTTCATTTAGAGTAGATATTGACATTCCTCTTTATAACAAGACTGGTAATACATTTGATTATACAAAGTTCAATGCTATTGATGATATGACACAGGGCTTCACCCTCATTGCCACATCAGCAACACTTACTTATTTTGACTCACAGGGAAGAGAGTATCATCCGCTTGCAGCTCTTGTAGGTGAGCAGTATGGTAACAGAACAGCCCGTGATGCAAATGGTACTTATGAAGCAACTCTTATTGGTTATAGTTATCCTGTTTATTACAGTGGTGAAGAAAATCAGAAGGCTTACTTCTACATTACAGAAGATTCCAGCTCACAGATTACTGTTTGGGTAAATAATGGAGGAAAGCTCAATAAGGTTCCACTTCAGAAGACTAAGACTAATGGCACATATACATTTAATACTAATGACTTAATAGCTATTAACAACCAGCTTGGTTCAGACAATCAGATTCCAAGCTCATACATTACTTCTTCAAATGCACCAAAGTTTGTTCTTTCAGATACAACTAAGTCCCTTATTTCAGTAGAGTTCTATTATGAGACTCTTATGAATGAAGCTACTTATGCTCAGAAGATTACTGGAAATGCTAACTATGTTCAGGATGAAAACTTTACATTACCTAGCAAGGTTCAGGTAAAATATGATGCTTTAGTAAATGATTCAGCATACCTTGGAAATAACGACAATACAAATACGGTAACAGCATATTATGTTGAAGATACATCAGGAACAATCGGTACTGTTGAGGATGAAGTAGTTGCATGGACATACGGTGCAAACATCGTCAAGGTAGACGGCGAAGCTTATTCTGACTTTGAGAAGCTTCAGCCAGAGCAGCAGGCAGCACAGCTTGAATCCGGAAAGACACCTTATCTGGAGGGCGCTGTATTCGACATCTATCGTTTAGATACAACATACTGTGGTGGTTCTGCAAATACAGATCAGAACTCTTCACCAGCAGAGAGAGCATATAATACATTCTCATTCTACGACGATGCCACTTATCCTGTTACATCAGTAGACAGTTCTGATATTTCAAAGAGATATGGAGAGTCATACAGACAGTATGCAGAAGTACTTCAGAGAGCAATGAAGTATGAGATGACTCAGAAGATGGCTCTTACAGATGCAACAGTTATCGGTGGTGCTATCCAGTCTGCATTTGGACAGCTTGGTTCATACACTACAGCTGCTACATTTACAAATAAGTATAATTTCGCAGATTTATATACTAACGTAGAAACACTTAATTCATTACATAGCGGATACGGTGGAAATATTCTTCTTGATTACATCGTTCCAAAGGCTAAGACAATTGCTAGTGGAAAGTCATGGGATCAGGCAGAAGACTTTGAAAGTGATTTCGTAGTATTTGTACCTAGATGGGTAGAAGCTAATGAATGTGCAGTTCATACAGGAGCACACTGGCACTTGGATGCATACTCATTATTCTGGGCAGATACAACATCAGTTGCTGATGGCGATGGTGTTTTACTTACAGGATTTGATCCAAATAAGTATCTCATGATTGAGAAAACTGCACCAGCAGGTGGATATAACAAGTTAAGTACAGCAATTTACTTTGAGGTAAATCAGATTTCCGACGAGCTCTATACAGAAAGAGGTAATTCTTATGCAAGCTTCTTGTCAGATGTATATGAGAACGCACTTGGAGAAACAACACAGGATGATAACCAGGATGGTATTTACCACTTCATTATCAAGAACTACAGTGGTTTAACACTTCCAAGTACTGGTGGAATTGGTACATTATTATTCACATTAATAGGTTTGATTATTATGGGTGGAGCAATTGTATTTGTAATTGCAAGAAGAAAGAAGCTGGCTAAGAACGCAGCATCATTCATGGCTATAGCTTTGATGATATTGTCACTTCTTGTACCTTCAATGAATGCAAATGCAGCTACAACAATCAGCCTTGGAAACAGTGATGGAGTTAGTACTGGTGTCCAGAAGGCAACACCAAATGGCACAGCAGAGTTCATTATTCATCTTAGAGACTCAGCAGATGTTCTTTCAGTATATAGAATTGCATCTGTAAGTTACGATGATACAACAATGACCTGGAGTGATTTGGAATGGGTTCCAAACCTTTACAGCTACTTAGGAAACTATTCACTTGATACAGGTAATGATAACATTCCTACAACTCCACAGCAGTTTACAGAGTTAAATGCAAAGGAGCAGGCAGATTTCCTTACATGGGCTTATAACACAAGAGATAAGTCTGGAATAGGAACAACATACAAGGTTAACGATCAGTACATTAGTAAGTTTCAAAATCAGACAACTAATGAGAACTACGCAAAGATTACAAACGTTGCTTATGGTATGTACTTAATCAAGGGTGAAAACCCTACAATAGGTAGATCATACTCAGTACTTACACTTTCAGCAGTTCCAGAGATTCAGGGACCTATGGGTGTTTACTATCTTACAGGTGACCTTGAAGCTACACTTAAGTACGCTGATGTGACAGTAGATAAGCGCATCAACGAGATGGACTATGATGTAGTAAGAACTGGTGAGACAGTTACATTCGAAATCGCTGGTGAGATTCCTAGCTACTATCCAATCAACGGCGGTGTTGTATACACCAAGGAAGATGGAGATTTATACACTGGATACGACTGGAATGCAAATTACAAGTTTAATATTACTGATGATATGTCATCTGCATTCACACTTGATCCAAGTACTATAGAGATCTACTTGGGTGATTCTCTTACAGAAGCTGGCGAGTGGGTTGCACCTCCAGCAAACTCATACATAAGCCTTATTGCATCTCCATATTCATCAGAAGCTGGTGAAGGTGTTGTATGGTTCAAGGATAGTACAGATAAGAACGGATATTACATTATCAAGCATATTGTAAAGAACGGTAATGTATACAATCTTACATGGTACGTTTACAACGAAAAGGAAGGAAGCATTGAATTATTAACAACTGGTACAGCAAGTACAGAGGCAAATGCTACAGGACTTCCAGACGCATCTATAACAAGTGCTTATAAGACTGCAACAGGAATCCAGACTATAGGAACATTTGCAAGAGCTACCAGCAAGAACATTTTTGCAATCTCATTTGATTACTCAAAGCTTGTAGAAATCAATGAGGAAGGTAAGTGGGAACAGATTTATAAGTACATCGGTCTTACTTACAAAGCTACAGTTACAGATGATTGCCAGCCAGGCTCACAGAACAATACAAATACTGTTCACCTCTGGTATAGAAGTGATATTGCAGGACATTACAGCTCAGTAGACGATACAGTAAGAGCCTACACATATGGAATGAGAATTGTAAAGACTGATGGAGAATCAAATCCAACCAAGTACCTTATCGGTGCACAGTTCAATCTTTACAAGGAAGCATATGTATATGTTCCTGATATGACAAAGGAAGGCGCTACAACAGCTACATTTACAGCAGAGCCTTCACCTTCTAACTGGGAATTCTATAAGTTTGGTGGTTATGCAGCTAACGGTGAGTACTCATCAAAGACAGAAGAAATTCCTACAGACGACAGTGAAACACCTGTAACACTTGATACACTTGATAAGCTTGAAGCATCAGGCACAACCTTTGATGGTGGACTTAATACTTACTTTAGATATGTTCAGGTTCCAGCAGGAACAGATGATATCGACGAGGAACACTACAATGTAATCGTTTACAAGCAGATGGCACTTGCAGATCAGGTTGGAACAAATGCAGCAGGTGAAGAGTCGCAGACAGTACTTGATAATACAATCTATTCAATTGATACAGAAGAAGGTGTTTTAATCGATGGATTAGAGGATGCTTCATATGTATTAATCGAGACAGTATCTCCACAGGGGTACAACGCTCTTACAGAGGCAATGAGATTTGAAATTAACAAGCTGTCAGTAGAGCAGCATGAGATGGCAGAAAATGCAGCTTATGACACAGACGTTATTTTCTACTCAGCTAACGAGGTTGACCCAACACAGGAAGGTATTGTAGATGCAGTAGCAGTAAAGACTACAGAAAATGAACAGGAAGTAATTAAGTACTATCAGGGATATTCAGATGGTATTTATGGAATTAATGTAAAGAACTATCAGGGACTTACACTTCCAAGTACTGGTGGTATTGGTACATTGTTATTCACAATTATCGGTATCATCATCATGGCAGCAGTACTTATCGTAATACTTGCCAAGAGAAAGAAAAATAGTTATATGTAGTTTCTTATTCTAACAAAAAATGGGCAGGAGGCAGTTAACTGCCTTCTGCCTGTTTACTTTTGAGGGATGGCATGGGTGTTCGAAGGAAATTCAATTACATGAATTTACTTTTAATCCTAGTTTTCGTAGTGGGACTAGGAATACTTTTGTATCCCAACATTTCTGACTTTTTTAACCAGAAGAACAGTTCAAAATCAATTAATGAATACGATGAAACAGTAGCTCAGATGAATGAGGAAACAAGACAGGTGCTGTTTCATGAAACAGAAGACTATAACACCACACTTTTATCAAATCCAGTAGGTCGTTTTGCAGACATGACCGAGGAAATGAAGGATGAATATTATTCTACTTTGGATGTAGATGGAAGTGGAATGATGTGTTATCTGAAGATTGACAAGTTGGGCTTAAACCTGCCGGTTTTCCATGGTACTACAGAGGACGTATTACAGAAGTACGTTGGACACATTGAAGGAACATCACTTCCAACAGGTGGAGTTGGTACCCATTGTGGTCTCTCAGGTCACAGAGGATTACCAAGCGCCGTACTTTTCACAAATCTGGACAGAATGGAAGTGGGAGATGTTTTCTCCATCATCGTTTTAGGTGAGGAGCACTTTTATCAGATAGATCAGATAGTAACAGTATTACCAAATGATTTATCACCTTTAGCAATCGATCCAGAAATGGATTACGTTACATTGGTCACATGCACTCCTTACGGTGAGAACACTCATCGACTTATGATACGAGGAGTTAGAATAGAGGATGAAAAGGCTGAGGAGGTAATTGAGAACACGGACTCATCAGCACTGAAATACGGACTTACCCGTGAACAGGTTGTAAATGTTATTGCAGCAGTTATGGGTTCTATATTCGTATTTGTAGCAGTACCAGTTCTGCTTTTCCCACCAGTGCCTACACCAAAGGCATATATAAGACCTTGGGATGACAATATCGAGGAGGTTTGTAAGGCGGCCATTAAGGTTTCCGAAATGGCTACCAGAGCAAACTGGGAAATGGATAGTGTTACTCATGAGGCAGACACCTTTGCAAAGAGAAGAAGATGGGATGACACTCTCAATCACACAGATAAGCTTACAGAATCAGATAGCGAAAGACCTTGGGATGAATACGATTTCTACGATGAGTCAGTAGACTATAGTGAGGAAGAGTCAATAAGACTGTGGGATGATAAGGTATTAGAGAAGGTTGATCAGGACTGGTCAGTATTTGACAGAGACAGGAATCAGCAGAATCTTAAGTTTGAAAACATAAATGAAATTATCGACCAGGGCAAGGTTGAGGATGCATTTGAAAACCTTGACGATTATTTCAAGGAAGAATTACGAATAGGATTTGAACTATTGGAGAAATCCAAGAAAGGAAAGTAGTCATGTTAGGAGCCTGGAAGAAATACCTGAACTACATATTGATTATTGTAACAGGCTCTATGCTGATTTTGTTTATTATTTCCAATGCCATTTCTGTGACTACCGTTGCCGAGGATGGTGATTTAAATGAGAGCCTTGCAGACGGGTTGGGCTCAGATGAAAACTTATCTAATCCAAATGGTGATGTAGTGCTTACATCAGCAGGTGGTGGAGAGGATGGTGGAGCTCAAACTCCAGAGCCTGCACCTGAACCAATTCCAATACCTTCAGATGGAGGGGATCCAGAAGACCCAACTGTTACGCCGGTTCCAGAGGCTGATCCTACCCCAACGCCAAATCCAGATGATCCAGAAGTGACACCAACGCCAAATCCAGATGATCCAGAAGTGACACCAACTCCGGATCCAGATGATCCAGAAGTGACACCAACACCAGATCCAGAAGTAACACCAACCCCAGAGGTAAATCCTACTCCTGAACCAGGAGAGGAGGAAGAGGATAATGGCTGCATTTGTACAACACATTGTACAGAGGATGAAGTAAATTCTGAGTGTCCGGTTTGTTCTGAGGATTACAATGAATGTTCACCTAAGGAAGAGGACCCAGAGGAAGGCGAGGAAGAGGAAGAAGAGTGCACCTGTACAGCACTTTGTAATTCGGCAGAGTTTGATGAGACATGTCCTGTATGTGCCAAGGACTTTACCAAATGTGCCTTTAAAGAAGAGGAAGAAAAGGAATGTACCTGTGAGTACTTATGCGAAGAAGGTGAAGTGGACTTAAGCTGTGAGTGTTGTGCCGAGGATTACACCAAATGTAAAGGTGTTGAGCGGGAATATGCAGCTATTATTCAGTACTCTATTCATGGGGAGGAAAAGACTGCAAAGTTCCTTACACTTGAGGAGGCACTGAATGGAGCAAAGGCAGTTGCCGATGAGGTTCACAGTCAGGAGGATTCTAACTATGTTCCCGTTATTGAAATCAGGGATGAAATAGATGTTTCCTCTACTATTACTGTTGAAAATAACTGTAACTTTATCATTGATGTAAAAGGACACAGGATTTCTGTTGATTCAGGAGCATATCTTGATTTCAGTAGCAGTGGTGTTACCTTTAGGGACAGCACCACCTCTGGAATTAATTACGGTGGAGATAACACCAGACCGGGTGGCGTCTCAGGTACAAGTGGTCAGCTCTTTGCTGGTTCAGATACTCTGACATTTACAACGGGTTATTACAATATTTCAAGTGGTGTATTATGCAGTGGTTTTTCTACAGTTACAGTAAACGATGCATTTTTGATTAATTCATCAGGTAGTCTTTTTGATAACAGAACTACCTTTAATGTTAACAACGGTTTCTTTGTTTACGACAGTCTTTATACAGATGGAAATGAGGGTAGTGTTGTTTGTCCAAACAGTATGGTTCTGATGGATAAGGCCCTTTCAATCGGTGGCTATTCTGTTCAGGGCTATGGTTTGTGCTCAGCAGTATTCAAGGTGACACTGCAGATGGTAGGAGCAACAGACTACTACTGCTCAACCTTTGCAGAGGCATTTAGCACAGCTGAGAGTCTCAGTAAATCAAATGATGGGGCAAAGACTGTTATTGTTATAAATGATACAGTCGTTTCCAGCGTTGCCATATCACAGACATATACTCTGACAGGCAATGGTGAAGGCTATGACCCAGTGGTACAGATCGACAATATTAATTTTACTCGAGGTGGAGCAGGCACAGCTGGATTTGATGGAACAATGTTTGCTGTATCAGGAGGCGAGCTGATATTCAATGATTGTACAATCAATGGATATATTTCCGAAAGTCAGGTAGCTGTAGGCTCTATGATTACCGTTGATTCTGGAGCTACTCTTTCCCTTATAGGTTCATCAGGTACGGGTACTGTTCTCACAGGAAATGTTGCACTCCTTGGTGCTACAGCTGGGGACCCTGCAGCAGGTATTTATTTAAAGGATGGAAGCCGTTTAAGAGTTAATGGCTATATTGTTGCTCATAATAATGTATGCTACAGCGAGGTGGCTGACCCTAATGGTCAGATTGAGGGAATCAGAACTGACAGAAACGTATACATGGAAGTAAATTCAGCCATAGTAGTTGATGGAGCCCTTATCAAGACAGAGAGCTTCCTGATAGGAATTACAATGTCCACTGATGATGTGGATGAGACTCAGCCAATAGGCTCCCTTTCCAACGATTACTATTTTGGTTTGGCAGCAGCAGGTATTTCAGAGGTTGATTTAAGTGCATTCTACATGGATACCTCGGCAGCCTACTTCATGGATATGGACTTTGATAACAATATAATCACATGGAGCAGAGGAGGCTCACTGCTTCCTGAGGCAGGAGTGTTTAGATTGGAATATATTCTTTTATTTATGGGATTGATGGGATTCATTTTCCGTGCAATTCAGGAAGCCAAGGATGAAAGAAAAGAGATAGTAAAATACATTACCGTCATTTCATTGATCTGCCTTCTAGCAGGTGCTGGTTTTGGCAGCTATCACGTATATGATGAGATGAAGATTATTCAGCGTAATAATCAGGTGATGGAAAATTTGACAGGAAATAACAGTGATGGTCAGGTCACCTCAGGCGATGCAACCTTTGAACAGGAGGTGACGCCAGAGGAATCAATCACAATCGTGGAGGATACCTCCACTGAAAAGATTGTGGAAGAGGTGGCACCTAATAAGTCCATTGTTCCTGCAGATGGCAGAGAATATATAGGCGTTATTGAAGTGGAGCGACTGGGAATTAAGCTTCCAGTATTAAGCAGCTACACAGATGCAGATATGAAGACAACTCCTTGTGTATATTATGGCACGAGAGAAAATGGAAATCTGGTAATCGTGGGTCACAATTATAACAGTCAGTTTGGAGATTTCAATCTCCTTGACAGCAGGGAGGTTATTACAGCAAAGCTGACACTGGTGGATGGAAGTGAGTACGAATATACCAGCAAGCTGATGGAGAATCTTGAGCCTGATCAAATCGATGAGATGCTGACAGGCGACTGGGATTTAACACTGTTTACATGTAGTTATTCAGGAGAGAAGAGAATAGCAATTAGATTTGACTTGAAGAGGTAGAAGTATGGAGTTGATGGGAATCGGCATAGATATGCTGTCCATCCTAATTACATTTGTTATTCTTGTGGGTGTTCTATTAGGTAAAAGAAACTCGATGAATGAATATTTCCCGATTCTTTTACTTATGAACGCCCTGGTTCTGCTTGCGGATATGGGAACACTGGTATTTGCAAATGACGTTGATAATTTAAACTTACTTCGTATTTCCGTTATCCTGCAGGGCTCTCTTACATATGTAAGTATTTCAGGATTTAATCTTTACGTTGATAAGCTTATTACAAGGAAGCGTGGGAAGAGACCAGCCTTTAGGGCGGTTCCGTTTGCTATCTGTGTGATAATGATTCTGTTTTGGATTACATCTTTGATTCACGGGTATGCCTTCAAGGTTTCCCGGGAAGGAGAATACAGTCAGGGACAGCTGTTTTTCTTTGTTGTGCTCATTGGCTGCATCCTTGTGATTTTCATTTTCTTTAGAATTATATACAACCAGATAAATGGAGTTTTGGATGCAAATGTGTGTATAGCCTTATACATATTTATCATCATTCCATTTGTAGTTCTGTTCCCAGCTTTAATGTGTGAGTGCCTGTCCATGCTTTATGGTGCTATCACCGTAAGCTATCTGATTATGTTCATAGCAATCCATGTTACAAGAGAGCAGACTGTTGTGGAAAAGAAAATGGATGACACAATTATGCAGACAGATTTGATTATCTCTGAGCTGCAGCCTCATTTTATTTTCAATTCTCTTACAAACATAAAATATCTGATTAAGAAAAATCCTGAGCTTGCCATAGATGCCATGGATAAGTTTACCAAGTACTTAAGAAGAAATCTGGATACCATAACAGACCAGGATTTGATCACCTTTGAGGAGGAGCTGGAGCACACCAGGACTTACTTGTGGTTGGAGCAGCTGAGATTTGGTGACTTGAAAATAGAATATAGTATTGATGAGGATCAGTTCCTTATTCCTCCATTGTCACTACAGCCTGTAGTTGAAAATGCTGTTCGACACGGTGTTACCAAGAAGGTTGGTGGTGGAACAATCAAAATCTACGTGCGAGATATGGAAGATTGTTATAAAATTACAGTAAAGGATGACGGAATAGGTTTTGATGCGAAACAGCTTGACGAAGAAATAGCAAATGCAGGTATACATGATATAAGAAAGCGTTTGTACGAGATGAATAAATCAAAGCTTTCTATAGCAAGTACAGAAGGAGTTGGCACTACAGTTACATATCTTATCATGAAGGAGGACACTGGGGATGATTCTGTTCAAGGATGAGACACAAGAAGTAGAGGAAGCCATTGCTGAGGTTGTAAGGGAAGTTAAGGCTGAAGAAGCAGAGGAAAAGCTAGATGAAAAGCTAGAGGAAGAGCCAGAGGAAAAGCTAGATGAAAAGCTAGAGGAAGAGCTAGATGAAAAGCTAGAGGAAGAGCCAGAGGAGAAGGCTGAGGAACCTGTAGAAGCTGAGAAGCCACAGGAAGAAAAAGAGGAGCCAAAGAAATCAGATAGTCTTGAGACTGAGGTGGATTCTCTTTTAGATGAGCTTAATGAGATAGAAAAGCAGCTTGGTATGAAGCAGGAATTTGAAGATATAGAGTTTCCTACTCTTAAGCCAATAATTCTTCCTCCTATTAAATATCCAGAGCCAGCACCTGTTATTACAAGGGCCGATTTTGCAAAGCTTGATGATGA
Source organism: Pseudobutyrivibrio sp. 49 (assembly GCF_900100545.1). Lineage (GTDB taxonomy): Bacteria > Bacillota > Clostridia > Lachnospirales > Lachnospiraceae > Pseudobutyrivibrio. Next base: position 47,346 of record NZ_FNDP01000001.1, read on the forward strand.
ACAGTTTAATCTGCTTATGAAAAAGCTTAATAATGTTGAGCATATGGAAGCTGAGATTAAGGCGATGAAGGAGATTATCGACGAAAGACTGAGCCTTGATTTTAGAGCCATGTATGACAACATCATGGAAAAGACTAATATTGAAGCCATAAAAGTATATAGAAATGTTCAGGCCGTGGTTATAGAAGAAAATGCCAAGCAGAATCAGGCATTGTTCGGACTTGACAGTAAATCAGATTCACTTAGAAAGCGAATGAACAACGTGCTTATCTTTGCAACAGTTTCATTCGTAGTTTCAGTGCTGGTTATGCTTATAACCATTTTACCTGCCTTTGGAATTAAACTGTTTTAGAGGTGACCATGGAGGACAAAAAAACAATAACCATTGCTATTGCACTGTCAGCAGCAATGGTTTTGATGTTTATTGGGACAATTTTATATGCCAGAGTTCACAGACAGCAGCAGGAGCAGGCCGAAGCCGAAGTCAAACAGGATACAGAGGCCGAGGATGGGGAAGATGAATTTCCAAGGCTGAATCCAGACTTTGAGTACCTGCCTATTGATGTGACAAACATGGTGGTAAGAGTGGATGATGTGGATATGGATGCGGAGGATTCTGCCATTCACGATGTAGAAGTGGAAAACACATATATCAACACCACACCTTTGTTACCAAGTATTATGAATGAGCGTGAGAAGGTGCTGAGGGAGTATGTAGATATAAGTGCCTTCCCTGACAGCTACATTCTTAACGAAAAGAAATCTATTTCTATTAATGATTCAACTGTGTCAGTGCCAAAGGAGGTTTATCTTTATAATGTGGGAATAGATAAATCTTCAAAGGCCACTGTAAGTGTCACGGTGGAGGATGATGAAAAGATAATCAGGACCTTAGGCTGGACCAGTACAAAGCCAGAGGTAGTTCAGCTTTCCACCACCTCCGGAGAGACAGTGGATATTGAGTATGTTGGTCAGAAATTTTCTGGCAAGGTACCGGTATCTATTATTGTGACCTATGAGACCTCTAAAGGAAACACAGCCACCAGAGAGATAACCTTTAACGTGTTTGTGGAGGATGTTTCCTACGGCGACGATCAGCTGAAGGACAAGGCTGGTAATGAGCTGTTTCTTGATAAGGCAGGCAAGAATGCTGCCTACGTATCGGATTTTGCAGGAAATGAATATTTCTATGGAGAGATTAAAACCACCGGTTGGCAGACAATCGACGGTGCCACATATTATTTCAACGGGGATTCACTTCCAGTAAAGGGAAATCAGATTATTGGAGGTTTGCCTTACGATTTTGGTGATGATGGAATTCTTTCCTATGCAGTTGGAGACATGGGTATCGATGTTTCCAAGTGGCAGAAGGATATAGACTGGCAGCTGGTTGCTGCTTCTGGTATTGACTTTGCCATAATAAGATGTGGCTTCAGAGGTTCTATCTCAGGACAGCTTGTAGAAGATCCATATTTCAGACAAAACATGAGAGGGGCATTGGACAATGGTATAAAGGTAGGCGTGTATTTTTTTACTCAGGCAATCACTGAGCAGGAGGCTATTGAAGAGGCATCAATGGCAGTGGCAATGTGCAGGGAGTATGAAATCACCCTTCCAATCTATATAGATTCGGAAAATGCTGTTAGAGGCCGAGCCAACGGTCTTGACAGAGCTACAAGAACAAGATGTCTACAGGCATTTTGTGAAACCATCAATAACAGTGGCTACAGAGGAGGAGTATACGCCAGCAAGAACTGGTTTTATGACAAGCTGTATGCTGAGAGTCTGGAGCAGTATAGTATCTGGGTAGCCCAGTACAACACAGAATGCAACTACACTGGTAAGACAGATTACTGGCAGTATTCGTCAAAGGAGACAATAGCTGGTATCACAGGATATGTAGATGTAAATGTAGTAAGACAGTCTGGTAGGAAATAAATAGTTGAAAGGTTTGAATTACAAGGCCGGATGAGCTTTTTCATCCGGTCTTTTTTTGATGAAAAAGCCCCATATGGGTTCTGTAGTTACGGAACTCACAATTTATTCAAATTTATAACACAATATAACCATTGTATAACGTTATAATTTAATTATTAAAATGTTTGTGATATGTTTACTGTAACTTAATAACACAATCGTTGAATTGTCAGAAATTTAATTAGTGTATTTGAATATAGGTATTGAGATGTTGAAGTAGTTAGGATCGGAGGTATTAATATGAAGTGGGAAAATATTAGTACTAAACAGCTTATAACATGTACCGGAATTGCTTTTGTCAGAAGCACTAAGAAAATGATTGAAAGGAACAGAGTTGCCTATCGTACCACAGCAATAGTTATGGTATTTGCCATGGTATTTACTATGGGGTTCGGAACACCTTTGGCTATAGCTGCAAATGGTGGTGCTGATAGTGTAATTACAAATATCGAGTCTCTCGGTAATGATGTGGCCGTACAGCATCTTCCTGTTGGAGCGTCAGAAAGCGACATTATCTTTCCTGATACATTAAACGCTACCTTGGAGACATACAAGGAAGTATTGGTTGAGGTTATTCCAGAGGTAGAAGAAAAAGAAGAAGTACCTGAGGAAGATGAAGAAGAGACAGAGGAAGTAACAGAGGAAGAATCTACTGATAATATCCAGGAGGTTACTGAAGCTGAGGAGATTTCAGAAACAGATACAGAGTCACAGGAATCAGTGGCACCTGTAGCCGAGTCTGCAGATGATGTTGTAACAGAAGAGCCTGTAGTGGAGACTCCAGAAGCTATAGAGGCACCAACAGTTGCAGAAGCTCCAGTAGTTAATGAAACACCAGTAGTTACAGAGGCTCCAGCTGAAGCAGCACCAGTTGAGAGTGCACCAGTGATTGAGTCAGCTCCAGTATCAGAACCTGTTTCTGAGCCAGAGCCAGCTGATCCTGTAGCATTTATTATAGATACATTATTCCCAGCTATTACTGTAAAGGCAGCAGAGGCAGGAGTATTTGCAGAGGTGGTAGCTGCAACAGCAGAGGCTGTCACAGGAGAATCAGTACCAGAGGAAGAACCAGTGGAGGTTCAGCCAACATATGTAGTAGAGACAATTACTACTTCAGCAGAGATTACTCTTGCTGATATAACCTGGTCCCTTGACCCAAGCTTAAGTACAGCACCAGCTTTCGATTCAAATATCCAGGGTGCTAATTATGTATATAGAGCGAACATATCTTCAGGCTATGCCATCAATTCATCAATTCCTACAATCACTGTAATTATTGGTGAGTTAGTAGAAGAGAAGGGATTTGAGCAGAGCACAGTTGTAGACGGTGTGGTTATCACAGTTAAGGCAGATAAGGGTGTGTTCCCTGAGGGAGCATCTTTATTTGCAAGACGAGCTACAGCAGAGGAAACAGAGGTTGCAGAGGAAGCAGTAGAGAACGAAAGAGAATCAGACAACGTAGCAGCTTCATATACTTTTGATATAAAGGTTCTTGATGCAGCAGGAAATGAAATTCAGCCTGACACCACAAAGGGAACAGTAAAGGTTTCATTTACTCTTGAGGAAGCAAAGAACGAAGCGCTTGAAGCAGATGTTTATCATATTACTGATGCCAACCCACAGGCACCAGTAGCTGAAAAGCTTGAGACAGAAAGCAATATTGCAACAGTAGAAGCAGAAACAACAGGATTCTCATTCTACACAGTAGAATTTACATATAATGGATTACAGTATGTGCTTGAAGGTGACACAAGCGTTTATTTAAAGGATATTCTTGCTACCTTAGGGATTTACGGAGAGATAACAGAAGCATACAGTAGTGCACCTGAATTATTTAATGTAGTTTACTTAAGAAATGATTGGATAGTAAACTCAGTAAATCCATTTTCATCCTTAGAAAAGCTTACAACTGTTGTTGATGGAACAACTTATGAGATAGAAGTAACTGATGCACAAAATGGTGTTGATAGTCCTATCCAGCCTGATTCAGATAAGACTGGAAAGAGCGCAAGTGATTTAGTTAAGTCTGTACTGAGTGATGGTGTTACAGCAGAGAATGCAGCTAAGACTGGTGCTGTGTATGGATTTACAAATGGCTCAGATCAGGTTGGTATTGAATCTGGAATAATTCTAGATACCAGTTATATGGCTTCAACTAATCATGATTACGATTTGGAAAAGCTGGTTACACAGTTAGGCTATAGCTATGGCGGCCATACATCAACATTGGAATTTACTATGATTGCATCTGGTAATTTGTTGAATTTCAATTACGTTTTTGCATCCAGTGAATTTGATCAGTCATCATGCTTTAATGATGCATTTGGTTTATTTGTTAGTGTAAATGATGGTCCTTATGAAAATATAGCAAAAATAAAGAGAAGTGATAATTCACTACATGATGTCACCATCGTAAATTTGAGAGCAGGATTAGGTGGTCATGAGATGTGGGATGGAGAAGGTACAGATCTTTCAGAAGCTCATTCTCTTTTCATCAACAAGCCTGTAGGAGTAGCTACTGATGTTAGCATAAAAGGAGTCTCTTTAGTATTCAATGCCCAAAAAGAGGTTAATACAGGAGATAAAGTAAAAGTAAAATTTGCTATATGTGATTGTAGTGACAGCAGCTATGATTCATTTGTATTCATCGAAGGTGGTTCTCTTAGCTTTGATGCACCAAATTCAAATGTTGATTACTTCGAAGAGGTACTTAAGGGATTCACTCCTGGAGTAACATACGAGATTACCTGTGATGATGAAGTATACACTTTTATAGCATCAGACTATGGAACAATTAAGATCTTTGGAAAGGACAAAAACGATAAAGAGTACGACTTCTATGGCAAGACTTTATCAATAGTACAAAAGGGTGATGGAGAAACAGGCGATTCTGAAGCACAGGAATTATCTATTTCAGAAAGACCAACCTTCACAGATCCATTTGATGGTTTTGATTTAAATCAGGATGCAGACAGACCATCAGAAGGTAATTCAAATCCTATATACACAACTAAAGATTCAATCACAATTACTCTCGATAAAGATGACAAAGAAAAAATGGGTCAGGTGTATCGTATTTACGATAATGAGAAAAAAGAGATTGAAGGACAGGATTGGAAGCAGCCAGAGCCAGATGGAACAATTACATTCGATAATTTGCAGGAGTATACAGAATATATTCTCAGATATAGAAGACCTGCAACAAAGAAGGTTCCTGCATCTAAGATTTCAGATGGTATTAGTATAACAACTGGTGAAACTGTAGAGGTTACAGTTTCAAATACAATTGATAAAGATTACGACGGCAAACCTGTTGATTTCGATATCACTACTAATCCAACAGATGCTACCATCTCATATAGCACAGATATAGATGGCGAATTTAGCAGCACAATGCCAGTAATCAAGGATGCCGGTGAATACACAATTTACTACAAGGCAACAAAGACTGATTGTACTACAACATATGGCAACTTCACCGTAACAATCGATAAAGGTGTTCATGAGGATGTGGAGCTTACAACAAATACAAATGTTCCAGTTAAAACTACAGAGGAAGCAAACATTGATTTAACAAAATATGTAGAGGATGGAGCTAAGTTAATAGACTACCAGATAGAAGGAGATTTATATGATTACATTGACAATGTTGATTTTATCGATGGTAAGATTGTTTACAACATATCAGAAAATGAGAACGGAACAACTGGTGTACTTAAAGCAAAAGTAAGAAGTACAAATTATGAGGATTACACAATCATTATTCCTTTGATTTCAAAGAGACCTGCTCCAGTATATGTTCCAACATATATTAGTACTGGAACTACTACCTCAGCACCTTCAAGTGCTCCAGCAGTAATGCAGAGGGAAGAGACAACTTCTAAAGTGGTTGTAGAGAAAAAGGATGAAAAGGTAGAAGAAAAGAAGGAAGATGAAGAAAAGAAGCCTGAGTATGTACCTGATATAAAGGCAGCTCAGGAGATAATTCCTGAAATAGTAGAAGAGACAACCAAAGTTACTGCTGAGACTGAAGAGATTACAACAGATGCTGATGATACTCTTGGCAAGGGCAAGATTATTGACAAGGGTGACATCTGGGGCGATATGACAGAGGACACCAAGCTCAAGCTTTTGGACAAGCTTGAGGAGAAGGGTGGAGAGGTTGTTAAGACAGCAAATCTTATTGACCCTGTAGCATCTGCAAAGGCAGAGCTGAAGGCAGAAGAAAACGAAAGAGATATAGTAGATGACAAGGTTCCTGTAAAGGAAACACCAATCGCACTTGTTATGGGCGAAGGTGCAGTTGTAGTTACACTTGAGCTTACAGATAATTCAAAGGCTAATGCAGGTCTTGCTGACGCAAAGGCAGTTGCAAAATCTATTCTTACAGAAGAACAGTATGCAGCAGTTGCAGCAGGAAGTATTCTTGAAATCAAGGTTGAGCTTACTCCACTTGAGGAAGAAACTATTCCTGAATTAGACCGTCAGGTTATTGATGATGGCGTGACAGAGTATGCTGAGCAGATACCAAATCTTTCAATGGCAGATTACATCGATATCAGTATGTTCATGAGAATCGATGACAGTGACTGGAACCAGCTTACAGAAGTTGATCCTATCGATATCGTAATCGATATTCCAGAAAATCATAAGGGATTATCTGATACATACTTCATCATGAGAGCACATGAAGGTGTCAGCACACTTCTTGAGGATAAGGACAGCGACCCTGATACAATTACAATCTCTACTGGCCAGTTCTCAACATACGCACTTATGTATGATGAGCCACAGGTGGCAGTAAAGGCAGATATCGTATCTACAGCTTCAACATGTAATGTTTGTCATAAGTGTCCAACATTATTTGGAATTTGCTACTTTGTATGGCTTGCAATAGTTGCAGCAGCAGGTATTTCATTAGAGCTTTATAAGTCAACAAGAAAGCAGCAGGAAGAGGAATAATAAAAAGATAATTACGCCTAATACTTCATATTTCAACACCTCACAAGGCACCTCCCTACGGGGAGGTGTTCTTGTGTTAAAAAAGATTGACGGAAGTGGTAAGAGAAACGGGTAAGAGATAATCTATTTAGTACCTATATGGTGAACAAGCATATAAAAATGGAAGAAAACCAAAAATTATATGCTTGGAGAAGGAGATTATATAGGGATTTAACCTGTTCAAGCATATAAAAAAGAAAAAAATTGAAAAATTATATGCTTAGAGAAGGAGATTATATAGGGATTTAATCTGTTCAAGCATATAAAAAAGAAAAAAATTGAAAAATTATATGCTTAGAGTAGAAGGTTACATAGGAATTAAAACTGTTCAAGCATATAAAAAAGGAAAAAATTGAAAAATTATATGCTTAGAGCAGAAGGTTACATAGGAATTAAACCTGTTCAAGCATATAAAAATGCAAAAAAAATAGAAAATTATATGCGTGGAGCAAAAATTAAGATTTTTGGGATTTAATAGCTCCCCAGACAACACCACAAATATTTTAGAGAAAATTGTTGTAGGTTATTGATGACGATACGAAAATATCGTATTATGATAATACGAAAAAATCGTAGGAGAGCATATGAAAACAAATACTGCATTAGAGACAAACATTATAGTTTCAAACAATTTAAAATATTTATTAAAAATTCATGGAGTGTCGAGGAAAAAGGTATGTAATGATTTGGATATTAAGTATACTACCTTTTGCGATTGGGTTAATGGACGTATCGTTCCCAAATATCAAAATTTGGAAAAGTTAGGCGATTACTTTGGAATAGAAACAATTGAGTTCCTTAGACCTCTTGACGAGGAAGGGAAGCTAGAAGATGCAAATAGACTTCTAACCTATACTAATGAAATAGTAAGAAAGGGGAAGGTACTTGATATGAAGGTAGTTAGAGAAATGTCAGATGAACAGGTAAAGGAATTATTGAATTCCGGGTTTACTTTTAAGCATAAGACTTATGAGGAAAGATTAGCTGAGTGCGGTGGGGTCGCACAGACTTACAAATTTGATTGGGGAGAACCAAAAGGAAGAGAGATGTTTTAATGAAAGTTTTTTATCAAGGAGATATTATTAAAATTAGTGGATTTGGAAACCTTTTTTTGATAATAAGTAAGAATGTATTTATCAGAGAACGAAAAATGTTTCATGTTAGTCCGATAGTTAATACTGATATAATTAATCCTATGAATATAGATATAAAAGGTGTTGATGGGACAGAAGGAACAGTGATTTGTGAGGAGATTAAGCTAATAGACCCTGTTGCAAGAGCATGTACTAAAGTTGATAGAATAAATTATTGGGGTATCATTAATATATCAGATGCCATTCAGGGCATGTTTGAATATGATTAATCTTAGAAAGCACATTTTTTTGCTTCCAGAATTTCTAATGCATGTTATAATGCATTATACCTAGCCCGCAATTTTTGCGGGCTAGATTATTATATATTAAAGGAATGTAATTTTATGACTGAAAAAAGAGTATGCACCCGCTGTTTGCTGAGGGATATGATTGATGCAGACATGGGGATGATAGAAAAATATAAGGCAGCCTTAAAGGCAGAGGACACTGTGGATGATGCAGAATATGAAAGACGTCTTGGAATCTGTACCAGCTGCGAGAAGCTAAATGAAGGTACATGTATGTCCTGTGGATGCTATGTGGAGCTCAGGGCAGCAGCTAAAGTATCTAGATGTCCTAACAAGAAGTGGTAGGAGAACAGACAACACCACAAATATTTTAGAGAAAATTAAAATATTTATTGAAAATGTAAAATTAATTTGATATATTGAAATCATCGATTGAGGATATACCTCATCTACTAAGCATATGAAATAGGGGCTTGATGCTTAGCGATAAGACAATTATGGAGGAGGAACCATGAAAAGAATTCTTTCATGTGTTCTGGCTATTACTATGGCAGGTGGTCTTGTGGCGTGCTCAGGCTCAGATTCAGAAGTGAAAAACTATACAGTCAGCTATGACGGCATTGCCACAGGCGATGTTTCTTCGGGCGTTTCTGTCCATGACCCATCAATCCTAGAAGTAGACGGAACATATTATATTTATGGCTCGCACATGACCTGCGCCAAGAGTGATGATTTATTAAATTGGCAGAAGGTGGCAGATGGCTACAGCAAGACTAATTCTGTTTATGGGCAGATTTATGATGTGGCTGATAAGGCATTTGCATATTCAGGAAACAAGGATAGTATCATTAAAACTGATGATGGAAAGACTCATGTGTGGGCACCAGATGTGATTTACAACGAGACCATGGAAAAATATGTGATGTATTATTGCACCACCAGTACCTTTAATGCATCAAATCTTTGCTTTGGAATAAGTGATTCCCCTGAAGGACCATTTGAATGGCAGGGAGCATTGATTTATTCAGGTTTTACAAACAAAAATATCGCAAATACGGATGTACTTGACTATGTAGATGAGACATATGCGAAGAAGAATTATATAAAGGGTGGCGCCTATAATTACGAGGACTATCCAAATGCAATCGACCCTACTATTTTTTATGATAAGGATGGCAGGATGTGGATGACCTACGGTTCTTGGTCTGGTGGCATTTATCTGTTGGAGCTTGATTCTGCCACAGGCAAGGTGATTCATCCTGAAGCTGATGAAGAAAAAAGGGTGGATGCTTATTTTGGCAAGAAGCTTTTAGGCGGTGGACACATCTCCATCGAGGGACCATACATAATGTATGATGCAAACACAGATTATTACTATCTGTTTGTAAGCTATGGTGGACTTACAAGCAATGGTGGATATCAGATGCGAGTGTTCCGTTCAAAGACTGTGGATGGAGACTATGTGGACATGAATGGAGCTTTTCCAGAAAAGAGCGCCTTACATCAGAATTTTGGTTTAAAGCTTTCGGGCAACTACAAGCTACCAAGCTTAGATAAGGCATATATGGCAACAGGTCATAACTCTGCCTTTGTAGATTCAGATGGAAAAGAATATATCGTTTATCACACCCGCTTTAATGACGGCGGTGAGGGACATTCTCCAAGAGTGCATCAGGTGCTGATGAATGAAGAGGGATGGCCATGCGAACTTCCATATCAGACTCAGGGTGAGACTGTTTCTGAGTCAGGATATGACAAGAAAGATGTTGTTGGTCGTTACTTTGTAGTTAATCAGGGGACGGATATTTCCAGTGATATCGCAAATCCGATAATTGTTTATTTAAACAATGATGGAAGCTGTGAAGGCAAGGAAGTAAGTGGTAAATGGGAAATGAAGGATGGCACTTACTATATGACTATTACTATTGATGGTCAGGACTACAGTGGTGCTTTTTGCCAGATGAAAGATGAAGCTGGTACAGATGTAATGACATTCTCGGCTGTTGGAAACAATCAGTCGGTTTGGGGCGTAATGTATGTTGATAAATAATTAGGGAGATTATAAGTAATTATGGATAAGAATTTTGAATACAATAAACCGTGGATATTGCAGCGTGCAGATCCATATGTATACAGACACACAGATGGAAAGTATTATTTTACTGCTTCAGTGCCGGAGTATGACAGGATAGTTTTGCGCTGTAGCGACACTCTTGAAGGGCTTAAGGATGAGCCAGAACTTGAGGTTTGGCATGGACATGAGTCAGGTCCGATGTCCAAGCATATTTGGGCTCCAGAAATCCACTTCCTTTTTGGAAAATGGTATATCTATTTCGCCGGAGGTGAAATGGAAGATATATGGAAAATTCGTCCATACGTATTGGAATGCCAGGGACCAGATCCAATGAAAGATCCTTGGATTGAAAAGGGAAAGATGACTCGTGCAGAGACAGACGAATTTTCATTTGAGGCATTTTCTTTGGATGCCACTGTATTTGAAAATAAAGGTGTCTGGTATTATATTTGGGCTGAGAAAGTTGGTGTTGGAAAACAGATTTCAAATCTTTATATCGCCCGTATGAAAAATGGATATACTTTGGAGACTGACCAGGTGCTTCTCACCACTCCTGATTATGACTGGGAGCGACATGGATACTGGGTAAATGAAGGACCATCTGTAATCATTAGAGATGGCAAAGTGTTTATGACATATTCAGCCAGCGATACAGGTGTAAATTATTGCATGGGAATGCTGACTGCTGATGCAGATAGTGATTTGCTTGATCCACTTTCGTGGAAGAAGGAGAGATATCCTGTATTGGCATCATCACCTGAACATGTGGTATATGGTCCAGGTCATAATTCGTTTACTGTGGATGAGGAAGGCAATGATATTCTTGTTTATCATGCCAGAATTGAAACAGAGATAGTGGGAGACCCACTGTATAATCCTAACAGGCATGCGATGCTGATGAAGTTCCAGTTTATAGATGGGAAACCTGTATTTAAGTTTTAGGACAATAAAGAAGCCAGTCTGTAGTTGACAAGCTCATAGATTTCTCAAGCGAGACGTGTTGTCGAGCGGAGAAATACTATGGCTTGTCAGCGTAACAGGCTGGCTATTTTTAATTATTCTATAGGCATATAATTTAATGACACTCTGATGTCCTGACTGTAATTTCCGAAAGTCTTTCCGAAGAGTGTTACACCTCCGATGTGCTCTGCATCATCATCTACAGCGATTCTGAAATCTAAAGGCTGGCCCTGTTTGATGTTTAAATCAGCGATAGTGAGATCTGAAATCTGAAGACCATCAATAAATGTGCCGTGCTTGTTTATAACAAGCAGCTTAAGCAATCCGTACTGATTCCAGTTCTGTGGCCACCAGTCTGGGGTAAACATTCCTAAGATATCTCCACCAAAATCTCCAGGGCTGGTCCACATACCAAGCTTGGTTCCGTTAAGATAGAAGCTGATATCGGAAGGCCAGTTGTTATCAACCCCTGGTGCCTCAGAGGAAATCTCAAAAGAGATGGAAATCTGAGTGATGCGGTTGTTACTAGGTACAAGATTAGGGAAAGAGTACTCCACAAATCCCTTTGTAAACCACATAATATCTGCATTGAATCTGTCCGGATGACTAAAGTATCGTGCATCGTCGATTTCACCAATAACAGAGGTGCTGTTAGCAAGTCCACAGGTAGGGCAGATATCATATTTTGAAAACTGTCCAACCTTTATGTCTGTAGTGAATACATTTGAAAGGTCAACAGGCTTTTCGATTTCTACAACTATTTTATCTTGAATAACAGAACATATTTTGGAATTTCCGTGACTAGCTGATTCATTGGATGTGGATATAAGTCCACATTCTTCTAATTTCTTGATATGGCCAGTGAGTGCACCATTACTGAGGTTTAGCTGTGTTGCAAGCTGGTTCATACTCATGTGGTCATTCTCTAATAAGATATTAAGTATCTGGATTCGCACGTCTGAGCCTAATGCTTTAAATAATTCTAGTCCTTCGTCTAGTGAAGTGATATGAATCATCGTACTGCTCCTTTTATGTTAAAAATAAATTACTTCATATAATTATAAAATTTGCTAATAACGCTGTCAATATGGGTGTGTAGAAAGGATTAAATATTTCAATTAGAATTAAAAGTAGAAGCACTTTGACGTGATAAAGTCAATTAATTTGATGTCAATTAGTGAAATTTACTAAAAACAATGTGAAGTATTTGTGTATATTAAAAGAATATCCAAAATAGTTTAGCTTTTCCTAAAATAAATATTGACGTTGAGAACATCCAGCTTTATTATAATACCATAATCGTTAATGAGTTGTGCAGTTTCCAATTCATGTGGCTAACAAGCCTCAGCCTATTGAAGTAATAAACTGCAAAACCAAACGCAAAACATTTCTTTTTTTACAAGGAGGAGAAGAATGAAGAAGAAATTGATTAGTGCATTACTTTGCACATCAATGGCAGCTAGCATGCTTGTTGGTTGTGGGGGAGCAGCTTCAGAAGGAGGAGTTGATCCAGACGCTGCAGAAGCAACAGAGGAGACTGCAGAAGAATCAGCAGAAGCTGAGGTAGTAACAAACACATTTGGAGATCCTAATGGTACTCATCTTGAGATGTGGACATTCGTTGAGCTTCACGGACAGCATTACGGTGTTATGGCTGAAGAGTGGAACAAACAGCATCCAGATGAGACAATCGAAATTACATGTACAACATATCCATATGGCGATATGCACACAAAGCTTCTTACAGCTCTTGAAGCTGGAACAGGTGCTCCAGACATCTGTGACGTAGAAGTAGGTCAGTTCCCTAACGTAGTTGAAGGTCTTGATCAGTGGTTAGTTCCACTTAATGACTACGCAAAGGATTATCTTGATACAATGGTTACATCTCGTATGGAGACATACCAGGGCGAGGATGGAAATTACTATGGTGCTCCTTATCACGTAGGTGCAACAGTAATGTACTACAACGTAGCTGCTATGTCAGAGGCAATGGGAATTAGCCAGGACGAAGTTATTGCAAAGATTGATGCAGTAAAGACCTGGGATGATTACGCAAAGCTTGGTGAAGAGTATCTTGGTACAGTAAATGAAGAGGGTAAGTATTGGACATCAGTTGATACAGGCGGTGTTGATTGGCTCTGGATTGCAATGGCTGAAAACGGAGATGACTGGACAGGTGGATTTGATAATCCAGCAAACGTAAATATTGATTCAGTAAAGACAATGCTTGAGATGCAGCAGGGATGGTTAAAGAGTGGTCTTGCAGAGGTTTCTCCTGATGGACACGTTGACCTTGAGGCTGGTTTCCAGAATATTATGGATCACAACATCGTTTCATTCCCTAAGGCAATGTGGTACATGTCACGTTTCACAAACTATATGCCTGATGAGAAGGGCAACTGGTACATTGCTAAGTGTCCTGTATTCAAGGCTGGACAGAAGTGCTCTGTAGGTATCGGTGGTACAGGTACAGTAGTAACACAGCAGTCTGAAAATAAGGATCTTGCAGCTGAGTTTACTTGCTGGGCAAAGATGTCTGAAGAAGGCGAGCAGCACATTTGGGATACACTTGGATTTGATGTATGTAATTCAGCTTTATGGAGTGATGATGCATTCGCACATGATGACAACAACCAGTACAACCAGTTCTTTATCAACTACCCATATGATGTATTAAGCGATATTGGAATGGAGAACATCGGAAAGATTTCTGTTGTTTCTATCAGCCCAACAATCAATGAGTACTTCTGCACAACAACACTTAATCAGGTTCTTGAGGATCCAGACTACTCTGTAGAGGATGCTCTCAAAGAAGCACAGGATGCAGTTGACATGGAGCAATAATCAAAAGGGAAGATTTATATGGATATAAATGCAACAAGGATGCCTGCCAAGGGGCAGGCATCCTCTTTTAAAAAGACCAGTGGAGAAAGGTCAGTTATGAATTTTAGAAAATTTTTCTATTCACAGAAGGTTGCACCATATGTTTTTGTAATTCCTTTTGTGATTAGCTTTTTCCTTTTTTGGGTATACCCACTCATTACCGCATTTACGATGAGTTTCCAGGATATTGGAGCCATTAAATCAGAGTGGATTGGGTTTGCCAATTATGCAAAATTATTAAAGGATAATGTATTCCATATTGCTGTTTTTAACAGTGTTAAATACATGTTCTTTACCTTGGTACTTCTTATACCATTTCCAATGCTTTTTGCTGTTCTCATGGATAGCAATCTTGTTAAGGCAAAGGGTGTATGGAAAGCCGTTCTTTATATGCCAGCTCTTACATCGGTTGTTATTTCAGGTACTTTATTCCGTCTGATGTTTACAGAGTACACAACAGGTCAGATGAATATGGTTTCTGCAGCCTTGGGACTTGGAACATATAAATGGTTAAAGATGGGTTGGTCAGGAATGCTTGCCCTCCTGATAGTAGCATGTTGGAGATGGACAGGAGTAAATATGCTTTACTTCCTCTCAGGACTTAAATCAATTGATACATCTCTTTATGAGGCGGCAGATATTGATGGCGCTACAGGCTGGCAGAAATTCAGATTTGTAACACTGCCACTTCTTAAGCCAACAACAGTATACGTACTTACGATATCCGTATATGCAGGACTTGCAATGTTCCTTGAGTCATACATGTTATGGGCAGGAAATTCATCTCCAAACAATATCGGTCTTACAATTGTTGGATACTTATACAAGCGTGGTATTGAGAAGAATGATATGGGTTATGCCTGCGCAGTTGGTGTAGTACTTCTTGTAGTAGCACTTATCATCAATTTCGCACAGTTAATTTTAAATGGAACATTTAAGAAGGAGGAGAAATAATATGGCAAAGCAGAAAACTATGGCAGCCACTCCTCAAAGAAGAATAGGAACAATTCTAGGAACAGGCTTTTTCCTGATTCTAAGTTTGATTATCGTATTTCCGGTATTTGCAGGATTGTTAGCATCATTCAGACCAGGAACACAGCTTATCCGTAGAGGTCTTTCTATTGATTTAGATATCTCTACAATGAATCTGAATAACTACACATATCTTTTTAGTGGAAATGCAGACAGCCAGAAGTACTTTATGTGGTATAAGAATTCACTTATTATCACAATCGTATCAGTGGCTCTCACATTGATTATTTGCTACTTTGTTGCTTACGGTCTTACAATGTACGATTTCAGATTTAAGAATTTACTTTTTACAATCGTACTTGCAACAATGATGGTACCTTTTGAAATCCTTATGCTTCCACTGTATAAGGAAGTAATTGCACTCAAGTTGATTGACACCTACACAGGTGTAATCATAATAGGCGTGTGCAGCGCTTCAACAATTTTCTTCTTCAAGCAGTACCTGTCGGGTTTGCCAAAGGATTTATTGGATGCAGCGCGCATTGATGGCTGCAGTGAATATGGCATTTCGGTAAGAATAATCCTTCCACTTGCCAAACCAGCTTTTGCATCCATGGGTATTTTATGTGCAATGGGCAGCTGGAATGCCATCCTTTGGCCACTGCTTGTACTTAAAGGCGCAGAGAAGTTTACACTTCCAATTGGACTGAACACACTTCTTACACCATACGGAAATAACTATGATGTTCTTATTGCCGGTTCGATGTTCGGAATTTTACCTATTTTGGTAATTTTCTTAATCTTTAACAGATACATTATTGACGGAATGACTGCCGGTGCGGTAAAAGGTTAATAAACAATCTCCGATTGTTTATTAACCCTAATTGAAGGAGAAGAATGTAATGGCAAAATTAGTAATCAATAACGAAAATAAGAAAAGCACAATCGCTCCAGAAATCTACGGTCATTTCTCAGAGCATCTTGGAAGATGTATCTACGAAGGACTTTATGTAGGAGAGAACAGCGACATCCCAAACGTAAACGGAATGCGTAAGGATGTTGTAGAGGCTCTTAAGGAAATGAAGGTGCCTGTACTTCGTTGGCCAGGTGGATGCTTCGCAGATGAGTATCACTGGATGGATGGTATTGGTCCAAAGGAAAAGCGTAAGAAGATGATTAACACTCACTGGGGTGGTGTAGTAGAAGATAACAGCTTCGGTACACACGAGTTCTTCGAGCTTTGTCGTCAGCTTGGATGTAAGACATACGTAAATGCGAATGTTGGTTCAGGCACAGTTCGTGAGATGAGTGAGTGGGTTGAGTATATGACATTTAACGGAGTATCTCCAATGGCAGATCTTCGTAAGGAAAATGGTCATGAAGAGCCATGGGTAGTTGATTACCTTGGCGTTGGTAACGAGAACTGGGGATGCGGCGGAAATATGCGCCCACAGTTTTATGCTGATGAATACAGACGTTATCAGACATATGTTAGAAATTACAATGGCAACCAGCCAATCTCAAAGATTTGCTGCGGTGCCAATGTAGATGATTATCACTGGACAAAGGAGGTTCTTGCTACCTGCTTCGACCATACACCAGAGCACTTCCATGGATTCATGGACGGTCTTTCTCTTCACTATTATACCCTCCCAGAGACAGAGGATGACTGGAACTTCAAGGGAAGTGCAACAGATTTCACAGAGGAGGTATTCTACCAGACTCTTAAGAGATCTTACTTTATGGAAGAGCTTATCAATAAGCATGGTGCAATCATGGATCAGTACGACCCTGATAAGAAGATTGGCATGATGATTGATGAGTGGGGTATCTGGACAGATGTTGAGCCAGGTACAAATCCAGGTTTCTTATATCAGCAGAACACAATGCGTGATGCACTTGTAGCTGGTATGAATCTTAACATCTTCAACAAGCATTCAGACAGAGTTAAGCTTGCATGTATCGCACAGATGATTAACGTACTTCAGTCTGTAATGCTTACTGATGGCGAAAAGATGATTAAAACCCCTACATATTACGTCTTCAAAATGTATCGTCATCACCAGGGAGCTACTCTTCTTGATTCAAGCCTTATCGGAAATGGAACAGTTGGTTCTGATAAGAACGAGCTTCCAAAGGTATTTGAATCAGTATCAGAGGATGAAAATGGAGTAATCACAATTACTCTTACAAACAATTCTCTTGAGTCAGCAGAGGATGTGGAGATTCAGCTTACAAAGGATGGAAATTCTTACAATGTATGTGAGGCAGTTTTCGTATCTGGAAAGATGAATGCTCACAACACATTCGAGAATCCTGAGGTTGTTAAGGAAGAAGAGTTCAAGGATTACAGCAGAACTCCTCATGGAATCACAGTCAAGCTTCCAGCTTGCTCAGTTGTTAGCATCAGAATCAAGAAATAACTAACTTTTCATTTTTATTCTATAGGAGACAGTCCTTTGGGGCTGTCTCTATTGTGTTATTTAAACGAATAATAATTTATATTTGAAATGTAAAGTAACACTTGATTTAATTGTACACAATCGATATAATGGCATTAGTTAATTTAGTGATATATATTTTCATATAAGGAGGTCAAGATGGGTAAGGCAGTTAGATATTATTCAAGAAGTGGTAACACTAAGGCGTTGGCTGCAGCTATTGCAAATGGTGCAAGCTGTACAGCAGTATCTGTTGATGAAGTAGGTGCAGAGATTAAAGAGCCAGTAGATACATTGTTTATCGGTGGTGGACTTTATGCCTATGGAATTGACAAAAAGCTCAAGGCTTATATCGGCACATTAGATTCCAGTAAGGTAAAGAAAGCAGCTGTATTTTCTACATCCTGGCTTTCAAAGCACGCTCTTGATTTACTTAAGTCAGAATTAAAGGGAAGAGGAATCGAGGTAGAAGAGGAGACATGTTACGCTAAAAATATGCCTGGAGTAAATGAACTCAAGGCAGCAGAAGAATTTGGAAAGAGGTATTAAAAATGGCAGAATTTCTTGAACTTGCCAAGACTAGAAGAAGTGTAAGAACTTTTGATGGTAATAATGTAGATGAAAAAATTGTAGCAGAATTAAAGTCATTTGCCGAAGGCATTGAGAATCCTTACGGCATTAATATTCGTTTTGAATTTTTGGACGGTGAGGCTAATAAATTATCAAGCCCTGTTTTAACAGGAGAAAAGCTTTATATAGCAGCTCTTATGGAACCAGGCACACATGCAGAGGAAGCTTATGGCTATTCATTTGAGGCACTTCTTATGAAGGCTCATGAGATGGGGCTTGGCACTGTTTGGATTGGTGGAACACTTCCAAGAGAAAAATTCGAAAAGGCCTCTGATTTGAGTGACAAAGAGGTTATGCCTTGCATGAGCCCTATAGGTGGAATTGCAAAGAGCATGTCTCTTAAAGAAGGCCTTATGAGAAAGGGAGTTAAAGCAGATAAAAGATTAGATTTTGAAGAGTTATTCTATCTTGATAGTTTTGACAATCCATTATCAGAGCAGAAGGCGGATGGACTTGATTTAAGAAAGGCACTTGAGGCAGTAAGGGTCGCACCATCTGCTGTAAATAAGCAGCCATGGAGAGTAGTTATTTCCGATAATATGGCTCATTTCTACGAAAAGCATGACAGAGGATATGACAACGGTACCTATGATTTACAGAAGATTGATCTTGGAATTGCGTTATTCCATTTTGAAAGTCAGATGAAATCAGAGGGAAGAGCTCTTGAATTAGTAGTAGAAGATCCAAAAATCAATCTTCCTAAAGATGTTGAATATATTGCATCATACAGATGTAAATAAAAAATGGCGGCAGAGCAAAATGCTCTGTCGCCATTTTTACTACCATCTTCCAAAGAAGAAATTGAAAATCTTTGTCTGAATCATCTGTAAGTGCTGAGTTATTACTGGAATAACATCCTGAAGCTGTGGGCAGCACTTCTTCACGATAGGAACAACTACACAATCTACAATCTCTTTGATCTTCTTGTCGATGCACTTTACGCATTCTTTTTGCTCGTCTGTGAGATTATCTGTAGAAGGCTTTGCTGGTTCTGTTGGTGTATCGATAGCTGGCTCATCTGGAGCATCAGGATTATCAATAACTGGCTCATCAGGAGTGTCTGGCTCATCAGGAGAGTCTGGCTCTTCTGGCTCAGTTGGCTCATCTGGTTCTGCTGGGGCACTTGGATCGGTGCCTAGAGTTTCAGGAGTAACAGTTGATGTGATATCTGCATACTCATCATTTACGAGAGTAACTGTGTAAGATTTTTCAGGAATGAGTTCATCTTCAACAGTGTATTTAATGACGCCGTTTTCTACTGTTACAGGAGCCTTGTCAACAACGGTTACCGACTGACGGCCTTCTCTGTATGAAAGAGAAAGGGTAGTATTCTGAAGCACTGTGTCGATACCTGAAATAATAAGCTCTTTGTTATTATTCTCATTAAAGAATGTGCTAAGAGTAGAACTGTCATATGTTGCTTTTACCTTGACTGGAGTTTCAAACTTAAAGCTGTAAACATCAGAAGCTGTAAGGTAATCTACTGAAGTTATGTATCCACCTTCAAAAGAAACCGCTGAGTTGGTATCAGGCGAGAATGCGATTTCATATGTAGAAACCCATAACTCCTTAAGATGTCTTACGCCCATAGAAATAGGATTTCCATTTGCATCAGTACCGCGAAGGATTGCACCGTGAACAGAGTTGTTAATAGCATAAATATCATTGTCTCTTGTTCTTCTAAGATAGCTTGTAGAAGGCTCTAAAACCTCAAGCTGGTATGTGCCATATCTTGTGTAATACCTTAACTCACCTTCAGCATCATTGACTGAAATGCTCTTTCTAATTACCGCATTTTTGAATTCACTTCCATCATAAGGAAGATAATATGATGGAATATCGTTATTTTCATTTAATGTAATCTTTAAAAGATTTGCATAAGAATTATTATCAAGCTTGTTAGCTGAATCAAGAATAGAAGCTTTTACATAGTCTTCCTTTGAAACAGCAACGTTTGCATTTTTAAGTCCGTAAATCTGGTAGCCATCGTCAGTAACTTCTGAAACATTTGTGCTTGTAAATAGGTTACTCTTGCCCTTTGTAGCAGATGATACAGCATCATATTCAGGTGCAGATGTCTGTCCACGATAAAGGTCAGTATATGAAGCTTCGTAAGTTCCGTAAAGCTTTCCAGAAAGATCTGCTGTGGTGTAAAAATAAACATCAGTGTCGTCAATTTCTGTGAAAGAAGAGAATTCAGTCTGATTCTTTTCCTCATCTGTGTTCTCTAAAACAATTACTGAATCTGATGTGAGATCGTCGCTGTTGGCTAAGAAATAGTAGGTCTCATCATTGATTGTAATTTTAGATGCTGTAACCTCCTGAAGGTCTTCAGATGCATCATCAACAACATCATCAACATCTACATCTTCATCTGCTTCAGCAGTTGCTTCTTCTTGCTCAAGTTCTTCAACATCCTGAGCATCCTCCTCAGCAACAGCAGCTTCTGCCTCCACAACAACATCCTCAGTAATTTCAGCAGCAGATACTGAAACTGGAAGTGATGTCAGCGCAAGTCCAAATGCAAGGAACTGGGCTAAAACTTTTCTTTTCATATTAATCCTCCTAAATTATATTTTGTCCGTTAGTATTCACTAACCCTACCGTAGTCAAATATAACACAAGTTAGAATAATCTAACAACTGTTATTTACACTATTATTTGGAAAAAATTATCGTTAATACGTATTGACTCGGAAATTATGATTTGTTAATATCCTAAAGGTTAGTAATGGCTAACAGAGGTTATATATAGCTAAATATAATTAGGAGGAATATTTTTATGAAAAAGAAAATGTATTTATCCCTTATGTCTGTGATGGCATTAGGACTTATCGGTTGCGGCGCAAAGGAAGCATCTGTTGATACAGAAAGTGTGGAGGTAGCTGAGGAAGAGACAGTTCAGATGAATGGACTTCTTGATCCTGACACAGCGTATGTATTTGGTACAGCAACACTTTCATATGCTGAGTTTTATTCAGGGGATGTTTCAAGTGTAGATTCTTATGATGCAGTAGCATCTGCAACAACTGGGAAGTCAGAGATTTTCCCAAATATGGTTACAGATTTTGTAGATGAGACAACTAATGCAGATGGATACCACATCACAGGTGTTAAGAATGTAAATGTGGCAGTTCCTGCAGATCAGGTGGATGCTTATAAGGCTATAAATGACAGCTTTGTAGAGGCTGATGTAGAGCCAGAGCAGTATAAGGTTGTTACAGTAGAAGATGGCAAGGCTAAATATTCTGAGACAAATTTTGCTGTAGCTGACACAGTAACAGATGCAGATGCACAGCTTCTTACAGGAACAGTTTGGGGCGATTATGAGATTGATATTTTAGAGACATCTACTTCTTATATTAAGAATACAAGAGAGGATGGAGACTTTAAGATTGATGGAAATATTCAGGGTATCATCCTTGAGACAGAGTCTGGTCTTAAGGTGGGTATGGAGTATCTTCAGAGCGTTTGGGTTCAGCCATATGAGATTTCTTTCAATGTGGCATCTGACAACACACACAATCAGAGAATGACTTTTGATAACCTTGATGAGCTTAGCAAGCTTGAGAAGGAGACAGTAACAAAGGTTACCTTCATCAATCAGAATGATGCTTATGTATATGAGCTTGATGGAGTATATGTAAAGCCTGTATATAAGGATGCAAAGGCAACAGCTGTAGTTGATGAGAAGGCAGAGACAATCACATTGTCAGATGTTCCTGCTGATCTTGAGAATCCTACAGTAACAGCTACTTATGTAGTAGGTGAAGGCAGAGAGGCTATCAGAACTGAAGTATGTTCTGCTGCAGTAGCTGATTCAGTTCAGATGGATTCAGCTGCTCTTAAGGAGGCAAAGGCTGCTGGAGAGGGAAGCTATACAATCGTTATTTCAAGTGATAACTACGCAAATATAGCAGTGGTAACTGAGTAATGGTATTTCTTATCTCTTTGTGCATAGCACTAATATTTTCACTTGTATGTGGTGATAGCTTGAAAAAGAATCCCGTTCCTTTTTATATAGGAACAGTCGCAATTTCCTTTCTATCTATCGTTGCAGCATGGTCAGATATGGCCATGCCTGCAGTGATAACTAAGTGGTTTATTCCGATAGTTGCTGGGGGAGGGCTGACAGGAGCGCTTTTTGTAATAGTGATGTATGCCGGCGCATTTCCAAACAGAAGCCTTGGAGCAAAGACCTTTATTCCACTGCGAGGCCCACTTTCAATCATTGCATCAATTAATGGATTGGGACACAGCATTGCATATGGATTGTCATATTACAAAAAGGCTATGAATGGTTTTTCGGAATTAAGCACTAGCCTGATTATTTTTATCGTTCTTTCTACAATAATGACTTTAATAATGCTTCCACTTTTTATCACCTCATTCGTATCAGTCAGAAGAAAGATGAAGGCTGTCACATGGAAGAAGTTGCAGAGAACGGCATACGTTTTCTATGCACTTTTATTTGTCCATGTAATGATGCTTATGGTTCCACCTGCACTTAAAGGCGCTAAGGGATATGACATTACGGTATTTGTTTATGTATTTATCTATCTTAGTTATCTTGTTTGCAGAGTGGCAAAAGCAACTGATGCCACTGCAGAAAAGCTTCCAAGGAGACAGTTGGTTTTGGTTAGCCTTGCGCTCCTTGTCGCAACTACAACTGTTGCTGTTATTAATGCAAACGTGAAAAAGCCAAAAGAAAAGCTTGAGACTGAAAAGATTGAGCAGGCTGCAGATTTGCCCGCTACAAATACTCTTAAAGATGGCACATTTACTGGCGAAGGAATGGGTAATAATGGTACAATAGCAGTTGAAGTTACCATAGTTGATGGAGAAATATCTGATATCGTCTTTACGAAGTTTAGTGATGATGCAGAATACTTTGATGTAGAAAAAGATGGCAAGGAGATGATTGACCGAGTGCTTCAGGCACAGAGTGCAGATGTGGATACTATTGCAGGTGCCACATACTCTTCAGAGGGCTTTTTATCAGCGGTTAATAAGGCTTTGGAGCAGGCTGGTCAGTGAGAATAATGTTTTTGAATTGTGATTCTTTTAAAATAAATTATAAGAAAATGGGCGCAGGTTTACTTTGCGCCCTGCTTTTATGTGGTTGTGGGTCTGAAAAGCAGGTTGAAAACAAGCTGACAGATACCAATTCAACCACTTTTTTTGCAATGGATACAGTTATGGATATTCAGATAACTGGAGACGAGGAGCTTTTGACAGAGGCTCAGCAGAAGGTTATGGCTTTGGAAAAGCAGCTTTCTGTTACAGAGAAAGACAGTGAAGTTAGTGGTATTAATAGAAATAAAATTGGAAGACTGACTGGCGATGGGGCAAAGATTTTTATTGGTGGTATGGATATTTGTGCCGCCACAGAGGGTGCCCTGGATTTAACTATCTATCCTGTATTAAAGGAGTGGGGATTTACAACCGGTGAATATAAAGTTCCAGAGGATGAAGAAATAAATCAGCTTTTAGAGGCTGTTGATTATAATAAAGTAGAAATATCTGATATGGGAAATGACTATATTGATATAGTTTTGCCTGATGATATGCAGATAGATTTAGGTAGTATCACAAAGGGCTACACCAGCCAGATGCTTCACGATTTCTTTAAAGAAAATGGTGTAGAGTCGGCGCTTATTAATCTTGGTGGAAATGTTCAGTGTCTCGGTGGAAAACTTACTGGAGAACCATGGAAGATTGCTATTAAAAGTCCATTTTTGGATAGTAAGGAAGGAATTCTTGGCGTACTTCAGGCGAAGGATTTGGCCATTGTTACTTCAGGTGGATATGAACGCTACTTTGAAGAGGATGGAAAAATATATTGGCATATTTTGGATCCATCCACAGGAAAGCCTGCTGATAAGGGGCTGGCAAGTGTTACAATAGTTGGTAAGGATGGTTTGAAATGTGATGGTTTGTCGACAGCTCTTTTTGTTAAGGGGCTGGATGAGGCAGTAGAGTATTGGAAGAGCAGTGATGATTTTGAAATGATCATTGTTATGTCAAATGGGGATGTGCATATCACTGAGGGAATAGCGGATGATTTTGCCCTTACATCAGAATATGCTGATTCAAAATTGATTGTCGAGACGAGATAATATTATGAAAAAAAATGATTTGATATTAATAGGTGCTCTGCTGATTATCGCATTTACGATATTAGGGATTACCAGAGTATGGCAGAGGAATAATACTGACGAAAGTGCTATGGTAATCGTTACTGTAGATGGTCAGGAGATGGGGAGATTTCCTCTTAATCAGGACATGGAGCAGCGTTTTGATTTTCCAGATGGAAGCTACAATGTGCTTCGTATATACGATGGAAACGCAGAAATATCAGAGGCATCCTGCCCAGATCAGATTTGTGTAAAACATCACAAGATTCACTATACCAATGAGACTATAGTTTGTCTGCCAAATAAACTGGTTGTGGAAATCACTGGTGGAGAAGTAAGTGATGTGGATACTATAGCAAATTAAGGGGGCTGTTATGAAAATGAATACAAGAAAAATCGCATATTTAGGTCTACTTATAGCCCTTGCTTTTGTTCTTAGCTATGTAGAGGTGCTTTTACCTTTAAACATAGGCATTCCAGGAGCCAAGGTGGGCCTTGCCAACATAGTTATTGTTGTAGCCCTTTATACCATCGGAGGAAAGAATGCTGCTATGCTGTCACTTGTAAGAGTGCTTCTTGTAGGTCTTACCTTTGGCAATTTTGCAATGATGCTTTACAGTCTGGCCGGAGCAGTTTTGTCTTTTGTTATGATGTATGTTGCAAAGCGCACAAAAAAGCTTTCTATTACTGGTGTCAGTGTTATCGGTGGAGTGTTCCATAACGTGGGACAGATTATTGTTGCCATATTTGTTTTGGAGACTAGTCAGCTGATTTATTATCTGCCATTTTTGATTGTAATAGGCACCATATCTGGCGTGGTAATAGGTATACTTTCGGGGATGATTTGTAGGCGCGTAAAGGTTGCATTTGCATAAGCTTTTGGAGTATACTCTAACGGGTTAAGAAGATTTTTATAAGAGTAGGATATAAATATGAGTGATTATATTATTAGCTGCTGTTCTACAGTAGACGTTACTGAGGAGTACTTAAAAGAAAAGAATATTGAACACATCTGTTTCCATTATTATATGGATGATGTAGCATACACAGATGATTTGTTCAAGTCTATGTCTGCTACTGAGTTTTATCAGGCTATGATGGACGGAGCAATGACTCGCACATCTCAGGTTAATGCAGATGAGTTTACAGCATATTTTAGAGGATTTTTGGAGCAGGGTAAGGATATTATTCACCTTACACTCTCTGGTGGTATTTCAGGTGTTATCAATTCAGCTCGTATCGCTGCTCAGGAGCTTCAGGAAGAGTTCCCAGATAGAAAGATTGTTGTATTTGATAGTCTCACAGCATCAGCTGGCTATGCTCTTATGATGGATAAGCTTGCATCCTTAAGAGATGAGGGATACGATTTCGACAGACTTGTTAACTGGGCAAATGGTCATATCCAGAATCAGAATACATGGTTCTTTACTACAGATCTTACATTCTTCATCAGAGGTGGACGTGTTTCTAAGGTTTCAGGATGGTTTGGAACTGCACTTAATATTTGTCCATTGTTGAATATCAATGATGAAGGAAAGCTTTGCCCACGTCAGAAGTGTCGTGGAAAGAAGATGGTTAAGAGAGCAGCTCTTGAGGCTATCAAGGCAAGAATCGATGATGGTGAGAAATACAGCGAGAATATTTTCATCACACATTCAGTTTGCTATGATGATGCCAGAGAGATGGCAGATATGCTTGAGTTTGCTTTCCCTCATATGAAAGAGAAGATTCGTATTTTCGATATTGGACCTACTATCGGTTCTCACACAGGCCCAGGTACAGTAGCTATTGGCTTCTGGGGCTCATTAAAGGAACACTAATAAGTAGTACTAAAGTGTTGAGTTTATTATAATAAGCTCAGCACTTATTATATTGGAGGGAGAAAAATGAAAGAAAAAATCAAAGGCTTACGTCTTAACATCACAATCTCAGGAATTATCAGCATTGTAATAGGTGTACTTCTCTTGATTTATCCAACAGAGAGTCTTACTACAATCAGCAGAGTAATTGCCGCTATTGTCATTCTTTCAGGTATCTTTGTTATTATCAGCCAGATATTTGATAAGGGCTTTAATGCCATGGGAATAGCTGTAGGCGGAGTGTTGGCAGTTATTGGTATCTGGATTTTCCTTGCGCCAGGCTCTATCGTTTCAATTATTCCAATTGCAATCGGTGTGCTTTTAGTTGTACATGGACTTCAGGATTTAGGTCTTGCTGCCCAGGCAATCAAGACAAAGGCGCCACGTCCATGGCTTACCTTCATCATTGCAGCGGTAACTATTCTTCTGGGAGTAGCGTGCATAGCTGATGCTTTTAAATTTATTGCGATTGCTACAAGATTAATTGGTATCATGCTTATTTATGATGGCATTACAGATGTCTTCACTGTTCACAAGGTAAACAAGGCTGAAAAGATTATTGATGTTGAAGTTTTACGTGAGGAAGATGTTTAAAAATGGGTCAAATGGAATTTAAAATGGAACGAACCGGCCTTCTTGAAGAGGGAGAGGTGCTTCCAATTACTGAATATGCCCTTTCCAACTCATATTATTATGTGTTGGGAAGGTCATTTGCCATGTCAGGCAATTACACTACCTTAGAGCGTATTAAGGCTAAAGAAGGTAGGGTAATCGACATAAAAGAGACACCAAAAGGATTCTATGTAACAGTAGAATACGAGGATTCTTAAGGAGCAATTAATGAACAATCAAACACAAAATGCTATTGATATTGTGCTTGCTGAGAGCTTAAAGGAGCTTGCTGCCACTAAGCCAATAGAAAAGATTACAATAAAAGAAATTACAGACAAGGCAGGCGTTATTCGTCCTACCTTTTATAATCATTTTCAAGATAAGTATGAGTTGCTTGAGTGGATTACTGTAAATGAGCTTTTTGCGCCTGTGGAGCCTCTGTTATCTAATGGAATGCTTAAGGAAGCGGTCACTTTTATTCTTACTACAATGGAAAAAGAAAAGGACTTCTATAAAAGGGCAGTTATGCTGGAAGGCCAGAACTCTTTCAACGAAATTTTCAATAGATGCGTTGCAAGAGCAGTTCAGAAATATCTTGATTTGGAAAGTCTTGCAAAGGTTGCAAACTACCCATGGCTAAAAGAGGAGCTTGTAGCGGACTTTTTGGCTCACTCTATCAGTTGGGTTACTATTCAGTGGATTAATAAGGGAATGAAGGTTCCTGTGGAGGAGCTTACAGACGTTTATGTAAAGATTTTCCATAGTCCATTCATAGAAATTGTTTCCAGTCTTAAAAAGTAATTTTTTAGTTTTAGGATGAAAACTACAAAATAATTGCTTTGTATCTTGTACACAAACCTATATTAGTGATTGAATATAAGGTATAAGGAAATGTGTAAAATATGCGAATATTGTTCGTATTTTAGTTGATTGGAGTATAATAATTTTATGAGTTTATTAGAAGACTTACTGATAATAGTAGGCGTGCTTTTAGATGTGTTTGCCACCATGGAAATACAAGGCTCCATGATGGTACAAATTAAAAAGAAAACTTTGGCAATAGCCTGTGGCGTAGTTGCAGCTGTTGAGCTTGCGTTCTTTTTTGCTGGATATGCTGTTTGCTGGGGTTTGTCAGAGTCGGGCTATATTGCAGATCCAGTTCATTTCGGTGAGGGAGTTGCAGTTATTGTGTTGGCTATACTTGGTATCAGGCTTATTGTTAAGGCTATTAAGCAGGAGTTCATACAGGAACGCCGCCGAGACGTTTTAAGAGTTTGGGATTACATCAGAATAATAGTAGTGTCCAGCTTCTATACAGCGGCTGCTGGTTGCGTTTGCGGTTTTGTTGGAATTACAGTATGGCATGTGTTTGTCATTATTCTTGTAATTTCAGTACTTATGGTAATAATGGGACTTTATATAGGTCTTCATTTTGGTTTTGAAAACAAGACTATCGCTTATGTGATAGGAGTAGTTTTGCTGTGGGGAGTAAGCTTAGAAATGCTATTGCATGATATCGTAGAGGTTATCTAGTAAGGCGTTTATTGGGGCAGGAGTTTGAAAAAACATTATTTTCCTAAAACATTAGTAGAAAAGCTGATATTTACGTTTATTATTATGGCGGCTTATCTGGTAGGTAGGGAGCTGCCGCTTTATGGTGTGGATTTAGCAGCTTATGATGCGTTTAGGGATAAAAGTGCGGATTTAATAATGCAGACTATTGGAGGAGATAGGTACAAGACAAGCTTGCTTGCTCTTGGAATATCTCCTTTTATGTTTTCTACACTGTTTGTACAGATGATTGTGGCGTTTAAAAGTGCAGACAGCAAATCTCATACATCACCAAAGAAAATCACAAGAGCCACACTTATTCTTATGGTTATCTGGGCCTCTGTTCAGGCTTATTTCACAACACAATCTACAATCTATATATATGACGGCGGCGTCCAGCTGATAATAGCAAAAGTTATTTCGTCAGTTGAGATGGTCACAGGCGCCTTTGTAATTTTATGGCTTGCTACCAGAAATGGAAAATATGGCGTAGGCGGCCAGACTATTTTGATATACGTAAATATATTGGATAGCGTGGTTAATACGGTAAAAAGCGTAGAATTTAAGGAGCTTAGAGCAATAGGAATTTTGTCGGTGGTGGCGCTACTAATCACTATCATATTTGAAAATACGGAGTACAGAATTCCAATGCAGAGGATATCAATTCACAGTATTTTCTCAGATAAGAATTATATTCCTATTAAGCTTAATCCTATCGGAATGATGCCAGTTATGTTTTCATCAGCATTTTTTCAGCTGCCGGTATATGTTTTTTCGGGACTGGGCACTATTTTTCCTGATAATAGGGATTTGCAGTGGATAAATGATAACATGGATACAAATCATCCTTTGGGAATTGGAATTTATATCATTGTTCTCTACGTAATTACGATAGTGTTTTCGTTTATTTTTATTAGTCCGAAGAATTTGGCGGAGTCCCTGCAGAAGGCGGGGGACAGTATTACAGGCCTAAAGGCTGGAAGAAAAACAAGGGTTTATATCAGAAATAGATTGCTTGTTATAGCAATTTTTTCTGCCACTTTTTTGAGTATGTTTATTGCATTACCACTTTATATGCACATGGAAGGGAAACTTGCAGCTTCGGTGATGAGCCTTCCATCCATACTCATTGCAATGGCTAGTATTAATTGTAATTTGTATAGGGAGTTTAGGGCGGTTAAAGAATATGATGCGTATGTGCCGTTTATTTAATTGGGGGACCCATGCTTTATTTTATTCCTGCTTGGTACCAACAGAATAAGTGGAAGGAGCTGGAGCAAAGCTGGCACACCAGAAGAATGCACACGGAGTTTGATGACACTGTAAAACAGGTGCAGATGTTTCACCGAAGTGGCATGCATGATTTTAAAATTCTTCTTTTGAGCCACACTCCAAACTTTAGACATTTCCTTCATCGCCAGGGAGTCTTACATGCCTCTTACTGGTCTTGTTTTGATGCCATTCAGGAGGTTACAAAGAAAAAGGCGGTAGTATTTTCTTTTCACAATCTAAACTGGCCTGAAGGAATCGAATTCGTATATACGCCATTTGTGGTGGTGGCATATTTGCATAATAAAAAATACGCTCAGATTGAATTCGGCGAAGCTGGTAATCCAATCGAGGTGGCTTTATATCAGGATGGACTTTTAAGCAAAAGGAATATCTATGATGACAGAGGCTTTGTGTCAGCCATGGAGGCCTATTCAGAAGGTCAGTTGCTGTACACCGACTATCTGACCGAAACTGGCGTTGCCAAACTTAGAGAGTACGCTGATGACGGACGCGTGGAAATCAATCCCCAGAATAACACTTTCCTTGTTTTTGAAGGAGACGAGGTGGAGACGGTGGAGTTTAGTTCTCTGAACTATCCTAATATGGGCGAGGTCATCAGGGAAGTTTTCTATACCCACATACTGATGAAAAATGCAGACGATATTTTCTGCATTGCCATGCACAAACAAAATGTTCTCGTGATTAATGAATTGATAGGACGAGAAAAATGTATCCTGTCCTTCTATGGAGATAGATATCGTATCAAGGAACATCCGGAGGCAAAAGAGCTGGTGAAAAAAGCGGGATATATTATCACGGATTCTGAGGCCACCAGTAGATATCTTGTGCGAGAATTAGGTGAGGAGATAGAGAATCTTATTGATATTTCACCTTATGATTCTCGAATGGATTTTGGTATCAGTGGAGAGCTAACGGTTCAAAAGGTACTGGTGCCTGTGGATGATTTGCCAGAAGACAGATTTAAGGCGCTTATGCTTCAGCTGGCTATATATTTGCCACAAAATGAAAATGCCATGATTCATCTTTTTACCAGAAATGCAACCTACAATTGGCCAGAGGTCCTTTTGAATAAAGTGGCAGACATTTTGGAGCAGGCAGGCTTTGATCGGAGGATGGTTATTGCTGATGAAATAGAAGACGATACTGCAGAGAATGATATTGATTTAGAGGATGAGGAAGAAGAGGAAGTTCAGGTTAGATTTTTCGTGGAACAGTGCGTGGATGAGCTTTCTGTAAGTAAGTGTATTCGTGAACAGCGAATAATGGTTGATATGAGACACAATCCTGATTTGTATTTGCAGATAAACTGTATTAGTACTGCCATCCCGCAGATTATCCGAAGAGAAACTCAGTACATGCAGAACATGTATAACGGTTTTGTGGTAAAGGATTTTGAGCAGATTCCAGCGGCGTTAGATTATTTCTTAGGGTCTCTTGCAAATTGGAATCAGGCAAAGGTTTATTCCTATGAGATAGCTCAAAAGTTTACCACCAGGAAGCTTTTGGAAAAGTGGAAGGATGTTAGAGCCTATATGGAAGGGCAGGGTAGAGAGTAGCCTATGGAAAAAGCCAGTTGGACAATTTATTGGAATGAATATAGTTCGGACACCTATCTCTACGGCTCTGAGATTGAGTATCTTGCCCGCAATAATGTGAGATTTAGGAATAATCTTATGCCACCGGGCACAGTGATAAAACAGTGGTACTCCCTTACTAATTATCAGGCTCAGAGAATCGAACCGTCTCTGCCTATCATTGATGGAGAAAGCAGGTATCGAATCAGGGTAAATGTGGAGACACCAAACGATGAGGGATGTCTTATCAGACTTGTGTTTTTGGATAGATATGAGCGAGAGGCTGGTGATTTTACTTTACGTGGTAAGGAGGCAGAGTTCTCATGTCCACTAAAAACCTACAGTTACAGAATGCAGCTTATAAATGCTGGTATGACGGAGTTTGTTTATCATTCAGTAACCATTGAAGAGATAGAAAACGAAAAGTAATGAAGATTAAAAAGACCAAGGGGATTGTAAAGCAACTTTATAAGGAGCTGAAGAAGGTCAAAAGCTACAAGGAAGCTATGGCAGCCCTTAGTGATGAGGAGCTGAAGGCTAAGACTGTGGAATTTAGACAGCGCTTCGAGGCGGGGGAGAGTCTGGATAAAATGCTTCCAGAGGCTTTTGCTGCAATGTGTGAGGCGGATATGCGTGTGCTTCACATGTTTCCTTTTGATGTTCAGATTCTTGCGGGAATTGCTTTGCACCTAGGGTACCTTGCGGAGATGAATACTGGCGAGGGAAAAACCCTTACTGCTACATGTCCCATGTACCTGAATGGTCTTACGGGAAAGGGTGCAATTCTTGTTACTAATAACGAGTATCTAGCTCTTCGTGATGCTGAGGAAATGGGACCTGCTTATGAATTTATGGGACTTACCATTTCGGCAGGTGTAAAGCGAGATGCTGACGATAAATTTGAAAACGATGAAAAGAAGGAGATTTATAATTCCGATATCGTTTATACGACTCATTCCGCTTTAGGTTTTGATTATCTGATTAATAATCTTGTAAAGTCTGCTGATGAGCGCTTTATGAGAGACTTTTATTACATCATTATCGATGAGGCGGATTCGGTGTTGCTGGATAGTGCAAGTACACCTCTTGTTATTTCAGGTGCGCCTCGTGTCCAGTCAAATCTTTATGATATGGCAGATTTCTTCGTAAGGACTCTTCAGGAGGATGTTGATTACGAGGTGGAGGAGAAGAATGTTTGGTTTACTGAGAAGGGGCTTGAATATGCGGAGAGCTATTTTGGGATAGAGAATATTTTTAGCCCAGAATATTTTGAAATATATCGACATCTTGTGCTTGCCTTAAGGGCTCACAAGATTATCGAAAAGGGAACAGAGTACATGATATCTGAGACTGGCGAGGTTGCACTTATCGATGCCAGCTCAGGCCGTATGCTTAAAGGCGTTAAGCTTCGAGGCGGACAGCATCAGGCGCTGGAGTGCAAGGAAAAGGTGGAGATTACTCAGGAGAATCGTTCCATGGCATCTATCACCTATCAGAATTTCTTTTCCATGTTCCCGAAGATGGCAGGCATGAGCGGAACAATTTATGATGCCCGAGATGAGCTTTACGATGTTTACGGGAAGAAGGTTGTGGTTATTCCTACCAATAATCCTATTCAGCGTGTGGATTGTCCGGATTGGTTTTTCAGCGATTCGGAAAAACAGTTTGAGGCAGCGATTAAACTGGCTGTTAAAAAGCATGAGACAGGTCAGCCTGTTCTTATAGTTACAACCATGATATCTGATACGGAAATCATTTCACATCTGCTTGTAAAAGAAGGTTTGGCTCACTCGGTTTTAAATGCCAACAATGCCTTTTGGGAGGCAGAAATCATCAAGGAAGCAGGGCAGATGGGGGCTATGACAGTGGCTACGTCCATGGCTGGACGCGGAACTGATATTAAGCTGGGACCAGGAGTTAAGGAACTTGGAGGACTGGCGGTTATTGGTGTTGGTCGAATGCTTAATATCCGAGATGAAAGGCAGGCAAGAGGCAGAGCAGGTCGACAGGGCGACCCTGGTTATAGCCGCTTCCTTGTATCCTTGGAGGATGATATTGTGGAAAAGGGTACTGACCCTGAGAAGTTGAAAAAATATATTGATGGTTCAAAACGTATAAGCGATAGGAGAATCAAAAAGATTGTTAATGGCGCCCAGAGAACCAACGAGGAAATGGGCATCACCAACAGAAAGAATTCAAAGGATTACGATGTTGTGCTTCAGCTGGAAAGAAAGCTTATGTACGACACCAGAGATATGCTTTTGGATGGTGGCACAGTTGAGAAAGAAAAGCTTATGTCCATAGCAGGAGAGAACATTGATGAGTTTTTGAGAGAGAATAAAAAGCTGGATGTGTCTACCTTGAACAGATATCTCCTTGATAATATTTCCTACAGGATGGAGAAGGAGAGCAGTCTTATTAATCTTTCAAATAGAGCCAGAGTGAAAGCGTATATTCTTGCCAGGGTCGAGCGGTCTCTTGAGGAAAAGAAGGAGGCAATCGGCTCAGAAAATGGTATGAACGATTTTATCAGAGTATCGGCTCTTTCTGCCATAGATGAGGCATGGATTGAACAGGTTGACTATCTACAGCAGCTCCAGGGTGCTGTATCAGGAAGAAGCTCCGCCCAGAGAAATCTTATGTTTGAGTATCAGGGGGAGGCTCTCGAATCCTTCAGAAAGATGGAGAGCAGGATTAAGAGAAATATTATCCGCAACGTACTGCTGTCGGAAGTCAGCATGGATAAGAAGAATAAATTAAGGATTATTTTGCCATGATCTATAATTTTAATCTCGGCATTGGCTGGGCATCCTCAGGTGTTGAATATGCCCAAAGCTACAGAGCCAAAATTTTAAGAAAACTAAATAAGCCTGCCAAATTTATTTTCACAGATATGTTTCCAAGGGACAATCTCATCGACATGACAAGAAACATTGGCTTCGAGGATGATGAAGTTGTTTGGCTCTACACCTTCTTTACAGATTTTGTTCCAGAGCCTGTGACTTATGAGCTAAAGGATTTGGAGGCGTCCATAGGGGATGAGGAGCACACCTTCGAGAGAGAGGGGAAGATTGGACGAATAATTTTTGGCGGAAGTAACAATTTCTTTAGGGTTTATTTCCTGAATGAAAATGAGGAAAAAGTCCATCGCGTGGAGATGGTTTCGGGAGGATGCCTGATTAGAAAAGATTACTTTATGTCGAAGCGTGTTTTCTCAGAATATTATGCTCCGCTTGATGGCAAGGCTCATCTTTATCAGCGTAGATTTTTTAACAGGGACGGTTCAGTTGCTTATGAGGAGGCAATCGATGATGATTCTGTTATGTATAAATTTCCTGATAAGCTGATTTGTTCTAAGGAAGAGTTGATTGGTTACATGACGGAAAAACTCAATCCAACTGAAGATGATATTATCATAATTGACCGCGCCACAGGTCAGGCGCAGGCTATACTTGAAAATTCTGGAGAGGCGCGAATAGGTGTTGTTATTCATGCAGATCATTTTAGCGAGGGCGCCACGGATGAGGATAACATTCTCTGGAATAATTATTATGAGTACACCTTCGCAATGAACAAACATGTAGATTTTTATATTACTGCCACTGAGGATCAGCGAAAGCTTTTGATGGAGCAGTTTGAAAAGTACATGGGGGTTACTCCTAACGTATATACGATACCTGTTGGAAGTCTTCATGAATTGAAAAAATCTACAGGTGACAGGCGTAAACACGGTTTCATCACTGCATCAAGACTTGCTACGGAAAAGCATGTGGACTGGCTTGTTGCAGCAGTTGTGGAAGCTCGCAAAAGTGTGCCAGATATTAGTCTTGATATCTACGGCAAAGGTGGTTCAGAGGAGGAGTTAAAGAAGCAGATTGAAAAGCTGGGAGCTCAGGATTACATTCGGCTTATGGGACAGCAGGATTTAAAGGACGTATATAAGAACTACGAGGGATATTTATCTGCGTCCACAAGCGAGGGTTTTGGCTTGACCCTTATGGAGGCGATAGGATCTGGACTTCCAATAATTGGCTTTGATGTGCGATATGGAAATCAGAATTTTATCGACCATGGTTTGAATGGCTATAAGCTGCCTTATCTTGTTGGAATGGAAAGAGCAAGACGGCAGGAGAAGCTGGTTCAGGCGATTATAAAGCTCTGTAATGAGGATGATATTCAGGCTTTTAGCAGCCATTCTTACGAAAAGGCAAAGCAGTATCTGACTGAAGAGGTGGAGTTGAAATGGAAAAAGCTGGTAGAGATGAAATAGTTTTATTAATGGATTACTTTAACAGGGGTAGTCAGGATCTTTTTGACTCTTTTTCCAATGCAGAGATTCCAGTTAAAGCTATCGTAATTAACGATGATGGATTTCTTCCTGATGGCGTGACTAATGTTTTTGAATATTTTTTAGGTGATTATCGTAAATGCGATACCTGTCCTGGAAAGCCTTTGTATTTCAATCAGATAAAGGTTCCTGATTACTGGGAGATAAGCGCTAACAATACCAATGGAAGTATCCATGATAAAGACAGGGAGCGTGGAAGAATTTTCTTTTCACATCCAAGCCATAAACGCTTTGTGAGGCTGGTAGATTATCTGGATGAAATGGGAAATGTCCGCTTTACGGAGCATTACAACAAATACGGTGCCCTTTATGCCAGAACGGTTTTTAATAAAAATTCCGAGAAGGTTAATAAGACCTATTTTGATACAGAAGGCAGAGAGGTTCTGGTTGAAAACTATGTGACCTCGGACATTATTTTAAACTATCGGGGAGAGACTTTTATATTTAAAAACAGAACGGATTTTATCTGCTTCTTCCTGAAGTTAAGGGGATGGGAGGATTGCAGGATTTACTTTAACTCTCTGTCGGTTCCATTCTTTGTATCCAATACTTTGAAGAGCCCGAAGGAAGAGAAGAGAGATAAGCTTTTCTGGCAGGAGCCTCCTAGAGAAGATATACCAGGAAACATGCAGGTAATCTTCGATGGAAAGGCAAATGGATGTGAGTCAGTAATTGTTCAGAATCTGCAGGCTTACAACAAATTGCTGGAGCTTGGGGCACCTGTAGATATGCTGAAGCGTATGGGCTTTATCTACACCTTCCACAAGAAAAACATGGGCAAGCCGGAGGCACTTATTTGCACCAACAGTGAAAACGTGGAACACCTGAAGGAGCTTGTGGAAGGATTACCGCAGGTCACATTTCATGTGACGGCAATAACAGAAATGTCAGCTAAGCTTTTGGCTCACGAAAAATATGACAATGTTATCATGTACCCTAATATAAAGGCGGTAACCCTTGATAGATTGTTTAATAAATGCGATTTTTACTTAGATATTAATCAAGGTGGAGAAATTGTGGAGGCGACCAGAAGGGCATTTGTATATAATCTTCTGATACTTTCCTTTAATGACACACAACATGGTGCGTATACAGCCCATGAAAACATATTTGATACTACAAATTATTCGGCAATAATTCAAAGATTGAATAATCTGCTAAAAGACAAAACGGTGCTAGATGAGGCAATAGCAACACAGCATTTAGAGGGTTCAACAACTAGCACAAAAGAATTTATATATATTTGTAAACATTGACGAATACGGCCTATTTTGTGGAGTAAAAGTGCACAAAAATGAGGGCCGTATTTTTATGTTCCATACAACCAAATTCCTTGAATTGGGGTGCAATCTGTGTTTAAATAATAGCGGACTGTCTGTAACCCCTTAATTGCAGACGGTAATTTTCAGTTTTTTTTATTTTTAAGAGGATATTGTAATGGCTAACAAATGGGTGTATATGTTTAGCGAAGGTGACATGTCAATGCGCAACCTTCTCGGCGGAAAGGGTGCGAATCTTGCAGAAATGACAAGCATTGGCTTACCAGTACCACAGGGTTTCACAATCACAACAGAGGCTTGTACTCAGTACTATGAGGATGGCCGTAAAATCAACGACGAGATCATGGCTCAGGCTATGGAGGGTGTTAAGAAAATGGAAGAGATCAACGGCAAGAAGTTCGGCGATCTTAAGAACCCACTTCTCGTTTCAGTTCGTTCAGGTGCTCGTGCATCTATGCCAGGTATGATGGATACAATCCTTAACCTTGGTCTTAATGATGAAGTAGTTGCAGCTATGATCGCTGGTAACCCAGATCCAGCTTTCGAGCGTTTCGTATATGATTCATACAGAAGATTTATTCAGATGTTCTCAGATGTAGTTATGGAAGTAGGTAAGAAGTACTTCGAGCAGCTCATCGATGAGATGAAGGAAAAGAAGGGTGTTAAGTTCGACGTAGACCTTACAGCAGCCGACCTTAAGGAGCTTGCTGAGCAGTTCAAGGCTGAGTACAAGAATCAGCTTGGTTCAGACTTCCCTTCAGATCCAGTAGAGCAGTTAAAGCTCGCTATCGAGGCAGTATTCCGTTCATGGGATAACCCTCGTGCAAACGTTTACAGAAGAGATAACGATATCCCTTATTCATGGGGTACAGCAGTTAACGTAATGCCAATGGTATTCGGTAACTTAAATAACGAGTCTGGTACTGGTGTTGCATTCACTCGTGACCCAGCTACAGGCGAGAACAAGCTTATGGGTGAGTTCCTTATCAACGCACAGGGCGAGGACGTAGTTGCTGGTGTTCGTACACCAATGCCAATCGCTCAGATGGAGAAGGAGTTCCCAGAGGCATACGCAGAGTTCATCAAGGTATGTGAGACTCTTGAGAATCACTACCATGATATGCAGGATATGGAGTTCACAGTAGAGAACAAGAAGCTTTACATGCTCCAGTGCCGTAACGGTAAGAGAACAGCTCCAGCTGCTCTTAAGATTGCTTGCGACCTCGTTGATGAGGGACACAAGACTCCAGAAGAGGCTGTAGCAATGATCGACCCACGTAACCTTGATACACTTCTTCACCCACAGTTCGAGGCTGCTGCTCTTAAGGCTGCAACTCCACTTGGAAAGGGTCTTGGTGCTTCTCCAGGTGCTGCATGTGGTAAGGTTGTATTTACAGCAGACGATGCTGAGGCATGGGCTGCTAGAGGAGAGAAGGTAGTTCTTGTACGTCTTGAGACATCTCCAGAAGATATCACAGGTATGAAGGCTGCTCAGGGTATCCTTACAGTTCGTGGTGGTATGACATCACACGCTGCAGTAGTTGCTCGTGGTATGGGTACATGCTGCGTTTCTGGTTGTGGCGACATCAACATGGATGAGGAAAACAAGAAGTTCACTCTTGCAGGCACAACATTTACAGAGGGTTCTGAAATCTCTATCGATGGTACAACAGGTAACATCTACGCTGGTATCATCCCAACAGTTGACGCTGTTATCGCTGGCGAGTTCGGTCGTGTAATG
Organism: Pseudobutyrivibrio sp. 49; assembly: GCF_900100545.1. Taxonomy (GTDB): domain Bacteria; phylum Bacillota; class Clostridia; order Lachnospirales; family Lachnospiraceae; genus Pseudobutyrivibrio. The sequence continues at coordinate 86,059 of NZ_FNDP01000001.1, forward strand.
GCTTGGGCTGATGAGTTCAGAAAGCTTAAGGTTAGAACAAATGCAGATACTCCAGCTGATGCTAAGAAGGCTAGAGAGCTTGGTGCAGAAGGTATCGGTCTTTGCCGTACAGAGCACATGTTCTTCGAGGCTGACAGAATTGCAGCATTCCGTGAGATGATCTGCTCAGATACAGAGGAAGAGAGAGAAGTTGCTCTTGATAAGATTCTTCCTTACCAGCAGGGAGACTTCAAGGCTCTTTACGAAGCACTTGAGGGATGCCCAGTTACAATCAGATTCCTTGATCCACCTCTTCACGAGTTCGTTCCTACAGAGGATGCTGATATCGAGAAGCTTGCAAAGGCTAAGAATAAGTCAGTAGAGGAAATTAGAAACATCTGTGAGTCACTCCACGAGTTCAACCCAATGATGGGTCACAGAGGATGCCGTCTTGCAGTTACATATCCTTCAATTGCTAAGATGCAGACAAAGGCTGTTATCCGTGCAGCACTTGAAGTTCAGAAGGCTCATCCAGATTGGAATGTTAAGCCTGAAATCATGATCCCACTTGTATGTGAGGTTAAGGAGCTTAAGTACGTTAAGCAGGTAGTTGTTGAGACAGCTGATGCTGAAATCGCTGCTGCTGGCGCTAAGCTTGAGTACGAAGTTGGTACAATGATTGAGATTCCACGTGCAGCTCTTACAGCTGACGAAATCGCTAAGGAAGCTGACTTCTTCTGCTTCGGTACAAACGACCTTACACAGATGACATTTGGTTTCTCTCGTGATGATGCTGGTAAGTTCTTAAATGCTTACTATGACACAAAGATCTTCGAGAACGATCCATTTGCTAAGCTTGACCAGACAGGTGTTGGTAAGCTTATGGAGACAGCTATTAAGCTTGGTAAGCCAGTAAATCCTAAGCTTCACGTAGGTATCTGCGGTGAGCACGGTGGAGATCCATCTTCAGTAGAGTTCTGCCACAAGATTGGTCTTGATTATGTATCATGCTCTCCATTCAGAGTACCAATCGCTAGACTTGCTGCAGCACAGGCAGCTATCGCTAACAAGTAATCTGAGATTACTACACTGTGTTGCATAAAATGAAATAATTGGGCTCAGCCCCTTGGCTTTTTGCCGGGGCTGGGCCTTTTTTGTGGGTTTACCTAGGCGTTTCCGGCGGCGCGGGCAGTGCTGGCGGCGGTTTTAGGATTTTCACTGCCTGGAAACAGCTGCACAGGCAGTGCAGATTGGTCGTTTTATGATTTGCACTGCCCTTATAGAGCGATTCGAGCAGTGCTGGAAAAGGAAATGAAATTAGCACTGCTTTAGAGAAGAGATTGGAGCAGTGCAAAGGGAGAAAATGAATTCAGCACTGCTCTTGAGAAGTGAAACGGGCAGTGGTAGAAAAGAAAAAGAATCTAGTACTGATCTAAGCAAAGAAGATTTCAAAACCGGATGATTTCTTCCGGTTGAATGAGGTTTTGGTATTTCATGAAGACTAAGGATTCTGTATAATTAAAGGCAGTGAAATTAACAGAATCGGGATTTATCGAGATAATTCTATAAGACAAGACATCATTGGAGGGCTTGAAATGAAACAATTAATAATATACGCAGATATGGAAGGTGCCAGTGGAATTTTTGATTCAAACCGCAAGGCATTGGCACATGAAGAACTTTATCCGCAGTATTCCCTTTGGCGTGAGTATGGGAGAGATTGCATCACGAGTGATGTGCTTGCAGTTTGCAATGCAGCCATTGATTCTGGAATAGATGAAATTCTTCTTTATGATGGCCATTTTGCGGGTTGCAGAGAACATAATGTTAAACTGGAAAAATTGCCAGAGCAAGTTAGAGTGTTTGATGTACCAAACAGAGAATGTCATTGGGATATGATTCGAGCACAGGCAGACATGACACCTTACGGTATTATTACCGTAGGACAACACGCAAGAAATGGTGCTAAGGATGCTTATTTTCCGCACACAATTCATACACCGCCCATTGAAGCGTTTTATATCAATGGAATTCATGTAGCGGAAATTGGACAGGCTGTAATGACATTTAGCGGTGTTCCTTATATCGCAAATATCGGATGTGAAGCATCTCATGAAGAAGCACAGGAATTATCAACCAACGTATCGTGCATTTCGGTAAAAGATAGGAAGAGTAAATGGGAACCTTCTTCAGAAGAAACCTACCCGATTATTTATAATGGAATCATTGGTGCTATTCAAGATTATTCAAACAAGACAGCATTTCCTCTGACGGATGAGTATGAATGTGAATTGGTGCTCACTGATGGATTCCATTACGAAATTCCTGAGAAATGTGAATGGGGAGGCTCGTTTGAGAAAAGGAGTGCTCACTGGAAATCAAAAGATATCCTCACTGCGCTTGATTGTTTTTGGGAAGCTCATAACTACATTCAAAAGGAATGCTAGGACGACAACGGCATTATAAATTCAGGTTTGTCGGACAAAACTAAATAAAACCTTACATAGACCAGTACCTCTGGGGACACCCAGATTGATATGTACTGGTCTATTATTATGCCCATTTTTAGCGCAAGGAATGGAAGAAGGTATTTAGGAAAATAAAGAGATGGATGATGAAACCGTTTAGGAAGAAAGCGAAGCCCGGACCAGAAGAGAAAGATATGGCATTTTCAATTCAGCAATCACAGTATTACAAATATTAGTATCGTATATTGTTTTGATGGCTTAATAATAATTTAGTAAGACGCAAATGCGACGCAAAAAATTACGTTGCATTTGCGTCTTACTTATCATATGATGATATTGAAATGAACTTTAGGAGGAATTGCTAATGAAAGAAACGCGAACTCTAGAATATAAATCGGAAGTGACAAATTCATTTTTGAAAACAGTGAGTGCTTTTTCTAATTTTGGAACTGGAAAAATAATGTTTGGAGTTGCTGATGATGGAGTGGTGATTGGTATAGATGATCCAGATCAGATATGTCTCGATATTGAAAATAAAATTAATGATTCCATTTCTCCTAAGCCTGATTATTCTCTTTCAATTAATAGGTTAAATAATGTTATAACACTAGACGTAAAGGAAGGAAGATATAAGCCATATCTATACAAAGGAAAAGCATATCAAAGAAGTGATACTGCTTCTGTTGAGGTTGACCAGATTGAATTAAAACGTCTTACTCTTGAGGGGAATAATCTATACTTTGAATCATTAGTCAATGAGGATAAGGATATGACTTTTGAAGAGCTTGAGAAAAGTCTTATTGAAAAATTAGGAATAACAAAAGTTAATGACGATACACTTAGGACGTTAGGGCTTTATACAAAAGAAGGGCAGCTTAACAATGCGGCTTCATTGTTATCTGATAAAAATAATTTTTCTGGAATTGATGTTGCTCGTTTTGGTAACTCTATTGATGAAATACTCGACCGCGAGAGCTTTACTCATATGTCTATAATTACACAGTATGATAAGGCTCTTAATATGTACAGACGGTACTACCAGTATGAACAGATTAAAGGTGTTGACAGAGTTTTAATTGAAAAGGTTCCTGAAAAAGCATTTCGAGAAGCAGTTGCTAATGCGCTAGTGCATAGAACATGGGATATAAATGCAAATATTAGAATATCGATGTTTGAGGATAGGATTGAGATTACTTCACCTGGAGGGTTGCCAAGTGGAATTAGTGAGGATGAATATTTACATGGCAATATTTCAACATTAAGAAATCCGATATTAGGAAACATTTTCTTTAGATTGCATTATATTGAAATGTTTGGCACTGGAATAAAAAGAATTGTGGACGCATACAAAGAATGCCAAATAAAACCACGGTTTGAGATAAAAGATAATTCAATTACTGTCACACTGCCTGTATTATCGGCAACAATGTCGGTTACATCTGATGAAAATAAATTGCTAGAGTTGTTAACTGGTGAGATGCGTTATAGTAGCAGTGAAATAGCAGAAAAGCTCAATTGGAGCAAAGATAAAACAGTACGAATCTTGAATGCTTTGGTGGACGTAGGATATGTTACAAAATATGGAACAGGGAGGGGAACAAGATACTCAAAAAAGTAGATGCTTACAAAAAGTGTCGTAGGATAGCACACCACTACAGGCAGCTATCGCAAATAAGTAATCCGCTATTTTCGGATAGTATTGCATATTGTTGAATGAATGGACTCAGCCCCTTGGCTTTTTGCCGGGACTGGGCCTTTTTGGTTATTGTGGGCTGTTTGTTAGAGGGGACTATTGGGGATAATTCCGGTCAAATTCTAGTTAAACTCTATAAAATGCATCCCAAATGTTGGACTCTAATTGAATATTGAACATTAAATCCAGGTGTTTATCTACACCTGGAAATTTTTTTAAAAAATTTTAGATGTAACCATTGACGTTACATCAAAACGGTGCTATATTAACACTATCAGATGAAACCACAATGGTTACATCAATGAACTTTTTAACATTCGAGGATAATTACCTCGCAGGGCAGAGCCCAGAAAGGAAAATAATCATGACAAATAAGGAAAAAGCATTAGCACTCATCGGAACATTCGTATCAGGAGATACAGCAAAGGCAAAAGAACTTCTTGCGCCTAGCTATATTCAGCATAACCTCGCATTTGGAGCAGGGGTAGATGCATTTGTAGCGGCAGTTGAAGGACTTGCACAGGCACCTGTAAAAACAACTGTTAATAACATTCGTTCATTTGAGGATGGAGATAAGGTTTTCCTTCAGACAGTATATAATTTTGCAGGAGCAGGAGAGCAGGTCGGATTTGATGTATTCCGCTTTGATGAAGACGGTAAGATTGCAGAGCACTGGGATAATCTGGCAGACAAGGCAGCTCCTAATCCTTCAGGACATACTCAGATTGATGGAACTCTTGAGAAGAAAGATGTAGATAAGGAAGAGACACGTAAGGTTGTAGCTGGATTTGTAGGCGATGTACTTCGTGGGGAGAATCCTGACAAGCTCACTTCTTACTACGATGGAGATAAATATATTCAGCATAATACTTCAATTGCAGATGGTCTTTCAGGTCTTGGAGCTGCACTTGAAGCTATGGCTAAACAGGGAATCTCAATGGTTTATAACAAGACTCATATGGTTCTTGCAGATGGAGATTATGCACTTGCTTGCTCAGAAGGAACCTTTGGCGGTGTACCTACAACCTACTATGACCTGTTCCGTGTTGAGAACGGATTTATCGCAGAGCACTGGGATGTAATGGAGACATTAGCTGATAAGTCCACATGGGCTAATGAAAACGGAAAGTTTTAATGTAACCATTGCAACTACATCTGTCACGAAGTAAAATGATGGCATGAGGGTGCAAATCGTCTAGTGGACGATTGTTCTGCAACCACCGAAATGGAATGGAGAGATTAAAAATGCAGATATCAAGCAGATTTACGGTTGCACTTCATATTTTTACATGTGTAGATACATTTAAAGATGAACACAAGGTAACGAGCGATTTTCTTGCAGCCAGTATAAATACGAATCCTGTCATCATTAGAAAGATACTTACTCAGCTTAAGAACGCAGGACTAATAAATGTTATCAGAGGAACAGGCGGAATAGAGCTTACAAGAGATCTTAAAGATATAACTTTTTATGATGTGTATCAGGCAATAGAGCCTTTGGAGGATGGAAATCTATTCAGATTTCATGAATCACCAAATCCAGAGTGCCCTGTTGGTAGGAATATCCATTTACTTTTGGATGATAAGTTGAAAAGCATCCAGGAAGCGATGGAATCAGAGATGAAAAAATACACTCTTAATGATTTAAGATCCGGAATGCAGGAACTGTTGGCAAAAGAAGCTTAACAACGAGACTCTGAGGTATTTACTTCAGAGTCTTTTTCAAAGGATGTGTAATATGGAAACTAAGGCTAAAAAATCAACACAGGAAGAACGTCTTGATTATCTTGTAGAAGAGTTCAAGGCAGATTCTGCTGAATATAAGGAATTACAGACTTCAAATAGTACGGAAGATAAAAGACGAATCTTAAGGTCCCTTATGAACATCCGTATGCCAAAAGAATTGCCCTCTGAAGTAATGAAAGTACAGGATGAATATCTGACAGAGAGAGCGGCTGAAAAGGGCGTGGTGAATCTATCAGACATCCCGGTTATCAGGGATGGACTTTCTATCTGGCAAGGAGATATCACAAGACTTTCGGTGGATGCTATTGTTAATGCCGCTAATTCGCAGATGCTTGGTTGTTTTGTTCCGATGCACACTTGCATAGATAACTGTATCCATACTTTTGCCGGAGTGCAATTAAGAGCTGAGTGCAACAGGCAGATGAATGAACTTCGAATCAGATATGGAAGAGATTATGAGCAACCGACCGCTGTTCCAATGCTCACTGAAGCGTATAATCTTCCGGCAAAGAAAGTTATTCATATAGTAGGACCAATTGTCCAATACAAACTTACTTCGGAATTGGAAAAGGATTTGGAGAACTGCTATAGAAACACTTTGGATATGTGTGCGGAAAATAGCTTGAAGAGCGTTGCTTTTTGCTGTATTTCGACAGGAGTATTTCATTTTCCTAACAAAAAAGCCGCTGAGATTGCTGTTAAGACTGTATCAGAATGGCTTCGTGAAAATCCTGGTAAGGTAGAAAGAGTGATATTCAATGTTTTCAAAGATGAGGATAAGGCCATTTATGAAAAACTTATATGATGAAGAGCAAATAAAAAGGCTTTTGCAAGAAATCAAGGAAGCAGACGCAATTGTCATTGGCGCAGGTGCCGGACTATCTACGTCTGCTGGATTGACGTATAGTGGAGAACGTTTTGAGAAATATTTCTATGATTTTGCCAAAAGATTTGGAATAAGAGATATATATTCAGGAGGATTTTATCCGTTTCCAAGTGAAGAAATCCGCTGGGCTTGGTGGGCGAGACATATTTATTTTAACAGATATATTGATGCTCCAAAGCCAGTGTATAGGGATCTTCTTAAGATGGTTTCCGATAAGGATTATTTTGTTATCACAACAAATGTAGATCATCAGTTTCAAAGAGCAGGTTTTGACAAGAAAAGACTGTTCTATACTCAGGGTGATTATGGTTTGTTTCAGAGCGTGAATCCTGATATTCAGAAAACCTTTGATAATGAAGAGTGGGTAATGAAAGCTATGGAAGCACAAGGGTTCGAAAAAGATGAGCAAGGAGTGTTCCAGGTACCGGCTGATGGTAAGTTAATAATGGAAATTCCTTCTGAGCTGATTCCCAAATGTCCTGATGATGGCTCTGATATGACTATGAATTTGAGAGCGGATGATTCTTTTGTTGAAGATGAAGGATGGCATAGGGCATCTGCAGCATACTCTGATTTTATTCGTAGACATGAGAATCTTCATGTTCTTTATCTTGAGCTGGGTGTAGGAGCCAATACGCCCGTAATAATAAAGTATCCGTTCTGGCAGATGACGCTGGCAAATGAAAAAGCGGTATATGCCTGCTTAAATTATGGTGAATCATTCTGCCCAGAGGAAATTGCAGATAGAAGTATATGTATTGATGGTGACATTGCAACCATATTACAAAAGCCCCTCATTTGTTTTACTATTGGAAAGAATCTTTGAGATGAGCTAGAAATCTTTCAGCTATAGGTGTAAACGCCTGATATCTATTCCATGCTATATATATTCTATTTTCAAGCTTCGGAGACAGTGGTCTGAATACAAGGCCGCTGTCTTTTGACGTATTTACAAGATGTTCATAGGTGAGAAGATATCCTAAGCCTTCCATGACAAAAATTGCTCCATTGTAAGAAAGGCGGAAGGAACCTTCTAACTGAAGCTCTGAAAATCTGCTGCCAGCCCAGTTTTTAATATCTCCATTCCAAGCCTGATCAGAACAGAATAATGGCAAGCCTACAAGGTCATCCAAACGGATGGCTTTTTTCTTTGCTAGGGAATCGGTATCTGGAATAATAAGTCCCCAGGTGTCTGTTTGAGGGAATTCGATATATTCGTATTTGCGGATATCCGGTTGTTCTACCAGTACTACAAAATCAAGTAAGCCTTTATCGACTTTTTCAGAGAGCTGCTCTGTATCACCGCTTGTGATGTGATAATGAAGCTTCGGATAGTGTTGTTTAAAATCTTTTATAGATCTTGCCAGGTATCGAAGCTGGTAGGATTCAGCAAGACCAAGATAGAGTTCGCCACCATTAATATCATCCAGAGATACAAATTCCTGCTCGATTTTATCTGCCATACTAACCAAGTCTTCGGCACGATTGCGAAGTAGAATTCCTTCTTCGGTAAGTTTGATACTAAACGAATGTCTCGTAAAAAGCTTTTTCCCTAATTCTTCTTCCAGCGATTTAAGCTGTTTGGACAGGGTAGGCTGGGTAACATGTAAAAGTTCAGCAGCTCTACTCATATTTTCTTCTCTTGCCACTGCTAAAAAATATCTTAAAGTTCTAATTTCCATAGAACACCTCCATTATCAATGATATGCCAAAATGGAATAATATGATATTCATTATAACTATTAGCAAGAGCGTTTACAAGCTCATATAATAAAGATGTCAGATAAACAGTACAATTGAGTGAGGAAATCTCATGGATAAAGAAAAACTGAAACAGTGCCTTATGGATACAGGATGTCACGAAGATGCATCAGAAAATATCCTTAAGCAATATGAATCTGGAAACATGGAAAACATGTTTCGACTTTTGAAAAAAGAGCGTTGCCGCATAATGGATGAATATCATGAATGTGGAAGAAAAATTGATTGCATGGATTTTATGCTTAGAGAATTTGAAAAAGAAAAAATGAGTAACGGAGGTATCTGAAGATGATTAAAAAAGAAGAACTTAATTTGGTAACAGAATGGGATAAGACCTTTCCAAAGAGTGAGAAAGTGGAACATAGTAAGGTGACATTTGTGAATCGTTATGGGATTACCCTTGTTGCTGATCTGTATGTACCAAAGAATGCGTCTGGTAGGCTTCCTGCTATAGCAGTATCAGGACCTTTTGGAGCAGTTAAGGAGCAGTGTTCCGGTCTTTATGCGCAGACTATGGCAGAGAGGGGGTTCCTTACCATTGCCTTTGATCCATCTTTCACGGGTGAAAGTGGAGGTCAGCCTAGATACATGGCATCTCCAGATATTAATACAGAAGATTTCATGGCAGCTGTAGACTTTCTGTCATTAAATGACTTGGTAGATTCAGACAGAATCGGAATTATCGGAATCTGTGGCTGGGGTGGCATGGCAATCAATACGGCTGCTCTGGATACAAGAATTAAGGCAACGGTTGCTTCAACTATGTACGATATGACTAGAGTAAATGCAAATGGATATTTTGACTCTGAGGATAGTGAAGAAGCACGTTTTGAGAAGAAGAAAGCTATGTGTGCACAGAGAATTGAGGATCTAAAAAATGGTGAGTATAAGCTTGGAGGTGGTGTAGTAGATCCACTCCCAGAGGATGCACCTTTCTTTGTAAAGGATTATTATGACTACTATAAGACAAAGCGTGGATATCACGCTCGTTCCTTAAACTCGAATGGTGGTTGGAATGTGATTGGATGTGAGTCTTTCATGAATCAGCCAATCCTAAAATACAGTAATGAAATCAGAAATGCTGTTCTTATCATTCACGGTGAGAAAGCGCATTCCTGCTACTTTGGAAAAGATGCTTATGCCAACATGGTAAAAGACAGTAAATATACAGAGAACAAGGAGCTTATGATTATACCGGAAGCATCGCATACAGATTTATATGATGGTGGAGATAAGGATTATATTCCATTTGATAAGCTAGAGAATTTCTTTTATGAGTATTTAAAGTAAATATATGGTGAATTAAAATGATGTCGAAAAGAATTGTGGCAACACTGGTGGTCTTCTTTTTGTTGTTAACCGGGTGTAAGGCAAATAATACCGGTGATTTTCAAGAAGATAATGTTGGGCAGATGAAATCCGGTGTTCAAACAGATACAAATGAGTCAAAGGAGCAGACTGAGATGAAAATGGCGGATGAAAGCACACTGGCTGATAATCAGATTTGTGTAACAGTAGGAAGTAGTTCATTTATTGTGAATCTGGAAGATAATGAAACTGCCAAAGCTTTAAGAGAAATGCTTGCGGATGAGGATTTGACTATTTCAGCATCAAATTATGGAGGGTTTGAGAAGGTCTGTCAGTTGGGAAAAACTCTACCACGTAACGACAATCAGATTACAACTGAGGCTGGGGATGTAATGTTATACAGTGGAAATCAGATAGTATTCTTTTATGGCGCTAATTCATGGTCATATACGAAAATAGGTAAAGTGGAAGCGTCGAGTATTGAAGAACTTGAAAGTGTGTTAAGTGGATCAGAGACAGAAGTCATATTAAGCATAAAATAAGGAGATGGATAATTTGAAAAAGATAGTAATTCTTTCAACAAGCCCTCGAAAAAACAGTAATTCAAATGCATTGGCTGAGGAATTTGCAAAAGGCGCAAAAGAAGCTGGAAATGAGGTTGAAATCATATCTGTAATTGACAAGAAAATAGAGTTCTGTAGAGGATGTTTTGCCTGCCAGAAGAATGGGCAATGTGTAATAAAGGATGATGTAAATGAAATCGAGCAGAAGGTCCTTGAAGCTGATGTAATTGTTTGGGCTACGCCTATATATTATTACGAGATGTCAGGACAGATGAAAGTGCTGATTGATAGACTGAACCCTATGTTTACAAAGGATTATAAGTTCAGAGATGTATATTTTCTTGCAGCTGCAGCCGAGGATGATAAGGCAGTCCCACAAAGAGCAATAGAAGGGACAAAAGGATGGATTGAATGCTTTGATAAAGCCAGTTTTAAGGGCTATGTATTTTGTGGAGGTGTAACAGATATCGGCGACATCAAAGAAAAGGAAAGCCTGAGAGAGGCATATGAGATGGGACTTGGCATTAATTAAGTTGCTTGACCGATTTTGTCTCGTTTTGACTTGTTTTTCTTTTGCAGAAGAATAGGAAGCAGATACAAGCGTCATTGCATGACCAAACCCTCAAGGTCGTGTGTGGCGCTTTTTTTGTTATCCGAAACCGGTAAGCGCGCGCCGGTGTTTCTATTAAAACTGTCAAAGATAAGGAGAAAATTGAATATGGATTATGAACGTTTCAAAGAAGATTTCCAGGATGCGTTAAAGGCTGAACTTGCTGTTAGAGGAGCTGATGTTGAACTTACTGCTCGAAGAGTAGATAAGATGAATGAAAGCTATGATGCTATCACAGTAAGACCTACGGACAGTTCTATTGGAGTGAACATCAGCGTTGAAAAGGCATTTGCTGCTTATGAGAATGGTACACCAATCACTGAGATTGCAGAGCATTTTACTGATGCAGTGGAGAAAGGATTCCGTGAATCCCCTCAGGTCGATCTGGAGTCGCTTTCTGATTATGAGCAGATGAAGAGCAAGCTTTCCAGGCAGCTATCGCCAACAAGTAGTATTTAGAAATCTACTTTTTGGAAGATTAAATACGAGCGGATGAACCTCGATTTTCCTAGTTTTTTAGGCAAAAATCGAAAAATCAAAACCTCGAATAACCTTGTAATAGAGGCATTTCTATTAGAAGAATATGTAGAGCAATCTGAAGAACAAATCCTATTTAATAGATATATTTCTTTGTATCGAATCTTCGATCAGCTTGGAGATAAAGATAAGGAGGATGTTGTCTGGGTACTGAAACAGAGAATAGCGGGATTAATATAGGATTTGGTATTTCTTGATGTATGAGGATTAGCTATAATAGAAGACAGTGAAATTGACAAATCGACATTTGTCGAGTTCTTTAACTTTTTATTTATAGTGTTACGGCATAATTGTGATATTGCTAATTAAAGTTATATATGGAGATAATAGGATGAAAAAGAAAGAACTATTAAAGATAGTAGGTTGCTTTGTATTAATTTGTTTATCATTTTTTGTCGCTGCAAGGTATTATTTTGAAAATAATACAATCTGCACTATATGCTGGATTGTCATTGGTTCAAGAAATGTATTTGAGCTAGTCCGCCGAATCAAAAATTCAAAGAAAGAAGATTATGAAATAAATTCAAATAATCATGCAGATTAAATGATATGAATATACCTATATTTTTATATAAATGACAAAGATAAATTCAAATTTCTCGGGGAAAATAATGGCTGAATATCAAGTTCCTGAGGAATTGATAGGATTGTCCGAGGTTGAAGGGATATCTATTTCTGATGGGCTGATGTATTGCGGAAGCGTCAGGGACTTTGAGAAGTTTTTAGAGTCCTTCTTCAGGATATTGAAAGCCGAGCGGACGAAATCGAAAGATTGCTTCATGGCTTGGATTGGGATGGAATTGACAATGTTTTATGTATTGAAAGAGCAGTGTAGTTTTTGAATAAGATTAAGGTGTTCTTTATGCAACGGGACGATGAGTAGGATAGGGAAAGTAATCTTGAATAAGATATTATTATAGGAGATCTAGCCTTTTGCTAGGTCTCTTTTAAGGAAAAGAATAAATGACAGAAAGATCTAATTATGAAATTGCGATTATCGATGATAATCCAGAAGATAGTTTATTATTAAAAACACATCTTGAAAGATATTTTGAAAAAAACGAGATGCATTATTCCATTGCCAGCTTTGGGAGTGGAGTTGAATTTCTAGAGGAAAAACGTGAATACGATATAGTATTTTTGGATATAGAGATTCCTGGTATGAATGGAATTGAAACTGCGGCGGAGCTTAGAAAACGTCAAACTGATGCAGTGATAGTGCTTGTTACTAATATGCTTCAGTATGCAATTCAAGGATATTCGGTGCGTGCAATAGATTACATTTTAAAGCCGGTTACATATGAGCATATCAATTCTAAAATGCCTTTCTTCATAGAAAGTATTAGCAAAAAGAAAAAGAAAATAATCATAAAAACCAGAGATTCTGTGTCTAATCTTTTGATAGCTAAGATTGACTATATTGAAGTGTTTGGACATAGAATAAACGTCCACTATGAGGACCAGTGTATTGAGTGTACAGGAACCCTTAAAGATTATGAAAGTCAACTGTCAGGAGCGGGGTTTGTTAAAAGTAGCAAGAGCTGCCTGGTGAACCTGGCAAACGTAGAAAGAATAGATGTGGATACACTTACTGTTAATGGAAAGACAGTACCTCTAAGTAGGCGAGAGCGAAAGGCATTCATAGAGGCATTTACTGTGTATGATGGGAGATAAAATGGTGGATTTTTATACTTTTTATTGGGCAGCAACAATGATTATTTTCAGTGTGACACATATATTGTGTAGCTTGTTTCTTGAAAAAAGAGATTATTGGAAGGTAAGATTTTTTCTATGCACGATACTTACTTGTTTCATAGGAATACTGTTGGCACTGTATTATCAGCAAGGATATCTGTTGATGCATGTGGTTGGAGTACTTTTTATTCTGGTGGTTAATAAACTGGATTTAAAAGAACTGGTCTACTACAATGTGTGGGCAATAACCTTTACATATTTGATTCAGCAATTGTCGGCCACAGTAGCTGATATTATGACACCTCATAATATTTTGCTTTCAATGCCAATAGGAAAATGCTTCGCATTTGCGATAGTCATTCCTGCTGAAGTAGTTACTTTACATTTTTTGAAAGAAAAGCGAATTAAAAATATGAAGTGGGAGCAGATAGGAATATCAGCATTTCTTTGCGGAGCCATATGCACCATGAACACATTATGTTTTAATTATATGTCTCGCGGGTCAGTGACTTTGTATCTGTTTCAATTATTTTCTGTTTTTTCAATAATATTGGTATTGTGGCTTCAGTTAGCTGTTTATGAGGGTTATAGAAAAGAAAAAGAAGCTTCGCTTATGCGATATTTGTGGTATGCCCATAAGCATGAATACGAGATGAAAAAAGAATATGTGGACATAATAAATCGTAAGTATCACGATTTGAAGCATGAGATAGTGGTATTGAAGGGTATGCATCCTGAGGACAGAATGGATAGAATTAATCAGCTGGAAGAAACCATTGATCTATATGATTCTATGATTCATTCTGGTAATAGTATTTTAGATACCATATTGAATGAAAAGAGAATCCAATGTTTAAAGAATGACATTCAGTTTGTATGCCGAGTGGAAATGATGGATATTTCTTTTATAGACATTATAGACTTAAGTATATTGTTGGGAAACGCATTGAACAATGCTATTGAAGCGGTTAAGAGATTAGATGTTGCTGATAGAGTTATAGATTTTAAGATGTATAAAGATTGTAATTTCGTAAAAATCATTATTTCTAATCGTTTTAATGGTGAGCTACATTTTACAGGTGCGATTCCAGACAGTACAAAGGAGAATACGTTCTTTCACGGTTTTGGAATAAAAAGCATCAAAAATATTGTGGACAAGTATCACGGGGAAATGGTTATTGATGGTTCAAATAATATATTCAAATTGAATATGATTTTGATGATGCAGGAATAATTGACCGGATATGCAGTTTAAATAACCGCTCGTGCAGTAAATATTGAATAAGCTTTTTGGATTTTTTAGTATGTCTTTATCAATTTAATTGGGAGGAATACTAAGGATGAAGAAAAGATTGATGTTATTAACACTTGCTTCAATGATGGTAGTAAGTGTAGTGGGTTGTGGTAAGAGTGCTACAACAGAGGAGACACAGCCAGTAGAAGAAAAGACTGAGAATGTGGAGCAGGGAAGCGATGTTGCTGAGGAGACAGCAGAGTACAAGCCAACAGTTACAGGCAATGAAAATGTTATTTTAAACACATATGTAGGTGTGAATGGTCAGACAATCGACACTATTCAGATTAAGACTGATGATGATAGCCTTAAGGCAGAGGATTTCAAGGTTGAGTATTTTGCAGCTCCAGTAGCTTTTTATGGAGAGACAGAGGAAAAGATTTCAGATGCTGCTATCGATTCAGTTTCTTATGCTGATAACTATGTGACAATCGATGTAGAGGATGTGGTTTATAGCACATTGGATGATCTTCTTGTTACAGGGCCAAGTGCAGAATTGTCTTGCGGTCTTGGTGATTTCAAAGATATTACTACAAAAACAGCAGATGAGTTTACTCGTAAGACATTTAAAGATTCTAATGGAACAGAAATCTCATATGATATATATGTTCCAGAAAATGCCAAGAACGTTCCACTTATGGTTTGGGAGCACGGTGGCGGAGAGGTTCTTGCTACTTCATACGAGGGAGCAAACCTTGTAGCAAATCGCGGAGCAGTTGCATGGATTGAAGGTGGGTATAACACAGCAGTTATTTCTGTTCAGTACCCAGACAATTACAGCTTTGGTATCACAGAAAAGCCAGAAGAAAACAAGCTAATGGATGCTTATGGCACAGCAAAGTATGAACTTATACAGTCATTGATTAAGGATGGAACTGTTGATGCATCCAGAGTTTACATCAGTGGCGTTTCATCTGGTGGCGGTGCTGCAATCAGAATGGTTATGCAGTACCCAGATACTTTCGCTGCTGCTCTTATTAGTAGTGCAAAGGATACAATCGTTCCTATTTCAGAAAAGTATGGATTGGCATATCAGCTTGAGGATGAGAGCAAGCTTGATTTATCTGATAAGGATTATGCTGATGTATATTCTGCAATGGAAACAGCTATGAAGGATTATGATTTAAAGAACGTACCTATCTATTTCGTTCACGCAGAGCACGATCAGATTTGCACAAGATATGCTTCTACAATGCTTTATGACATTTTAAAGAATATGGGATGCAAAAATAATAAAATTAAGATTTATTCTGATGATGAAATGGAAGCTGCAGGCCAGCACATGGTTTATCATGCTTCTTGGGCATTAGCTTTTGAGGATAAGGATATCTTAGATTGGGTTTACGCACAGCATAAATAAGAAAATAGAAAGAGCTCGATAAAAATCAAATTCGTTGACCTAATTGAATATTGAGCTTTACGAAGAATAGTTACGATAAGATAAAGAATCGAGATTTCTATAAGAGAAATGTATGAGCCTGCCATTGTGGCGGGCTCTTTTTAGTACCAATTTTTGAATTGTGTGTTCCTTGATGGATGAAGATTCTGTATAATTGAAGACAGTGAAATTGACAAATCGGCAGTTTGTTGAGCTCTTTTGCTAGAGAAGAGCTCGATAACTTCAAATTTCTCGGGGAGTAGATAATATGAATATAGTAATATATGGTTCTCAATATGGTACAGCAAAGCGATATGCTGAAGAATTATCAAATCGTCTTGGATTTGAGTTGAAATCATATGAGGAAGTGGCAGACGTCAATTTATACGATACAATTATTTATGTTGGTGCATTATATGCTGGCGGAGTACTTGGGATGAAAAAGACATTTAAAGGCATGAAGGATAGCAATGGGCACACGATAGTAATTGCTACTGTGGGACTTGCAGATCCAACAGACAAGACGAATACTGACACTATAAAGAAGGGCATGAAGAATCAACTGCCAACAGAAGTATATGATAAAGCTTCTATTTTCCATTTGAGAGGTGGAATAGATTATTCAAAGCTAGGACTTAAGCATAAGACCATGATGGGAATGTTATATAAAAAAGCTGTAACACTGCCGGAAGACAAGAAAACTGCTGAAGTAAGGGCAATGATAGAAACCTATAATAAACAGGTGGATTTTGTGGATTTAATCACGATAGAGCCAATTGTCAAAGCATGTTTTGAAATATAATTCCAGTTTGTCGAGAAGGAGGTTTTAAATGTCTTCAAGTAAAGATTATTTGGAATTCATTTTAGACCAGCTATCATCACTTGATGAAATTTCGTACAAGGCAATGATGGGGGAATATATCATTTATTATCAGGGTAAGATTATCGGCGGAATCTATGATGATAGATTTCTTGTAAAACCAACTAAATCTGCAAAACAGATGATGCCTAACGCTCAATATGAAACACCCTATGAGGGAGCCAAGGAAATGCTTTTGGTTGATGACATAGATAACAAAGATTTCTTGAATAAGCTATTGAATTCTATGGTTGATGAATTGCCTGCTCCAAAGAAAAAGAAATAAAGAAATTCAAATTTGCAATGATTTACGGAATAAACGTTGTTTTCTAGAAGTTTTACCGTAAGTATTTTTGTTAATTGGCAAATGATTACGGAATAATCTCGAAAACGAACGCTTCTTTCCGTAAACAGAATGGCTAAACTAAAAGTTGACATGGATTGACTAGTATAATTTGGCTCCATGCTACGGAACAAAACGGGATAAATATGGAGTTGTTCCGTAATTCTTCAAGAAGTAAGAAAAATTGTTACGGAAAAAGAAGGGGAATCATTGTATTATTCTGTAAATGAAAGCGAAATAACGTGATTCAATATAAAAAAGACAATGAAATTAACAAATCGGTATTTTTAGAGGCAAATTATATTTCAGTTTAACTCGTTAAGGGGGGATAAAGTGGATATCATATATAAGAAACTTACGGAAAATGAATTAGATACATTTATTCAAATGAGGATTAACCAACTTCGAGAAGAAGGTGCGACTGAAGACATAGATTTAGTCCCAAATCTGAAGGATTATTACAAAAGACATATGTCAGATGGAACATTTGTCTCATGGCTAGCAATGGATGGTGATGAGATTATAGGTACAAGCGGAATGTCTTTTGTCGAAAAACCTCCGTATTTTGGATGTCCTTCTGGAAGAATAGGTTTACTTTCCAGTATGTTTACTAACCCGAATTACAGGAGAAAAGGTATAGCCAAGGAATTGCTTTCAAGAGTAGTAAATGAAGCTAATGAATATGGTTGTGGTACTGTTCAGATTACTGCATCAGATATGGGAGTAAAGCTATATACTGATTTTGGATTTAAGCATAACGGGAACTTTATGTATTATAAATTATAGTATGAATTTCCGATTTTGTAGTGATGATAATCCTAATTTGTATGGTTAAGGGGGACTCAATGAAAAAATATATAGCATTTCTTCGTGGTATAAATATTAGCGGTAAAAACAAAATTAGAATGTCTGATTTGAAGTTGGAACTTGAAAATGCAGGGTTTACGCAGGTGTCAACATATTTGAATAGTGGCAATGTTACATTTTTATCTGATGACAATAATCTTAAGAATAGAATTGAAGATATGATTATAAATAGATTTGAACTTCGCATTCCAGTATATGTAGTTGAAGCAGATGTGTTAAATGATATTTTGTCTAATGCACCTGAATGGTGGGGGTCAAATAGTAAAGAAAAATATGATAATTTAATTTTTGTTCTTTCAGATGATACACCTGAGCAAATATATGAGATGGTAGGACCACCTTCCGATGAACTTGAAAAAGTACAAAAGTATAAGAATGTTATATTTTGGACTTTTGATAGACAGCAATATCAAAAATGTAATTGGTGGAAAAAAACTGCAACTAATGAAATTGCAGATAGATTAACAATCAGAACAGCAAATACAGTAAAGAAGGTTTGCAAATAAAATTCGAAGTTAATCGCACAATTCAAATTTGTAGAGATCTAACAATTGAATAGTGAACATAACATTGAGCAGTTATCGAAAGACAGCTGCTCTTTTTCTATACCATTATAATGGTAAGAAGTCGAGAGAGCTAATAGCTGAGGAGGTTGGTGAAAATGCTAGAAACATTCAACGTTACATTCGGCTTACATTTTTGAATCCGGAACTTCTCCAATTAGTGGATGACAAACTTATGGGATTTAACCCTGCATACGAACTTTCGCGGAAGCTTCGCTCTCTTGACTCAGTGCCAGAAGCCATATAAATGGTAATCAAGCCGGCTGAAGAAGGGGACTGTGGTAGGACTGGAAATTCCGTAAATCAGGGATTTTACAGCGTTTTGGAGAATAATTGGAAAAACACTGTAAGAAAGAATTTTTAAGATTTTTCTTGAAAAGAATTTTTAATCATATTAGCCTTTTATTAGGACGTCCAAATCTATACTAAGAGGAGGCAGTTGAGTATGAACAAAGAACAGTTACATAGGTATATTTATGAGAGCGCTGGCAATGAGAGCAACATCTGCCAGATATATGTCATCAAGGATAATGAGGTGGCACTTGATGATTGTTGGCGTGGTTTCAAGACTGAGGATGCAATGAATGTCAATTCCGTGACCAAAAGTATCATGGGGTTGCTTGCTGGAATCGCGCTGGACAAGGGATATATCAAAAATCTTGATCAGAAGGTAATGGATTTCTTTCCGGATTACACTGTAAAGCGCGGTGAAAAAACTATCTATGATGTCACAATCAAACATCTGCTTACTATGACAGCCCCTTATAAAGGTAAGTCAGAACCATGGAAGAAGGTATGTACTTCGCCAGACTTTACGCTTGCGATACTTGATTCGCTTGGAGGCCGTAATGGAATCACTGGTGAGTTCCGGTATGCTACGCTGGGCATTCAGATATTGGCGGGTGTAATTGAAAGAGCATACGGTGGGAAATGCATCAATTTTGCCAACGAGAATCTTTTTAAACCGCTGGGGCTTCCAGAGCGTATACCTCACGGAGACAGTTCCAAAGAGGATCAGTTTGATTTCTTTATGAACAAGAATCCTAGAAAATACGAGTGGTATACTGATCCGCAGGGGTGTGTTACAGCAGGCTGGGGATTATGCATGTCTGCAAAAGACATGGCTGTGATCGGGGAACTAGTTTTGGATGACGGGGTGCATGGCGGTAAGAGAATCATCTCCGAAGAGTATTTAAAAGACATGCTCACACCCCAAATTAAGCTAGGTGAACGATTTGGCTTCATGAACTATGGCTACTTATGGTACAAGACATACGATGAAAAAGATGTATATGCTGCAATTGGTGACAGCGGAAATATCATCTATGTGAATAAGGCGGAAAATGTATCAGTAGGAATGACTGGTACATTCAAGCCAAGAATATTTGATAGAGTTGAATTTATTGAGAAAAAGGTACTGCCTGCGATAAATCTATGATACCGTCTTTTTAGACCATGCTACGGCGCCACATCTTGCACAGCCGTAGTATCTATAATTTCTTGTGAATTTACTGTCACGCTTGCGGTAGATGGTGGCACCACAGCTACCGCAGGTGAAGACATATTTGATGCTCATCTCTGAGCCTTCATAGTTTTCGACCCCCTTTTCCTGGCCTTGGGTGACTCTCTTGATGTTATATCCATAAACCTGATTTACAACTTCAGCATAGTACTTCCATTTGCCAGTGTGGCGCATGCAGCCTTTGCAGGTGTGGAGTAGTTCGTGGATGATTGTCTCCTTGCAGGCTTGTTCAGAGATACGGTCGTCTTCAAGAAGGCGGGATGCAATCTCGATGGAGTATGAACCGTCGTGGTTTAGCTTGCAGAGCCCCCAGCGAGTCTTTGCTCTTGTGTTTATTGACCATGAGGAAATGGTGCCTAGCTTGATGCCAAGGCGGGTTACCTCATGTATGCATTGTTCTTTTAAAATTTCAAAATCTTTCATATTATAATTCTCTTTCTATAATATGAGCCAATTATATTGATTTTTCCTTTGAAATACAAATACTAAACAGTCATAATTTATGGTATGAGAAGACTAATATTATTTGGAGATTCAAATACATATGGTTATGATCCGAGAGGATTCATGGGTGGCAGATATCCTGAGGAAGCCAGATGGGCTACAATGGTTAGAAAAGCCCTGGCGGAGGGAGACATTTTTTTTCATCTTAACCGTTTCGTCACAACCATATAGTAATATGTGTCCATGGGGGTGAGCTATGGATACTATGGTACAGTTAAAGAGCGATAATCAGGCGGCCAGCGAATACTATGATTTATATCTTTCAATCAGAACTGCTTTACGTGAAGGAAAGATGGAAATAAGTGAAGCAGAAGCGTATCTGGCATATAAAGAACTTTTGCTTACAAAGAAAGCGAAAAAGCTGGCGCAGGAAATGATAAAACAGATAAAAGAATAAAGAAAATAAGGTGTCTATATAGTTAAAATTTTTAACTTAGGATTATTACACAACATCCTCTCAACGAGAATAGTACCACAAAAATGACAATTAGCCGTTGCTAGTTGTCTTTTTTTTGCTAGACTACCGAACTTATGAAAGAGAGGATAATTAAATTATGAAAAGAATGGACTCAAATGACATTCGATCGGGCCACCTGGCCTGTAGTCTTATTTTAATCACATCACTTTTATTAATATTATTTTGCCACTGCTACAAGAGAAGCTATGCTATGGCGTTTGAAGCAGCAGAAGCAGAGACTGTTGTAGAGGAAATAACATTTGAAAATACAGTAATTCTTAGCAGTCTTGTCGAATGTACCTCAGTTACAATTGAGGACGACAATATAGTTTTGGCAGGGCCAGAAGTTTTAGAAGAAAATTTAGCAGAATTCGAAGAAGAAATTCAAGAGGAAGAAATCCAGGAAGAGGTTGAAAAGACCGAATACGATATTCCAAGTAGCTTCGTAAATCCTGAAACTGGAAACACAGTAAGCTACAAAGGAGGAAAAACTCTCGAGCGTTCAAGTAAAATTACATACGGCGATTCAGGAGTAATTAATGATTTAGCCGAGCCAGATCAGGATGGTTTTATGATGTTGGACGACAGGTATTTGGTAGCAGTTGGAAGTAGATTTAACACTGTGCCTGGTCAGTATCTTGATCTTGTATTAGAAAATGGGGTAGTCATCAAATGTATGATGGGTGACGCTAAAGCCGATGTTGATACAGATTCAACAAACACATTTACATACAGATCACGTTGCTGTAGTGAATTTATTATTGATAAACATACTATTCGCTCGGATATTTATGAAAGAGGAAATGCTTCTCTTAAGTACCCTTCTTGGGATTCACCGGTAGTTGAGATAATTGTTTATGATGACTACCATTGCATCGATACCATATAAAAGCTATAATAAACGGGATTTTGTTTGAAGGAGTATGAAAATGAGAATAGCAGTTACATATGAGAATGGACAGGTGTTTCAGCACTTTGGACATACAGAACAGTTTAAAATATTTGAAGTAGAGGACGGCAAAGTAGTTTCATCTGAGGTTATCGGTTCTGATGGACAGGGACACGGTGCTTTGGCAGGCCTTCTTAGCAATAAGTCAATAGATGTACTTATTTGCGGTGGCATTGGCGGAGGAGCTCAGGCAGCTCTTAGCGAGAATGGAATTGAGCTTTGTGCTGGTGCATCAGGTGATGTTAATGCTGCTGTTGAGGCATATCTTAAGGGTGAGCTTATTAACACAGGTGTTAATTGCAATCATCACGGCGAAGGCCATACATGTGGTGATCATGAGGACGGCCATAGCTGCGGCGGTCATTCTGGTTGCGGTGGATGCCATTCAGAGCCTGCATTCGAGGGTAAGAATGTTGGTAAGACATGCCGTACACATTACAGAGGTACATTCAACGACGGAACTCAGTTTGATTCATCTTATGACAGAGGAGAGCCACTTGAATTCGTTTGTGGTGCTGGAATGATGATTAAGGGCTTCGATAAAGCTGTTGCTAACATGGAAGTTGGCGATAAGGTTGAAGTACACCTTATGCCAGAGGAAGCCTATGGACAGCGTGACGAAGATGCAGTTATTACATTGGAGATTGCTCAGCTTCCAGGTTCAGAGGAGTTAGTAGTAGACCAGCAGGTATACTTACAGGATCCTTATGGAAGACCATTCCCAGTAAAGGTAGTTGCCAAGGATGAGACAAATATCACTCTTGATGCAAACCACGAGATGGCTGGTAAGGAGCTTAATTTTACAATTGAGCTTGTAGAAGTAAAATAGAATAAAATATCTAATCCCAGTGGGATTAGCAGCACAGGGAGGCAGAAATGCCTCCCATTTTTTATGCACTTAAATAGCATGCAATCATTTTGCGAAAAATTAACGAAATAATTGTGAAATTAAAAAATGACCATATTTCAGATGGTATTATAGCATTATCAATTGTCGTATTACTTTTTGGGAAAAGGAGTACACACTATGGGTAAAAAGAGGGGTTCTTTAAAGACTGTGCTTATAGCAGTCATCCTGGCGGCAGTAGTTATCACCGCCGGTATCATTTCTACATTTACTGTAATTAACACTTTGAATACTAACTCTGAGCAGACAGAGGCTTATAAGGAGAGACTTTACGCTGATGTAAAGAATCAGTTGAAGTTTGAAACTGAGGAAGCCATGAGTATTTGTGCCTTTATGTATGCTAAGTATGAGGCTGGAGAAATGACTTTGGAGGAAGCAAAAAAGCAGTCTGCAGATATTATTAGAGAGCTTAGATATAATGATGGAAGTGGATATTTCTGGGTTGATACTTCTGAGGGTATTAACGTAGTTCTTCTTGGTAGAGATACAGAGGGACAATCTCGTTGGGATTCAACGGATTCCAGCGGAAACAAGTTTATCCAGATGATGATTCAAAATGGTATGCAGGAAGGCGGTGGCTACACAAGTCTTATGTTTGCAAAGCCAAATGAGACAGAAGAGCTTCCAAAGATAAACTATACAGCTTACTATGAGCCATTCGATTGGGTAATGGGTACTGGTGTATGGGTAGATGATCTGGAGGAAATGACTGCTGTATATAGCCAGCATGCCAACGCTGCCCTTAGAAAGAGTATTATCGCCACAATTGTTATCCTTCTTATCCTTATTATTTGTGGTGTTGTTGTGGCACTATTCTTTGGTACAAAGATTACGCAGCCTATTTCTCTTGCTGCTAGCCAGATTGTAAGAATGTCTAACAGTGACTTTACAGAGAATGAAGAAATGGACAAGGTTAGAACCCTTGTTAATAGAAACAATGAGATTGGTCTTATAGCAGAGGCCTTGGATTTAATGCATGGTAATATTAGAAAACTTATGATGGAGATTTCTGATACCACAACTTCAGTTGCTGCCGCATCAGAAGAGCTTTCAGCATCAGCCTCACAGTCTGCAGAGGCATCCGAGATGGTTGCAACCTCATGTACAAACGTTGCAAATTCTTGCTCAGGCCAGATTAATGCTGTGACAGGTGCAAGTAACGAGACCGATTCCTTCGTTACCAACATGGAGAACTTCCAGGAAGCAATTAATCGTACAACAGATATGATTAAGTCGACAAATGAGGCTGCTGTTAATGGTGCTGCTGATATGACAAATGCAACAGATATGATGGATAGTATCAGAGAATCTGTTGAAAATACAGCCCAGGTAGTAGAGGGACTTGGCGAGCGACTTAAGAGTATCAATGATTTCGTTGTTACTATTTCTGAAATCGCAAGCCAGACAAACCTCCTTTCATTGAATGCAAGTATCGAGGCTGCCCGTGCTGGTGAAATGGGTAAGGGCTTTGCTGTCGTAGCTAGTGAGATTTCAAAGCTTGCTGATGATTCTAATCAGGCAGCTCAGAAGATTACAGAGCTGATTGCAGGAATTACAAAGAATTCAGAGGAAGCTGTAGAGGCTATGCATGATGGCGCACAGAACGTAGTAAATGGTGCAGAGCTTGTTAATGAGGCGGGTAGCACCTTCAATAATATTGTAAACATGGTTAACTCAATTTCTGAGGAATCAAATACAATGAGCGGTATTGTTGCTCAGCTCTCTAGTGGAACTGAGACAATTGCAAAGAATATCAAGGATATTGAGCAGATGAGTATTGAGGTTGCTGATGAAACCTCAAATGTATCTGCCGCCTCTCAGGAGCAGACAGCATCCTCTTATGAGGTTGCCCAGGCATCTGACAAGCTGGCTGGAAATGCTCAGGAACTTCAGGATTTTGTTGCTCGATTCTCTCTTTAAAAATAGATTTCAAAAGTCACCCTGCAAAGGGTGACTTTTTTGTGACTTGACTATACAATTATGGGGATAAAGTGATAGAATTTAGACAAGTATATAATATAGTGGTTGAATTATACTTACAAATAAAGGGAGAACAAAATGGCGGAAGAATACAAGGGAAAGTCTATTTTCAGCCGCAGATATGTGGGCATGAGTGAGGAGGCTATCCGAGAAGAAATCGACAGACTCCAGGGACGTGTGCACGCACTTGAAAAAGCACTAGATTCCTTACAGGAGGATGATAAGAATTTCATTAATGCAATAGAAGATAATCAACGAAAAATGGAGAAGCTGATAATTGAGCTGGATAAAAAGATTACCAAGCTTCAAAGTTCCTTGGACTATGATGCACCAATAAAGACCCAGCTGGACACAGCGACAAAGGATATAAGTGCAAAGCTGAAGGCTGCCAATAAAGAGAGTGTAGATAAGTTGATTGTGGTATTACAGTTTAACACCGCTCTTTTAATTATATTGCTAGGCGTGGTGGTTTATAATTTCATTATTCGTTAACATCGGGGGCTGATATGAATTGGTTTACAGTTAATGTTGTAGTTTTACTAGCAGCGATAAATCTTTTAATAGGTTTGCCTATTCATTTTCTTAGAAAAAATGCCAGGAGAGATGCACAACAGCAGTTTCAGGAGTATTGGCAGGGAATGGTAAATCTGGATAGGATTTACGCGCCTCATATCGAAGAGCTTAACAAACATCTCAATACTATAAATTATTGGCTGAAGACCACAATTGATCCTAGTGAATCAGAGGAGGATCAAGAGAGAGTAGAACAGGAAGACAGATTCTTTGCAGGTCTCATGAATCCTTTGGAGGCGAAAAAGTGGAAGGAAGCCGTTAAGGCTGCCAGGGATGAAGCTGCTACAGACGAAGGTATGAAGGAAGCCCGTCAGAGGGATTTCTTTGTGGATGGAATGGAGCCAATGGAGGTAGAGCAGACAAAAATGAATTTTGTCTATGCTCCAGAGCACAATGATTGTATTTTTTACTGTACGACTCCAGAGGCGATTATAAAGAAAGAATATAGACACGTTATCTTTTTTACAACATCAAGACCAACCAGTCTTCCGGTTACTTATCCATTCAAATATGAGGGGGCACAGATGCTTTCCCTATACAAGCATCCAGCACAGACGGTTTGGTTTTTAAAAAACTGGAAGCTTATCCGTGAAGGCTTGGAGGGTGGTGCACCCGAAGATATAGTTCCACTTGATGACAGCGTTGTAGATTTTGACCTATAAAGCGAAAAATAATTAGCAGGTGTATTTATGGGGAAAAAGGAAGATATAGAAAAATTTGAAAAGGAGTTCCTTGAGCGTAAGCCTACCCGCTGTTCGAAATGTAAAGGGAGACTAAGTTACATTGGTGGAGGCTATTATGAGTGCTATGAGTGTGGCAATCAGGAAATAGATGATTTCGGTCGCATCAAGGACTATATAGATGAGCACGGCGCAGCACCTGCCGTTGTAATCTCTGATAATACGGGAGTCCCTATTGAGCTGGTAAATGGAATGCTCAGGGAGGGGCGCTTAGAAATTCCTGAGGGAAGCAGTGTATACATCAAATGCGAAACCTGTGGTTGCAGTATTCGATATGGACGCTACTGTCCGGACTGCATCCGAAATCGCACAAATAGCCTCAAGGGAGTTTTCTTCAATCCTGACGTAGGCGAAAAGCCTCAACACGAAGTAAAAACTCAGGATGGCCGTATGCATTTCCTAGGGTTTGATAAGTAGTAAGGATGGCTTGTGACAGTAACCAGCTTTTTTAGTGTGGTGGCAAACACTTTAGTCTGCTAACGCGTTACCGTGGTGTGCTGACAAATGTCCGCAGATGATGTACAATCTGTTTTGTTGTGTTAAAGAGAATAATGTATGGAGACACTTAATGAAACAGATAATTAAGACAGGATTAATCGTAATTGCGGGACTATTCTTGTATGCCCTTGGGGTGGCATTCTTTGTAGAGCCATCAGGACTTATTACAGGTGGTGGTACAGGTTTAGCTCTTTTTGTTCACCATATGTGGGGAATCAAAACTTCTTATGCTGTGTTTGTTATTAACACGGTTCTATTTCTAGTTGGTTGGCGCGTTATGGGACGTCGCTTCGCAGCCAACACCTTACTTTCCACATTTTGTTTACCAGTAGAGATTCATATTGCAGAAATCATTGCATCTCATTATGAGCCTGTTGATGATATAGTTTTGTGCACGGTTTTTGGTGGATTACTTATTGGCGCCAGCCTTGGAATAGTAATCAGAACTGGTGCATCTACCGGTGGTATGGATATTCCACCAATCGTTATGAATAAGTTTTTCGGTACATCTATTTCAGGCGTAATGTGGGTGTGCGATATTATAATTCTTGGTGTTCAGGCTATTTTTACTGATCACAGATTAGTGCTTTACGGCATTATCCTGGTGGTTATTTACACCATGACTTTGGATAAGACCTTGATTCTTGGAAAAGCTAAGACTCAGATAAAGATTGTCAGCAAGAAGAGTGATGAAATACGTCGTGCCATCCTTCAGGATGTGGACCGTGGTGTTACAGTTATGTACGGTCGCACAGGCTATCTTGGCAAGGACACAGAGATTTGTCTTTCAATTGTTTCCACAAGAGAGCTGGCGAAGGCTGAGCGTCTTGTACACCAAATCGACCCTGAGGCTTTCATTATTGTCAGCCGTGTATCTGAGGTAAAGGGTCGAGGCTTTACTGAGCAGAAGAAATACTTATAAGATGATATGAGAGTCATTCAGAAGCTTCTGGTGGCTCTTAAATTTTACTTATACACTTTACTGCACTAAAGTGTTCTGCTAGAATGAAAGTCAAATAAAGCGTAATAGTTGAAAGGGAGAAGGATTATGCCAGTGTTTGATTTTGCTAATGATGAGAAAGAGAAAAAGGAAGCTGTGGTGACATACACTACATTTCGCTCGGACGAGCCGGTGGCATCTGCTGAAAAGCCAATTTTGGTTTTGGCAGATAAGGCAGGGGTAATGAAGCACCATACAAATGGAACGTTCACTAATCCGATTTCCAGAAGCAGCTTCGAATACGAATCAGATAATGGCGTTATTTCTACTGATATTCTGAGGGTGGACTCTCGCTTTGTCAGCCTTATTGGATGGCTGGGAGAGAATCATATTCCTGTGAGACTTTCAGGTGCCAATATAGCAGAGGGATATGCAGTTTACAAAATCAGAGAAACTGCGACAGGTAACGGTAAGCTTTCTTCAGAGGATGGCTTTTTGCAGTTTATGATGGAGCGCCTTTTTGCTTCTAATGCCCCTTCCGAAGAGGAACTGGATGATGAAGATGCAGAAGATGGCGATGATATGAAGCTTACTAGCATCCAGTCAATTACTGATTTCATTACCTGTGCCGGAAGAACTTTCCCTGACAACATCAGACTATGGGCTAGAAGAAATCTTGCAGTTGCAAAATCAGCTGAAGTAACAATAGAAGAGAGAAGACATGCTCAACGAGCTCTGTCTATTATGACGGGAATACACTGGAAGAGTGATTATTTCGAGGCCATTGATCCGGTAGAAGCAAGAAGAATTTTGGATGAAGAGCTTTACGGCTTGGAGTCCGTAAAGCAGAGAATCATGGAGACTGTTATTCAGGTGAACCGCACCCACACTTTGCCTAGCTATGGCTTGCTTCTTTGCGGTCCTGCAGGAGTTGGAAAATCTCAAATCGCATATGCGGTAGCAAGAATCCTAAAGCTTCCATGGACTACTCTTGATATGAGTTCTATCAATGACCCGGAGCAGCTTACAGGAAGCTCAAGAATATATTCAAACGCAAAACCAGGTATCATCATGGAGGCTTTTGCAAATTCAGGTACCAGCAACCTTGTATTCATAATTAACGAGCTTGATAAAGCAAACTCTGGAAAGGGCAATGGTAACCCTGCGGATGTTCTTCTTACACTTCTTGATAACCTTGGTTTTACTGATAATTATATGGAGTGCATGATTCCAACAATGGGGGTATACCCAATAGCTACAGCGAATGTTAAGGCAGATATTTCAGCACCACTTATGTCTCGTTTTGCAGTTATCGATATTCCAGATTATTCTGTTCAGGAGAAGAAGGAAATCTTTAGAAGATTTTCATTGCCTAAGGTTCTTAAGAGGATGGGAATGGCTGAAGAAGAGTGCCAGGTTACAGAGGATGGACTCGATGCTGTTATGGAGAAATTTGTTATTTCTACAGGCATCAGAAATGTGGAGCAGGCTGCAGAACATCTTGCAGCAAATGCTTTGTATCAAATAGAAGTGGACAAAGTGGAGTCTGTTGTCTATGACAGAAAAATGGTAGAAAAACTTTACTTATAGGGTAGCAAAAACTAAATTTTTGTGTTAAAGTTTTTTTGTTAATATCTATAATATATTCAATTAAAACGAAAGGAGAGCAGCTATGGATAAATCCGACAGTCACGGGCGATTATGTAACTATTTTGCAGCTGCTCTTTTCTTATACTAATCGGGCAGTTTTCCTTTTTGTGTTTTTGCAATTACATATTCAGTGACTTTTTTATGCCTATAGTTCAAACGAAACTATGGAAACAAAAGACTTACTAGAAGACAACAAGATTCAGGAGATTATAGACTTACTGCGCTCAAATATGAGTGCGGAGCAGATGATTGAGGCGTTGGATGATTATCATGAAAATGATATCGCTGAAGCATACGAGTCTCTTGAAACTGAAGACAGACAAAGACTTTTCGGCATCTTAGGTGCGGAGCTCCTGTCTGAAATTTTCCCTTACATCGAGGATGTAGGAGAATACTTAACTGAGATTACACCAGAGCAGGCGGCTGACGTCCTTGAAAACATGGACGCCGATGATGCGGTTGATGCCTTGGAAGACATCGATGATGAGGAGCAGAGAGAAAAGCTTATCGAATTGATGGATGAGGACGCATCTGCAGACGTTCGACTGATTAATTCTTACGATGAAGATGAAATCGGTAGCATGATGACTACGAACTTCATCGTTATTGCAGAAAACTTTTCTGTAAAGCAGGCGATGCGAGCTCTGATTACCCAGTCTCAGGATAATGACAATATCAACACTATTTATGTAGTGGATGATAACGACAAATACTGTGGAGCCATTGAGCTTAGAGATTTAATTCTCGCCCGAGCTGATACTCCTCTTACAGACATCATTAGCCACAGCTACCCAAGCGTTCAGGCTGATGCATCTATTTCAGATAGCATCGAAATGTTAAAGGATTACGCAGAGGATTCTATTCCAGTTCTTAATCCAAACGATGAAATCATCGGTGTAATCACATCTCAGGATATCATCGAGGCCGTTGATGATGAGATGGGTGAAGACTATGCTAAGTTGGCTGGTTTGACAGCAGAGGAAGATTTAAACGAGTCGCTGTTTGAAAGTATTAAAAAGCGTATTCCTTGGCTTTTATTACTTTTAGGATTAGGGCTTGTGACAAGCTCTGTTATTGGTATCTTTGAAGGCGTTGTAGCCTCAGTAGCAGTTGTAGTAGTGTTCCAGTCTCTTATTTTGGATATGGCCGGAAATGTTGGTACACAGTCTCTGGCTGTTACCATCCGAGTTCTTATGGATGAGGAAATTTCTGGAGTAGAAAAAGCAAAGTTCGTTCTTAAGGAAATGAGAGTTGGAGGTACCAACGGACTAATTTTAGGATTACTTGCCTTTGTATTTGTTGCAGTATATCTTCATGGTTTTAAGGCCTACGCATGGTACGCTGCCTTCAGTGTATCTGGCATTGTTGGTTTTTCACTTTTTGTGGCAATGATTGTTTCAAGCTTCATCGGTACAATTATTCCTATCTTTTTCCACAAGATTAAGGTAGACCCAGCGGTAGCTTCTGGTCCACTTATTACCACGGTAAATGATTTGGTTGCAGTGGTAACATATTATGGTCTTGCAGGTTTACTTTTGGTGGGACGTTTGTAATAATAAACAGATTTTAAGAAGCCTTGTATGTTGTTATTCAAAATAACAATATACAGGGCTTTTTTCACATAATTGTCATAAAAAACAACAAAATGTTGTAGAACTTATTATGCAAATAAGATAGAATTAAATTATAAAAACTACCTTCTATACGGTCGATATATTAGGTACAGAAGCTCTTGTTTTTTAAAATTTAATAGGTAAGGAGTGTGACCCCATATGAAGAAAAATTACGTCCTTGATACCAACATTCTGATCCATTGTCCTACTGCGTTATTTGGTTTTGATGATAACAATGTTATTATCACCACCACAACTCTTCAGGAACTTGATTCCAAGAAGACAGCCTTTGCTGAGGTGGGCTATGGCGCCAGAGAGTCAATTCGAAACATCGAATCAATTGAGGGAGATTATGCGAGTGGAGTTACAATGCTGAATGGCGGTACCTTTAAAATCGCCAAAGAATCTGAATTTGAGAAGCTGGTTCCAGCTGAGTATTCGCTAGACAAACCTGACAACAGAATAATAAATGGTGTACTTGGCATAGCTAAGGAATCAGACTTAGAAACTATATTAGTTACAAATGATATTTCAATGAGAATCAATGCAACAATGTGTGGCTGTGTAGTACAGGGCTATCACAACGAGATGATTCTTGACAGTGAGAACTATACAGGACGAAGGGATATCACACCGGAAGATATAGAGAGTCCATTTAATAAGGGATTCTTAGAAAATGAATTTGGTATTTGTAGAGACGGAAGTAATTCAGCCCTCTACACCTTTAAGGAAGACGGATGGCACCTGTTAAAGGACAGAGACTACTACACTCCATACTGTCAGCCTAGAAATGTAGGACAGCGATTTGCTTTATATGCTTTGCTGGCACATCCAGAGGATTTACCACTTGTTATTTTAAAGGGAAGTGCAGGAACGGCTAAGACTTTCCTTTCACTGGCAGCAGGACTTCAGGGATATTACCACAACGGCTACGACAGAATCATGATTACCCGAAGCAATACTCTTTCAGATAACGATTTGGGATTCCTTCCTGGTGATTTGGAAGAAAAGATGACTCCTCTTATTGCACCATTTATGGATAACCTGCAGGTACTTCTCAAAGGGCAAAATGAAGAGAAGGAACAGGTTAAGCTCCAAATAGAGGACATGTTTGAAACAGGTATTATCGAGATTTGTTCACTGGCTTACATGAGAGGTCGTTCTCTTGTTAATTCTTTTATCATAGTGGATGAAGCACAGAACTGCACAATTGGACAGATTCTTGAAATTATTACCAGAGCAGGCAAGGGCTCTAAGGTAGTTCTTCTTGGAGATCCAGACCAGATTGATTCTCCTAAGCTTGATAGAAAGAATAATGGTCTTACATTTGCTTCAGAGAGAATGAAGGGCTCAAAGCTTTGTGCACAGGTTACCTTTGATGAAAGCGAGACTGTTCGAAGCCCACTTGCGGCTGAAGGCGCAAAGCGTCTTGTAATCAAATAGTTTAATCTCTTGTTTATTTTATAAATCCTCCTTTAGGGACCCAGTGTTCTTGCCTGGGTCCCAGCTTTTTTGCCCAAATGTGTTAGATTTGTTTATTTAAATCAATTGATGTAAGATATTTTTAGGTAGTTTATGGGGATAACGGGAGGTTAACTATGAGGAGAAGAATCGCTATATTACTTGCTGTTTTACTGGCTACGGGTATGTTTTCCACAGGCTGTGGTGGTACCTCAGACGGGGCGTCAGCCGATGCCTATGATATGTCTGGAAGTACAAAGGCGTTGGAAAGCGGTGCTGGGTTTGATTCGGAGCTTGGAAGCTTTTATGCAGATACAAATGAAATAGCCCAGGAACAGGTAGAAGCGCCAAAAGAAGAAAGCGTTGATTCTGAATATACTACTGGTAGAAAGATAATTTATTCTTCCAATATTTCAATAGAAACCAAGAATTTCGATGAGGATATTGTAGCTATCAAAAAATTGGTTCAGTCAAACGGAGGCTACTACGAGAGCTCTTCAATTACTGGAACCGCTGAGTATGGTGGAAGATATGCAAATTACACAGCACGAATTCCATCTGCAAAGTATCAGGCCTTTATGGATAGCGTTGGCGATATAGGTTCTGTTACCTCCAGTGATGAAGCTGTAGAAGATATCACCAGCAATTATGTTGATGTTCAGGCCAGATTAAAGAGCTTGCGTACAAAGCTCGAGCGCCTTCAGGAGTTAGAAGCCAATGCAGAAACTGTAGAGGATTTGCTTAACATTGAAGACAGGATAAATGACGTTCAGTACGACATTGAAAACTATACGGCTCAGCTTAAGGTATTAGATGACAAAATTGATTATTGCACGGTTTCAATCCATGTAGATGAGGTTATTACTTATACAGAGATTAAAGCAGATACCTTCTGGAATCGTTTTGTGGAAGCAATAGGCGATTCGCTATCAGGCTTTGTGACCTTCTTACAGGGGCTTGTTATAGTAATCGTTTATATTTTGCCATATGCTATAGTCGGTGTAATTATTGCAGGTATAGTATTGTTTATGATTAAGAAGAAGGGAACAGCGCCAAAGAAACTACATATTTTGAAAAAAGATAAGACCCATCTTTCAAATAGTGGGAAAGATGAAACAAATTCTAATTAAATTAGGAAGACAAATGAGGACACCAATGCTATAATGGTACATTGTTAAATTGTACTTACTATAGAAAGGATATACTCAAATGACACACAAGCTTCTATTACTTGGAGATTCGAATTTTACAAAGGAATTAATACTAAATGCTAGAAAATTGGGGGCATACGTAATTGTTTCCGATAATAGGAGTACCCAGGAGTCGCCAGATAAGTTATTAGCTGACGAATATTGGGATGTTGATATAAATGATCTTGATGAATTAGAAAAGCGTTGCAAATCAGAAGGTGTTACAAACGTTTATGCTGGTGTGCATGAGACATGTCTCCTTCGCGCCATGGAGCTTTCAGAGCGTCTTGGCTTGGATTATTACACTAATAAAGAGACTTGGAATCTTATAGGCGATAAAGTTTTATTTAAGGAGCAGTGTAGAAAGTACAATGTTCCTGTAGCCGAGGATTACATGTTACAGGATGGAATGACAGAAGCTGATGTCGATGCCTTGAACATGAATTATCCAGTTATTGTTAAGCCAATAGATGGAAGTAGTGGATTAGGAATCACAATATGTCATAATTCAGCAGAAGTCCTTGAAGGCTATAAAAACGCAAGATTATATAGCGAGCGTATCTTTGCAGAAAAGTATATAGATGGAACAATGGTAAGTATGTACTATTGTTTTGATGATGAGGGCAGAGCTCACTTATTTGCTACATATGATGACTATAAGATGACTGTATTTAGAATCTTTTCACCATATGAGGAGTTTATTAGAAAAAATGTTAATCCTAATGTTGAGAAGATGCTTTATGAGCTTGGTATCAGAAGAGGGTTTGGTTTCCTTCAGATGATGATGGATAGCGATAACAATTGTGCAGTTTTAGAGATGAACTACAGATTGGCTGGAGCACTTGTAGGTGAGCAGATTAATAATCTTCTGTGTCAGATGGTTTTAAGAGATATGTTTGGCATGGAGCGTTTGATTCCACAGTTAGATTTGCATATGCACGCTATTTTATTATATGCAAAGGCAGGAACCATTGCTAAAATCGAAGGCCTTGATGAGATTAAGGCAAGAGAAGATTATTTGATGGAGGCTCCATGGAGAAAAGTGGGTGACACTATCGAGAATAATACTGGCTTGCGTCAGGTTGTGACTACACTTTTCTTTAATAACACCACTGAGGAACGCCAGAAAGAAAATATAGAATTTGTATATGATACTATAAAATTTGTTGGAACTGACGGTGAGAATATATTGTTAAATAAGTTAGCAATGTAGCTAACAACCAGGAGTATTATTATGAGAATAGGAACAGGTTATGATGTACATAAGCTGGTAGAGGGCAGAGACCTTATTATTGGCGGCGTAAAAATCGACCATACACTTGGTCTTTTAGGTCACTCAGATGCAGATGTACTTTTACATGCTATTTCTGATGCTGTTCTCGGAGCAGCAGGGTTGAAGGATATTGGGGCTCATTTTCCAGATACAGATCCTAAGTACAAGGGAGCGGATTCCATGAAGCTTTTAGAGCAGGTTCGTGAGCTTGTTATGGATAAGGGATACGTTGTTGGAAATGTGGATGCCACAGTTATCGCACAGAGACCAAAGCTTCGTCCATTCATTGAACAGATGGAAGAGAACGTAGCAAAGTGTCTTGGCATCGATGTGGATCAGGTCAATATAAAAGCTACCACAGAGGAGCATCTTGGCTTCACAGGTAGAGAAGAGGGAATTAGCGCACAGGCAGTCTGTTTGCTTTACGAATTTTATGATGGAAGTAATGTAGTATTTGACAGCGGACGAAGCTGCGAGACATGCGGGGGTTGCGCTAGAAATAAAGGAGAGTAATGAAAATGGATTTTAAGTTTTACAATACTGCCTCAAGAGAGGTAGAGGTTTTTAAGCCAAACGAAGAGGGCAAGGTTGCAATGTACACCTGCGGCCCTACAGTATATCATTTCGCACATATCGGAAACATCCGTACATATATCATGCAGGATGCACTTATTAAGTCTTTAGAGTACGCTGGTTACGATGTAAAGCGTGTTATGAACATCACAGATGTAGGACACCTTTCAAGCGATGCTGATACAGGCGAAGATAAGATGGTTGCTGGCGCAAAGCGTGAGCACAAGACAGTTATGGAGATTGCAAAGTTTTATACAGATGCCTTCTTCAAGGACTTTGATGCAGTAGGAAACAAACGTCCAGATGTAGTGGAGCCTGCTACAAACTGCATTCCAGAATTCATCCATATGGTAGAGGTTCTTCTCGAGAAGGGCTATGCATATGTTGCTGGTGGGAATGTATACTTTGACACAAGCAAGCTTCAGGATTACTACGTATTCTCATCATCAGTTGAAAAGGAAGCCCTTGAGGTTGGTGTACGTGATGATGTAGAAGAGGATACAAATAAAAAGAACAAGACAGACTTCGTTCTTTGGTTTACAAAGTCTAAGTTCGAGGACCAGGCTCTTAAGTGGGATAGCCCATGGGGCGTTGGTTACCCAGGCTGGCATATCGAGTGCTCATGCATTTCTATGAAGCATCTTGGTGAGTACATGGATATCCACTGCGGTGGCGTTGATAACATCTTCCCACATCACACAAATGAGGTTGCTCAGTCAGAGGCTTATCTTGGCCATAAGTGGTGCAATTACTGGTTCCACAGCAATCACCTTAATGATCAGTCAGGAAAGATGTCTAAGTCAAAGGGCGCTATCCTTACAGTTTCTGTTCTTCAGGAGAAGGGTTACGATCCACTCGTTTACAGATTCTTCTGTTTACAGTCACACTATCGTAAGCCACTTGTATTCTCTTGGGACAATCTTGATAACACAGTTCAGGCTTATAATAAGCTTGTTAAGAGAGTATCTGAGCTTAAGGCAGAGGGTGCTGTTGACGAGGCAGTTAAGAAGGAATTCGAGGAGAAGTTCTGCGAGGCAGTTTCAAATGACTTGAATACTTCTATGGCTATCACAATCCTTTATGATGCTTTGAAGGCAGATACAAATGATGCTACAAAGCTTGCTCTTGTAGAGAGCTTTGACAGAGTTCTTTCTCTTGATTTGATTGGTCATGCTAAGGCTCTTTCAGAAGCAGGAAGCAATGTTGATGCTGAGCTTGAAGCATTTATTAACGATGCTATCGCTCGTCGTGCAGAGGCTAAAAAGGCAAAGGATTTTGCTACAGCAGATGCTATCCGTGATGAGCTTTTAGCAAAGGGTGTAGAAATTAAGGATACTCGTGAAGGAGTAGTATGGAAGCTAGTTTAAATGAATATTTAAATAGCAAATTTAACATTGAACCAAAGGATATAAGAACTTACTCACCACTGACACTTGCTTACATAGGCGATGCTATTTTTGATGTGGTGATTCGTTCTATCCTTGTTAATAAGGGTAATACTGCAGTCAACAAGCTTCATCAGAGAACCAGCTCCGTTGTCAAGGCGCCTACACAGGCCAAGATGGCAGCTGTCCTCATGGAGGATTTTACTGAAGAAGAGGCCGACTGGTATCGCAGAGGTCGCAATTCCAAGCCACATACAAAGGCTAAGAATGCTACCACTATGGATTATCTTGAGGCCACAGGTTTTGAGGCTGTCATGGGATATCTTTACATGACAGGAAACATGGACCGTATATGCAAACTTGTTAATAGCGGTATTGAACGTTTGGAATTAGATATATTGGAGTAAATATGGAAGAAAGTAGAATTGTAGAAGGACGCAATGCTGTATTAGAAGCATTTCGTTCAGGAAAGACAATTGATCGTTTGTTTGTACTTGAAGGCTGCAAGGATGGCCCTGTTCAGACTATCCTCAGAGAAGCTAAGAAAAGCAAGGACACAGTGGTTAGCTTTGTTAAGAAGGAGCGCCTTGATCAGCTCTCAGAGACAGGTAAGCATCAGGGAGTTATCGCTTATGCTGCCAGCTATGATTATGCTGAGTTAGATGACATTTTAGCTGCAGCTCGTGAAAAGGGTGAGGATCCATTCCTTATCATTCTTGATAACATTGAGGATCCACATAATCTTGGTGCTATCATCCGTACAGCAAACCAGGCTGGTGCTCATGGTGTAGTTATTCCAAAGCATCGTGCAGTAGGTCTTACAGCTACTGTTGCAAAGGCTTCTGCCGGAGCAATCAACTATACTCCAGTAGCAAAGGTTACAAATATTTCCAAGACTATGGAGGAGCTTAAGGAACAGGGGATGTGGTTCGTGTGCGCAGATATGGGTGGCACTACTATGTACGACCTCAACCTTACAGGCTCAATTGGTCTTGTTATTGGTAACGAAGGTCACGGCGTTTCAGATCTTGTTAAGAAGAACTGTGATATGGTTGCCAGCATTCCTATGTATGGAGATATCGATTCACTTAATGCCAGTGTTGCTTGCGGTGTATTGGCATATGAGGTTGTTAGACAGAGAATCAACAAAGCAAAATAATTCCTACGGGGGTTAAAGATGGACCTGAGAGAAGAGTACGCTAAGTTTACTGATGAGGAGCTTGTGAAGAGCTATCAGTCAGGAAATGTAGCTGTTGTAAATTATATTTGCGAAAAATATAAACCTCTTGTTTTGAAGCTATCAAAAAAATATTTTTTGATTGGTGGAGAAAATGAGGACCTCATTCAGGAAGGAATGATAGGTCTTTTTGGCGCGATTGGAGATTATGATACCAGTTCAGATGTCACTTTTTTTCATTTCGCTCAGCTTTGCATAGATAGACAGATGATAAAGGCCATCGAGGCTAGTAATCGAAAAAAGCATTCTCCGTTAAACGCGTATGTTTCCTTGTACGATGAAGATGGAGAAGAGTTTGAAGAGGCATCATCTATGGCAGATGACCCAGCCGACATTATCATCGAAGCCGAGGAAAATCTTAGTCTTGTTGATCGTTTAAAAGCGGTATTATCACCTTTGGAGCTTCAAGTTTTTGAATTGTATATGAAAGACTTGGATTACAAGGAGATAGCTGTTAAGCTTGGGAAAACGCCTAAGAACATAGATAATTGTCTTACTAGAATCAAAGCGAAAGCTAAAAATATATAAAACGAAAGCAGCCACGCGGGTGGCTGCTTTAATTATTTAAGAATACCTTTTGTATAAATATCGTAAAGATTTGGGTCTACATGTTCTTTTATATTTTTATAAATTGGAACGGCAGCATCTTGAATTTGGCTTCTGAGTTCGTCGCTCAATGGGATTACCTGAGTGCCAGATTCCTCTATAGTTGCAATTCTTGAAGCAATTCTCGCATCGCTTTGTTCTCTTGCATATTTTGTAGCAGTTTTTGCTGCTTCTCTAAGGATTTCCTGTTCTTCAGGAGTCTTATCCTTCATAAATTCCTCACTTACGATTAAAGAAATCAGATGTGGCAGATGATTTGTCTCCACTACGTAATCCTGTTGTTCGTATAGTCTGTTGGATACGATAACTTCATAAGGATTTTCCTGAGCATCGATGGTACCCTGCTGTAATCCAATGTAAACCTCAGAGAAGGTCATTGGAGTAGGAGAGGCTGAAAGTGCCTTCCAAAAATCCAAATGGTAGGAATTTTCCATGGTACGGATTTTTTGACCTTTGAAATCATTAATAGTTTTGACCGGTTTGTTGGTGGTCATAACTCTGAATCCCTGATCTGCATAACCTAGAAGCTGATAGCCACCTTTTTCATAGACAGCAGATATCTCTGACATAAAATCCGGGTCATCTACTTTTTTACGAACTTCATCGATAGTTCCAAACATACAAGGCATATCAAAGATGGCAACGTCTGGAAGGAAGGTAACCTGAGGCGCAGTGTTCTGTACAACGAATGGAATATCACCGTCCTTGCAGGACTCTAAAAGCTCTCTATCACCGCCTAAAACGCTGTTAGGATAAACCTGAATAACCATCTGACCATCGCTGAGTCTGTAGACTTCCTCGGCGAATTTCTCAGCGTAAATTTGTGTAACGGTGTCCTCTGGACTTGAAGTACCAAGAGGCCAGGCATAAGTCTGAACCTCCGACGATTTGCCACAGGAGCAAAGACTAAGGGCTGATATAAAAATTGTAGAAAGAGCAATAATTCGTTTGAATTTCATATCATCCTCCTAAACTAAAACCAAGCTGATTCCAGGAATAAAAGTAATCAGCAATAAAGCGATAATAAACATAGCAATCATAGGTAGCGCTTTTGCTGCAATATCAACAACAGGAACATCTGTAAGTGAACTTGCAACAAAAAGGTTAACACCGATTGGAGGTGTAACGAAGCCTATAGCCAGATTAACAACCATCATGATACCAAAATGAACTGGGTTCATTCCAACTGCTGTTACGATAGGCAGAAGGATAGGAGATAAGATGAGGATTGCTGGAGTTGTATCCATAACCATTCCAACAAGAAGAAGGAACAGGTTGATTACCAGTAATAGGATAATCTTATTTGTAAAGTTATCCAGGATGTAAGCGCTGACTGTCTGAGGTACCTGCATAAGGGTAAGCACTCTTGAGAAGGCGGTTGATGCTGCCAAAATGAAAAGGATTGGAGCATAGGTCTTCATAGCTTCTACAAAGATGTTCCAAATGTCTCTGACGTGGATTGTCTTGTAGATGAAGAGGCTGACAATAAGTGCGTAGAATACAGAAATAACAGCAGCTTCTGTAGGGGAAGCTATTCCTGCATAGATACAGCCTAAAACAATAATAGGACTGAGGATTGCAAAAAAGCTTTCCTTGAAGATTGTGCCAAAGCCTTTTGCGTGAAGTGCATCGATTTCTGCATTAATTTTTTCCTTGTCCTCGCCTACCAATTTGCAATGGAAATATGCATAGGCCATAAGCAGTGCACTAATTAAAAGTCCTGGAATAATTCCGGCTATAAATAAATCACTTACAGACTGGCCAGATGCCATAGCATACATAATAAAAGGTATGCTTGGAGGAATAATA
This sequence comes from Pseudobutyrivibrio sp. 49, assembly GCF_900100545.1. Classification (GTDB taxonomy): domain Bacteria; phylum Bacillota; class Clostridia; order Lachnospirales; family Lachnospiraceae; genus Pseudobutyrivibrio. Next base: position 126,476 of record NZ_FNDP01000001.1, read on the forward strand.
ACTCCAAGACCGCCAGCAACAGCAACGATTGCTGTAGAGAACTTCTTATCGTAGCCCATCTCTAAAAGAAGAGGGATGGTCATAGAACCGACGGCTGCAACAGTAGCTGGAGCGGAGCCGGAAATGGCGCCATAGAACAGGCAGGTGATGATAACTGCACAAGGGACACCTGCTGTTTTCTTTCCAATGAAATATGAGAATACATCAAAGAGCTTCTTTGAAATCTGTCCGTGAGCCATGATGATTCCAGAAAGCACAAACATTGGAACTGCTAAAAGTGGAAAGCTATCAATTCCTCCAACCATAGAGCGAATAACATAGCTTGCACTGGCTGTAAAGGAAGGATCAAAAGCTCCAGGCAACACTGCAACTATTCCAAGGGAGATAGAAACAGGAATTGCGATAATTAAGCACAAAGCAAATAAGATAAGTACGGTTAATGCACTCATTTCTTCTTTCTCCCTTCTTTAGATTTTGTGTTTTCAAGTACTTCTTTATTAAAATTCCCCTTAGCAAGGAGAGCATTCATTTCGATTCTGTGTTGTTCACGTTCTTCTATCTGCTTGAGATGAGAAGGCCATGTTTTTAATTCTTCACGATGGATGACATTGTGCCATTCTAAGAACCATCTTTCTAGTATTCTGATGGCGCAAAGTGTAAAGCACACAAGTGGTGCTGACTGCACAAAGTACATAGGAATTCCGCAGGCAGGAGATACCTGACCGCTTTCAATAGTCGATATTAAATAACGATATGAAAATGGAATGAGATAAACGAAAAATATAAATTCAATTGTAAGGTTTAATACCTTAAATAACGCCTTGCCTCTAGGCTTAAAAGCGCGAATAAACTGATCAATTTTGATGGAAATACATTTCTTTGTGCATAGACTCACACTTAAAAATGCAGACCAAATGAATAAGTAACGGGTGATTTCTTCAGACCATGAGAGCGAGGCGCCTAAGATATAGCGACAAAAGATTTGGATGCCCATTATGACACTCATAGCGATGAGAAGAACAACCATGATAAACTCTTCGAGATATTCATCTATAAAGAAAAAGATACGTTTCATGTGATTTAAGTCCCCTTATAATTCAATAGGGCAATTTGTGCATTTACACAAATTGCCCTATAAATGCTTAATGATTACATTGAACCATGTATAAGATTAAGTATTGTTGAAAGATCAGAAGCATTCATCTGACCAGGAGCAGAAGCCTTGCCAACAGCACCAAAGGTAAGTGCTGAACCGAAAGCTTCGCCGCAAAGACGGCTTACAAGACCTGTGCCAGCCATTGACATTGTAATGATTGGACGGTCAGCGTAATTGTCAGCCATTTCCTGAGTTGCGCTAAGGAGTGTAACTACATCCTTACGGCAAGTAGGCATAACTGCAATCTTTGGAATATCAGCTCCAAGCTCCTGCATCTTACGAAGTCTTGAAACGATATCGTCTTTGTCAGGTGTCTTATCAAAGTCGTGGTTTGAAGCAACAACCTTAACATTATTCTTGTGAGCCTCAGCAACGATATCCTTAACGATATCATCACCGGTGAAGACTTCAACGTCTACTAAATCTACAAGACCAGTAGCAGCAGCCTTCTTGTTAAGTGTAGCGTATGCATCCTTCTCGATAGACTTTTCACCACCTTCGTTTGAAGTTCTGAAAGTGAAGAGAAGAGGTGTGTCGCCTAAAGCAACTCTAAGGTCCTTGAGGACATCCTCTACCTTATCGAACTCGAAAACGCCATCGAACCAGTCAACACGCCATTCTACAACGTCGTGAGCAACTCCCTTGAAGGAATTTGCAGCAGCAAGGATATCGTCCTTTGTCTTACCAACGATAGGTACACAAATCTTTGGAACGCCCTCGCCAAGTACTACGTTTCTAATTTTTACAGTATTCATAATATATCCCTCTAAATTAGTGTGTTTATGAATTTGCCTCTACCATCTTAGTATATCTTAAGTTTACGAAGATACCAAGAACAACACCGATAGCTGTAAGAACAATGTTCATAACCATAACGCCTGATGGTGTCATAGCAGCAGCTGCTGTAAGGATTGTGTAGTTGCAAAGTGATGAAGCAATCATAACAAGTGCTGTAACTGTACCCTTAATCTTAGGGAAGAGCATGTTACATACAGATGTAGCAATCTGAAGAAGTCCGCCTGCTCCAGCCCAGCCGATAGCGAAAGCTGCAACCTTCATCATACCCTGTGATGGTGCCATAAGTACAAGGATTAATGTAGCAAGGCAAATGATAGGGTAAACTACGATGAAACGTACGTCCTTAATCTTACGTGTAAGAATAGATGTAACGATAAGAGCAAGGATTGTACCTGTTGAGTAGAAAGTCTGCATGATTGAAGGATCTTCCCAACCAACATTTGTCTTAGCGTAGTTCTGTGCACAGTTAAGCCATAACTGGAATGTACCTGTACATGTGAAACCGATAAGAATCATTGCAATTGACTCAATAGAGAAGTGAGTTGTCTTTAAGCTTGCAATAAGTCCTTCCTTCTTTTCAGCTGCAGCTGCATCTGAATCTGGAAGTGGAAGGATGAAGATAAGTACTACTAAAATAATGTATCCAATACCACAGATATAGAAAAGTCTGTTGTAGCTTACTAAGCCAGCAGCATTTGTTGCAACTGTCATTCCAAGGAAGAATGGAAGAAGCATCTGTGAGATTGCGATAAAGAACTTGATACCCATTGTAGCAATACCTGGAGCATCGCTGATGATTTCAGCAACAGCTGGGTAAATACCAGTATCAAGGAAAGAGTTAGCAATACCACCGATGATAGCGCAGATATAAGCAATCTGGTAACCACCGTTTGTACCTGCATTGAAGGCAAGTGCAAGACCGATAACGTAGATTGCATAAGAGCAACCACCGATAACTACAGAGATACGACGACCAAGCTTATCAGAAAGAGGTCCAGCGAATGGAAGAGCGATAAGTCTTCCGAGACCAAGTGCAGCTGAAATAGCTGTGATTGACATTACCTCAACGCCCCAGCTAGTAGCGAGAGCCTCTTTGATAACTGACTGTCCAAGAATTGAGCAGCCTACTCCGTGAATGAAGTAGTTCAAATAAAGAATTAAAGCTGCAGGATAATATTTTGCTTTTGAATTTGTTCCCATGAGATTTCCTTTCATTATTTAATATGAAATCAATTTGATTACTCGTACTTAATTCCAAGTACTTCCTTCATATGTTCGATTGGCATATCCTGACCTGTCCAAAGCTTGAAACCAGCAGCGCCCTGGAAGAGCATCATGCCAAGACCGTTCATCTTCTTACATCCAACTTCTTCAGCCATCTCTAAGAACTTTGTCTTAGCTGGAGCATAAACAGTATCTGTAACGATAAGGTCGGGACGGAGATAAGAAGTATCTGGAAGCCATGTCTGACCCTCGAGAGGCTTCATACCCATTCCTGTTGCGTTTGCAAGAAGGTAGCTGTCTGCGATTTCGCGTCTAAGAGCATCCTTATCAGCAAGATCGTAAAGAGTTGCTTTACAATCTGTTCTGTCGTTGATCTTGTCAACTGTCTCCTGTGCCTTGTCCCAGAATGCATCCTTGATGTTGAAGATAGATAATTCCTTAACGCCATCAAGAGCTGCCTGAATCTGGATTGCTGTACCAGCACCACCGCAACCAACGATAGTCATTTTCTTTCCGATTACATCGATATCGTAATCCTTAAGTGACTGCATGTAACCAATACCATCTGTGATGTGACCTGTAAGAACACCATTCTCGTTTGTAATAGTGTTTACAGCACCGCAAAGCTCAGCAGCAGGAGAGAGCTTGTCAAGATACTGTCCAACAACAGTCTTGTTTGGCATTGATACGTTCGAGCCAACAAGCTTAAGAGCTCTAAGTCCCTTAACTGCGTCCTCAAGTGTGCTGTTATCTACCTCAAATGCGAGATATGCATAATCGAGACCAAGGTAAGCAAAAGCCTCGTTGTGCATAGCTGGTGAGCTAGAGTGTCTGATTGGATAGGCCATAAGACCGATGAGCTCGGTGTGGCCAGTGATTCTTTCTGCCATTATTCATTTCCTCCAAAAGTGTTTATTAAGAATTTTTGATTTTAACAGTGCCCGCTAGTTAAATTGTTAAATTCTTAACAGTCTCTATGTATATTATTGTAAATGTATTAATAGAAAACTTCCAATACTTATATTGCGTAGAATTAATAGCATAAATGTACTGATTGTGGTATTATTAGACATATAGAACGAATTAATTGTGAACAAATTGTGCAGTTTTATGAATGAACTATGAAAAGGAGTCCAAAATGACATTAAATCAACTCACGTATTTTTATGAGGCAGCTAAGCTACAGCATTTCAACCAGGCAGCAGAGAAGCTTCATATATCGGAGCCATCTTTGAGTCGTTCCATTGGTTCATTAGAGAGCGAGCTTGGAGTTGTTCTGTTTGAAAAGACAGGTAGAAATGTTGTGCTTACAAAAACAGGGGATATCTTTTTTGAGCATGTTGATAAGATTCTTAGAGAAGTAAATCAGTGTGATAGAAAGATGCATCAGCTATCAGGTTCTGGAGGACACATTGATCTTGCCTATGTGGCTCCTCTTGCTGGGTCCTTTATTCCTAATATGTGCAGAGCCTTCTTATTAGAAGAGAAGAATCAGGCTGTCACCTTTACCTTCCATCAGGATATTACCTCTAGAAATATAGAAGGCTTAAAGGCGGGTAATTACGATATTATATTTGGTTCCTTTGTTAAAGATGAGCCTAATATTAAGTTTATTCCTGTTATGCAACAGGAGCTTGTGGTTATTATGCCAAAGGGACATCCTCTGGAAGAGTGTGATCTGATTGATGCCAGCGCTTTTTCTAAGTATCCTGTGTTAGGCTATACAAGAAACTCAGGTTTAGGCCGACTTACCAGAGATTTCTTTACTCATAATGATGTTGAACCTAATTTTATTTGCGAATCACCTGATGAAAATGGCATTGCTTCCCTAGTTGCCGCGGACTTTGGAATAGCTTTGGTTGCAGATGTAACTTCTATACATAGAGAGGATGTTACTATAAGGAAGCTTTCAACAGAACAGTACGTTTCACACACTGTTTACATGGCATACATAAAAGGAAGATACCAAATGCCAGCGGTTCAGCGTATGATAGATTTTATATTAGTACACTCAATGCATTAATAATTTGCAAAAAATGCATTGGATTTATTAGTTAAAGCGGGATTATACTTCTATTATAAGAAGCATGCCCGCTTTTTTTAAATTCTGAATAGCTCTACGTAAATAATTGTTTATTTAATAGGAGCGTCTAAATTATGAAAACTAAGTATCCACACATTTTTGAACCACTTACAATTCGTCGTATGACACTTAAGAATCGTGTTATGATGACACCAATGGGAACAAACTATGGTGATCAGAATGGCGAGATGACTTTTGTGCATATCGATTATTATGAGCAGCGTGCTAAAGGTGGCACAGGTCTTTTAATGGTAGAAAATGCCAGCGTATTTTCACCACAGGGTTCAAATGGTACAACTCAGCTAAGAATTGATCACGACAATTACATTCCACGTTTATGGTATTTTACTGAGAGAATGCACAAGCACGGTGCTTGCGTAGGTATCCAGATTAACCATGCAGGTGCATCAGCTGTTTCTGCACGTACAGGTATGCAGCCAGTTTCAGCATCTGATATTCCTTCAAAGGCTGGCGGAGAGACTCCACGTCCACTTGAGAAGGAAGAGATTTATGAGATCGTTAAGAAGTATGGTGAGGCTGCAAAGCGTGCTCAGACAGCCGGCTTCGACTGCGTTGAGATTCATGCAGGTCATTCATATCTTCTTAGCCAGTTCCTTTCACCTACAACTAATAAGCGTACAGATGAGTTTGGCGGTTCTGCAGAGAACAGAGCTCGTTTTACAAAGCTTGTTATCGAAGAGGTTAGAAAGCAGGTGGGGCCATTCTTCCCAATCTTTGTTCGTATTTCTGCTGACGAATTTATGGAAGGTGGTAACACTCTTGAGGATACCTTAGATTATCTTCAGTATTTCCAGGAAGAGGTTGATGTGTTTGATGTTTCAGCTGGTCTTAATGGTTCTATACAGTACCAGATTGATGCAAATTATCTTCCAGATGGATGGCGTTCATACATGGCAAAGGCTGTTAAGGAAAAATATGGTAAGCCATGTGTAACAATGGGGAATATTCGTGATCCTAAGGTCGCTGAGGAAATTCTTGAGAAGGGCGACGCAGATATCATCGGTATGGGTCGTGGACTTATCGCAGATCCAGCTTGGGTAAATAAGGTAGAGTTCAATAGAGAAGACGAGCTTAGAAAGTGTATCTCTTGTAACGTTGGTTGCGCTGGTCACAGAATTGGTCTTAATATTCCAATCAGATGTACAGTTAACCCTGCAGTTAATGCAAATGATGAATATTATAAGAGAAAAATCAATAAGCCTTGCAACGTAGTTGTAATCGGTGGTGGTACTGCTGGTCTTGAGGCAGCTTGTACAGCAGCTGAGGTAGGATGTACTACTTTCCTTCTTGAGAAGAAGCATGAGCTTGGAGGTCTTTCTGTTCAGATTTCTAAGATTCCTGATAAGAAGAGACTTGCTGATTTCCCTAAGTACATGATTAACCGTGCTAGCAAGCTCAAGAATCTGTTTGTATTCACAGACAACGACACTACAGTAGAGCAGGTTAAGGGATTAAAGCCTGATATTATTGTTAATGCTACAGGTTCAAATCCTACACTTCCTCCAATTACAGGTCTTATGGATCTTGTAGACAAGGAAGATTCTAATGTAGCTACAGTTATCAAGATGATCGAAAGAATCAATGATTACCCAGAGGATATGAAGGGTAAGAAGGTTGCTGTAGTTGGTGGTGGCGCCGTAGGTCTTGATGTAATGGAATTCTTTACAGAGAGAGGTTGCGAGGTTACTATCATCGAGATGCTTCCAATCATCGGTAATGGTCTTGATCCTATTACTAAGTGTGATACAGCTGCTAAGATGAAGAAGTACAATGTTCGTCAGATGACAAATACTGCTCTTCAGGAAGTTTGCAACGACAAGTTTATCGTTAAGACTCCAGAGGGCAATATCGAGAACATCGACTTCGATTATGGTTTCGTATGTCTTGGTATGAGAGCTAACACACCTATCATCAATGATCTTGAAGAGGCATTTGCTGATACTGATGTTGAAATTTACAACATTGGCGATTCTAAGCGTGCTCGTCGTATCATTGAGGGAACAGAAGAGGGCCGTGATATTATTAAGGTTCTTGAGAAGCATGAGTTTCTTTAAGATATAATCTGATATAATTACAGACAGATTGAAATTATGGGTTTCAATCTGTCTGTTTTTTTGTTAATATTAGTGTTACAATTTAAAGCACTAAAGTGAAGGAGAAGCTGTTATGGACCAATTAAAGATGTTACGTGAACACTTAGGACAGAATGATGAGATAATATTAAATGCGCTTTTAATGAGAAATAGCATTGTTGAAGAGATTATGGCTTATAAGGAAGCTAATGGTCTTCAGATATTACAGCCGGAGCAGGATGAAAAGCGCGAGAATTGGTTAAAGGCCAGTCTTGAAGGAAAGCGTCACGGCAAGGAAGTACAAAATGTTTTTAAGAGTATTGTTGAAAACTCTAAGCGTATTCAGGCAAGACATCTTTTTAATTACAATATTGTACTAATTGGTTTCATGGGAGCAGGTAAGACTACTATATCTGATTACCTCAGCACATGTTTTGCCATGGATGTGGTGGAAATGGATCAGGTTATCTCTGAGAGAGAGGGAATGAGCATCTCTGATATTTTTGAGGTATATGGCGAGGAACATTTTAGAAATGCTGAAACTAATCTTTTGAAGGAGATGCAGACAAAGCATAATGTAGTTATTTCCTGCGGCGGTGGTACTCCAATGCGAGAGTGCAATGTGGTAGAAATGAAGAAGAATGGTCGTGTTGTTCTTCTTACTGCAAAACCTGAGACAATCCTTGATCGTGTTAAGGACAGTCACGACAGACCACTCATTGAGAATAATAAAAATGTGGAATTTATCGAGGAGCTTATGCTGAAGCGCCGTGAAAAATACATGGCAGCAGCTGATATTATTATTGAGACGGATAATAAGTCAGAGCTGGAAATCTGCGAGGAACTTGTAAATTCACTTTTGAAGTTCGATGCAGACAACAAATAGAATAGGACGATAAAAAAGCCTGAGCTTTTCCTATAGAGGATAAGCTTCAGGCTTTCTGTTTTTGTAAACCATAAATTCTTTGAAGCCGCAGGTATTTAGCATATCAGGAAGCTTTTCAAAATCTGCAGCAACGTGAGCTGGTTCGTGGGCATCAGCGCCAAGGGTTATCATTTTTCCACCAAGCTCATGGTATCGTTTTACGATGGATAATGCAGGATTAGGATTTGCCAGCCCTTTTCTAAGACCGCCAGTATTTATTTCCAGTGATTTATCCATCTTTATTATCTTATTAAGAATCTCATCGACAATTTCAAAGTAAGGCTGATGAGTATCTTCTTTTACCTTAGGATCCTTTGCATATCTGAAGGCGTAATCCAAATGTGCAACAGTATCAAAGTCTGTAAATGCTGAAATATTCTCTAAAACACATTCGTAGTAGCGGGTGAGAAGCTGCTTCGCATCTCCGGATTCCCAAAAGGTATCAAAATATGGATCCTGCTTATCAATGAGATGAGTACTTCCTATTATAAAGTCGAAAGGAATATCTTTAGCTACCTTATATATGTCAGCTGCAATATGTGGCTGAATCCCAAGCTCAATTCCGGTTAATACTGTGAAGCTATCATTAGATTGTTCTATAGCAAGCCTGTGCTGCGCTTCGTAATAGCTGTAGGGGTCAAGTTCGAAAAAGCCATATTTAGGAGGATAGTCCAAATCCATATGGTCTGTGAAGGTGATACCTCGAAGTTTTTTTGCGCGAGCTGCGTTTATCATATCAATGGGTTCGGCCTTTGAATCCCCTGAAAAATTACTGTGCATGTGATTGTCCCAAAACATAATTCTGCCTCCTTTTGACGCTAATTCTAGCAGATTGAGAAAATTTTAACAATAATTTCATTTTGGGCTTGAATTATAAATTGGTTTTGTTTAAAATGTAGTACATACGGGGTGCATTTTTGTGGCACTTCGAAAAATTAATATTTTAAAAGAATCTTTAGGAGGATTTAAAAATGGCAGTAAGAGTAGCAATTAACGGTTTTGGCCGTATCGGACGTCTTGCATTCCGTCAGATGTTCGGTGCAGAAGGTTACGAAGTAGTAGCAATCAACGACTTAACTAGCCCAAAGATGTTAGCACATCTTTTAAAGTATGATTCATCACAGGGAAAGTACGAGCATGCAGATGAGGTTTCTTGCACAGATGATTCAATCATCGTTTGCGGTAAGGAAATCAAGATTTATGCATTCCCAGATGCAAACAATTGCCCATGGGGTGAGCTTAAGGTAGACGTAGTTCTTGAGTGTTCAGGATTCTACACATCAAAGGAAAAGGCACAGGCTCACATCAATGCTGGTGCTAGAAAGGTTGTTATCTCTGCTCCTGCAGGAAACGATCTTCCTACAATCGTTTACAATACAAACCACACAACACTTAAGGCTGATGATACAATCATTTCAGCAGCTTCATGTACAACAAACTGCTTAGCACCTATGGCTGACGCACTTAACAAGTACGCTCCAATCCAGTCTGGTATCATGGTAACAATCCATGCTTACACAGGTGATCAGATGACACTTGATGGCCCACAGAGAAAGGGTGATCTTCGTCGTTCACGTGCAGCAGCAGTTAACATCGTTCCTAACTCAACAGGTGCTGCAAAGGCTATCGGCCTTGTTATCCCAGAGCTTAACGGAAAGCTTATCGGATCTGCTCAGCGTGTTCCTACACCAACAGGTTCTACAACAATCCTTACAGCAGTAGTAAACAAGAAGGATGTTACTGTTGAGGGTATCAACGCAGCTATGAAGGCAGCAGCTAACGAGTCATTCGGTTACAACGAGGATGAAATCGTTTCTTCAGATATCGTAGGTATGAGATTTGGTTCTCTCTTCGATGCTACACAGACAATGGTTTCTAAGGTTTCTGATGATCAGTACGAGGTACAGGTTGTTTCTTGGTATGATAACGAGAACAGCTACACATCACAGATGGTTCGTACAATCAAGTACTTCTCAGAGCTTGCTTAATTCGTTTATCGAAATTAACGACTTTATTAGGGGTCCGGTCCACATGGACCGGACCCCTTTTTTATTAAGGAGGAATAATAAAAATGGCATTAAACAAAAAGACAGTTGATGATATCAACGTAAAGGGTCGCCGTGTTCTCGTTCGTTGTGATTTTAATGTACCACTTAAGGCTGGCGAGATTACAGATGATACACGTATCAAGGCAGCTCTTCCTACAATCAACAAGCTTATTGCTGATGGTGGAAAGGTTATCCTTTGCTCACACCTTGGTAAGGTAAAGAATGGTCCTAACGAGGGCGAGTCACTTGCTCCAGTTGCTAAGCGTCTTTCAGAGAAGCTTGGTAAGGAAGTTGTTTTCGTTTCTGATTACAACGTAACAGGCGAGGCTGCTACAAAGGCAGTTGAGGCTATGAAGGAAGGAGATGTAGTTCTTCTTCAGAATACTCGTTTCCGTGGCGAGGAAGAGACAAAGAACGGTGAGGCATTCTCTAAGGAGCTCGCTGATCTTGCTGATGATTATGTATGCGATGCTTTCGGTTCATCACACAGAGCACACGCTTCTGTAGCTGGTGTTACAAAGTTCATCACAGCTAAGGGTGGTTCTAACGTAGTTGGATACCTTATGCAGAAGGAAATCGACTTCCTTGGCAACGCTGTTGAGAATCCTGTACGTCCATTCGTAGCTATCCTTGGTGGTGCTAAGGTAGCTGATAAGCTTAACGTTATCAACAACCTTCTTGAGAAGTGCGACACACTTATCATTGGTGGTGGTATGTCTTACACATTCCAGAAGGCTATGGGATATGAAATCGGAACATCACTTTGTGATGATACAAAGCTTGATTACTGCAAGGAGATGCTTGAGAAGGCTAAGAGCATGGGTAAGGAGATTCTTCTCCCTACAGATGCTGTTACAATTGCAGAGTTCCCAGATCCAATCGATGCTCCAGTTGAGACTGTAGTATATGATTCAGACAAGATGCCAGCTGACAGAATGGGTTGCGATATCGGACCTAAGACAGTAGAGCTTTTCTCTAACAAGGTTAAGACAGCTAAGACAGTTCTTTGGAACGGACCAATGGGTCTTTTCGAGAACCCAGCACTTGCTGTAGGTACAGAGTCTGTAGCTAAGGCTCTTGCTGAGACAGACGCTACAACAATCATCGGTGGTGGTGATTCAGCAGCAGCTGTTAACCAGATGGGATTTGCTGACAAGATGAGCCACATCTCTACAGGTGGTGGTGCTTCACTTGAGTTCCTTGAGGGTAAGGAGCTTCCAGGCGTTTACGCAGCAGATGATAAATAAGAAAAGAGGAAAATAAAAATGGCAAGAAGAAGAATTATTGCCGGCAACTGGAAGATGAACATGACACCTTCTGAGGCTGTAAAGCTTGTTGCTGAGCTTAAGGATTTAGTAAAGAACGATGATGTAGACGTAGTTTACTGCGTACCTGCAATCGACATCGTTCCTGTAGTAGAGGCTGTTAAGGGTACAAACGTAAACGTTGGTGCTGAGAACTTCTACATCGAGGATAAGGGTGCTTTCACAGGCGAGATTTCAGCTCCTATGCTTGTTGACGCTGGTGTTAAGTACGTTATCATGGGACACTCTGAGAGAAGAGATATCTTTGGTGAGGATGATATCCTTATCAACGCTAAGGTTAAGAAGGCATTCGCTGCTGGTCTTACACCAATCCTTTGCTGTGGTGAGTCTCTTGCTCTTCGCAAGGCTGGCACATACAAGGAGTGGATCGAGCGTCAGATCACTTGGGACCTTTCAGGTGTTACAGCTGATCAGGTTAAGAATCTTGTTATCGCTTATGAGCCAATCTGGGCTATCGGTACAGGTGAGACAGCTACAGCTGATCAGGCTGAAGAAGTTTGTGGATTCATCCGTGAGCTTATTGCTAAGCTTTATGATGGTGCTACAGCAGAGGCTGTTCGTATTCAGTACGGCGGTTCTATGAACGCTGGTAACGCTGCTGAGCTTCTTAGCAAGCCAAACATCGATGGTGGTCTTATCGGTGGTGCTTCACTTAAGCCAGACTTCGGAAAAATCGTTAATGCTTAAAATTTAATGAGTTTTATCAATGACTTTGTTAAAATTGTCAATTATAAGTAAGAAAAACTCCTAAAGTTTTACATGCGCACCAGTCATCTGGTGCGCTATTTTTATTTTATTTGCCATATTTTTATGATATAATTTGCGCTGATGGACGTTTAGTGCCAGAAGGAGTTATTTTATGAGACGATTATCTCGTTTATTTCTTATATCAGGATTTTGTTTTTTAGCATTCACAGCTTGTGGCAAGGATGATGCCGAACAGACAGAAGAGGCAGTTGATACCACAGAGCAGGTTGCTTTTGATGATGTAGAGGTTGAGGACTATACAGTCCTTTCATATAGTGAGCTTGAAGTACTTGCTTATCAGGGCGATACAGAGGCTCAGGTTATGCTTGGAAGAATGCTTGAGTATGGTACAGAGGATGTTAAGCAGAATTTTGCAGAAGCTATCTCATGGTACCAGATGGCATCTGATTCAGGCAGCGTAGAAGGAACAGATGCACTTGGTTATTTCTATCTTACAGGTGCAGGTGTTGAACAGAATCTGGACAAAGCAGAAGAGCTTTTTAAATCAGCTATTGATGCAGGTTCAGTTAATGCAAAGGTTGGTCTTGCACGTGTATTACTTAAAAAGGGAGACTATGAAGCTGCAGAAACTGAGCTTGAAGAAGATACCACAGAGCATGCTACAGCAAATGAAAAGAAGTCGACTAAGAAGGATTCTGAGAATGATACTGATGAAAATGAGCTTTCACAGATCGTAGACTTACTTATCGTTGCTCAGCAGGCAGGAGATTTAGATGGTGGCTATTATCTTGGCTACATCTATGAGAAGGGTATCGGTGTTACTCAGGATTATAAAAAGGCTTACGACTATTACAATAGAGTAGTTAGAAGTACTAGCACAGCATTAAATGATAGAGATTCAATTAATCTTTCTAATATTGCCATTGCACTTATGTATATTAAGGGTTATGGAGTAGGCGTTGATACTGATGCGGCTATGGAGCATTTGACTGTAGCATCAGATAATTCATCACCAAAGGCCAGCTATTACATCGGACAGATGTACGAAAAGGGCATCGGTGTTGACAAGGATTATGAGAAGGCAATGGAGTACTACTTAAAGGCAGCAGACTTTGATTTTGCTCCAGCACTTAATCAGATTGGTTACCTTTATTACAATGGATATGGTGTAGATGTAGACTTTGCTTCGGCGGTTTATTATCAGAAGCTTGCAGCATTGCAGGGATATGCCATCGCCCAGGTAAATTTAGGTTTTCTATACGAAAATGGATATGGGGTTGAGAGGAATTTGGAAACAGCTTTGTCCTACTACGAAATGGCGGCAAATTCAGGATATGAAGGCGCCACTGAGGCTGTTGTCCGAGTGAAGGCACAGATTAATGAGGAAATGTAATTTAGGCTTAGCTTTAGTTTTGACATGTAGTGTTTTACTTTCCGGTTGCGGTGCAAAGGAAGGCATCGTAAGTTCTTTTAATTTAAAAGAAAGTCAGCCAAAGAAATTGCAGATAGCAGATTTGGGAGATGCATGGGATACTATTTTGAACAATAGTACCAAAGAATTTATTGGCGGACATCCTATAGATGAGTCCTTTTTAGCATTGGTTACATCAGAATATGGAGATAGTGTTATTGAAGAAATTGCCAGCTATGCTAATTTTGAAACTCCTGATATTTGGTATGAACTTACTGGAAAGAGCATACATGTTCTTTGGTATGAGTACTGTAAAAGTACAGGTATTCAGAGCTATTCATTAGGTAATACCTATGAAATAGATTGTGATGATGAGGTAGTCCTGGATTTCACAGGAGATATCTCATTTGCAAATGATGTTGCAACCACAGAATATATGGATCATCAGATTAATGGAATTACTGATTGCTTCTCAGAGGATTTATTGGAAGAGATGCGTTCAGCAGATATAATGATGATTAACAATGAGTTTGCATACACCACAAGAGGTGCTGCTCTTGAAGGAAAGGCATATACCTTCAGAGGAGACCCAAGCAGAGTTTCTCTTTTAGAGGAGCTTGGCGTTGATATTGTTAGTGTTGCTAACAATCACGTATTTGATTACGGCGAAACTGGTTTAAAGGACACACTTGATACACTGGAAGATGCTAAGATGCCTTATGTAGGCGCGGGCAGAAATTTAGAAGAAGCCAAAAAGCCAGTTTATTTCATAGCAGCAGGCAAAAAAATAGCTATTTGTTCTGCTACACAGATAGAACGAACCCTCAATTTCACACAGGAGGCGACAGACACTTTACCAGGTGTTTTGAAATGTCTTCATCCAGAAATTTTCTGTGGAGTAATTCGAGAAGCAAAAGCAAATTCGGATTACGTAATTGTTATTCCACACTGGGGTACTGAGGGAAATGCTAATTATGGAGAGGACCAGATAAATCTTGCAAGAAGCTTCGTAGAGGCAGGGGCAGATGTTATTATCGGTGGTCACACTCACTGCTTACAAACAGTATAATATATGGATAATGTTCCTATTTTCTACAGCCTTGGTAATTATTGGTTCTCTATTACAGGAGAAATGCCAGCAGATTATCATACTGGTTTAGCTCAGATTAAGATTTCAAAGGACGGACAGATTGATGCAGCGTTCATACCTTGTGAATTCTCATCAGGTGTTACGCGCCTTTTAAATAAAAACGATAAAGCATATAGCGATATCATAGACAGTCTCAATAGTCTTTCTAGCACTGCTAAGATAGATAAAAAGGGACATATTACAAAAAAACAATAGAATAATGAACTAGTATTACACTAGACATTTAAGGAGGAATTACTATGAGTAAGAAACCTGTAGTACTTATGGTTCTCGATGGATATGGTCTTAATGACAATCCTAAGGGAAACGCCATTGCAATGGCAAAGACACCTGTTATGGATAAGCTTATGGCTGAGTGCCCATTTGTTCCGGGCCAGGCATCAGGTATGTTTGTTGGTCTTCCAGATGGCCAGATGGGAAATTCAGAGGTAGGACATATGAATATCGGCGCAGGCCGTATCATCTACCAGGATCTCACAAGAATCACTAAGGCTATCAATGATGGCGAGTTCTTCGAGAACAAGGTTCTTCTTGAGGCAATTGAAAACTGCAAAAAGAATGATTCTGATTTACATCTTTGGGGTCTTCTTTCTGACGGTGGCGTTCACAGCCACATCGAGCACCTTTATGGAATGCTTGAGATGTGCAAGAAGAACGGTCTTACAAAGGTATTCGTTCACGCCTTCCTTGATGGTAGAGATACACCACCAGCTTCTGGTAAGGATTTCTTAGCTCAGCTTCAGAGCAAGATGGATGAAATCGGAGTTGGTGCAATTGCATCTATCTCTGGTCGTTACTACGCTATGGATAGAGATAACAACTGGGATCGTGTACAGAAGGCTTACGATTCACTTGTTAAGGGTGAGGGCGTTAAGGCTACTTCAGTTCAGGATGCTATGCAGGCTTCTTATGATGAAGGTGTTACTGATGAGTTCGTACTTCCAACAGTTATCACTTATGCTGATGGAACTCCACTTTCAGTTGTTAAGAACGGCGATTCAGTTGTATTCTTCAACTTCCGTCCAGACCGTGCTCGTGAAATTACAAGAGCATTCTGCGATGACAAGTTCACAGGATTCGATAGAGAATTCCTTAATTTATATTATGCTTGCTTCAAGGATTACGATGAGACAATCCCTAACAAGCACATTGCTTTCGAGAAGGAGAGCATTACAAATACTTTCGGCGAGTTCCTTGCAAACAGCGGCTTAAAGCAGCTTAGACTTGCTGAGACAGAAAAATACGCACACGTTACATTCTTCTTCAACGGTGGTGTTGAAGAGCCTAACAAGGACGAGGAGAGAATCCTTGTTAACTCACCAAAGGATGTAGCTACATATGACCTTAAGCCTGAAATGTCGGCACCAGAGGTTGGCGCAAAGCTTGTAGAGGCTATCAAGTCTGATAAGTACGATGTTATCGTTATCAACTTTGCTAACCCAGATATGGTAGGTCATACTGGCGTCATAGAGGCAGCTGTTGCAGCTGTAGAGCGTGTTGACTCACTTGTAGGAGAGGCAGTAGAGGCAGTAAAGGAGAAGGACGGAGCGTTGTTCATCTGTGCTGACCACGGAAATGCTGAGAAGATGATTGATTATGAGACAGGAGAGCCACACACAGCTCACACAACAAATCCTGTTCCATTTATCTTAGTTAACTATGATGAGGCTTACACACTTCGCGAAGGCGGCGCATTGTGTGATATCGCTCCTACACTTATCGAGATCATGGGTCTTGAGCAGCCAAAGGAGATGACTGGTAAGTCACTTTTAATTAAGAAATAGTTGTTCGCCTCCTTTTAGGAGGCAGAGCGATTAAAATAAACTAAATAAAAAGAGAGAGGATTTGATTATGAAACCAATTAAAGAGGGAAAAGTAAGAGAAGTATACGATAACGGAGATAGCATTATCATGGTGGCAACAGATCGTATATCTGCATTCGATGTTATTTTAAAGAATAAGATAGTAAATAAGGGTGCTGTTCTTACACAGATGTCTAAGTTCTGGTTCGACCTTACAAAGGACATCGTTCCAAATCACATGCTTTCAACAGATGTAAAGGATATGCCTGAGTTCTTCCAGAACGAAGAATACAAAGGCAAGTCAATGATGTGCAAGAAGCTCACAATGCTTCCAATCGAGTGCATCGTTCGCGGTTACATCACAGGCTCTGGCTGGGCTAGCTACAAAGAGAACGGTACTGTTTGTGGTATAGAGCTTCCAGCAGGTCTTAAGGAATCTGATAAGCTCCCTGAGCCTATCTACACTCCTTCAACTAAGGCAGAAATTGGTGATCATGATGAAAATATCTCTTTCGAGCGTTCCATTGAAGTTCTTGAAAAGGAATTTCCAGGTCACGGTTTAGAGTACGCTACTGCTCTCCGTGATAATACAATTGCTCTTTATAAGAAGTGCGCTGATTATGCTCTCACAAAGGGTATCATCATTGCAGATACAAAGTTTGAGTTTGGTCTTGATGAGGCAGGCAATGTAGTACTTGCTGACGAAATGCTTACACCAGATAGCTCACGTTTCTGGCCACTAGAAGGATATGAGGCAGGCCACGGTCAGCCATCCTTCGATAAGCAGTTTGTACGCGACTGGCTCAAGGCAAATCCAGAGTCTGATTACCTCCTTCCACAGGATGTAATTGATAAGACCATCGATAAGTACCTTGAAGCGTATAAATTACTTACAGGTAAGGAACTCAGTATCTAGACATATTTCGGATTAAAGTAATAGGAGTAATTAATGGGAGATTTTAACTTAAAGGACATGCCATGGGACGGACTGCATGAGGAGTGCGGCGTCTTTGCTATGTATGATTTCGACGGTGGGGACGTTGCCTCCTCTATTTATTATGGCCTTTTTGCTTTACAGCACAGAGGACAGGAGAGCTGCGGTATCGCCGTATCAGATACTAATGGTCCAAAGCGTAACTATGCTTTGCATAAAGACATGGGCCTTGTTAATGAAGTTTTTAATCAGGAAATATTAGAGAGCATGCACGGAGATATCGGTGTGGGTCACACCAGATATTCCACTGCTGGTTCTTCCTGTCGTGAGAATGCACAGCCACTTGTGCTTTCTTATTGGAAGGGTCTTCTTGGAATGGCACATAATGGAAATCTTATCAATGCCGATGAGCTTCGTGAAGAGCTTTCAATGACAGGTGCTATTTTCCAGACTACTATCGATTCTGAAACTATTGCATACCTTATCGCAAGAGAGCGACTTAAGAGTGCTTCAGTTGAGGAAGCTGTTGCAAAAGCTTGTGACAGAATAAAGGGAGCATATTCGCTGGTAGTAATGTCACCAAGAAAGCTTATTGCAGCCCGCGATCCACAGGGCTTCAGACCTCTTTGTATTGGTAAGCGTGATAATGCTTATGTTATAGCATCTGAGACCTGTGCTCTTGATACTATCGGAGCGGAGTTTGTTCGTGATGTTGAGCCAGGTGAGATTGTTACTATTTCTCCTGATTTTGGAATTAAATCAGATAAGAGCAGATGTGTTCCTAAAAATGAACATGGTCGTTGTATTTTCGAATACATTTATTTTGCAAGAACAGACAGTACCTTTGATGGAAAATCTGTATATGATGCACGTATTAAAGCAGGACGTTTCCTTGCACAGGATTCTCCTGTAGAGGCAGACCTTGTAGTTGGCGTACCAGAGTCTGGTAATGCGGCTGCGCTTGGTTATTCTATGGAGTCAGGTATTCCATATGGAACAGCCTTCATTAAGAATAGCTACGTAGGACGAACATTCATTAAGCCTAAGCAGAAGAGCAGAGAGTCTTCAGTTCAGGTTAAGCTTAACGCCCTTAGAGAGGTTGTTGCAGGAAAGCGTATCATAATGATTGATGATTCCATCGTACGTGGTACCACATCAGATAGAATTGTTAAGATGCTTAGAGATGCAGGCGCTACAGAAGTACACGTTAGAATTTCATCACCACCATTCTTGTGGCCATGCTATTTCGGTACAGATGTACCTTGCAGAGAGCAGCTTATTGCATACAATCGCTCAGTAGATGAAATCTGCGGAATTATCGGAGCAGATTCGCTGGCATATCTACAGTTTGATCGTTTATCGCAGATGGTAGACGGTTTGGAGATTTGTCATGGTTGTTTTGATGGAAATTACCCTATGGACCCACCTACTAAAGATATAAGAGGAGAATATGATGAGTAATACAGATAGATACAGTAGCCCACTTTCAGAGAGATATGCCAGCAAGGAGATGCAGTATATTTTTTCTCAGGATAAGAAGTTTTCAACATGGCGTCGTCTTTGGATTGCTCTTGCTGAGACAGAGATGGAGCTTGGTCTTTCTCAAGATGGAAAGCCAGTCATCACTCAGGAGATGATTGATGAGATGAAGCAGCACATTGAGGATATTAATTATGATGTTGCTGTTGCCCGCGAGAAGGAAGTAAGACACGATGTAATGAGCCATGTATATGCTTATGGCAAACAGTGTCCAAAGGCAGCAGGTATTATTCACCTTGGTGCAACAAGCTGCTATGTTGGTGATAATACAGATATCATTATCATGCGTGATGCACTTCTTCTTATCAGAAAGAAGCTTGTAAATGTTATTGCTGAGCTTGCTGCATTCGCTGATAAATATAAGGCACAGCCTACACTTGCATTTACTCATTTTCAGCCAGCACAGCCTACAACAGTAGGAAAGCGTGCTACACTTTGGCTTAATGAGTTTGTTATGGATCTTGAGGATTTGGATTATGTGCTTTCTACTCTTAAGCTTCTTGGTTCAAAGGGTACTACAGGTACACAGGCAAGCTTCCTTGAGCTTTTCAACGGCGACAACGAGACAATCGACAAGATTGATCCTACAATCGCAAAGAAAATGGGATTTGAGTCTTGCTATCCAGTATCAGGCCAGACATATTCTCGTAAGGTAGACACAAGAGTTTGCAATATCCTTGCAGGTATTGCAGCCAGTGCTCATAAGATGTCAAATGACATTCGTCTTCTTCAGCATCTTAAGGAAGTAGAAGAACCATTTGAGAAGAGCCAGATTGGTTCATCAGCTATGGCTTATAAGAGAAATCCAATGAGAAGTGAAAGAATCGCATCTCTTTCAAGATACGTTATGATTGATGCTCTTAACCCAGCAATCACATCAGCTACTCAGTGGTTTGAGCGCACCCTTGACGATTCTGCTAACAAGCGTCTTTCTATCGCAGAGGGCTTCCTTGCTACTGATGGTGTACTTGATCTTTGTCTTAACGTAGTAGACGGTCTTGTGGTTTACGATAAGGTTATTACAAAGCGTCTTATGTCTGAGCTTCCATTCATGGCTACAGAGAACATCATGATGGATGCTGTTAAGCTTGGCGGCAACAGACAGGAGCTTCACGAGAAGATTAGAACTCTTTCTATGGAGGCAGGAAAGAACGTAAAGGTAGAAGGTAAGGAGAACAACCTTCTTGAGCTTATCGCTGCAGATGACGAGTTCCCAATGGGTCTTGAGGAGCTTGAGGCTACAATGGAGCCTGCACGTTATGTTGGACGTAGCCCACGTCAGGTAGAGGTTTACCTCCGCGAGGTTATTACACCAATCCTTGATGCAAATAAGGATATCCTTGGCGTAAAAGCAGAAATCAACGTATAATAATGAGAATGTATCTACAAACGGTATGTCAATCTTCACAGACTATGGAAAGCTTTTAATTCTTCTTGTTGGATGTATGCTTGCAGTTGCACTTATTGTAGATCCACTTCTTGCAGCAATCGTTCTTAGAAGAAATCCATATCCACTTGTTTTCAGATGTCTCAGAGAGTCAGGTGTGACAGCCTTCTTTACTAGAAGTTCAGCTGCAAATATTCCTGTAAACATGGAGCTTTGCGAGAAGCTTGGCATGGACCCAGAAATGTATGCTGTATCCATTCCTCTCGGTGCAACTATCAACATGGACGGTGCAGCTATCACAATCGCGGTAATGTCACTTGCAGCTGCTAACACAGTAGGAATTCAGGTTTCCTTTGCCACAGCACTTATCCTTGCTTTCATTGCAACTCTTGCTGCCTGCGGAGCTTCAGGTGTTGCTGGTGGTTCACTTCTTCTTATCCCAATGGCTTGCTCATTATTCGGAGTTAATGCTGATGTAGCCATGCAGGTAGTAGCAGTAGGATTTATCATCGGTGTAGTTCAGGATTCTGTTGAGACAGCCCTTAATTCCTCAGGTGATGTTATGTTTGCTGCAACAGCAGAGTACGCTCAGTGGAAGAAGCAGGGTAAATCTCTTCCAACATTTTTAGGCGGAGATACCAAACTTGATATCTAATTTTTATTGAATTTTTTCTATCCCAATGTGGGGCATGATGCTTCACACTGGGATTTTTTTTGCCGATATATAGTAATGGAATATATTCAACATTACTATGGGGCGGTGATAAAAAATGGATAAAAAATTCTTTGTACGAATACTGGCATTGGCTATGGTAGCAGTGTTAGTTCAAGCGTATTTAAATAGAAATTTCCTTTTTTCTGAAGCAGACGAATTGGATTTAAATATAAATACCATTATGGAATTGAGCTCTGAAAAAGCTGGAGATGGAGAAGAGTCTGATTCCAAAGAAGAACAAAAGAATGATGAGGCAGGTAAGTCTGAGGAAGAACCTAAGTCTGAGGAACTCAAGTCAGGTGAGGGGCAGAATTCTGATGAAGATGTTAAACCAGAAGAAGCAAAAAGTGACGATGAGTCAAAGGCTACTGATGAAACTGGTGCTGAGGGAGAAAAGAAAGATGGGGAGGAGAAGTCTGTCAAATTAAGAAAGAGCGGAGAAGGATCTTCTGATGGGGAAGATACAGACGGTGAAGAAGAGGAAGAAGAGGGAGAAGAAGGAGAAGGAAACCAGCAGCCAACGGAAGAAGAAAAGGATAAATGGACAGTAACAGTAAGGGACGGCATTGAACATATCTCTATTGAAATATCAAACCATAATCCTTCTGTTGACGATACTGTTTCGGTCATAGCTCGACCTGATGATGGATATCAGGTAAAGAGCCTTTCGGTAAAACCTGCCGTAGCTGATACCTTTACAGAGATTTCCTTATCACCTTCTGAGGACGGCAGTTGTAGTTTTACTCAGCCAAATGGAGACGCAATTATAGATGCATCTGCAGAGATAGTAAGCTACACCATTGCTACACCTACAATTTATCCTGAAGCGGCACAGACGGAATGCAGTATTCAGATACAAGGTATCATTAAGCAGCCAGAGTCTACCGCTGAGGGCAATACAAATGCCTGTGTTGGCGACAAAGTAGTTTTATCTGTAATAGAAAAAGTCGGATATGTCCTTTCGTCTATTGCTGTCACAGATAGTAATAGCAATAAAATTGATGCAGTTAAAAATCTTGATGGTAATTATGAATTTATGATGCCAGCGGCAAATATAGATTCTATAGTCGCAACCTTTATAGATTTCAAAATTCTTGAAGAAGCAACAAAGCCATTTATTGTTAATGCCAACGGTCATGATATTCCACAGGTAGGAGATAGATTGACCGCGTCTACATATGCTTTGCCAAGCATTCAGTGGAAATGGTATGCCAATGATGTATTCATTGAAGGAGCTACCAGTGAAATCTTGGTATTAACAGATCGTGAGCTTGGAAAGACTATTAAGGTTCAGGCAACACAGCCTCGAAATGCTGCAGGCGAAGGAAAACCTGCTACAGATATTTCTCTTATGTCAGAGGCAACACAGCCTGTTGTTGGCAGAGAAGCAGGAACTATTACAGCAGAAGAGGTGGCTGCAGCCATTATTTATGATTATGTAAATGAGACTATTAATGTGACAGCTGATTATGAGGTGGCCTTATCCGATTCTTCTATGGAAGGACAGACATCACTTGTTATTACAGACATTATAGATAGAGAAGTGAACAGGGTAGTCTATATAAGAAGAAAGGCTACTGAAAGCTCACCTGCCAGTGAGTGGCTGGCGGTATTCATTCCTGAAAGACCAGCTGCGCCAGTGATAAGTGTAGAGAATGCTGTTACCTCTGATTGGAATAATGGTGGCTTAGTGGGAACAAACTCTGCCATGGAGTACAGGCTGATTTCCGCTACAACCTATACCAGAGCAAATGACACATATACCAAGGTGCCAATTGGAACCTATGTGATACGATATGCAGCAAGCGCCACAGCTTTTGCGGGTAAGACGGCAGAGTACACGGTGCGTAGACAGGTAATTGAACTGACCGCACAAAATAAACCAGTTATTGTGAATGTTACTGCTTCCAGAACCCAGCCTATTATAGGAGATACTTTGGAGGTACAGGTAAATGCAGGACCTGGCATAACTTATCAGTGGTACGCAGGCAGTACAGCTATAAGTGGAGCCACTGGAGTGAGATATACACTGCCTACAAATACTTATAATAAGTATATAACGGTAAGGGCTACTCAGGCAGCCAACGT
Source organism: Pseudobutyrivibrio sp. 49 (assembly GCF_900100545.1). Lineage (GTDB taxonomy): Bacteria > Bacillota > Clostridia > Lachnospirales > Lachnospiraceae > Pseudobutyrivibrio. Next base: position 149,862 of record NZ_FNDP01000001.1, read on the forward strand.
TGATGGTGAAGGTCACCCAGCAAGTGCAATAACAGTAGCGTCAGCCTCCGTTGGACCTGTAAAGAAGGTGCCTGGAGATTCAATCAGTGAATCAGAGATAAAAGAGCATCTTAGTTACAATTATCCGATGGAAGTAGTGGCTATAAGCTCTGATTATGAGATTTCAACAGGTTCTGGTTCTTCTGGAACAGCTAATTTAAAGCTGACATCAGTGCTAGACCGAAACAGCGCTAAATATATTTATGGACGAAGGAAAGCCTCTGACTGGAAGGAAGCAAGTTCATGGGTAAAGGTAAGTATCCCAGAAAGACCTGCAAGTCCTAGTAATCTAACGACAGAGGATGCATCCAGCTCAACTGCTGAGGATGGAAAGATAATTGGAACCAGTACTTCTATGGAATATAAGGCCAGTGGAGCATCGTCTTATACAAAGGCGTCAGCATCATACACTACTGTTAAAGCAGGTACCTACTTCGTCAGAGTTGCAGCAACAGGCTCAAACTTTGCCAGCAAGTATGTAACTGTAAAGGTAGAAGCAAAAGCAGAGAAAAAAGAGACTACAACAGCTACTAAAAAAACAACTACAAAGAAGACCAGTAATAAGAAGTCATCCAACACTTCTAAAAAAACGGAAGTCGACGGTGAAGGCACAGCCTTAGATTTTGATCTTATAGACAAGGACGACATGTGGAAAACTCTTCCTGAGGACACCAAGGCAGCTTTAAAAGAGTTATTAGAGTCTACAAGTGGTGAGCTAATAGATGCCAATGATATGTTAGATGCTTCCGCGGTGCAGGAAAGTGAGATTGCTGTACAGGATGTTCCAATAGCACTTGTGGTTGGTAAGGGTGTTATTGTAATTGAACTTGATAAAATGGATTATGGTGGTGTAAAGCTACCAGATGCATACGCAGTTGCAAAGAGCATTCTTACGGAAGAACAAATTGATTTGATTTCAAGAGGTGGACTTGTTGAGCTAAAGATAGCCACTAATTCTACTCTTGAAGAGCGTATACCGGATGCCGAACAAGCTGTATTTGAAAAAGGATTTTTGGAATATAGTGAAGTATATCCAGATCTGACGAAAGAGGGATATTTCGATATAAACATATCCTATAAGTTTGATTCTCATGACTGGAAGGAAGTTACGGAAACGCTGGCTCCAATCAAGTTTGTTTTTGAATTACCTGACAATCTAAAAAACTCAGCTCAAGACTTTTATATGATAAGGGTTCATGATGGCGAAAGTGCTTTGTTAGGTGATCAGGATGAAGACTTAAATACAGTTACCATATCTTCGGAGCAATTTTCTACTTATCTTTTGGTTAGCACGCCGGTGGTACCACTTGCTGTTTCCGAACCTATAGAAGAAGAGGTCGACGAAAAAGGAAATAGTCCTATTAAGTTTTTCGTTACTCATCAGTGGCCAATTCTTTTCTGGGCATTAGTGGGACTGGATGTTGTATTCCTTGCATCAAGAAAGATAAGGAAGATGAGAAGGATGAAAAAACTAAAGACAGCTGAATAACAAACAGACTCCCTTGCTGAAAAGCGAGGGAGTTTTTTATTGCATTTTCACATAGCCGTCACTTAGTAATCAGCTAACGATAATATTTGTGTTTTATAGTCTAGAAAGACAAAAAACACAAAGGAGAGTAATAGCTATGATAACCGTAGAGCATTTATCTAAAAGATATGGCGATGTTCTTGCAGTGGATGATTTGTCTTTTACCATTGAGGATGGTCATATTTATGGTTTTCTTGGCCCAAACGGAGCCGGAAAATCTACAACTCTAAATATCATTACAGGCTGTCTTGCAGCTACAAGTGGTGAGATTAAAATCGATGGTCACGATATATATGAAGAGGAGAGGGAGGCTAAAAGACTAATTGGATATCTTCCAGAAATTCCACCTCTTTATATCGATCAGACACCTAGGGAATACTTAAAGTTTGTGGCAGAAGCAAAAGGTGTAAAAAAAGCCGACATAGAAGCTGAAATAGACAGGGTAATTGAGGAGACTCACATCACAGAGATGCAGAATCGACTGATTAAGCATCTGTCAAAGGGATACCGACAGAGGGTGGGAATATCTCAGGCTTTAATCGGAAATCCTTCTGTAATCATCTTAGATGAGCCTACTGTAGGCTTAGACCCTATGCAGATTATTGAAATACGAGATTTAATAGCTGAGCTTGGAAAGAAGCATACTGTTATTTTAAGCTCCCATATTCTTTCTGAGATTCAGGCTATTTGTGAGAAGGTTCTTATCATCTATAAAGGAAAGCTTGTTGCCTTTGATAATATCGAAAACCTTGGTAAGACCAGACTACAGGGAAATCAGATAGAGATTTTATCTGGTGGAGATCCACTAGAGACTATAGAATTACTTGAAAGAAATACAACTATAACCTGTTTTGAGCAAAAGGAGCAGGTAGATGGATATAACAGCTTCAAGTTAACCACAAGCAGTAGTGATTCTTTTGAGATTTGCAAGGAGCTGTTTGTAGCCTTTGCAGGTAAGGGGATTCCTTTGGTTAAGCTTAATCCTATCAAGACCACATTGGAGGATATCTTTATCGAACTTACCTCAGCAGAAAATGAGGAAGAAGCATATGGAGGCCCAAAAGCAATCGAGCCTGCTGAAGAAAAAGTAATTCCAGAACAGGAGGCGAGATAATGTTAGCAGTATTGAAACATGAGTTATCACTTTATTATCATAGTTTGTCGGGCTATGTATTCGGAGCTTTTCTTTTAGCATTTACAGGTATAGGAGCATTGATTTATAACATCAATGCATCAGTGGCTAATTTTGAATATGTGCTTAGCTTTATTCAGATGGTGTTTATTATCATTGTTCCAATTCTTACCATGAGAATAATTGCAGATGAGAAGAGACAGAGAACAGATCAGCTACTTTATTCCTTGCCAATCAGAACAAGTGAAATTGTAGTTGGAAAGTTTTTGGCGTTACTTGTGGTATTTATTATTCCAATGCTTGTAATATGCCTTTATCCATTGATTTTCTCCATGTATGGAGAGGTTTATCTGCCAACCAGCTATGGTTCAATATTTGCTTTTGTATTTTTGGGACTGGCTCTTATAAGTATAGGAATGTACATTTCATCCCTTACTGAGTCCCAGGGAATGGCTGCAGGAATCTGTGTGGTAATAATGCTCCTTAATTATTTTTGTGTTCAGATTGCCAATGCTATTCCAAATGAAACAATTCAAAACATTATTGCAAAGATATCTTTATTTCAGAGATTTTCCTTGTTTTACAATGGAATTTTCGATTTGACAGCGATTGTTTATTACATAAGTATCATTGCCTTTTTCCTGTTCTTATGTGTGCAGTCACTTGAGAAGAGGAGGTACAACGGATAATGAAACTTCAGAAACCTAATATTGACATAAAAGCTTTTCAGGAGAGAACAAAGGAATCCTTAAATACAAAAAGGTTTAAGATTGGTAGTTACAGTAAGGCAATAACGATCCTTGTTCTTGGTATCGTAATTGCGATAAATGTGTTTGTATCATCTTTGCCTTCAAAGTTTACACAGTTTGATATATCAGCAGCCAGACTCTATTCCCTGACATCTTCAAGTAAGGCTGTTGTAAGTAATATAGAAGATGACGTGACTATCTACTGGATATGTCAGGCAGGTCAGGAATCTACAGTCATTGAGAAGCTGCTTAATGTATATGATTCCCTGTCAGATAACCTGAAGGTTGTGAAGAAGGACCCAGATACTTACCCAACCTTTGCGAAGGAATATACAGATGAAACTGTTACAAACAATTCCTTGATTGTAGTTTCTGGAGACAAGAGTCGTTATATAAGCTATGAGTCAATGTATCAGGTGGATAACAGCTCATACTATACAACAGGTTCTGCTTCTCAGTCTTTTGATGGAGAGAGCTTAATCACAACAGCTATAGATTATGTGGTATCAGAGGAGCTCCCACAGGCTTATGTTCTCACAGGTCATGGTGAAGCTGAAATGGGTACAACTATGAAATCTGCGCTTGAAAAATCAAATGTGGAGACAAAAGAATTCTCGCTTTTAAATGTGGACAGTGTGCCTGAGGATGCATCAATCATCCTGATAAATTCTCCTACAAGTGATTTGTCGGAGGAAGAGGTTACAATTTTAGAGTCATATATGGATAATGGAGGTCATATTGTTGTACTTTCCGGTCCAGAGCAGGATGCTGAATTGGCTAACTTCAAGAGCCTGCTTGAGTATGTAGGTGTTTCTGTGACAGATGGAATAGTAATAGATACCAATAGAGATAATTACGCTTTTGAATACCCTTATTTCCTTATGCCAACCATAGGCGCATCTGACATTACAAACTCACTGGTTGAGGGAAATAGTAAGGTTATTATGCCAATTTCTGCGGGACTTACAATCAATAATACAGCAGGAGCATATACAGTAACTTCTCTTCTTGACAGTTCATCAGAATCCTATGCTAAAACAGCAGGATATTCTCTTAGCACCTACGATAAAGAAGAGGGGGATGTAGATGGCCCATTTTCACTTGCTATATCAGCAGAGAACTCAAGTGAAGGCTCCTTAGTATGGATTGCTTCTGATTATCTTTTGGATGATCAGTATAACTCTTATTCTTCAGGTGCCAACACAGACTTCTTTATGAATGCTATTAGCTGGAAGATGACAGATAATGAATCACTCCAGATTAGAGCAAAGTCTTTAGATTATAACTATCTTACAATCAGCGCATCAGCTGCCAGAATGATTAAGATAATCATGATTGGACTGATTCCTCTTGGATATCTGCTTTATGGTATTGATGAAGTGGTTCGCAGAAGAAAAGTAAGCCTTGAGTAGGAGGGACATAATGAAGCGAAAAAAGACATTGCTGATATTAAGTCTTGTGCTGGTGGTGGCCGTGGTTGCCATCGTGGCAGAAAAGGCTATAGCTCAGCATGTAGATAAAATAAACACTATTGATGAAGAGGTATTTAATATCTCAGAAGAGGATGTAAATCAGGTGACCGTCACTAAGGATGGAAATACTGCCGTGGTAGAAAAGGTGGATGACACCTGGAAGAATACTGCGGACACAGATTTTCCTGTTGATCAGGCTTATGTAGCTGAAATTTTTAAGGCCTTTGAGTCTGTACACGCCAGCTTTATCATAGATGACGTGGAGGATTACAGTCAGTATGGAATCTCTAATCCAGAGGGAAAGATTACATTTACAACAGCAGATGGTACCAAAGAGATTGCTTTTGGCTCATTTTCCACAATTGATGAAAAAAGATATATCTGCGTGGATGGCGGCAGCGTTTATCTAATTGATACTGATTTGCTTGAGAAGCTTTCAGGTGATATAGAAGATTATCTGGATAGAGATAAGGTGGCAGGTTATTCGCAGTTAACAGCTATGCGAGTCACAGGTGCCAGCAAGGCAAATGTGGTTTATGATCCTGATGGAAAATATACATATACAGACGCTTACAATTTTTACAATGTAAGTGATAATGAGCATCAGCCACTTTCAGAAAGTAAGGTTTTAGGATACTTAAGCACTTTGACTCATCTTGATTTAAGTAATTACGAGACCTATAAAGCTACTGAAGATGATATGGCAAAATATGGTCTTGATAATCCGACCCTGACAGTAGCACTTACTGGAGAGGTTCCTGCAGATGATGAAGATGAGGATGCTTCAGTAATGTCTGTTAATCAGACCATGTATTTTAGTCATAAGGATGGTAAGGATAAGGCATATCTTTGCTTCGATGGTTCAACTATCGTATATACGATAACTGCTGATGAATATGAAGATGTTCTAAAAGCAAATTACGAAGATTTAAGACCTGATGAGATAGTTTCTATAGACTGGACTAAGGTGGCTCAGATATCTGCAAAGATAGATGGTGAGACCAGTATTATTGAGGTAGATCACAGCGGTGATGGAAATAAATACTCTATCGGTGACGACAAGATAGAATTCGTTGCAGCTACAAGTAAGATAGACGGACTTACTCTTTCAGAAGTAGGAGAAGATTATAAAAAGGGAACAGAGGAGCTGGCATTTGCTATTACCTTGGATGATGATGACGCAACACTGGTAAATGTAGTCATGTATCAATATGATGGTGATTCCTGTGTTGTAGCAGTGGATGGAAAAATTGTTGGACTTTGCGACAGATCTTCAATGTCTACTTTGAGAGAGGAGATTACCAGTGCAATATTAAATAAGGGCAAGGACCAGTAGCCCTTACCCTGTAATTAACTTAATAGAGTCATAACACCCTCAGCACTACTATTAGCCTGGGCAAGGATTGTTTCTCCTGCCTGGGCTAAAATTTTATCCTTAGATAGTTTTACCATCTCAGAGGCCATATCCGTATCTCTGATACGAGATTCAGCAGCGGTAGTATTTTCTACGACATTATCAAGATTTCTTATTGTATGTTCTATACGATTTTGGATTGCACCAAAATAACTTCTAACGCCACTTACTATTAGAATAGCTGTACCAAACTCATCGATGGCAGAGGTGGCGTCATCTTCAGTAAGTACATTTGTCTTGGAGATTGTAAGTGCATCACAACTCATATTATAAAGAGTGATTTCCTCCTTATTGGACATATCTGCATCAGTACCCAGGTGCAGATTAATATTTATATAGGTTGATGCAGCGGCTCTAAGCTGATAGTATTCGTCTGATACATTAACAATTTCCATCGGCTGGTCAGATTTTTTGGCTGAGGTGCCCAATATATTAGAGCCACCAGTATTTAGAGAAAATGAAGTAATGGAACCTGCGCCATCACCTGACAGATAGGTTAACTGTCGAACAAACTCAACAGAGCTCATTTTTCCGCCCTTTGAGGAAGTGGTGTTTCCACTGTTGATATCGTTCTTTAGAGTATCTACAGATATTCCAGTAACATTGTTCATGATACTATCGAAACTTGAGTCTGAATCATCTAAAAATGCCTGGAAGATTTTATCTGCACCATTAAGTAGATTTTCCTTGGAGACATCATCTCCGTCTGCAGCGAGATAGCAGGTATAGGCTGCGGCAAGATAACCGTGACCATATTCACGATTATCAACGGTATCGGTCTGTAAATATGCAGCGATTTCTCCATCCTGAGAGGAATCATTGGCGCTAGATAAAGATTTTGTAAGATAGGTTAAGGTGCTGTTCCATCCAGTGGTGTAACCGCCACCTGTTAATTGAGCAGCTCCCTCTACAAACCAATTTGGAAAGTCAGTATCAGAACCATCTCTTCTGTACATTCTTTCAGGATAAAGAATATCCATCACACCGTGCATAACTTCATGGGCAATTGTTGATTCCAAAGTTTGCACCTGACTTTTGGTAAGGTCAAGTGATGGAAAATCAGCCTCGTCAACATGCATGGATAATGATCCACTGGCAAAGTTTTGGGCTGGAATAGTAAAGGCTGCCTGCATATAAGCCAGCTTATTACTTGGTCCATCTATATATCTGATACTTAGCTCTGTATTGTAGGCAGACTTATTGACTGAAGCCAGATCACGAAGCTTGTTACCCATTGAAGGAATATTATCAAGTATCTGTGCTATAGCATTTGGGTAGTATTCTTGAGCTATTTTCCCTGCAAGAGTGTTTACAGCAGATTTCTGAGAGGCAGAACCATTTATTTTTCTAATTTTTGGAGTGGTTCCGTTCTTATCAAAAATCTGAATTTCATTGAATTTGGTTCTGCTTGTAATGGAATTAATTTCTTCTTTAAGCTTTTCGATTTCTGCATTTACGTTTTTTCTGTCACTTTCAGAGAAAGTTCCATTTGCCGCCTGAACAGCAAGCTCATTTGCTCGCTGGAGCATGTCATGAACCTCTGTAAGAGCACCGTCTGCAATCTGTGCAAGAGAAATACCATCTCCACCGTTAGAAGAAGATTGTGTAAGACCACGAATCTGGCGACGCATTTTTTCAGAAATAGAAAGACCAGCAGCATCATCAGCAGAGCGGTTAATCTTAAAACCGCTTGAAAGCTTTTCACTTTCAGTTGAAAGTGAAGAATCTGTAAGATTGTACATTCTGCTGGCGTTACTTGCGCCTAGATTGTGTTGGATGACCATATTTTCTCCTCGTGAAAAAATATAATACGTAACTATTTATTATTTCGGTAACAAAATGTATATTATTAGAGGAAAAAATTGTATTTCATATTTAAAAATTTATTGCTTTAAAGTGCTAAAAGATGTACAATCTTTTCTAGATTGTGCCGGAAGAGGTCTCTGGCGCACCTGAACTTATTTTTGGAAGGAGAGAATAACAAATGAATTTTAAGAGTAGTTATTTACAGGGCGTTTACGACGGACTTGAGTCAAGAAACGCAGAGCAGAAGGAATTCTTACAGGCAGTAGGAGAGGTTCTTGAGTCTTTAGAGCCAGTTGTTGCTGCTAATCCAAAGCTTGAGGAGCTTGGTGTTATCGAGCGTATCGTTGAGCCAGAGCGTATTATTCAGTTTAGAGTATCTTGGGTTGACGACAAGGGCAAGGTTCAGGTAAACCGTGGATACAGAGTACAGTTCAATTCAGCAATTGGACCTTACAAGGGAGGCCTTAGACTTCACCCTTCAGTAAATCTTTCAGTTATCAAGTTCTTAGGTTTCGAGCAGATCTTCAAGAACTCACTTACAACACTTCCTATCGGTGGTGGTAAGGGTGGTTCTGATTTCGATCCTAAGGGTAAGTCAGATATGGAAATCATGAGATTCTGTCAGGCATTCATGACAGAGCTTGCAAAGCACATCGGTGCTGATACAGACGTTCCAGCTGGTGATATCGGTGTAGGTGGACGTGAGATTGGTTATATGTATGGCCAGTACAAGAGACTTCGTAACGAGTTCACAGGTGTTCTTACAGGTAAGGGACTTTCTCACGGCGGATCACTTGCTCGTACAGAGGCTACAGGATACGGCGTATGCTACTTCACACAGGAGATGCTTAAGTCTGCAAAGAACACATCATTCGAGGGCAAGACAGTAGCTGTTTCAGGTGCTGGTAATGTAGCTATCTATGCTATCCAGAAGGCATATCAGCTTGGCGCTAAGCCAGTTACATGTTCTGATTCTACAGGTTGGATTTATGATCCAGAGGGAATCGATGTTGATCTTCTTAAGGAAGTTAAGGAAGTTAAGAGAGCTCGTCTTTCTGAGTATGCTGCAGCTAGACCATCAGCTGAGTATCATGAGAAGAAGAACGGTGAGCACGGTGTATGGCAGTACAAGGTAGACATCGCTCTTCCATGTGCTACACAGAACGAGCTTGATGAGAATGATGCTAAGATGCTTATTGATAACGGCGTTCTTGCTGTATCAGAGGGTGCTAACATGCCTTCAACTCCAGAGGCTGTTGCTGCATTCCAGAAGGCTGGCGTTCTCTTTGGACCAGCTAAGGCTGCAAACGCAGGTGGTGTTGCTACATCAGCTCTTGAGATGTCACAGAACTCTGAGAGACTTCACTGGTCATTCGAGGAAGTTGATTCTAAGCTTAAGGGCATCATGGAAGGTATCTTCCACGCATGTGATGATGCTGCTAAGAAGTATGGTATGGAAGGCAATTATGTTGCAGGCGCTAACATCGCAGGCTTCGAGAAGGTTGCAGATGCTATGATCGCTCAGGGCATCGCATATTAATCACATAATCTTGATATTATATCTCCAGAACAGTTATTGTTCTGGAGATTTTTTTTGTCTCAAAAACGGTGAATAGTAGCTTGAAAAATAAACTTTTGGCAAGAAATTCTAAAATTTGGCAATAAAATGTTACATTTGCTCTTTAAATTTGAAAATTCTGTGTTACAATAACATGGCGGATTTAGGGTTATAAATAAGTTATGTTTTAGATTTTTTGAGGTATTTATAATGTCGAGAAAGAAAGTAGAAAGTTTATTAAAGGGAGTTGCGATAACGGGTGCTACAGTTGGTGGAGCATCTGTACTTGGTGATGCAAATTTAGCATACGCTGCAGAGCTTGGCGAAGAACAGGCAGCTGCAAGTGCGCAGGGTGTGATTACTATAGAAGTTACTCAGCAACAACAGCAGCAGGTTATTGAGTCCACAGTACAGAGTGTACAGGAGGAGAGAGCTCAGGAATCTGTTGAGGAGCAGGCTAAGGAAGAAACTGAAAAGCAGACAGAGGAAATCGATTCCACTATCACAGCAGAGAGTCAGTCGGCAAGTGACTCAGCTGCTACAGAGACATCTGAATTGGCATCACAGTCAGAGGTTGCAAGAACCTCATTATCAGAAGAGGAATCTACTATTTCATCTACTTCTACCTCGGCATTAGAATCCCTCACTTCAGAGAATGAGAGCTTAGCAAGTACATCAGTATCAGATTCAGAGAGACTGGCTTCAGAGAGCGCAAGTCTTTCTACAGCTATGTCTGAGGCTGAGGAAGTATTTGAGTCAGCATCTACATCATTCTCAGAGGCAGGTCTTCAGGACGATTATCTTGAGAATCTTATAAAGCAGATTGAGGAGGCGCAGGCGGAGCTGAAGGCAGCACAGGCTGATGCCATTGCTCACGGAGAGCGACTTAATCATACACCAGCGTCTAATAACTATTACGGTTATGGTGATAAGCTGGCAAATCTTCTTATTCAGTATTCCTTCTATCAGGAGGGTTATGTTGGAGAAATCCTTTACAGTGACTGGGATAGCAGCAATTACAATACCAACAGTGTAAAGGTTACTTATATTGATGCAGCTGGTGAGACAAAGTACGCATATTTTGATTATGTAACAGTTGATCAGAATGGTGATGCTTTGGTTCCTGGACTTACAACTGGATGGGGTCAGAATGATAATGCAAATATCGTTTCTGGAATCATGGTTGTTAAGAAGACAACTCAGTATACAGATGGTGCAGGAAATGTTCTTACATGGAAGTATGAGACAAATTATGCTGCTGATGGAACAGCTCAGACAGTATGCAGATATTATGTAAATGGATACCAGCTTCAGGATGTTGTTAAGGTTGATTTAAATGATGACAATACATTTACTCTTTCATGGCCTACAGAGGAGACAAAGGGCACACTTGTAAATGTTGGATGTGATCATGATTATTACACATGCAATGGTACTGTTTACAAGAATTTAGCTTATTTCTCTACAAAGGATAATGACTGGAACAATACCTTTGACGGTATTTTTAGAAATAATAGAAATGATAATCTTGGTACAGTAGTCAATCACTGGAATGGAACAGGTACTTACAGTGAGTTGACTGACACAGAGGGAAATATTGTCAGCCTTGTAACAAAAGAAAAAGCGGTGTGCAAGCAGAATAAATGGGGCTGGGAAATGGAAAGATATACTGCCATTTCCATTGGTGGAAAGACTTATTATTATGAGTCATCCAACATATCAAAAAATCCTGATGGAACTTACCATCTGGTTGCATATTTAGATGGAGTTGGAGAGACCTATGAGGCACAGCATATTACATTAAAGGCAGCCACATATTCATCTACTTCTACTGTAAACTATAAGCTCAGCTTCGTAGCCAAGGAGCATGAGGGTTCAGATATTTACTTTAATTACAACGGTGAGGCCAGAGATGGAAACTTCGATGTAAAGGGTTACACATACTTTGGAGAGGATGCATTTAATAAGGGTAAGGATGATTACCATGAAGCAAGAAGTGAAGTAACTTCTTTATCTGAATCAGTTAGTGCAATTGCATCACAGTCTGCAGCCTGGTCAGAGTCAGTTAGTGCAAGCGAGGCAGTATCACAGAGTGAGGCAGCCCAGAGAAGTGAGTCTATTTCTGAGAGCTCAAGAATGTCTGAGAGTGCATCTCAGTCTAGAAGCATGTCCCTTTCAGATAGTGCAGTAGCTTCAGAATCTGCATCTTCATCAAGATCAGAGTCTACAAGCTTCTCAGCAAGTGCATCTGCAAGCGCAAGCGCATCAATGAGCCAGAGTGCATCTGAGTCAGCTAGCAGTGCAGCTTCTTTATCAGAGAGTTTGTCAGCAAGTGAGAGTGCTTCAACAAGTGCAAGTAATAGTGCAAGCCAGAGCATGTCAGAGTCTGCTTCAACAAGTGCAAGTGAATCTGCATCAACAAGTGCAACAGAGTCAGCAAGCACATCAGCTTCAGATAGTGCATCGACAAGCATGAGCGAGTCAGCTAGTGCAAGTACTTCAATGAGTAATAGTGAAAGTCAGAGTACATCAGAGTCAGCAAGCACATCTGCTTCTGAGAGTGCATCAACAAGTGCAAGTGCATCAGCAAGCATAAGCACTTCAATGAGCGATAGCGCAAGCCAGAGTGCTTCAGAATCAGCAAGTACATCAGCATCTGAGAGTACATCAACAAGCTCAAGTGAGTCAGCAAGTACTTCAATGAGTAATAGTGAAAGCCAGAGTACATCAGAGTCAGTTAGTGCATCTACATCAGTAAGTATGTCAGAGAGCATGAG